>JBBQDL010000008.1:0-66928 GCA_038319665.1 Candidatus Limnocylindrales bacterium
GACCGGCTCTCGCATCGTCATGCCGGAGGGCGATGGCTGGCGACCGGAGGTGGCGGGTACGACGCGTACCGCGTCGTGCCACGCTCGTGGAGCCTCGTCTGGTTGGCCGGGGCCCACCGCGATGTGCCGGGCGAGACGCCCATCGCCTGGCGGGAGCGATGGCAGGAGGAGGGGGCGCGGTACGGGCAGGCGCCGCTGCCTACGACGTTCGAGGACGTACCGAATGCAGGGGTGGAACTCGACCCGACCCAGGCCGCCGCGGAGGCTCGATCGCTCGAGACGGCCGAATCGGTCCGGCGACTCGTCGTGCCTCGATTGCTGCAGGTGGCTCGGGATCGCGGATGGTGGGATCCGGAGGCGGCGACTTCCAAGGGCTCGCCGGCCGCCTTGGATGCGAGTCCCGTCATGGGGGATCCGACGATCCTCGGTATCGAAGCCCCGGCCTGGGAGCGACTCCGGCTCGCCACGCGTGTCATCGCACCCGCCGACCCGGTCGACGGCCACGCTCTGATCCTCGCCGCGCTCCGCGCCGGCGCGACCGTCACAGCAGCCGTCGGAGGGACGCTGGTTGTCGGGTTGGCCGTCGTCGGCCCACCCGAAAACGGCGCCCGCGAGCTCCTGGCCGTCGGCGTTGCGCCCGCGTTCCGGCAACGTGGCCTTGCCGGGGCCTTGCTGGCGGCACTCGACGCACCTGACGCCGATATCCGCACTGAGATCACCGTCGCCGAACGAGATCAGATCGAGCCCATCGATAGCAGCCTCCGCGCCTCGATCGCAAAGCGCCTCCTCGAGCAGGCCGGATTCGAGATCCGCGCCGCCGACGCTGACCTGCGGGCTGCCGATCCAACGGCGATCAAGGCCGTTCGACTAGCGACTGGGACGACCAGTCGCTAGGGCGAGACCGTCACGCTGCGCGGCGGCTGTTCATGGATCCTCGCCGTGTCGCCTTCGACGGTGGCCCACAAGATGGCAGAACCCGGCCAGGCAACGTCGGGTCTCGTGAGCGCTCGGTATGCCTCGATCGGGCTCGCCGGAAAGGCCACAGCGAGGGTTTCGGAAAACCGCTCGGCAAGCTGGCGGTTGGTTCGGGTCGAGCGGAGGACCAGCAACTGGTCGATCCGTGGATCTCCCTCGATGAACCGCCAGAATTCGGCCGACGGCAACGACTCGGCTTTCTCATTTGACCAGCGAAGCTGCTGTTCGAGGCGCCGGAGCTCCGATTCGACCTCTGTCGCGATGACGATGCCCGCGGCTCGATCGTGCGTGACGATGTCGATCACGCCCCGTGCCGGACGGTAGACCGGGACTTCGACCATTCGGGTCCAACGAGGATCCAGGATGCGGACGAATGCCTCGGTGACGCGCGCCTGGATCGGATCCGCTATCCGGGGACCTGTGCCCGGGAAGAATCGAAGGCTCACAGTCCCGCCGAGGGCGGTTGCGATGGCGATAAGAACGGCGAGGCTTGATTCGCGGAGGCCGCGCTCGATGAGCGACAGGTGGCCATGGTCGATGCCCGCCAGCGCTGCCAAGCGCCGCTGGGAGAGTCCGGCGTCGCTGCGCATGCGACGGATCTCGGCTCCGATGCCGACACGCATCTCACGGCACGTGCGGCCGGTGGTGGTTCGGGGCGCTTTTCGTGGCGTGATGATGCGGCGATCGGGCATGAGCCGAGCATGTCAGGCGACCCTCTACTGGCAATCATCTGGCGGCGAACCTCCCTCCGCCGTGGCGTTGACCGCGGGTCAACGTTTCAGGCTGAGGCCGACCGCCGCGCCTGCCATACGTGCGCTGCGTTGACCTCGCGTCAACGATTCTGCGGAGGGTGCGGCCCCACGCGTCTCGACCTCGTCACCGCGTTGTCCCGGGGTCAACAGTCGTACGGGTCGGCCTGGATTTTCATTGAGAACCACGTGATTCGTTGACCGGGGGTCAACGGGCCGGATGGTCGGGCTGTGATCCAGGGCGAACCTGCAAGATTCGTTGACCGGGGGTCAACGGGCCGGATGGTCGGGCTGTGATCCCGAAGCGAAATGGCCGAATCGTTGACCGGGGGTCAACACGGGGGTCAACAAACGAGGATGTTCGGCCGTCGGCAGGCCGTTCCCGCCCGCCCACGGCCGCGACCCTAGCCTGAGCCCGACGCCGTGGCCAGCCGTGGTGGGGCGCCGGCCGCGTCGCGCCGCAGTCGGACGCGGCGAAGGAGTTGGGCGTTGATGGCGACGACGATGGTCGAGACGCTCATCGCGATCGCCCCGACGGACATCGGCAGGTCGATCCCCCACGGGACCAAGAGGCCCATGGCGATCGGGATGGCCACCAGGTTGTAGCCGGTGGCCCAGACCAGGTTCTGGATCATCTTGTTGTAGGTGGCCCTCGACAGTTCGATGGCCGCGACGACGTCCCGTGGATCGTTCCGGACCAGCACGATGCCGGCCGACTCGACGGCGACGTCAGTACCAGCGCCGATGGCGATGCCGACGTCCGCCGTGGCCAGCGCGGGGGCGTCGTTCACGCCATCGCCGACCATCGCGACCCTGCGACCACCTTCCTGGAAGCGCTTCACGGCGGCGGCCTTGTCGGCCGGGAGGACCTGGGCCGCGACCTCGTCGATGCCAAGGCGACGAGCCACCGAGTCGGCGACGGCCTGGCTGTCGCCGGTGATCATGGCCACCCGGATGCCGAGCGCGTGAAGAGCCTCGACGGCCTCCCTGGACTCCGGCCGTATTTCGTCCTCGACGGCGATCGCCCCGGCCACCTCGCCGTCCACGATGATGTGCACGACCGTCCGGCCCTGGCGATCCCAGTCGACCGCGACGGGGACCGGCGCCAGCGACATCTCGGCGAGGAGGCGCGGTCCGCCCACGGCGACGTCGTGGCCATCCACGGTGGCGCGAGCGCCGCGACCCGGCAGCGGCTCGAACGCGGTCGCCGTCGAGAGGGTCAGGCCGCGGGTCTTGGCGCCTTCCACGATGGCTCGGGCCAGCGGGTGTTCGGAATCGGCCTCGACCGAAGCTGCCTGCCGGAGCGCCTCGGGGTCGCCGCTCACGTCGGCCAGGATCGGCTCGCCCTTGGTGAGAGTCCCGGTCTTGTCGAAGATCACTGTCCTGACCGTCCGGGCCCGCTCGAGGGCCAGCCGATCCTGATCAGGAGCCCGTTCTGGGCGCCGAGCGAGGTGGAGATCGCGATCACGAGCGGGATCGCCAGCCCGAGGGCGTGGGGGCAGGCGATGACAAGCACGGTTGCGGTACGCCCCAGGGCGCCCTCGGGATCGCCCTGCAGCCACCAGAAGGCCAACGTGATGAGACCGGCGGCCAAGGCGACATAAAACAGGATCGCCGCTGCCCGATCGGCCAGGGCCTGAGCGCGAGAGGCCGACGCCTGAGCCTGTGCGACGAGACGCATGATCCCGGACAGGGCGGTCCCTTCGCCGGTGGCGGTGACCTTGATCCGGAGCGATCCGCCGGCAGCGACCGTACCGGCGATGACCGTATCGCCCGGCTGCCTCGTCACGGCCCGTGACTCGCCGGTGATCATCGACTCGTCGACGTCCGCTGTCCCTTCGACGATCACGCCGTCCGCAGGCACGCGCGCACCAGGGCGAACGAGAACGATTTCGCCGATACGCAACTCGACGATCGGCACCTCCTCGGGGCCGTCGGCGGTGATGCGTTCCGCCGTATCCGGGAGCAATGCGGCGAGGGCGGAGAGTGCCCCCTGCGCCTGGGCGATCGAGCGCATCTCGAGCCAGTGCCCCAGCAGCATGATGGTGATCAGGCTGGCGAGTTCCCACCAGATCTCGACCTTGAACAGGCCGAGCGTGCCCGCCCATGACGTCACGAAGGCGACGACGATGGCCAGTGAGATCAGCGTCATCATCCCGGGCGAGCGGTCGGCCAGCTCACGCTGGGCGCCACGGATGAAGACCATCCCGCCGTAGAAGAAGAGGACAGTGCCGATGATCGCCGCGACGTAGTCGATACCCGGCAAGAGCGGGATGGAGTAGCCCAACCAGGTCTGGATGTCCCGGCTCAGAACCACGACCGGGATGGTCAGGGCGAGGCTGAGCCAGAACTTGTCCCGGAACATCGCCACCGAGTGCCCGGCGTGCTTGTCGTGGCCGCCCGCGGCGTGCTGCTGGTGGCCACGCGTAGGCGTCGCCCCGGCGACCTCCTCGAGATGCTCGGCCTGCGCTGCTAGGTCCTGTTGGTGATGCTCGCGGTGGTCCATCGCGATCGGCTTACCCACCTGACGGGATGGCGAGGTCGCGGGGCCGATTTGACCTGGCCGCATCGCCCATATACTCCCTGGGGGTATTGTAAGGGAGTCGGCACATCGGCGTCTTGTGTGGCGGGCGCCCGCCCTAGCCCGTTCCTTCCACGGGTCGTGCCGGGCCCGTGAGCCTGTAGCCAAGGCCGTATTCGGTCGCGATGTACGCCTCGCCGGGAGCGGCCGCATCGAGTTTCAGGCGCAGGTTCCGGATGGTCATCCGCAGCAGGTGGACATCGACGTCATAGCCCGCGCCCCAGACCGCACCGAGGACCTGCCGGTGCGTCACCAGCTGCCCGGCATGCTCGACGAGATAGGCGAGCAGTCGGAACTCGGTCGGAGTCAGCCGGATCTCGTCGCCACGCAGGCGAGCGCGATGCTCATCCAGGTCGACCACGAGGTCGCGATGCTGCAGCCGGCGGGGCCGATCGGGGTTCGCGGTCGAGGCCCGACGGAGCGCCGCCTCGACCCGCGCCGACAGCTCCGGGAAGCTCAGCGGTTTGGTGATGTAGTCGTCGGCGCCGAGCTTGAGGCCGCGGACCTTGTCCGCCTCGGAACTGCGGGCGGTGACCATCAGGATCGGGATGCGGCTGAACTCACGGACCCGCGCGATGATCTGCCAGCCATCGAGACCCGGTAGCGACACGTCGAGGATCAGGAGGTCGGGATGGTCCTCGTAGAAGCGCCGCAGGGCGTCGGGACCCGTCCGCGCGACGACGGTCCGATAGCCTGCCCGGCCCATCCACAGCTCGACGAGGTCGGCGAACTCGGGCTCGTCCTCGACGATGAGGATCGTGTCAGCCACCGTCCACCTCGGCCCGGGCCATCGGTCGCGTGCGCGCGCGCTGGGGGACAGGTTCCTGGCGCCGACCGCGCAACAGCGGCAGCGTGAACGACACGCGGGTTCCGGGGCGGCGGTCGGGCCGGTCCTCGAGGCGAAGCCGGCCGCCGTGCGCCTCCACGAGGCGGCGGCAGATGTAGAGCCCGAGGCCGGTCCCCGGGATCCGCGATTCGCGGACATTCCAGGCTCGGTGGAACGGTTCCGTG
This sequence comes from Candidatus Limnocylindrales bacterium, assembly GCA_038319665.1. GTDB lineage: Bacteria > Chloroflexota > Limnocylindria > Limnocylindrales > CSP1-4 > SPCO01. The sequence goes on from JBBQDL010000008.1 coordinate 5,317, forward strand.
ACGAGCGCCCGCTCGGTGGCCGGGACCCCGACACCCTCGTCATCGACGGCGACGGCCAGCCACTCCCCTTCCACGTCTGCCGAGACCGCGACCAGGCCGTCGGGCGGCCCGTACTTGAAGGCGTTCTCGACGAGATTCTCGAGGATCTGGCCGACGCGCGCGGCATCGACTTCGATCGGCGGCAGGTCCGGCGGGAGATCGACGACGAGCCGATCGGCGCGGCCCGAGGTCTCGAGGTCGCCCCGCAGCCGGGCGACCAGCGCCGCGAACAACACGGGCGCCCGCTCGAGGATGAGCGGGTCGGCCTGGAGATGGGTCACATCCAGGATCTGCCCGACGAGCGCCGACAGGCGTCCGGTGACCTCGTCGATCCGTTCGAGATAGGCCCGCTGCACGGCCGGTTCGACGTCGAGATGGAGGAGCGTCTCGGCGTAGCCCCGGATAAGCGAGAGCGGCGTTCGCAGCTCGTGGCTGACCGTGGCCACGAAGCCCTCGCGCAGCTCCTCGAGGGCGCGGACCGCGCTGATGTCGCGGATGATCGCCGTCGCCTGCGCGCGTCCCGCGGGAGCCCGGCCATCGCCGGTGCGGGCCACGGCCGAATAGCCGCCGGCGACACGGATCGAGCCGCCATCGGCGCCCCGGATGGCGGTCTCGCGATAGGGCATCGGCTCGCCGGTGGTCATGACCTCGAGCAGGGGGCAGTCGTCCGGCCCGTGGCCGCCCGCCACCGCGCAGCCGAGCACGTCAGCGCAGGTCAGACCGATCGCGTCGGCGACCGCGACGCCCAGCAATCGCTCGCCGGCCGGGTTGAGCCGCACCACCCGCCGTTCACCGTCGACCTGGAGGATGAGGTCTGCGGTGCCGTCCACGACGGCGGTCAGTTCGCTGCGTTCACGTTCGAGCGTCTCGCGTAGCCGGGCGCTCCGGAATGCGACGACGAGGTCGTGCCGTGCGAGCTGGACGACCCGGATCCCGTCCGGGTCCGGCGCCCGACCGTCCGAGCCCCACAGGCCGAGCAGGATGGCGGGCGGCTCGTCGGACAGGACCACCGCGCGAGCGTTCGGCAGGCCGCTCGTCCAGCGCCGCCCATCCTCGAGGGTGGCCAGGACGGTTGCGACCGGCATCGCGCCTGGCGGCTCCCCACCGATCGCGGCCAACAGTGTTGACGGATGGATCAGCCGGCGACCGCGGCGACAGGGAGCGTGTTCCGGCCGGCGATCGCTCCCGGACGCCACGGCGTGCCGAGGAGCGGGAGGATGTACCGGTCGAGGCCGTAGTAGCCCGAGACCTTCCAGGCGAGGATGAGCCCGATCGCGAGGCTGAGCATCACGGGGTTGCTCGAGTCCGAACCGGCGAGCAGGAACGACATGCTCATCAGCGCCCCGAAGAAGGCCGCGAAGCCGGTCAGGCAGCCGATGATGAGCCCGATCCCGACCGCGATCTCACCGAACGCGATGAGCGGGGCGAACCAAGTGTACGCATTGCTGTCGAGCAGCGTCTGGAGGAAGGTGCGGTACCAGTCGTAGGTGATCGCCGGGCTGCCAGCACCCGTCGCGGGGATCGCGACAGCGTGGGTCCAATAGCCCTGGAGGGCCGAACCGCCATCAAGCCAGCCTGCGCCACTGGCCTTGTGCCAGCCGGCTTCGAGCCAGGCGAACCCGACGAAGAGCCGGATCGGGAGCCAGAACAGGCCGGCGCGCGTGCTGCCGAAGAGGAACCGCGCGAAGGCGGGTCCTTCGACTTCGACCGGCTCGGTGCCCGGCTCCTTGCGCATCTCGAAGAGGACGACGAGGAGCGCGATGAAGGACAGCCAGAAGGCGACCGTCACGATCTGGCTGATCGAGCCCTTTGGGTCCGGGTTGGACCATGGATTGACGAGATAGAACAGCATCGCCGCGGCGATGACGCCGAGGGTCGCTGCAACGTTGCGCTTGGTGATCATGAGATCCCTTTCCTTCCATTCGATGCGTCCCGTCGACGCGGCGGGGGCCTGGATCCATTGAACCGCGGCGGACGACATGTCCGGAACGGCCAAGCGGCCCTAGGTGGGGGCCATTCGGCCCGTTTCATGCTGGTCCCATCGGACCGCGCGATGGTGAACATCTGGTCGAAATGGCCCTCTGGCGCTACACTCACCGCCCCGTGGCTCAAGCCGTGATCGCCGATCCGCTCGCACCCTTCTCGCCCGCCGTCCGCGATTGGTTCCGGGCGAGCTTCGAGGCGCCGACCGACGCGCAGGCGCGCGGCTGGGCCGCCATCTCCACCGGCGACCACACGCTCATCCATGCGCCGACCGGCAGCGGGAAGACCCTCGCCGCGTTCCTCTACATCCTCGATCGCCTCGCGACCGATCCGAGCCCGGCGCCGACCCGCGAGAAGCCTGGACTCGTCCGCGCCCTGTACATCTCGCCGCTCAAGGCGCTGACCTATGACATCGAGCGAAACCTTCGGGCGCCGCTGACCGGGATCGCCCTCGCCGCCGAACGCCTGGCCGAACCCGTGCCCCACATCTCGGTCGCCAGCCGAACCGGCGATACCCCGACCGAGGACCGGCGCCAGATCGCTCGCCACGCGCCCGACATCCTCATCACCACCCCCGAATCGCTCTATCTGATGCTCACCAGCGCCGCCCGTGAGGTGCTGCGCGGCGTCGAATACGTCATCGTCGACGAGGTCCATGCCATCGCGGGCTCAAAGCGTGGCGCCCACCTCGCGCTCAGCCTCGAGCGCCTCGAGGCGCTCCGCGAGGGGGCGGGCGCCACGGGCCGCCCGGTGCAGCGGATCGGCCTGTCCGCCACGCAACGGCCGCTCGAGACGATCGCGCGGTTCCTCGGTGGCGTCGGGCCGGACCGGGCGGTCACCGTCGTCGATGCCGGGACCCGCAAGCCGCTCGATCTGCAAGTGGTCGTCCCGGTCGACGACATGTCGGCGATGGGCGAGGTCATCCCGCTCGAGGAGCAGCCGGGCGGCCCGGCCGGCAAAGGCGACCTCCGCACGAGCATCTGGCCGGCGATCCACCCGCGCATCCTCGAGCTGATCCGGAGCCACCGCAGCACGATCGTCTTCACCAACAGCCGGCGGCTCTCGGAGCGCCTCGCGCAGCGGCTCAACGAGCTTGCCGGCGAGGAGCTCGTGCGTGCTCACCACGGCAGCATCGCGCGCGAGCAGCGGGTCTTCATCGAGGAGGAGCTCAAGGCGGGGCGGCTCCCCGCGCTGGTCGCCACGTCCAGCCTGGAGCTCGGCATCGACATGGGCGCCGTCGACCTCGTCATCCAGGTCGAGAGCCCGACGAGCGTCGCCCGTGGCCTGCAGCGGATCGGTCGGGCCGGGCACCAGGTCGGGGCGCCGAGCAAGGGCGTCATCTTCCCGAAGTACCGCGGCGACCTGCTCGAGTGCGCGATCGTCACGCGCCGGATGCACGAGGGCGCCATCGAGACCACACAGGTCCCGCGCAACCCGCTCGACGTCCTGGCCCAGCAACTCGTGGCCATGACCGTGATGGACCGCTGGTCGGTCGACGACCTGCTCGCCCTCGCGACGCGGGCCTCGCCATACGAGACGCTCACCCGCGAAGCCCTCGAAGGCGTCCTCGGGATGCTCGCCGGCGCGTATCCGTCCGACGAATTCGCCGAGCTCAAGCCACGCGTCGTCTGGGATCGAGTTACCGACATCGTCGAAGGACGACGCGACGCGCGGGTGGTCGCGGTCACGAGCGGAGGCACGATCCCCGATCGCGGGCTCTTCGGTGTCTTCATGGTCGGCGAGGCGGGGACGCCCGGCCGCCGTGTGGGCGAGCTCGACGAGGAGATGGTCTACGAACTGCGCGCCGGGATGCATGGCGACGTCATCGTCCTGGGCGCGAGCAGCTGGCGGGTCGAGGAGATCGGGCACGACCGGGTGACCGTGAGTCCCGCACCCGGGATCCCCGGCAAGCTGCCGTTCTGGCATGGCGACGCGGTCGGCCGGCCGGTGGAGCTGGGGCGTGCGCTGGGCGCCTTCGTCGGTGAGCTCGAAGCCGATCTTGGCCGTGGCGAAAAAGGTCGCCGCGCGGCCACCGCCCGGCTACGCGAGACGCACGACCTCGACGAGCGTGCCGCCGACAATCTGCTCGCCTATCTCGAGGACGAGCGCGAGGCGACCGGCGCCCTCCCGACCGACAAGCGGATCGTCGTCGAGCGCTTCCGCGACGAGCTGGGCGACTGGCGGTTGTGCCTGCTGACCCCGTTCGGTGGCCGGGTCCACGCGCCGTGGTCGCTTGCCCTCGAGGCGCGGATCGGCGAGCGTCTCGGGCTCGAGGTCCAGACCATCTGGTCGGACGACGGCATCGCGATCCGTCTGCCCGAGGGCGACGCCCCGCTGGACGGCATCGAGGCGCTCCTCTTCCCCGACCCCGACGAGCTGGAGGACCTGGTCGTCGGCCAGCTCGCGACCTCGGCGCTCTTCGCCAGCCGGTTCCGCGAGAACGCCGCCCGGGCGCTGCTCTTGCCGCGCCGCCGGCCGGGAACGCGGACGCCACTCTGGCAGCAGCGCCAGCGCGCCGCCGACCTGCTCGCGGTCGCATCGCGTTATGGCAGCTTCCCGATCCTGGTCGAGACGTACCGCGAGTGCCTCTCGGACGTCTTCGACCTGCCCGGGCTGCGCGAGATCCTGGGCGGCGTCGCCCGGCGCGAGATCGCGATCCACGGCGTCGAGACGGCCAGGGCGTCGCCATTCGCGAGCAGCCTCATGTTCGATTACGTCGCCGCCTACATGTACGACGGCGATACGCCGATCGCGGAGCGTCGAGCCGGCGCGCTCACCCTCGATCGCGACCTGCTGCGCGAGCTGCTCGGCCAGGAGGAGCTGCGCGAGCTGCTCGACCCGGACGCGCTCGCCGACCTCGAGCTCAACCTCCAGCTCCTCGCCGATGACAGACAGGCCACGACGCTCGACGGCGTCCACGATCTCCTCCGTCGGTTGGGCGACCTGTCGTCCGACGAGGTCGCCGCCCGGACCGACGGCGGGGCGGGGGTCGCCGGCCCGTGGCTCGAGGAACTGTTGAGTGCCCGCCGCGCCGTCCGGACCCGCATCGCAGGCGACGACCGCTGGCTCGCCATCGAGGACGTCGCGCGCTACCGCGATGAAGTCGGGATCGCGCCGCCGGTCGGCATCCCGGCGGCCTTCCTCGGCCCGGCGGTCGGTGCGCTGGACGGACTGCTGGCGCGCTACGCCCGGACCCACGGGCCGTTCCTGACGCCCGACCCGGCTCGTCGCTGGGGCCTTCCCGTCGGGGTCGTCGGCGATGCTCTCGAGCGGATGATGGCGGCGGGCACCTTGTTGCGCGGCGAGTTCCGGCCGGGCGGCGCCGAACGCGAATGGTGCGACCCCGAGGTCCTGCGGCTCCTGCGTCGTCGGTCGCTGGCGCGCCTGCGGCGTGAGGTCGAGCCGGTCGATCCAGCCGCCCTGGGCCGCTTCGTGCCCGATTGGCAGGGCGTGGCGCCCGTCGGTACCACCCGACCGCCGCTGCGCGGGACAGCCGCCCTGGAACGGCTCGCCGAGGTGGTCGATCAGCTCGCCGGCCTGCCGATCCCGGCCTCGGTGCTCGAGCGGGACGTGCTGCCGGCGCGGATCCCGGGCTATCAGCCGCGGTTGCTCGACGAGCTCGGGGCGCTGGGCGAGGTGGCCTGGGTCGGGCGGGGGAGCCTCGGCCGCGACGATGGCCGCATCGCCCTCGTCCGGCCCGGGCGCGAGATCCTGCGGCCGATCGGCCCGCCCGACGGGGTCGAACCGCCGGCCGAGCCACGACATGCGGCCATCCGCGAGCACCTGGCCAGCCGCGGCGCGTCGTTCTACCGCGAGCTCTTCACGGCGGCGCGCGGCGACTCCGACCGCGAGGTCCTCGACGCGCTATGGGACCTCGTCTGGGCTGGCGAGGTCACTAACGACACCTTCGCCCCACTCCGGGCGCTGCGCTGGAAGCGGACCGCGAGTGGCGGGCGCCGTGGTGGGGGACGGGGCCGGCTGACCGCGCTCGGGCCGCCGGAGGCCGCCGGTCGCTGGTCGCTGGTGGCGCCTGAGACCGCGCCGGCGAGCCCGACCGAACGGCTCCACGCCCAGAGCCTGGCGCTCCTCGAACGCCACGGCGTCCTCACCCGCGAGGCCGTCGCGACCGAGGGGATCGAGGGCGGGTTCGCTGCCGTCTATCCGGTCCTGCGGGCGATGGAGGACGCCGGCCGAATCCGGCGGGGGTACTTCGTCGACGGGCTCGGGGCCGCCCAGTTCGCCCTCGCCGGAGCGCTCGACCGGCTCCGCTCGGTTCGCGAGCCGGCCGATCCGGCCGCCTCGGGCGCGGTCCATCTCCTCGCCGCCGCCGACCCGGCCAACCCGTATGGCGCGGCGCTGCCCTGGCCCCGTCGTGGTGAGACCGACCGGCGGCCGCTCCAGCGCGCGGCGGGAGCCTACGTCGTGCTCGTCGACGGGATCGCGGCGCTCTATCTCGAGCGTGGCGGGGCAACGCTCCAGACCCTGCCCGCGGCCGACGATCCGGACGTGGCGGTCATCGCGGCCCGGGCCTTCCGGACGCTTGTGACGGACGGGCGTACACGGGAGCTCGTCCTGCGCAAGGTCGATGGCGAGGACGTCGCGCTCGCACGGTTCCGGTCGTCGCTGCTCGAGGCCGGCTTCGTGGCCGGCTACCGTGGGCTCGTCCTCCGTGCCGATCGCCCGGTCGGGGTCTGAGTGCCCGAAGGCGACAGGCTCTTCCGGACCGCGGCCGGACTACGACCGTATCTGGTCGGCCGGACCGTGATCGCGGCACGGACCGGGGGTCCGGGCGCCGTCCCGCAGGTCGGGCGGATCGTCGGGCGTGAGATCACCGCGGTGGAGGCGCTCGGCAAGAACCTCCTGATCAGGTTCGACAACGGCCTGGAGCTCCGAACGCACCTGCGGATGAACGGTTCATGGCATCGCTACCGACCGGGCGAGCGCTGGCGCCGCCCGGCCGGACGTGCCCGGCTGGTCCTCGAGGTGCCGGGCGCCGTGGCGGTCTGCTTCGACGCCCCCGTCGTGGAGCTCCTCGAGCAGCGAGCCGAGACCCTCCACCCATCGCTCGGGCGGCTGGGCCCGGACCTCCTGGCCCAGGAGTTCGATGCGCACGAGGCCCTGCGCCGCCTTCGCGACCCCACACGCGCGAGGATGGCCATCGCCGAGGCACTCCTCGACCAGCGGGCGCTGGCCGGCATCGGCAACGTCTACAAGAGCGAACTCCTCTGGATCGAGCGGGTCGCGCCGTTCGCGCCCGTCGCCGATCTCGACGATGCCACCCTGGGCCGGCTCGTCGCGAGCGTCCGCCGGCTCCTGCTCGCGAACGTGGCCGCTGGGCGCGGCCCGGAACGGGTCACCACGGCAGGCGACAAGGGAGCGCCCGGGCCGCTCTACGTCTATCGACGGACCGGTCGCCCGTGCCGTCGTTGCCGGACGGCGATCGTCAGCGCGCAGCAGGGGAACGAGATCCCGCGGACGACCTATTGGTGTCCGACCTGCCAGCCGGACCGACCCAGCTCGGCTGGCACGACCGAAGCGAGCAAACCGGCGCGTATCATCGCCAGCGATGTGTGAGCAGTTCGTCGCCCGCGCGACCGAGCCATTCCGGCTCGACGAGCTGTGGCCGTTCACAGAGAAGCTCGAACAGTTCGGGCTGGCCGGCTTCGGCTGGGGCGCGGCCTGGCTGGATCACGGCGGCGCCATCCGCTCCTACCGTGACCTCCGCGCCTTCCGCGACGATCCTCGGCGCGACGCGGTCGGTACCAACGAGACGACGGCCGCCCTGGTCCACCTTCGGCGGCCATCGCGCTTCTCGACCCTCACGCTCGCGGACACCCAGCCGTTCGACGACCCGGCCGGCCGGTTCGCCTTCAGCCACAACGGCGACCTGCGCGACTACAAGAGCCTCCGCCCCGGCTATCGGGCGCAGGGTCGCATCGCCGGACGGGCCGATACCGAGGTGGGCGAGCGCTGGCTGGAGGACGAGTGGGGTCCCACGCAACCCGTGGGCACGCTCCTGGCCGCGCTCCACGACCGGTTCGGCGGCGAGGCCAACCTGGCGGTCCTCGCCGCGGACGGGACCGCGCATCACTACGCGGGCAACCACGAGAACCCTGTCTTCACCTTCCGCCTCGGGCAGATCGGGCTCGTGTCGACCGCGATGTACTCGCTCGACCGGTCGGTCTTTCGCTACGTCGCCGCGGGCGCCACGGACCGGCGGCTCGTCCGCCTCCGTTGCGCCGTAACACTCGGTCCCGATGGGCGTCCTACGGCCGTGAACCAGGGGATACCGTCGACCGAGGGAGCATTGCGATGACCGAGATGCCCGAAGCCACAAGCGGGCCGGAAACGGTCGGCGGACGTCCAACCACGCGGCTGCCGAACCGAGAGCTCGTCCGGATCTCCCTCTACTGGCTCGGTCTTTCGTCGATCTTCGCGGGCCTCAGCTTCATCATGGCCGGGCGGCTGGAATTCACGGGACTCGCCGACAAGGCCGGCGCGGGACGGGCCCTGTTCCTCATCTCGATCAGCGGCGCCGTCATCGCGGTCATGGTCCAGCCGACGATCGGCTCGATCTCCGACTACACGATCTCGCGCTGGGGCCGCCGCAAGCCGTACATCTTCATCGGCTCGATCCTCGACGTCGTCTTCCTGATCGGGATCGCGTCCAGCACGACGCTGGTCTCGATCGCGGCCTTCATCGCGCTCCTCCAGTTCAGCTCGAATTTCGCCCAGGGCCCGTTCCAGGGCTACATCCCCGATCTCGTCCCGGCGCCCCAGGTCGGTACGGCCAGCGCTCTCGTCGGCATGATGCAGGTGCTCGGCGTCGTCTCGGGCTACGTCATCGGTTCGCTCGCGGTCGCATTTCATCAATACCAGGTCGGCCTGATCGCGCTCGGCGTCCTCGAGCTGCTGACGATGCTTTCTGTCGTCATCCGGGTCCGTGAGGGTCCGCCACCGAAGTCACGCAACGGGCGCTCGTGGCGCGCGATCGCGGCCGAAGCCTGGGGCACGGACATCCTTCGCGAGCGGAGCTTCGTGTGGCTCGTCGCGTCACGTCTCGCGATCCTGATGGGCGGGTCGGTCCTGACCAGCCTCGCGGTCTTCTACCTCGCCCGCACGATGGGTCTCAACGAGCACGACACCGGGATCGTCTTCATCCCGATGGTCGCGCTCGTCGCGCTCGGGACCGTCCTCTCGGTCGTTCCCTCCGCCCGGGTCTCCGACCGGATCGGCCGCAAGCCCGTCATCTGGACGAGCTGTGCCCTCGGTGCGGTGGGACTCGCGACCGTCGCGCTCGCACCGATCCTGCCGATCGCGTTCGTCGGCGCCTTGATCTACGGCATCTCGGCAGGGACGTTCCTCGCGGTCGACTGGGCGCTGATGACCGACATCATCCCCAAGGCATCGTCGGGCCGGTACATGGGTCTCTCGAACGTGGCGACCGCGTCGGCCGGGGTCCTCGCACTCGCGGTCGGCGGCACGTTGATGGACGTCGTCGGCGGGCCGACCCTCGACGGCTCGGGGCCGCGGGCCGCACTCTGGATGGCGGTCGTCCTGATGGGCGTCGGCGCACTGTTGTTGTGGCCGGTCGACGAAAGGCGTCGCGACGACGACACCCCGCTCCCGGTCCCCGGCTCGGGCCCCGGTCCGCTCGAGAGCGCGGAAGCCGCGGTCAGCCTGGAGCCGGCCGTCTGAGGGCGACCCGGGCAGTGGCCAGCCATGCCCGCCAGGTCGCCGGTCGGAAGAGATCGCGAAGGTCGTCCTTCCGGTAGAACCACGGGACGGTCGCCCAGAGGTAGACCAGGAAATCGAGGCGGATGGGCCGCGCCCCGAACCCGAAGAGTGCCTGGAGCTGGATGATCGTCAGCGGCAGGGTCAGCAGGCTCAACGCGACCGAGACCACGAGCCAGAACGCTCCCCATCGGCGGGTGCCGCGCGGCAGGATGGGCCAGAACACGACCGGCAGCCACTTCATCCACGTCGCGAGGGCCCACAGGAGGCCACCGAGACGCGGACCGGTGAACTGGGCGGCCCACAGCATCAGTGTCAACTGCAGGTTGATGTTGCCGGTGTCGAGGTTCGCGCCGAACGGGAAGGCGAGGACCGCCACGACGACCGCGGTCGTCAGCGGCCGGCGGCGATACGCCCAGTGGATCGTCCAGAGCAGCAACAGGATCGTGCCCACCCGCCACATGAACCAGGCGACATCCCACGGCAGGAGCGCCCAGGGCGCGAACAGCGGAAGCATCCATGGCGCATAGACATAGGGCAGGAAGGGCCCGACCGGGTGGTACGGGTCGCCGCCGTTGAGCCAGATCCGGACCCCAGCCCAATACGCCCGCGCATCGGCGCCACCGGCCTCCCCGCGCGCGATGAGGCCGGACAGGATGAGGGCGAAGGTCAGGCTGAGCAGGAAGACGGCGGCGACCCGGCGGGGATCTCGGAGCCGTGACACCTCGCGTCGGAGCGCCCGGCGGAAGACCCCGGCGCGACGGCGGGTCCCGCGGTCGATGACATCGGACAGGTCCACCCGGACCCGCCCGCGGCCGCGGGCCGTGCCCGGGACCGGCTGCAGACCGGGGGGCGGCACCGAGTCGGTCATCCAGCGGCATTCTCGCACGGCGGTCCAGCACGCCCGCATCGCGCCGCACGGTATCCTCTCCGGGACCCAGCACGGGAGGCGACCCACCTCGTGGCCGACGGAACGGTGATCATCATCGGTGGTGCGGAGGACAAGGTCCGCGACCGCGTCATCCTGAACCGCTTCGCCGCGCTCGCCGGAGGCCCGGATGCGACGATCGCGGTCATCAGCACCGCGTCCTCGCTGGGGCTCGAGGCGGGCGAACGATACCGGGCCGTCTTCGGGGAGCTCGGCATCACGCGGGTCCGGCCGCTCCACGCGGTCACCCGGCCGCAGGCCAATGACGAGATGGCGGTCCGTGCCGTCGGCGACGCCACCGGGATCTTCCTGACCGGCGGCAACCAGCTGCGGCTGTCCTCGACGATCGGTGGGACGCTCCTGGCCGACGCCATCCTCGACCGGTTCCAGCACGGCGCGGTCGTTGCCGGAACCTCGGCCGGGGCCTCGGCGATGTCGAGCCACATGATCGCCTTCGGTGCGTCTGGCGCCACGCCGAAGCACCGCATGGCGCAGATCGCGGCCGGGCTGGGGGTGCTCCCCGGGGTGATCATCGACCAGCATTTCCAGCAGCGGAACCGGCTGGGGCGGTTGCTCAGCCTGATCGCCCAGAACCCGAGCCTGCTCGGGCTCGGCGTCGACGAGGACACCGCCGGGGTCGTGGGTCCGGACCACATCATGGAGGTGATCGGTCGCGGCTCGATCACGGTCGTCGACGGTTCGCGTTCCGAGACCGACGCCTGGGAGGTCCACGGCCACCGGCCGCTCATGATCAGCGGCGTCGTCCTGCATTCGCTGCCGAGCGGCTATCGCTTCGACCTCCGTCGTCGAGAACGTGTCGCGACGCCCAATCTGCACGCACTCCCCGGCGGCGAGGCCGCCTCCAGCTAGCGCCGACCGGCTGGCCCCGACCAGCCGGCGGAGGAGGATCCCGTGACCGACACCGTCGCCGGCCCCGCTTCGGCATCGCGCTCGGGGCGCGGCCGCCGTCGCGCGACCGCCGTGCCCGGATCGGGTCCGGCACCGACCCTGCGGATCATCGAGACACGTGTCCTCCGCGGACCGAACTACTGGGCGCGGGAACCGGTCATCCGCCTCCTCGTCGACCTCGGTGTCCTCGAGCACTACGCGTCGAACTTGTTGCCCAACTTCACCGACGCGCTCATCGCGCTGCTGCCGACGCTAGAGGACCACGCCTGTTCGCTTGGCCGGCGCGGAGGCTTCATCACCCGGCTGCGCGACGGGACCTGGGTCGGCCACATCGCGGAGCACGTCGCGCTCGAGTTCCAGAACCTGGCCGGGACCGATGTCCGGCACGGCAAGACGCGGGCGGCGGGGCCGGTCGGCCAGTACAACTGCATCTACGAGTACCGCGAGGAGGCGGTCGGGCTCGAGGCCGGGCGGATGGCGGTCGCCCTCGTCAATCACCTCGTCGCGCCCGATGATCCCGAGGTCTTCTTCGACTTCGCGCCGGAGATGGAGCGCCTCATCCGGCTCGCCGAGCGGCAGGCGTTCGGGCCATCGACCCAGGCACTCATCGACGAGGCGGTCAGCCGGGACATCCCGTTCATCCGGCTCGACCGCCACTCGCTGGTCCAGTTCGGTCACGGCGTCCATCAACAGCGGATCCGGGCGACGATGACCTCACTGACTTCGGCGATCGGCGTCGACGTCGCCTCGGACAAGAGCCTCACCAACCGGCTGCTCGACTCGGCTGGGCTGCCCGTTCCCCGCGCCGACGTGGTCGCTGACGTGGAGGCGGCCGTTGCGGCGGCGAGGCGCCTTGGCTACCCGTGCGTCGTCAAGCCGCTCGATGGCAACCACGGCCGCGGCGTCCATCTCGACCTGCGGACCGAGGATCAGGTGCGAGCCGCCTTCGCCGGCGCCATCGCCCAGAGCCGGGCAGGCGACGTGGTCGTGGAGTCGTACGTGACCGGCAACGACTATCGCTGTCTCGTGATCGGCGGCAAGGTTGCGGCCATCGCGGAACGGGTGCCGGCGTCGGTCACCGGCGACGGCGAACACACCGTCCGGCAGTTGGTCGACATCGCCAACTCGGACCCGCGCCGCGGCATCGGCCACGAGAAGGTGCTGACACGGATCAAGGTCGACGAGGCGGCCGAGGCGCTGGTCGCCGCCCAGGGCTTCGGCATGGACGAAGTCCTGCCCGAGGGCACCTGGGCCAAGCTCGCGCTGACGGGCAACATGTCCACTGGCGGGACCTCGATCGACCGGACCATCGAGGCGCACCCAGACAACGTCGAGATCGCCGAGATGGCGGCGCGAATCGTCGGCCTCGACGTCGCGGGCATCGACTTCATCTGCCCCGACATCGCCACGCCCGTCCGCGAGACCGGCGGCGCGATCGTCGAGGTCAACGCCGCGCCCGGCTTCCGGATGCATACCCACCCGACCGAGGGCGAGCCGCAATACGTCGCCCGGCCGGTGATCGATCTGCTCTTCCCCGCGGGCTCTCCGGCGCGCATCCCGATCATCGCCGTGACCGGCACGAACGGGAAGACGACGACGGTCCGGATGATCAGCCACATCCTCAAGCTGATGGGCCGGCGGGTCGGCATGACCTCGACCGATGGCATCGTCATCGACGGCCGACTCATCAAGAAGGGTGACATGTCGGGGCCCAAGTCGGCCCTGATGGTCCTCCAGAACCCGACCGTCGACACCGCCGTCTTCGAGGTGGCGCGCGGCGGGATCCTGCGCGAAGGGCTCGGTTACGACCGCAACGATGTCGCGGTCGTCACCAACGTGACCGGCGACCATCTCGGCCTGGGCGGGATCGATTCCATAGGCCAGCTGGCCAACGTCAAGGGCGTGGTGGTCGATGCCGTGCCGCGCTCGGGGACCGCGGTCCTCAACGCCGACGATAGCCACGTCTACCGGATGGGCCGGCACTCCGCCGGCCGGGTCGTCCTGTTCAGCATGGCCACGGCCAAGGGCGAGGACGGCTTCGACCGGATCGAGGGTCACACGAGCCGGGGCGGAGCGGCCTTCCGGCTCGAGCCGACCCCCGAGGGCGAGCTCATCGTGCTCCGCCTCGGGTCGCGCACGATGCCGCTGCTGTACACCCACCTCGTGCCCGCGACCTTCGGCGGTCGGGCGCGGATGAACGTCGCGAACGCGCTCGCGGCCGCGGCCGCCGCCTGGGCGGCCGGCGCGCACCTGCACGACATCCGGCAGGGGCTGCGGACCTTCTCGACGTCATTCTTCCAGGCGCCCGGCCGGCTCAACCTCGTCGACGTCGCCGGTGTGCGCGTCGTCATCGACTACTGCCATAACGTCGACGGGATGCGCCAGCTCGCCGACTTCGTGGAACGGATGATGGTCGACGCACCGACCAAGTCCGGCCGACTCGGGGCCGCCGCGACCGCGACGCGCACCGGCCGGGCGATCGGCGTGATCGGCATCCCGGGCGACCGGCGCGACGACGACCAGCGCCAATATGGCGCGATCGCCGCGGGCGCCTTCGACGAGGTCATCGTCCGCGAGGACAAGAACCTGCGGGGCCGGCCGGCGGGCGAGACGGCAACCAACGTCCTCGAGGGGATCCGCTCGGCGAAGACCGCCGGTACGGCGCGGGCCACGCGGTCGGAGAAGATCCTCGACGAGATGACCGCGGTCCGCGCGGCATTGCGGCGGGCCAACCCGGGCGATCTGGTGGTCTGCTGCGTCGACAATGCCATCGGCGTCTACGGCGAGGCGATGGCTGCCGCCGGGTCGTCGCGCGGCGGGACGGCCTTCGCGGATCCCGGTGAGCTGGTCGCGCCCGAGGGCTGAAAACCGATGAACCGCGCGCCGTGGGTCTTCCGGATGCGCTGGCTGGACCTGTTGTTCGCCCACTGGCCGATCCCGGTCGAGGCCTTGCGGCCGCTCGTCCCGGACGGCCTGGACCTGGACACCTTCGAAGGAGGGGCGTGGCTCGGCATCGTCCCGTTCCGGATGGCCGATGTCGGGCCGCGGTTCCTGCCGTCGCCGCCGGGTCCGGGTGCGTTCCCAGAGCTCAACGTCCGGACCTACGTCCGCCGCGGCGACCGGCGCGGGGTGTGGTTCCTGAGCCTCGACGCGGCGAGCCGGCTGGCCGTGGAGGGCGCACGCGTCGCCTTCCACCTGCCCTACTACCGGGCACGGATGTCGTCGGACATGGAAGCGGGCTGGGTGGACTACCAGTCGGAGCGGATCGACTCTCGCGGCCCCTCGGCCAGGTTCGAGGCCCGGTATCGGCCGGTCGGTCCCGTGGAGCTGGCCGTCCCGGGGTCGCTGGCGGCGTTCCTCACCGATCGCCGCGGGCTGTACGCGGCGGATGAAGCGGGCCGACTGTGGTGGAGCGCGATCCGGCATGCGCCCTGGCCGCTCCAGCCGGCCGAGGCCGAGATCCGGACCGACACGATGGCCGCCGCCCACGGGATCGAGCTGCCGCCGGTGTCGCCGCTCCTCCATTTCGCCCGCCGGCTCGACGTCCACGGCTGGTGGCCGCGGCCGGTCGGATAGGGAAGGGCAGCCAGGCTGGACGCCCTGGGCCGGTGGCCGCGGCGCGTCGGGCTGCGAGCCCTCAGGTCGTGACAGATGCTCGTCAGCCGGGCACTCGGCAGCGATACGATCCTCTCGGGACCCAAGACCACGCTTGGATCTGGGGCCTCGTGGGCTGATTTCGTGTCAAATGCTCGCCAGGGGATCATCTGACCGGGACTCCGTGACGAGTGCCCGCCTGAGGGGCATTTGGCAGAGATCGGGGCTGGCCCCCAGGCAGGGACCGGCTCGGACCGCCGGGCCCCTCGCGGCGGCCGCTCAGCCGCGCCGCGGTCGGGCCTGCAACCGCGGGACGAGCTCGGACAGTTCGGAGGCGACGTCGACCGGCCGCGCGCCCAGCTTCGCGAGGAGCTCGAAGACGCCGTCACGGTCCTCGTGGCACATCAGAACGATGACCCGCGGGGCATCCGATCGGCCGCCGTGCGCGCCGGCCCCGGCCGCCCCGTTGAGCTCGGCCTGGAGCGCTTCGGTCTCCGAGCCGTAGATGGGCACGTTCTCGGCTGAACCGCCCCCGGCGACCACCCCGACCAGCAGCTCGCCGACGACCGACTCGGCGGTCCGGCCGCGGAGGTACTTGAGGGTCTGCTTGATCGCCACGCGCTGGGCGCGCTCGGCGGCGATGCGTCCGATGCCTCGGAGCGTGTCATCGGGTCGGTCGCCGGCGGTCCCGATGATCGCCGTGATCGGTGCGGCGCGGCCGGCAGCCCCCGCCGCGATCCCCTGCGCGACATCGAGGACCGCCCCGACGCCCGCTTCGTTGTGGGCGAAGTCCACGATGACCACCTTGGCACCAAGGCGGAACAGGTTGAGTCGGCCCGGCGAGCGCTCGGCGCTCGGGGCGAAGTCGGCCAGCCCGTCGCGAACCTGGGCGATGGTGGCGCCCAACCCGCGCGCCCCACCGGCCGCCGCCAGCGCGTTGGCCACGTTGTGCCGGGCCAGCCCACCGATCGTGATGGGGACGTCCGCCACGTCGACGATCCTGGTCTCCTTTTCGCCGTTCGCCTCGACGATCATCCCGTCGCGCACGAGGTATGCCCGGCCGCCCCGGTCGCGATGGCGCCGGACGGCGCGGGACGCGTCGCCCTCGAGCGTGAACAGCGCTACCTTGGCCCTGACCCGGCGGGCGACCGCGGCCACCAGGGTGTCATCCGCGTTGAGGACGACCCAGCCACCGGACTTCGTGATCCTGGCGATGGTCGATTTCACTTCGGCCAGCTCGGGCAGGGTGTGGATGCCCTGAAGGTCCAGGTGGTCGGACGAGACGTTGGTGAGGACGCTCGCGTCGTTCGATTCGTAGCCGATGCCGCGCAACACGATCCCGCCACGCGCGGTCTCGAGGACCGCGGAATCGATGTCGTGGCGAGCCAGGATCTGGCGTGCGCCGGCCGGTCCGGTCCAGTCGCCAGGCTCGACCATCCGCTCGTTGACGAGGACCCCGTCCGAGGTCGTGGTCCCGACCCGCCGGCCGGCCAGCAGCAGGACGTGGGTGATGAGCCGCGTCACCGTGCTCTTCCCGTTCGTGCCAGAGACCGAGACGATCGGCACGAGGCGATCCTTGTCGCGCAGCCACTCGGGTGGCGTCGCCCGCGCGCCCGCGATGCGTTCGTTCCAGCGTAGGAGAAGGCGTTCCTGGGCGCCGGTCAGGCGGGCCGTTCGAGATGGCGAGACGTCGCGTTCGGCGAGCGCGAGGGCCGCCTCGGTCAGGGTCAGGACACGCTCTGCGCCGAGCCACGGGAAGGTCACGATCCAATGCCCCGGGTCGGACGAGCGATGGACGGCGAGGCCGCCACGCCCCTCGCCATGGTCGGCGCGGAGGCGCCTGATCCAGGCGACGGTGGCGACGACCCCGTCGGGCCACGCGCGCGCCGGGACGTCGGCGCCGAGATGGACAAGGGCGTGACGACCGGGGTCGCGCTGGCCGTACCAGGTCCGCCGCCGGCCGATGGCGACCTCGAGCTTGACCACCGGCTCAAGCCGGTAGACGTTGGGACCCTCGAGCAGGCGCGTCTCGACCAGTCGCACGGTCCGGGCAGGATAGCAAGGCGTGGTTCGCTAGACTTCGCCCCATGACCGCCTCGACCACGACACCGCCCCGCCCATCGGCCGCCGAACTCGACGCGCTGCGGGCGGCCATCCGGGCGGACCTGCCGGCGTACCTCGACGACCTCGAACGCCTCGTCAACATCGACTGCGGCAGTTACACCCCCGACGGCGTCAACGAGGTAGCTCGCTGGGTCGCCGACTTCATGACCGATCTCGGCGCGGACGTCGTGGCTCACCCGGATCCCGAGAGCCGCCTGGGCGACACACTCATCGCGACCTTCAACGGCCGACCGGGTGGCGCGCGGGCCCTGCTCATCGGCCACATGGACACGGTCTTCGACCCCGGGACCGCGGTCGAGCGCCCATTCCGGATCGAGGACGGGGTCGCCTACGGCCCGGGCGTCACCGACATGAAGGGCGGCCTGCTCGCGGGGCTCTACGCGCTCAAGGCGATCGTGACCGAGCGCGGCGGACTCCCGTTCGAGCGGCTCGTGTTCATCGCAAACCCCGACGAGGAGATCGGCTCGCCGAGCTCGACACCGCATATCCAGGCCCAGGCCGCGGGGTCCGACGTGGCGCTCGTCCTCGAATGTGCCCGCGCCAACGGCGACATCGTCTCGGCGCGCAAGGGGATCCTCGACCTGCGGATCGTCGTCCACGGCCGAGCGGCCCACGCCGGCGTCGAGCCCGAGAAGGGGCGTAGCGCGATCCTCGAGGCGGCGCGAATCGTGGAGGACCTTCACCTCCTCAACGGACAGTGGCCGGAGGTGACCGTCAACGTCGGGCTGATCGCCGGCGGGTCGCGGCCCAACGTCGTGGCCGAGCGATGCACCCTCGAGGTCGACGTCCGGGCCACGACGCGCGACGCGCTCGAGACGGCCGAGGCCGCCATCCGCCGGATCGCCGAGGCGACGGAGATCCCCGACGTGACCGTCGACTTCGAGCCGATGGCCCGCTGGTGGCCGATGGAACGGCTCGAGCGCAGCGTCCACCTCGTCGAACATGCCCAAGGCGTCGCCGAGCTCCTCGGCTTCTCGGTCGCCGAGGCCTCGACGGGTGGCGCGTCGGACGCGAACTCGACCTCGGGGATGGGCGTCCCGAGTCTCGACGGGCTCGGGCCGATCGGCGGCAACGACCATTCGCCAGCGGAGTACCTCGACGTCGATTCGATCGTGCCACGGACGACCCTCGTGGCGGGACTCCTGCTCGCCATCGCCGCGGACCCCGAGGTCCTCGCCTGGCGGGAACGACCGGACGGACGACGCAGCCCGGTCCCTCGCGACGGAGGCGAACGGCGCGAGGCGCCCGAGACCGCGAATGAGGCGCCGCCCGTTGAGGTGCCGTGATGGCACGACGGCTGATCACCTTGGGCGGACCGTGGGAAGCGACAGCCGGCTACAGCCGGGCGGTCGTGGTCGGCGACAGTTGCTGGATGGCGGGTACGACCGACGCGGGACCCGACGGCCACGCGGTCCATCCCGGCGACATCGCGGGCCAGACGCGCGCGGCGATCGGGCTCATCGAGCGCGCCCTCGTCGAGGCCGGGTTCGGCCTCCCCGACATCGTGCGAACCCGGATGTTCGTGACCGATATCAGCCGCTCGGCGGAGGTATCGGCCGTGCACGGGTCGGTCTTCGGGGAGATCCGCCCGGCGGCGACGATGGTCGAGGTCGGCGCCCTCATGGACCCGAGCCTGCTCATCGAGATCGAGGCCGAAGCGCGTCGCGGCTGACCGACGCGGCTGACCCGCGGCGGTTTCACCGGCCGGCCGGCCCGCATGGCCGCTCTCAGGCTGGGAGCGCCGCCAGCCCGGTCGCTCGCGCGACGACCACGATCGCGACCGCGGTGACGAGCCCGAGGAACAGGTTGCGCCGCCACGCGACGACCGCGAGGCAGACGAGGACCGCCAGCCATTCGACGCCGACGTGGAAGGACGGCACGTCGCCGGCGCCGACGACCACCATCACGCTGACCGCGGCGAGCGCGGCCAGGACCGCGGGACCGACGAGCTGGAGGTAGTCGAAGGCGATCCGAGGCAGCCGCTCGAAGCCGGGGGTCAGGAGCCCAAGGGCGCGGGACGGGTAGGTCACCACGAACATCAGGATCGCGAGGACGACGAGCCCGGTGCTCACGGTTCCCGCGCTCCGGGACCGGCGGGCAGGTCGGGGCCCGTCTCAGGGTCGAAGCGGGCGCCCGGCATCGAGTAGCGCTCGATCGACGCGGGTGAGCCGAGTGGTGCCGTCTCCGCGGCGATCGCGCTGGGCACGAGGAGACCGACGGCCGGGCCGATCACGCCACCCGCCACGATCCCGATGGCCGGGCTCGATGCGAGCGCGACCAGGACAGCGACCGCTCCCCCCACGATCGCGGCGACCAGTTCGCGCCGCCCGGTGATGAGACCGACCGCGAGACCGATCATCGCCGCCGGAAAGATGACGTCGATGCCGAACCGGGCGGGTTCGGGGATCTGGGCGCCGAGGAGCACGCCGCCGAGCGTCGCGAGGTTCCACGGGATGAACGTGGCGACGATGGCGCCCAGCCAGTACCCGCGCTCGTCGCCCCGACCGATGCGCCGGAAATGACCGATCGAGAGGGCGAACGCCTCGTCGGTGAGGAGGTGGGCCATCACAGCCCGTCGCGCGACGGGCACGTCGCGGAGCCACGGCGCGAGCGCCGCCGAATAGAGCAGGTGACGCGCGTTGAGGAGCGCGGTCAGCAGGACGATCCCGGGCCAGGCCAGCCCGCTGGCGACGTAGCCGACGGCCGCGAACTGGGCCGCCCCGGCGAAGACGATCGTGCTCATCGCCATCGCCTCGAGGGGCGATAACCCGGCACCTCGAGCCGACAAGCCGTAGACGAAGCCGAAGCCCGCCGCGGAGACCCCGATCCCGATCGCGTCGGTGGCGAGCCGGCGCCGGCTGGCGCGAAGTGCCTCGTCGTCGGTCAGCGCAGGAACGTCTTGCCGCATGTGCCGTCGCAGACCACGAAGACGGCGTGCTTCTCGGCCGAGTAGCCAGCCACGTGGAGCAGGCCTGGGCAGCCCGGCGTCGGGCACTTCCAGACACACCAGCGCTCGTTGGCATCGAGCGGCGTCGTCTCGGCCACGAGCTTGGCGCGAAGGTCCTCGTGCTTCGCCAGCAGGGACGTCATCGCCGCGGCGCGCTCAGCCTCGGTCTCGCTCGTGTAGGGGTAGTTCTGGCCGATGTTGGACGTCACGGGGTCGCTCCGCGCTGCGAGCATCGGGGTGGGCGAGGCCGGTGGCGGCGTCGTGTGAGCGCTGCCCGCCACCGGCGGCGCGAGTATCGCACAGGCGCTCCGGACGGGCCGGCGTCGGCGAGGCGTGTCACCCGCTCCCCGGGCATCGCCCGCGGGGGCCGTCAGGTCGGCGCCGGACCGCTGTCGAGGCCGGGCCCGTTCGGGTCGAGCTGGTGTTCCTGCGCCCGGAGCTGGGCGAGCGGGCCGATCGCGATGGCGAGCAGGATGAGCGTGACGATGAACATCCCGTCGATGCCGAGCCAGTCGGCGGCGATCCCGCCGATGACGCTACCGGTGATCTGGCCGAGCGCGAGGAAGACCGAGTAGAGGCCCATGATCGCGCCGCGATCCGAGGGGAATCGCTCGGACATGTCGGCCAGCAGACCGAGCGCGGCCGGGGTCGCTCCGGCCAGCACGAACAAGCCCGCCGCCGCGACCGACGCCGCCCCTAGCGCGATGAGCAAGTG
The DNA here is from genome assembly GCA_038319665.1 of Candidatus Limnocylindrales bacterium. GTDB lineage: Bacteria > Chloroflexota > Limnocylindria > Limnocylindrales > CSP1-4 > SPCO01. The sequence goes on from JBBQDL010000008.1 coordinate 26,290, forward strand.
GACGGTCGCCAGGTGGTTGACGACGATCCCGGCACCGACCATGAACGCCCCGCCGATCACGCCGTAGCCGATGATCGTGGTCCGCCGGTACGACTTGAACCGGTTGCCCCAATACAACAGACCGGCCCCGAAGACGATCGCGACGGCGATCGCCCCGATCGTGATCTGGTTCGCGCTGAAGCCGGCCATCAGCGCCTGGTCCGGGAACCTCGGGTCGCCCTTGGCGAGCTGGAATACCGTCTGGCTCAGCCAGACACCGAGCGCCGCGTTGACCGCGATCCAGGTCGGTGCCAGGAGCAGGACGTGCGACGACCGGATCAGGCCGAGGTAGCGGTCGAGGCGGATGTGGTTGGCGGCGACCGCGGCCTTCTCGCCGGCGGGGTCCTTGACGCCGAAGCGGTAGACGAGGAACGAGACGCCGTACAGGACCGCGTTGAGGAAGAAGGCGGAGGGGCCGACAGCCTCGAACAGCTTGGCGCCGAAGATCGCGCCGACCCCGATCCCGGCCAGCGTGGCTCCCTCGAAGCGGGCGGCCGTCTTGCCCCGCAGGACCTCGTTGCCGGCCGTCGCGACGGCGATGAAGCCGAGGATCGAGGGCACGCTCGCCGCGCTCGACGCGCCCTCGAGGATCCGTGTCCCGCCGAGCAATTGGAGGTTCGTGGTCAGCCCGGTCAGGATGACCGCGATCGCGCCGAAGATCGGTCCGTAGACCATGATCCGGTGGTGGCCGAAGCGGTCCGACAGGATGCCGAAAAACGGCGAGAGGACGAGCTCGGTCAGGTAGAACAGCGCGGCATACAGCCCGACGATCTTGCCGTCGACGACCGGACCGCCGTGCTCGTGCAGGTGCGCGAGGTAGAACGCGAGCATCGATCCGGTGAGGCCGGTGCTGAAGCGCAGCGTGAACGTGCCGAACAGGACGGCGCGCAGGGATCGATCCATGGGCCAAAGGGTAGCGACTCCGCGGCCCGTTCGAGCCTCCCGTGCTGGCGCCCGCCCGTATCATGCCCGCAACATCCCGGTGAGCCCGAGGAGGAACGCCGTTTGAGTCGCGTCGCGATCTTCACCGATTCGGCCTCGGACCTCGATCCCGCTCTGGCCGCCGCCGACGGGATCTCGATCGTGCCGCTCCTGGTCACGTTCGGCTCGGAGACGTACAAGGCCGGTGTCGAGATGTCATCGGCCACCTTCTGGGAGCGGATGGTCGCCCCCGATGCGCCCTTCCCGAAGACTGCGGCCGCGTCGCCGGGGGAGTTCAAGGACGCCTTCGAGGCGGCCTTCGCCGCGGGCGCCGAGGCGATCGTCTCGGTCAACGTGGCGGGAACGCTGTCGGGTGCGATCAAGAGCGCCCAGATCGCGCGCGACATGTTGCCCGACCGGGAGATCCATGTCGTTGATTCGCAGAGCGCATCGATGGCGCAGGGGATCCTGGCCAGTCTCGGCGTCGAACTCGAGGTCGAGGGCCGCTCCGCCGGCGAGATCGCCGAGCGACTCGAGGCGCGGACGCCGGACATGCGCGTCTACGTGGCGCTCGAGACGCTCGCGTATCTGAAGAAGGGCGGCCGGATCAGTGGACCGGCGGCCGCCATCGGGACGCTCCTCTCGGTCAAGCCGATCATCCGGGTCAAGGACGGCGAGGTGGACACGGTCGACAAGGTGCGCACGCGCTCGAAGGCGCGCGAACGCCTCATCGAGCTGATCACAGAGCGGCCGATCGAGCGGCTCGCCATCCTGCATACGGTCAGTCCGGATGTGGCGGCCTTCCGCGACGAGGTCCTCGCCCGCGCGCCGGCGCTCGATCCGGCCTCGGTGACGATCGGTCTGGTCGGTCCGTCGGTCGGGCCGCACCTCGGCCCGGGCTGTGTCGGGGCGGCGGTCCTCTACCGCGCGTAGCCGGCCATCACGAGCGAGCCCGTATTGCGGCAAGGTTGCGACAACGTTGCCGCGCGGTGCCCCTGCCGCCGAATCGGCTCCGTCCCGCTATACTCGCGCCGCAGATGAGACGCGCGCCAGCCGCTGACCAGCCGTCCGACAGGACCAGGCGGCGCGCCCCCTACAGACACGTGAGGACATCCATTCCATGACCACCGAGCACGTCGCTGCGCGCATCAACGCGTGGGAAGTCGCCCAGCGACAGTTCGACCTTGCAGCCGACCGACTAGGGATGGATGAGGGCATGCGCCGCGTCCTGCGCGAACCACGGCGCGAGCTGACCGTCCACTTCCCGGTCCACATGGACGACGGATCTGTCCAGGTCTTCACCGGCTACCGCGTCCAGCACAACCTCGGCCGCGGCCCGGCCAAAGGCGGGATCCGCTACCACCAGGACGTCTCGCTCGACGAGGTCAAGGCCCTCGCGATGTGGATGACCTGGAAATGCGCGGTCGTGGGCATCCCGTACGGCGGCGGCAAGGGCGGCGTCATCGTCGACCCGAAGCAGCTGAGCCAGAAGGAGCTCGAAGGCCTGACCCGTCGCTTCTTCACCGAGATCGAGGTCCTGGTCGGCCCCGAGAAGGACATCCCGGCGCCGGACGTCAACACCAACGCCCAGATCATGGCCTGGATGATGGACACCTACTCGATGCACGCGGGCTATACGGTCCCCGGCGTCGTCACCGGCAAACCCATCAGCCTGGGTGGGTCAGAGGGTCGCAACGAGGCCACCGCGCGCGGCTGCGTGTACACGATCGTGGAGGCCGCACGACACCTCGACCTCGACCTCCGAACGACGCGCGTCGCGGTCCAGGGCTTCGGCAATGCCGGCTCGATCGCCGCGCGGCTGATCTCCGAGGAAGGCTCGACGGTCATCGCCGTCTCCGACTCGACCGGTGGCATCCATCAGCCGGATGGGCTCGACGTCTCGAAGGTCGTCGCCTGGAAGAGCGAGCACGGGACCGTCCAGGGCTTCCCCGGGGCGAAGGACATCACCAACGCCCAGGTCCTCGAGGTCGACTGCGACATCCTCATCCCGGCGGCCCTCGAGAACCAGATCAGCGAGCGCAACGCCGGCCGGATCAAGGCCAGGGTCATCGCCGAGGCCGCCAACGGCCCGACGACGCCCGACGCCGACGTGATCCTCGCCAACAACGGCGTGTTCATGATCCCGGACATCCTGTGCAACGCCGGCGGCGTGACCGTCAGCTACTTCGAATGGGTCCAGGACCTCAACCGCGACCACTGGAGCGAGTCCGTCGTCAACGAGAAGCTCCGGGGGATCATGGTCAAGGCGTTCGGCGAGACCCTCGCCATCTCGCTGCGCGAGTCATGTGACATGCGGACCGCGGCGTACCTGCTGGCGGTCGATCGCGTCTCGAACGCCATGGCGATGCGCGGCCTCTACCCGTAGGTCGGCCGGCGCGGGCCCGGTGCTACCATCGCGCCCATGCTCGATCACGAAGAGAAGTTCCTGTTCAAGGAGGAGATCCTCCACCTGTCGAACGCCGTGGCGGAGCCGGGCGTCCTCGACAACGTGGAGGACCTGCTGACCGACGTCATCACCAGCCCGCGCTTCGACTCCGAGGTGTTCACCCTCGAGCGCAGTCTCCAGGTCATGCTCGGCCCGCGGGCCGGCACGACCCTGGTCGGGCTGCTGACCGTCGCTCCAGAGGTCTTCGACGAGGTCGCCGAGGTCCGCATCGCGTCCGAGGTCCACGAGCGGCTCGTCGCCTGGCGCGCGCGGTTCGGCCTGGCTATCGACAACGCCCTGAACTTCCTCAATAACCCCGACGGGATCCAGGGCCACAACTTCGCGACCCAGATCGCCCACGTCGAGGACCGCCGCGTCCTGCAGGGTCGCCTGACGCTCGTCCGCTACAACAACGAGCCGCAATTCTTCGTCGCGGATGCGAGCGTCTTCCTCAGCCTCGTGGCCGACATCATGGAACGCCTCGGACCGTACCTGGAGTCCGACGCGGTCGAGGCCGAGACCCTCGCCCGACTGCGGGACGCGATCCAGCTCATCGAGCGCAAGACAGCCACCCGTAGCTGACTTGCGCGAGCCCATGCGCCACGTGTATCTGGCCGCTACCGGGCAGAACCGGGGCAAGACCACGGTCAGCCTCGGCGTGCTGGACGGCTTCCAACGACGGGGCCTCTCCGCCAGCTTCCTGAAGCCGGTCGGGCAGCGGACCATCATCGAAGAAGGCGTCCCTGCCGACGAGGACGCAGTCCTCATGAAGCATGTCTTCGGGCTGCACGAACCGCTCCGCCAGATGAGCCCCGTCCATATCCCGCGCGGCTTCACCCAGTCGTACATCGAGGGCGACGTCGTCGAGGACCTCCCGACGCGGATCCGCACCGCGCATGCCGCCTTCGCCGAGCGCGACATCCTGCTGATCGAGGGGACCGGACACGCTGGCGTCGGTGCGGTCATCGGGCTGTCGAACGCGACCGTCGCCGCCATGCTCGGTGCGCCCGCCATCATCGTCTCTGAGGGCGGGGTCGGTCGCCCGATCGACGAGATCGTGCTCAACGCGTCGCTCTTCGAGCGCCAGGGCGTGACTGTCGCCGGCGCGATCGTCAACAAGGTCGACCTCGACGCCAAGCCCGGGCTTGCCAAGACGCTCGAGCGGGGCCTGGCGCGACAGGGGATCCTGCTCCTCGGCGTCCTGCCCCATCGGCCGATCCTGTCGAACCCGACCCTCGCGATGGTCCTCGAGGGCGTCCATGGCGAGACCATCCACCCAGGGTCCGACCTCGACCAGGTCATCGGCGGGATCGCGATCGGGGCGATGGAGCCCGAGCACATGCTCGAGCGGATCGGTCGGCGAAGTCTCGTGATCGTGCCGGGCGACCGGTCCGACGTGATCGCGGCGATCGTCGGGGCCCGCCGGGATGGCTCCGATGGGGGCCAGGGCGCGCTCGGCCTGGTGTTGACGGGTGGCTATCGACCGACGGCGGACGTCCTGGACGCCATCCGCACGGCCGACCTGTTCGCCACGCTTGTCAAGGAGGACACGTACCAGGTCGCCTCGGAGCTGCACGACCTCCTGGTCAAGACGCATCCGGCCGACGCCGGCAAGATCGCCGAGATCAAGGCCCTGCTCTGGGAGTACCTGTTCATCGACCGCGTCCTCGAGGTCGCGCAGGAGGCGCCGTTCGACTGACGCGGGTCAAGGCGTGGTCGGCGCCGGCTCGGCCCCGATCGGTTCGTTGTCGATGAGACGGGTCGACCCGAACCGGACCGCGAGCGAGAGCAGGGCCGGACCATCGACGCGGTCCAGCTCGGCGAGCGTGGCCCCATCCGCGGCCGAGACGTAGTCGACCTCGGCCATCGGCTCGGCGTCCAGGGTCGTCCGCATCGTCTCGCGGAGCGCCTCGCCCGACCGTTCGCCGGCCGCCCAGCGATCACGCGCCGCCAGCAGGGCACGATGGATGACGGGCGCCGCGGCGCGCTCGGCAGGCGAAAGATGGACGTTGCGTGACGAGAGCGCCAGGCCATCGGGTTCGCGGACGGTGGGGCATGCGTCGACCTCGGTCGCGATCGCCAGGTCGCGTGCCATCTGGCGGATGACCATGACCTGCTGGGCGTCCTTCTGGCCGAAATACGCGTGGTCGGCCCCGACGAGGTCGAACAGGATCGCGACGACCGTCGCCACGCCGTCGAAATGGCCCGGCCGTGCGGCGCCCTCGAGCGGCCGCGAGACCGCGCCGACCGAGACGACCGTGTCGAAGCCGGGCGGGTAGACCTCCGACGCGTCGGGCGCGAAGACGATGTCGACGCCCTCCACCTCACAGATCGCGAGGTCGCGCCCCTCGTTGCGCGGGTACTGGAGGTAATCGTCCGAGGCGTTGAACTGGCGCGGATTGACGAAGATCGTGGCGACCGTCGTTGCGTCGACGGCGCGGGCGCGGCGCATCAACGCTCGGTGGCCGTCGTGTAACCAGCCCATCGTCGGGACGAGACCGATCGGTCGCGCCGCGCCGGCGAGCGCCTCCCGCAACTCGGCGCGGGTCCGGGCGATCCGGGTCAAGCGGGCCGGCGACCCGCTCAGAGGTCGCGGTCGAGCGGGATACCGCCCGCCGGGATCGAACCTGCCGGGCGATCCGACGAGCCGCGGCCGAGGACCTCGTCGAGGATCGCCTCGTCCATCCGGACCGTCTGCTCGGGGCCCGGGAAGGTGCCCATCGAGACGTCCACGCCGTACGCGCGGGCTGCCTCGAGGATCGCCTCGCGGACGTGGGCATAGGGTCGGGCGTGGCGTGGCACGAAATCGCCCAGCCCGATGAGGTCGGTGATCACCTGGACCTGGCCGCTGCAACCGGCGCCCGCCCCGATCCCGATCGTCGGGATGCTCAGCCGCTCGGTGATCGCCGCAGCGAGCTGTTCGGGGACGAGTTCGACGACCATCGAGAACGCCCCGGCTTCCTGGACCGCGAAGGCGTCGGCCACGAGCGCACGTGCCTGGTCCCGGTTCTTGCCCTGGACCCGGACCTTGCCGATGGTGTTGATCGTCTGCGGCGTGAGCCCGATGTGGCCCATGACCGGGATGCCCGCGCGCACGAGCGTCTCGATGATCCGAGCGCTCCGCACGCCACCCTCGATCTTGACCGCCTGGGCGCCGGCCTCGCGCAGGAAGAGCCCCGCGTTGTCGACCGCCTCGTCGGGCGTCGAGTACGACAGGAAAGGCATGTCACCGACGACCATGGCCCGCGCACTGCCGCGGACGACCGCCTTGGTGTGATGGAGCATCTCGGCCATCGTGACTCTCACGGTCGTTTCGTACCCCAGCATCACCTGGCCGACCGAATCGCCGACGAGGAGGAGCGGGATCCCGGCTTCGTCGAGGATCTGGGCGGTCGGGAAGTCGTACGCAGTCAGCATGGCGATACGCTCGCCGTCGGCGTACCGCTTGGCGATGTCGACCACGGTCAGGCGGCGGATGGATTCGGCTGCGGCGCTCATGCTCGCTCCCGTTCGGGCTCGGTCGTGACGCCAGTCTGCGCGGCGGCGTCGCGCTCGTCCAGCGCGCGAGCGACCCGGTCGAGGAGCACCTCGGCGACATCTCGCTTCGATTGCAGCGGGAGATCCTCGCGCGTGCCGTCCGCGGCCAGGATCGATACCCGGTTGGTGTCGGTCCCGAAGCCCGATCCGGCCTCCGCCACGTCGTTCGCCACGAGGAGGTCAAGGCCCTTGCGGCCAAGCTTCTCGGCAGCCCGGTCGAGCGAGCCGGTCTCGGCCGCAAAGCCGATCAGGATCGGGGCCGGCCCCAGCGGGTCGCCGTCTGGATCGCCGTCGGCGCCCAGGCCGTGCGCGATGCGCGCCACCTCGGCCAGGAGGTCGGGTGTGGATTCGAGCTCGAGGGTCAGGCCGTCCGAGCGGGCAAGCTTGGTCCGGGCATCCGCCGCCGGCCGGAAGTCGGCGACGGCGGCGGCCATCACCAGGGCGTCGAAGCCGGCCGTCCCGTCGGGCGCGTGGATGGACTCGCGGAGCGCCGCCTCGAGGTCTCCTGTCGAGACGACCTTGACCACGGTCGCCTCGGGCGGCATGGGGACCTCGACGTTGGCCGCGATGACCGTCACCCGCGCACCACGGTCGAGCGCGGCCCGGGCGATCGCCGCGCCCATCTTCCCGGTCGAGCGGTTGCCGATGAAACGGACCGGGTCGATCGCCTCGCGCGTCCCGCCGGCGGTCACGACGATGTGCCGACCGGTCAGGTCGGCATCACGCGTCGGCGAGACGAGTGGGGGTCGCGCGGCTGGATCCGAGGCACGGACCGGGCGATCGGCGACGGCCGAGACCACGGCGTCCACGATGGCGCTGAGTTCCGCCAGCCGACCCACCCCGGACTGCCCGGACGCGAGCGGCCCGGAGTCGGGCTCGACGACGACGTACCCGAAACTTCGCAAGCGCGCCACGTTCGCCGTCGTCGCCGGGTGTGACCACATGTCGCCGTCCATCGCCGGCGCGACGACGACCGGTGCCGAGCTGGCGAGGCAGGTGGCGGTCACCACGTCGCCGGCGAGCCCGTTGGCCATCGCGCCCAGCCAGTGCGCGGTGGCGGGCGCCACGACGATCGCGTCGGCGGTGTCGCCGATCACGATGTGGCCGATCCGGCCGTCCGGGAGAAGGTCGAGCAGCTCGGTCTCGACCGGGTGGCGCGACAGCGCCGCGAACGACAGCGGACCAACGAACCGGGTCGCGGTCGGGGTCAGCATCACCACCACCTCAGCGCCCTCCGCTCGGAGGAGACGGAGCAGCTCGACCGCCTTGTAGGCCGCGATCGAACCGGTGACGCCAAGCCCGATCAGGCGCCCGCTAAGCCGGCCCGTGGCCCGTCCGTCCTGCGCGACCGTCACGTCAGGCCCAACTCGAGCGGCTCGCCGCCGCCGACTTCGGCGTGGAGGATGGCCAGGCCTTTGAGCGTGAGGTCGGGGTCGATCGCGTCGATGCCCTCGAGGGCGCGGGCCCAGGGCGCCGCCGAGAGCCCGCCGGTCAGGATCGCGCAGACCGCGTCGGGCTCGACATCGTTCGCGTCGGCCAATTCCCGCCGGACCCGGGCCAGAAGGCCGGCCGCGAGCGCCTGGTAGCCGAAGATCGTCCCGGACTGCATGGCACTCACGGTATCTCGACCGATCGCCCGGTCCGGGGCGCGCAGCTCGATCCGTGGCAACTTGGCGGTCCGGGCGGCGAGCGCCTCCAGTCCGAGCTCGAGGCCCGGCGCGATCGCCCCGCCGACGTAAGCGCCGTCCGCCGCCACGCAGTCGAAGGTGGTGGCCGTTCCGAAGTCGACCACGACCGCCGGGGTCCCGTGCAGGCGAGCCGCCGCGAGGGCGTTGACCAGGCGATCGGCACCCACGTCGCCCGGCCGGTCGACCCGGATGGCCAGCGGCACCGTGCCGGGACCCGCCACGAGAAGCGGACGGGCGCGTCGCTCGGCGATCGCCTCGACCGCACCCGTGAGCCCCGGGACCACCGAGGCGAGGGCGATCGCATCGAGGTCGGCAAGCGCGATGCCATCGAGTCGAAGGAGGCCGTCGAGGAGCAGTTCGACCTCGTCCGTCGTCGCGCGCGAGTTCGTCGCGGCGCGGCGGGTCGCGAGCAACGCCCCCGCCCGGAAGATGCCGACGGTCACGTTCGTGTTCCCGATGTCAAGCGCGAGGAGCATGCCGACGATGATACGCGGAGCGTGCATCGCGACCGGACCATGGGGCCGAAGACCGGTGCGGAATCGGGCTCGCCCCGGCTCCCGCCGTGGAGTACCATCGGCCCGTCCGCCCCCTCCGACCACCGAGGAGACGCCGGGTGTCCAGCCCGCTCCCCGCGAAGTTCTTCATCAACCAGGGCGTCGTCACGAGCCGGACGGACATGCTCCACCTCCTCCGGCCGTTGCTCAAGCAGACGGTCACCTACCGCTACCTGCGTGGTCGCGAGGTCATCGCCCACGGGACGGGCTGGATGGAGCGGATCGTCGTCGAATCCGACGATATCTCGACGTATTTCACGCCGCTGGCGATCACCCTCAACATCGACTCGTTCGAGCACCTTGAATTCGAGACGCGTCCCGACCAGCTCATCGTCTACACGCTGGTCCAGGGTGACGAGCGGGTGGTCGTCGAGTTCGCGCCGATCGGTGCGAGCGAGACCGACGATTCGCCATTCGCGCCTCGACAGCTGGCGTTCGACACGAGCGAGTTCGTCCAGATGGAGCTGCTCGGCCTCGAAGCCCGCGAGGACGAGTAGCCGGGATCCGGAGACCGGAGACGGTCGACATCGGGGAGAGAGGGATCGCGGCCGCCTAAAGGGACGGCCGCGGATCGGCACCGGCGCGTCCCGAGCCCGCATTGGACACGGCGCGCCCGAGAGGGCAAGGAGGAATGGATCCAGGTGAGCGCTGAAGCGCAGCCCAGCACGTCGCCCCAGCCCAGCGCACCGGCCGGCGGCATCGCCGACTACTTCAAGTTCGCGGAACGCGGCACGGACATCGTGACCGAGACCCGCGCCGGCGTGACCACGTTCATGGTCATGGCGTACATCATCTTCCTGAACGGCAACATCATCGCCAAGCCGCTCGGCCTCGACCCGATCGCGGTCTCGGCCGGGACGGCGCTCATCGCCGGGATCATGACCATCGCCATGGGCCTGGTCGCGAACTACCCGTTCGCCCTTGCGGCCGGTCTCGGGATCAACGCGATCGTCGCGTTCACCCTGACCGCCAAGGGCCTCGACGCGAAGGGCGCGATGGGCGTGATCGTGCTCGAGGGCGTCGCGATCACCGTCCTTGTTGCGATCGGCCTGCGAGAGGCGATCATGAACGCCGTCCCGCTGGCCTTGAAGCGGTCGATCGGCGTCGGCATCGGCCTCTTCATCCTGTTCATCGGCTTCTCCAACGGCGGGATGATCGCGTCCAACTGCGCCCCCGACTCAGCCACGCTCGGGTTCTGCGACGGCACGCTCGTCACGCTATCGTTCCCGACGTTGCCCGGCCAGTTCGTCTTCCTGCTCGGCCTGGCGATCACGATCATCCTGTACGCGCGCAAGATCCGCGCCGCGCTGATCATCAGCATCCTCGTGACGACCGTCATCGCGATCCTCGTCGGCGTCCAGAAGGTCGACACCAACCTCGTGACGACGCCGAGCTTCGCGACGATGGGCCTCGGCCTCCAGGATCCGTTCCAGGCGTTCACCAAGCTGGGAGCGCTCACCGCCGTCCTGACGATCTTCGCGATCATGCTCAGCGACTTCTTCGACACGATGGGCACGGTCACCGGGATCGCCGCCGAGGCAGGTCTCGCCCGCGAGGATGGCTCGGTGCCGGGTGTCGGGCGCGTCCTGTTCGTCGACAGCGTCGCCGCGATCGCCGGCGGGGTCGGCGGGGTATCGTCGAACACGACCTACATCGAGAGCGCCGCTGGCGTGGCCGAAGGCGGTCGCACCGGCTTCGCATCGGTCGTCACCGGGATCCTCTTCCTCCTGGCGATCTTCCTGTCACCGATCGCCGGGTTCATCCCGGCCCAGGCGACGGCGCCCGCCCTGGTCCTCGTGGGCTACCTGATGTTCACCCTCGTCAAGGACATCCCGGTCGCTGACATCGAGGAGGGCCTGCCGGCCCTGCTGACGATGATCCTCATGCCCTTGACGTACGACATCACCGTCGGGATCGGTGCCGGGTTCATCACCTGGGTCCTCCTGAAGGTCGTACGCGGCAAGCTCGGCGAGATCCATCCGCTCATGTGGGTGGTCTCGATCGCGTTCCTCATCTACTTCGCGAACACCTGGATCCAGACCGTCATCAAGTAGGCGCCTCGACGCCCGACATCCATCGGCCGCTCCGGCCCATCGGCCGGGGCGGCCGAACGATTCCTGTACCATCGACCGGATGTTCGAACGGACCGCGCTGCCCGCGGGACCCCGCGTGATCAGTGCCCGGCTTCCGACGGCGCGCTCGGTCTCCATCGCCGCGTACGTCCTGGCCGGGTCGCGGCTCGAGACGGCCGGCCAGGTCGGGGTCGCGCATTTCATGGAGCACCTCACGTTCAAGGGCACGAAGGCCTACCCGACGACCCGCGCCATCAGCGAGGCGATCGAGGGCGTCGGTGGCTCGTTCAACGCGGCGACCGACCGCGAATCCACGGTCTACTGGGTGCGCGTCCCGCGCCGTGAGGCGGCACGGGCGATGGATGTCGTCGGGGAGCTGATCGTTCGGCCACGTCTCGAGGAGGCCGACATCCGGAGCGAGCGTACGGTCATCATCGAGGAGATCCGCTCGTACCTCGACGACCCGGCCGAGTACTGCCAGATCCTGTTCCAGACCGCGATGTTCGGCGACGGCCCGCTCGGTCGCGAGATCTGTGGCGAGGAGGCCGATATCCTGGCCCTCCCCGAGGTAACCATCCGCGATTTCTGGCGGAACACGTACCGGCCGGCCAACACGGTCATCGCGGTGGTCGGCGACCTGGCCCACGACGAGGCCCTTGGGCTCGCCGCCACCGCCTTCGGGACCGGCAACGGCGCACTCCCCGGTTTCGCGCCCGCCCCGCCGCTCCCGGCCGGTCCGCGGGTCCGGACGGGCAAGCGCGACACGAGCCAGGCCCAGATCTGCCTCGGGGTGCCGGCGCTCCACCGCGACCATCCCGACAGCTGGACGCTGGCCGTCCTCAACGCGGTCCTGGGCGACGGGATGAGCAGCCGCCTCTTCCTGTCCGTCCGGGAGGAGCTCGGGCTCGCCTACGACGTCTCGTCAGGGCTGGTGGACTACGCCGACGCGGGAGCTCTCGAGGTCTCCGCGGGCGTGGATCCGACGGCGATGCCCGCCGCGCTCGAGGCGATCCTCGTCGAGCTCGCGAAGCTCCGGGACGAGCTGGTCCCCGACGCGGAACTCGAGAAGGCCAAGCGCTATCTCGCGGGCGGGCTCGAACTGCGGATGGACGACACGCGCCATGTCGCGTCGTGGATCGGGGGCCAGGAGGCGCTCCACGACCGCGTCCTGACCCTCGAGGAGGCGCTCGAGGCGGTCCAGGCGGTCGACGCACCGGCCATCCAGCGCCTTGCCACGCGGCTCTTCCGCGACGACGCCCTGCGTCTCGCGGCGGTCGCGCCAGCGCGCTACCTTCGCGGCCTGGAAGCCCGTCTCCGGTTGCCGTCATGACCGCGTCGGCGACGATGCTCCGGGCCGACCCGACGCCACAGCGCCGCGTCGAACTGATCCTCGCCCACGCGCACCTCCGATTGGGTGCCTTGTCGCTAGCGCGCGTCGAGCTCGAGACGATGGCCGGTCTCGGGTTCCTCGACACCGGCGGGTTCGTCGACCTCGCCGAGGTCCGCTGGCGGACGGGCGACCTGACCGGGGCCGGGGAGGCGGCCCATACCGCCCTGCGCACCGACGTCGACGAACCGACCGCCCTGGTCATCGCGGCCGAAGCCGCGGCGGCGCTTGGGCGACCGAGCGAGGCACGTCGGCTCGCCCAGCGGGCCATGGCCTGCGCGACAGGCTCGATCGATGCCACGTTCGCCGGGATGCCCCGATCGAGCGCCTGGCCGCCCGACGCAGATGAACCACCTCCGACGGCGCCGACGCTCTTCGAGGGGCCCGAGCCGGCCAGCCCGGCCGAGGGTGGTGAGCCGGCGTCGGGCGGTCAGGCCGCCAGCGCTCCGGCGATCGGCTCCGCGGCCGGCCCGGTGGTTCCGACCGGACCCGTCACGCTCGGGTTCTGGGACGATGAGGAGACCGCCGATGAGGGGCTGACCCAGCTGCCCGATCCGGCGCTGGAACTCGAAGCCGGCCGGGCGGCGCTCGTCGCCGGATCGCTCGATCAGGCGGCGCTCCGCCTCTCCCTCGCGCTCCGCCTCGCTCCCGCGCTCGCGCCGGCCGTCCTCGAGGCGACCGCCGGGGCTCGCGGCCCGGCCATCGCGATGGTCCGCGGCGACGCGTACCGGCTGGCGGGCCACGAGGATGAGGCGCGCCAGGCGTACGCCGTTGCGGCCCATGGTGGGGCGCCGGAACGACGCAAGAAGTCCCGGACCAAGGCGTCGAAGGCGAAAGCGAAGGCCGCCGCTGCGGTCGACGCTGTAGCGGCTCCTGCCGAGATCGCTCCCGACGAGCCCAAGGTGGCCCCGGGCGCGGCCAACGACCAGGCCGTCGACCCGGCCGTCGACCCGGCCGTCGACCCGAACGCCTCGGTCGCGGCCGAGTCCAGCGGGTCCGGCGGGTCCGGCGGCGGTGTCAAGGGCGGACCCGCGAAGGACACGAAGGCTCTCGACGACACAGAGGCCTGACGTCCGCTCGCCGTCCGATACAATCCCGCGGATGCCAAACACCGAACGCACCCTCGTCCTCATCAAGCCCGACGGCGTCCAGCGTCAGCTGGTCGGTCGCATCCTCGCCCGATACGAGGACCGTGGCCTCAAGCTCGTCGGCCTCAAGCTGGTCAAGGTCGATCGGGACCTCGCGGAACGGCACTACGCGGCGCACCGTGCGAAGCCATTCTTCGCCGGTCTGGTCGACTTCATCATCTCGGCGCCGCTCGTCGCCCTCGCCTTCGACGGCCCCAACGCGATCTCGGTCGTGCGGGCTATCAACGGCGCGACGCGACCGCACGAGGCGGCGCCCGGGACCGTGCGTGGCGACTTCGCGCTCGAGACAGCGCAGAACATCGTCCACGCCTCCGACAGCCCCGAGGCCGCGGCGACCGAGCTCGCGTTGTGGTTCAGCCCCGATCAACTGCTCGAATATGAGCGCGACGTCGACGCTTGGGTGCTCGCCCCGAACGAGTAGGGCGCGTTCGGGCTACGTGCCATCTGAGGCCTCCGGCGAGGGCAGGTCGCCCGACGACACCGGCGCCACGACCTCGTTCGGCGTCCCGACCGTCGGCGGTCCCTCGGCCGCGGCTGCCGGCCCACCGAACGCGCCCGCCGACGTCCCGAGCGCCAGGAGCGCGAGCAGGAGCGCGATCGAGGCGCTGGTAAAGGCTCGATTGACGTCCCAGGTGGTCCGCAGCCACCGTCGGACGGCTGTCACGTCCAGCAATGTGACGACGGGGCGCCAGGCACCCAGCGGTCCGGTGGCCCGGTCCGGTCGGGCAAGGCCGATCGCGAACAACCGGATGTAGTAGCCGATCGGCGCGATCGTGCCGACCAGGACGATCGTGGCAGACGGCCCGCCGAGGGAGCCGCTGACGAGCGCGGCGCGGGCATCGAAGGCGGCGACGCCCGGAAACCCGACGCTGGCGATCACCACCAGCACCAGGCCGATGGCCAGGATCGGGGAGCGCAGGGCCCAGCCGCGCAGGTCGGCGACCCGGCCCGTCCAGAACCCGGCGCGGACCCCGGCGGCCCAGGCCGCGAAGGCGCTGCGGGCGACGACGAACGACAGGATCCACGTTCGAGCCGGCGCCCACGCCTCCGGGCTGAGCGCGGCGAGGGCGAGGATGATCACTCCGGCGTCGCCCACGATCGAATACCCGACGATGTGCTCGATGTCGTCCTGCACGAAGCCGGCGACGGCGGCCAGGAGGATCGACGCGATCGCGATCGCGATGATGACCGCCCGCTCCGGTCCGAGGTCGAGCGCCAGGGGCGCCACCGACGAGTCGATCCAGGCGACCGCCACGACCGCGAGCGTCGCCGGCGCCAGGGCGGTGAGGATGGGCAGGGCCGTCTCGGGCACGACATCGGCCAGGCGGGCCGCCCAGAGGTGGAAGGGGATGGCCCCGAAGCGCAGCGCGACCGCGACCGCGACCGCGAGATAGGCGAGCCCGAAGACCGCAGGCGATGCGCTGAGCTGGCTCAGGTCTCGGCCGATCCAGGCGGTCGCCGCGATGGCCAGGGCGCCCGCGACCACGACGGCGCGGGTCTCGCGGATGCCGACGGTCGCGCCGCCGCGTCCGCCACCCGGCACAAGCGTGACGAGGACGCCGAATAACCCGCCGGCGGTGGCCGTCAGCACCGCCGCACGCGGGTCCACGAGCCCCAGCGTCAGGGCCGCCGAGCCGAGGATCGCCAGCGTGGTCGCAGGCGCGTCGCGTCGCGTCCCGCCGGCGAGCCCCGTGACCGCCAGCCCGAGACCGACGATCGAGCCCAGGACCAGGAACAGCCGGAGATACGAGGTCGTCGCCAGCGCGCCCCGATCGATCGTGACGACCTCGCCCGGGGCGATCGCGGCGGCGGCCAGCACGGCCGCCGCCAGCCCGACCAGTCCGACGATCGTCGCCGGGATGGTCCGGGCTCGGAGAGCGAGCGACAGGCCCGCGAACGCGAAGGTGATGACGATGAAGACGACCAGGCTCATCGGGGCTCGAGCGGATGGGCGTCCGAACCGTGGGTGGGTCGGTGGGGCGTCGCGCCGCTGAGCTCGAAGCCAGCGTGGCCGTCCGACCGCGCCGCGATGGCCAGGATCGCCACCCCGCCGCCGAGCGTTGCGACGAGGCCGGCCGTCAGCAGCTCCTCGAGCGCGTCTGGCGTTCCGCCCAGGCTCGTCCGGATGAGCAGCGCGCCACCGAGCAGCAGGGCCAGCCCGACACCGATCCGCATGATGTCCCGACCGGTGACCACGGGGAGGACCGCCAGCGCCGCGAGCGCGAACCCGGCGGCCGCGGCCAGCGGCGGACCGGCCGCCGGCGCACCCAGGCCCTGGCTCCCGTACCCGACGACGGCGGCGGCGATGGCCAGGAACGCGTCGCTCGGCCAGCCGATGAGCGAGCCTGCCGTCCGGATCCGTGGCCCGCGGGTCGCGACCCACAACAGGTAGCCGGCCAGGATCGCGGCGACGAGGCGGGCCGCGAGAGCAAGGGTTGTCGGAAGCGGATCGGCGATGAATGGGGCGCCGACCATCGTCACGACCAGCCCGAGGATCGCCGTCCGCGCGTTTCTCGCGGACCCGGCCACGACGGCTCCGATCACGACCGCGAGCGCGACCCCCGCGAGGGCCGGGTTCACGGCGGAACGTTCATGGGGTGGCGGGAGCCAGCTCCGGGTAGGTCGGTGTCGGGAGGATGCCGAAGACGTTGATCGGCCAGTAGCGCAGCCAGGCGCGACCGATGACCTGCACGACCGGCACCTCGCCGAAGGTCCGTGAGTCCTGCGAGTTCTCGCGGTGATCGCCCATCAGGAAGAGGTCGCCGGCTGCGATGACCCAGTGGCTGGCATCGCCTGAGACGGTCGTCGGCTGCGGGGTGTCGCCGGGCACGGCAGCGTACAGGTACGGCTCGTTGATCTTGGTGCCGTTGACGTAGACGCCCCCGTCCTTGACCTCGATGGTGTCGCCACCGAGCCCGATGACTCGCTTGATGAACGGGGTGCCGTCCACGGGCGCCCAGTCGGCGGGCGGGGTGAACACGACGATATCGCCGCGCTTGTACGTGTCGAAGCGCGGCGTCAACTTGTCCACCAGGACGTACTGATCCGGTTCCAGCGTGTGCTCCATCGATTGCTGCTGGACCTTGTACGGTTGGGCGACGAACGTCTGGATGACAAAGAAGATGATCAGTGTGAGAACGAGCGTCTCCGCGATCTCGAGGAGACACCCGAGCATGGGTCGTCGGGTCACAAGACGCGCAGTATACGGGCTGGACCGGGGACCCGCCGTCGGTCCCTGAGGCGATGCATAAGCCCCCCGACGAGCGAGTTTGACCCGTCTTCTCGCGCCTTGATACACTCCGCGACGGCCTGCAAGGTCCCAGCCCCGGACGGATACCAAGGGACCCTCGGCCGCATCTCCCCGGTCGCCGCTCCGGATCGCGCGCGCGACGCGCGCCAACGACGGATCGGGACCTTCTGCCCGCGTCGAGGAGGACCGCAAGACCCTGATGGATGCCAGTTCACTCCAGCTGATCATCCTGCCGGCAGGCATCATCGCCGTGCTCTTCGCGCTCTATCTCGCGCGCGACGTCCTGTCCCGGGATACCGGCACCGACGCGATGCGGGACGTCGCGGGGACGATCTTCGAGGGGGCAGTGGCCTTCATCCGCCGCCAGTACTCGACCATCGCGATCCTGGCGCTGCTCGGGGCTGTCGTGATCACCGCGGTCATCACCGTCCTCGTGACACCGCAGGTCGCCGATACGCAGTTCAGCGGCCTCGACCTGGGCTGGCGGACGGGGATCGCCTTCCTCGTCGGCGCGGCGTGCTCGATGGCGTCGGGCATCATCGGCATGTACATCAGCGTCAAGGCCAACGTGCGCACGGCGGCTGCGGCGCGACGCAGCCTCGTCGAGGCGGTCCAGGTGGCGATGCGCGGCGGCGCCGTGTCGGGCTTCCTCGTGGTCTCGCTGTCGTTGCTGGGCGTCTACGGGATGTTCGTCGCGTTCGGCGGCTTCACCCATCCCGAAGAAGCGCCCTTCCTGATCGTCGGTTACGGCTTCGGGGCCTCGTTCGTCGCCCTCTTCGCCCAGCTCGGCGGTGGCATCTATACCAAGGCCGCCGACGTCGGCTCGGACCTCGTCGGCAAGGTCGAGGCCGGCATCCCCGAGGACGATCCGCGCAACGCGGGCGTCATCGCGGACCTGGTCGGGGACAACGTCGGCGACTGCGCCGGCCGTGGGGCGGACCTGTTCGAGTCGACTGCCGCCGAGAACATCGGCGCGATGATCCTCGGTGTCGCGGTCTATTCGATCGCCAAGGCGGCCGGCTGGTCGCACCCCGAGGCGTGGATCTTCTTCCCGCTCGTCGTCCGCGCCTTCGGGCTCCTGTCGACGATCGTGGCGATCTTCTTCGTCCGCGGTCGCGAGGACGAGGACCCGATGAACATGCTCAACCGGGGCTACTGGGTGACCACCCTCCTGTCGGTCGTCGGTCTCGCCATCACGACCAGCGTGATGATGCAGACCGGGACCCAGACCGGGGCGAACGGGCTCCCTCCCTGGCTATGGTTCTTCGGGGCGGGCATCGTCGGTCTCGCCACGAGCGTCGCCTTCGTCTACATCACCCAGTACTACACGGCCGGCTCCTATCGACCGGTGCGGGAGATCGCCGAGGCCTCCAAGACGGGGCCCGCGACCAACATCATCTCGGGCGTCGCGGTCGGCTTCGAGACGACCTTCGCCACGGCCATCGCGATCGGCATCGCCCTCTTCGCCAGCCACTGGCTCGGATCTCAGGCCGGGCTGACCGACGCGAACGGGGTCAACGTCGGCGGCATCTTCGGGACCGCCGTGGCGACCATGGGGATGCTCATGACGACGGCCTACATCCTGGCCATGGACACCTTCGGCCCGATCACCGACAACGCCGGTGGCATCGCCGAGTTCAGCCGGGCCGAGGCCGGGGCGCGTGAGATCACCGACCGCCTCGACGCCGTCGGCAACACGACCAAGGCCCTGACCAAGGGCTATGCGATCGCGTCGGCGTCGCTCGCTGCGTTCCTGCTCTTTAGCGCCTACATCGACAAGGTCAACCTCATCCTCGGCCGCCAGATCGCCGCCGGCGTGCCCGGCGTCAAGCTTCTGACCTCGGTCGACCTCTCGAATGTCAATGTCTTCATCGCCGCACTCCTCGCCGCGATGCTGGTCTACTTCTTCAGCTCGCTGGCCATCCGCGCGGTGGGCACCACCGCCCAGGCGATCATCGTCGAGGTCCGCCGACAGTTCCGCGAGATGCCCGGGATCATGGATTACACGCAGCGGCCGGACTACGCGCGGGTCGTCGACATCACGACCCGGGCGGCGCTTCGCGAGATGGTCCTGCCGGGCGTGGTGGCCGTCAGCACCCCGATCATCATCGGGCTCGTCCTCGGCTACGAGGCCGTGGCCGGCATGCTCATGGTCGGCACGATCTCGGGGGTGATGCTGGCGACCGTCCTGAACAACGGCGGCGGCGCCTGGGACAATGCCAAGAAGTACATCGAGTCGGGGCATCTCTTCGACGCCGCCGGCAACGTCCTGGGCAAGAAGACCGACGCCCACGCGGCGGCGGTCGTCGGGGACACGGTCGGCGATCCGTTCAAGGACACCGCCGGACCGTCCCTCCACGTTCTCGTCAAGCTGCTGGCCACGATCACACTCGTCATGGCCCCCCTCTTCATCCGCTGACCGTCGCGCCTGACGGCCCACCGTCCACGAGGGGTCAAATCTGATGGACCCGCTGATCCAGGGCCTGGTCATGGGGATCGTCCAGGGACTGACCGAGTTCCTGCCGATCTCGTCGTCCGGGCACCTCATCATCGTCCCGTTCCTGCTTGGCTGGACCGACCCGTTCATCACCTCGCTGGCGTTCAGCGTCATGCTTCACGTCGGGACGCTGATCGCCCTGCTCGTCTACTTCCGGTCTGACTGGATCCGCCTGGTCCCCGCCGGACTGTCGGCCATCCGCGATCGCTCGTTCCATGCCGACCCGGATCGCCGACTGGCCTGGCTCCTGGTCACGGCCACGATCCCGGGTGCGATCGCGGGCTTCCTCCTCAACGACGTCATCGAGGCACGCTTCCGCGAGGCCGGGCTCGTCGCGGTGACACTTGTGGTCGGTGCCGTCATCCTCTGGCTGGCGGACCGCTGGGGGGCTCGGACCAAGGGCATCGACGATGTCACCTTCCCGCAGGCGGCCGGTTTCGGGCTGGCCCAGGCCATCGCGCTGGTTCCGGGGATCAGCAGGTCGGGGATCTCGATCTCGGCGGCCCGGCTGGCCGGCCTCGACCGCGAAGCCGCCGCCCGCTTCTCCTTCCTGATGGCGACCCCGATCACGGCCGGTGCCGCGGTCTTCGAGCTCAAGAAGCTTGCCAGCGGTGAGGCCGGTGTCGCGGTCAGCCTCGGGCCCTTGCTGGCGGGGCTGATCGCGGCCTTCGTCGCGGGGATGCTCGCCATCGGGCTGATGCTGCGCTACCTGCGGACCCGCTCCCTGACCGTCTTCGTCGTGTACCGGATCATCCTGGCGGTGGTCGTGATTATCGTGTGGCTGCGCTAGGCGGCCACGCCGAGCGACCCATGGAGGTCATGAAGCAACTCCGGCAGCGCGCCATCCGCGACATCGTGGACCAGCGCCCGATCCGGACCCAGCAGGAGCTCGCGGCGGCCCTGCGCGAACGGGGCTTTCGGACGACACAGGCGACGATCTCGCGCGACGTCGCCGAGCTCGGGCTCATCAAGGTCACCCGCGAGGGGACCGTCGCGTATGCGCTGCCGCCGCGACTCATCGAGGCGGAGACCTCGGGCGAGGACCGGCTGCGCAAGCTCATGGTCGACCTCCCGATCGAGATCCACGAAGCGGGCCTCCTCCTCGTCGTGCGAACGCTGCCTGGCTCGGCGCACGCGATCGCCGCCGCACTGGACCGGGCGCGCTGGCCGGAGGTGGCCGGATCGATCGCGGGTGACGACACACTGTTCGTCGCCCTCCCGGATCGCGGTTCGCTCCAGCGCATCAAGCGCCGCCTGCTCCGGCTGACCGAGGGCGCGGCCGGGGCCTGACAGCGCGGGTCAGCCGAGGCCCGGCTCGGCTTTGACACGCTCGGGGCCCGCGACTACCATTCGCAACCGGTCGGAACTTCAGGCACGCAGCTCGGCTGCGAAGCGCCTGGAGTTCTTTCCTTTATCGATGACCGTCCCAGCGCGGTCGACCCACATCCGACACCTCCGAACGGGGGCCAACGACCCGTGAACAACAAGCCTACCTACCTCTCCAAGTACGGCCTCGAGAAGCTCCGTACCGAGCTCGACGAGATGGTCTCCGTCAAGCGACCCGAGGTCGCCAACCGGATCCACGACGCCAAGGAACACGGCGATCTGTCCGAGAACGCCGAGTACGAGGACGCCAAGAACGAGCAGGCGTTCGTCGAAGGCCGCATCCAGACGCTCGAGGCGCTCATCAAGAACGCCACGATCATCGACGAGAACCACTCGACCGACCATGTCCAGATCGGCTCCACCGTCGCAGTCGAGAGCCCCGATGGCAAGGAAGCGTTCACCATCGTCGGTTCGGCCGAGGCCAAGCCCGCCGAGGGCCGGATCTCGAACGAGAGCCCGGTCGGGCGTGCCCTGCTCGGCAAGAAGAAGGGCGAGAAGGTCGTCGTGAAGGTGCCAGCCGGCGACTTCACCTACAAGATCGTCGGCATCAGCTAAGTCCCGGGAGGGACGCATGGATTGGGCTGACGAACTCGCGGCCCGAGTCAGCGGCCCGCAGGTCGTCAACGACTCGAAGACGCCGTCAGGGACGGTCCACGTCGGGAGCCTGCGTGGGCCGGTCATCCTCGACGTCATCGCCCGCGCGCTGCGCGCGGGCGGCCACGAGACGACGCTGCTCTACGGCGTCGACGACATGGACCCGATGGACGCCCAGGCACTCCTGACACCCGACGCGATCGACCGCGAGATGGGTCGCCCGCTGGCCCACGTCCCCGACCCAGCGGGGGACGGCCACGCGAGCTACGCCCGCCATTTCGCTGGCCTGTTCATCGATGTCTTCGCCGGGCTCGGCATCCACCCGGACCGCTACTACTGGATGAGCGAGATCTACCCGACCGGCGCGATGGACCCGTACGTCCGGCTCGCACTCGACCGGGCCGCGCTCGTCCGCGAGATCTATCGGCGGGTCGCCAGCGTCCAGCATCCCGACGCCTGGCATCCGCTCGGTGTCGTCTGTCCGACGTGCGGCAAGGTCGGGACGACGATCGTGACGAAGTGGGATGGCGAGAAGGTCTTCTTCGAGTGCCGCCCGGACCTCGTGACCTGGGCTCGCGGCTGCGGCACGTCGGGCTGGATCAGCCCGTTCGGCGGGACGGCGAAGCTGCCCTGGAATCTCGAGTGGGCGGCCCAGTGGTCGCTTTTCGGCGTGACCATCGAGCCCGGCGGCAAGGACCTCTCGACGGCCGGCGGGTCGCGCGACCGGAGCGATGCGATCGCCCGCGAGGTCTTCGAGCGCGAACCGCCGCTCAACGTCCCGTACGAGTTCCTCAACATCGGTGGCAAGAAGATGTCAACGTCCAAGGGCCAGGGCGCGGCGGCCCACGCGATCGCTGAGGTCGTGCCGCCCGAGCAGCTCAGATTCCTGTTCCTGCGCCCGCGCCCGAACCAGGCCATCGAGTTCGATCCCGATGGGACGGATGCGATCCCGCGCCTCTTTGATGCGTTCGACAAGTTCGCTTCCGCCATCGCCGGTCGCGACGTCAAGGGCGAATTGCCGCCCGGCTTCGAGGCGACCTTCCGGTATTCCCTCGTCGACCCGAACCCGGATGTCGCGGTCGAGGCGGCGCTCTTCCGACCGGCGTTCTCGCACCTGGCGTTGCTTGTCCAGATCCCGGGGGTCGATGTCGAGGCACGCGTCGAGGCCGAGAAGGGGAGTCCGCTGACCGAGCGTGAGCGGGCGATCCTCGAAGAACGGGTCGCGGCCGCCCGAGCCTGGCTGGAGACCTACGCCCCGGAGCGTTCCCGGATCGCCATCCGGCGTGACGTCCTGCCGGCCGAGGCCGGCGCACTCGAGGCCGACCAGCGGGCCTTCCTCACCGCGCTCGCGGGCGCCATCGCCGTCGAACCGCCGCGGGGTGGGGACGGCTGGCAGAACGCCATCTTCAGCGCCGCCGGATCGGCCGGGCTGCCGGCGGGGCGTGCGTTCGCGGCGCTCTACCTCGCGTTCCTCGGCCGGACCAACGGGCCGCGCGCCGGCTGGCTTCTGTCCAGTCTCGAACCCGCCTTCGTCGTCGAGCGGCTGCGCGAAGCCGCGGCTCAGCCGGCGACCGTTGGAGGTGTTTCGTGAGCATCGGCGTCCAGCGACTGCGTGACGAACCCGATGTCATCCGCGACGGCGCCATCCGGAAGGGCGAGGACCCGGCGCTCGTCGATCGCGCGCTCGGGCTCGATGTCGAGCGGCGCCGGTTGCTGGGCGAGAGCGAGTCGCTGAAGGCCGAACGCAACGCCGCCTCGAAGCGGATCGGCGAGGCCATCAAGGCCGGCGCTGCAGCAGATGGGCCGGAGGTCGCCGGCCTGCGTGCCGCTTCGACCGAGGCGGGGACGCGGATCGCGGCGCTGGATGCGTCTCTCGCCGCGACCGAGGCGGCGCTCGACGACGCGCTCCTTCGCATCCCCAACCCGCCCGATGCGGACATCCCGGTCGGCGGCGAAGAGGCCAACGTCACGATCCGGACCTGGGGCGAGCCACTGGCCCACGACGCGACTGACGCCGGTGCGACCTGGACTCGCAAGCCGCACTGGGAGCTCGGCGAGGCGCTCGACATCCTCGACAACGCTCGCGGGGCGAAGATCGCGGGCTCGGGCTTCCCGGTCTACAAGGGCGCCGGATCGACGCTGCAGCGCGGGCTCATCAACTGGTTCCTCGACGTCCACACCCGCGAGAACGGGATGACCGAGGTCTGGCCGCCGGCCGTCGTGAACACTGCCAGCGCGACGGGGACCGGCCAGATCCCCGACAAGGAAGACCAGATGTACGTCGTCACGCGCGACGAGCTGTATCTCGTCCCGACGGCCGAGGTCCCGGTCACCAACCTCCATCGGGACGAGATCCTCGAGGCCGCCGATCTGCCCATCCGCTACGCCGCCTACACACCCTGTTTCCGTCGTGAGGCGGGCGCCGCCGGCAAGGACACCCGCGGGATCCTGCGCGTCCACCAGTTCGACAAGGTCGAGATGGTCCTGTTCGAGAAACCGGAGGATTCCGCGGCGGCCCTCGAATGGATGACCGAGCGGGCCGAGATCCTGCTGCAGCGCCTCGGCCTCGCCTACCGGGTCCTGCTCATGAGCACGCGGGAGATGGGGTTCACGCAGGCGCGCAAGTACGACCTCGAGGTCTGGTCGCCGGGCGTCGAACGGTGGCTCGAGGTCAGTTCCTGCTCCAACTTCCGCGACTTCCAGGCCCGACGGATGGCGATCCGCTATCGGCCCGAGCCGGGCGCCAAGCCGGAACTCGTCCACACGCTCAACGGTTCGGGCCTGGCGCTCGCCCGGGTCGTCGCGGCGCTCCTCGAGACCTATCAACTACCCGACGGCTCGATCGCCGTCCCCGAACCGCTTCGGTCGTACGTCGGGCGCGACGCCATCACGCCCGCCTGAGGGCCTCGCTGACGCCCGGCCCCGGACGGCGCGATATCCTGTCGGGCGGAGAGGTGGCCGAGCGGTTGATGGCGGCGCTCTTGAAAAGCGCTGAGTCGAAAGACTTCGTGGGTTCGAATCCCACCCTCTCCGCCACACGCCCATGAGGGAGCCGGCACTGGTCGGGCTGCACGGGCCGCCGCCGGGGCTGTGCGGCACCTGTCGGCACTCCCGCCGGATCGAGACGGCGCACGGCTCGGTCTTCCGCCTGTGTGAACGATCGCGCACGGATCCCCGCTACCCGCGGTATCCCGCTCTGCCGGTCGTTCGCTGCGGCGGCTTCGAGCCAGTCGTAGCGGAGCCCACGGGCTTCGGGTAAGGCTCGGCGACCGGGATTTCCGTCAGGGGTACCGAGCGCGGGCGGGGTCCTACATTCCGGGCATGTCAGCGGTCGCCAATCGGCGGGTTTCGAGCAGATTCGGCGCCCCCGTGCACATCCCCAAGCCGGTCCTGCTGTTTCTTGTCTACGGCATCTTCCTGATGATCGTGGGCGTCACGGCGACGGCGCAGGCGGTCATGGTCTCGGAGCATTTCTCGTCGAACACGCTGAGCTCGATCGTCAGCACCGATACGACGGTGGTCCGCGCCTTCGTCCGCAGTTTCGTCTCGCCCGACGACTTCAGCCCGACGGCCCTGCCCGGGCAGCGCCAGGCCATCATCGAGCGACAGCTCAAGACGCTGATCGCGCCCGCGACCATCCTCCGCGTCGAGGTGGTCCGGTCCGACGGGACGGTCATCTTCTCCGACGACCCGACCCTTCGAGGCGCCGCCTCGCCGGATTCGCTCGGCTTCAGCCAGGCCAGCTCGGGTGAGAGCGCCGTCGTGGACATCGTCGACGCCGCGGCCAGCGACGCGACCGGCCCGGCCCTCGGGACGGCGACCGTGCTGCGGGAGTACTTCCCGCTCAGCCTCGACGGCCATGTGGTCGGTATCGTGTGGGGATCTGGCGTGACGCCGTCCCGATCCTGGCGCAGCTCGACGACGTGCGACGCAACATCGTCATCGTGACGCTGACCGCGGCCCTCATCGCGGCGATCGTCCTCTTCCTGGTCTTCCGCTCGGCGCAGGGCCGGATCTCGCGTCAGACGCAGGCGCTCGTTGAGGCGACCCGACTCGACCCCTTGACCGATACCCTGAACCACGGGGCATTGGTCGACGTCGTCGCGCAGGCGGTCGACCGAGCCCGTGCTGACGGGAGCGCGTTCGCGGTCGCGCTGGTCGACATCGACAACTTCCGGCTCCTCAACGAGACCTACGGACATGCCGCGGGGCGACCAGGCGCTGCTGACCATCGTCGAGGTCTTCGGGCGAGACCATCCGGCCGATGTCGTCTTCGGTCGGTACGGCCCGGACGAGTTGCTCATGGTGGCCCCGGCCGACGACGCCCATCTCCTCGAAGCGGTCCTCGAGGCCGGTCGGACGACGCTCGTCGACCGGGCTCTCCAGTTCGATACCTCCGAGCGCCTGCCGTTGACGGTCAGCGCCGGCGTCTGCACGTTCCCGGCCCATGGCGCGTCGGTGACAGAACTGCTCACGACCGCCGCGTTGACGCTCCAGGAAGCGAAGGCCAGTGGCGGCGACGCGATCCGCTACGCCGGCGATCTCGCCGAGCCCGAGCCGACGTCGCGCACCTTCGACGTCTACCAGGGCCTCGTCTTCGCGATCGACACCAAGGACCGCTACACCAAGCGCCACTCGGGCGACGTCGCCCGGTACAGCGTCTTCCTTGCCGAACGGATCGGCGCCGACCCCGACTTCGTCCGCACGGTCCGTGTGGCCGGACTGCTGCATGACGTCGGGAAGATCGGCGTCCCCGACGACATCCTCCGCAAGCCGGGCAAGCTGACGCCGGCCGAGGACGCCATCGTCCAGCAGCACGTCGTGCTAGGCGACATCATCGTGCGCGACCTGCCCGATGTCGAGCTCATCCGGGCCGCCGTTCGCCACCATCACGAGCGCTGGGACGGCTCTGGCTACGTGGATCGACTGGCCGGTGACGACATCCCGCTCATCGCCCGCATCCTCGCGGTCTCCGACGCCTTCTCGGCGATGACGACGACACGGCCGTACCGCAAGGCCCTCGATCTCGAGGAGGCGCTGCGCCGGCTCGAGGACGCCGCCGGGACGCAGCTCGAGGAGCGACTCGTCGTCGCGTTCGTCCACGGCATCGAGAACGTGGCTGGCGCCCCGCTGCCGGGGATGGATGCGCCGCGCCTGTGGACGCCATACGCCAGCGTGGCCTGATGACCGGGGGGCCACGGATGCCGCTTCGACCCCGCCAACGTCGCGGTCTGGGGCTCGCCACCAGTCTCGGAGTCCTGGCCGTGCTCGCGATCGGCCTGGCTCCCGCAGCCCTGGCGAGGAACAACTCATGGACCCTGACGAGGACGCCACCGAGCGTGCCCGCAGCTCAGCAGACGTCGATCGCATTCGTCGCCACAACAGCAGCCCGGGCGGCGGGGGCGGGCTCATCGGCTGTATCCAGATCGTCGTCCCGGCCGCCTTCATGGTCAACGCGGTCTCGATCGACGCAGCGCCAGCCGGATCGACCTGGCTTGCCTCGAGCGGGCCCGGACCAGGGAGTTCGACCACCGTCCGCGTGCGAGGCGCGAATAACAAGAGCGTTCTGCAGGGAGCTCCCAAAAACGACCGAGTCGGGTTCACGGTCCGCGTCACGGGGCTGGTCCCGGGCACGACGACGTGGGTCGCGGACGTCTTCAACAAGATCGGCTGCACGAACGATCTCGCACTGACCAAGAACGTCCCGGTGACCATCTCACTCGGGACGCCGCCGACCCCGACCCCGACGCCGAGACCCACCCCGACCCCGACCCCGACCCCGAGACCCACCGCGACACCGAAGCCCGCGCCGACGCCGACAGCCTCACCGACCCCGACCCCGACTCCGACCCCCACCCCGACGTCACCGACGCGGACCCCGTTGCCGACACCGTCGCGGGGACCGGGCGCGACGCCGACCCTTCCCCCGGGTGGGACGCCCTCGCCGGGTTCGACGGCGACGCCCACGCCGACCACGAGCCCCGTAGTCGGCGTGGGCGACTCGAGCGCATCGGGAGCGCCTCCGTCAGGATCGTCGGCACCGGGCACGACCCTCGCACCCGGGTCGAACGGGGGTTCCAGCCCGCCCTCGGCGGTCGGCGGATCGAGCGGTGGCGGCGACCCACCGGGGAGTGCCTTCTCGATCGCCGGGCCCGGGTCGGGCACCGCAGCGACCGATGCCGCCACGTTCGGCGACACGCTCACCCAGTTCACGGCTCTGTTCGGGCACGCGATCGATTGGGCCGTCCCGGGGCTCGTCCTCGCGGTACCTGGGTTGCTGCTCATCCTCGCGGTGGCGGCCCAGGCGATCGGCGCCCTCGCGTGGCTACCGCTGGTCCGTCGTCGGATCGGCGGGTTCGGGCTTCGCCCGGGAGCCGGATCCGACCGCTGAACGGCGCTTGACGCCTCGCGCGAGCCCCGGCCATACTCCGCGGACATCACGAACAGCGGGCTGTGAACGGGACGAGTACCCGTCGCACGTCGACCCAGAGATCCGGCGGTTGGTGCGAGCCGGAACGACGACGACGAGGGAATGGCCCCGGGAGCCTCCGGACCGAACACGAGGCGGCGCGAGCCGCGGATGTCAGTAGGCTCCGGCGCAGAGCGCCAGCGATATCGGGCAGCGCCGATCGGCCGCAGCGGAGACGCGGGACGGCCCGTCGGTCACGAGAGTGCGGCATCGCCGAACAGGGGTGGCACCGCGGAAGGCACGACCTTTCGTCCCGGAGACGAAGGTCGTTTTGATTCTCCGAGGCCGAGCAGCGATGACGACAGCCGATCCGATCAGCCTGGCGCAGGCGCAGCGCCTTGCGGCCAACGCCGACACGATCCTCCTACGCGCCACGCGCCCGGCCGACCTCGAGACGCCCATCGGCGCCTTCCTTCGGCTCGACGACGGCGGCCCCGCCTACCTCCTTGAGTCGGTCGAGGGCGGCGAGCGCCTCGGGCGGTATTCATTCCTTGGGGTCGGGCCGCGGCGGCTGCTCGAGGTGCGCGACGGCCTCGCGCACATCCAGACCCGACCGGTGACCGAGCCGATCTTCTCGCCAGACCTCCCGATCGAGACCATCGCGGCCGACGACCCACTCGACGCGATCCGCCGCTTCGTGCCCCGCCGTCGCGTCCAGCCGACCGAGGGGATCCCGCGCTTCACCGGCGGGGCGGTCGGAGCGCTCGCTTACGACGCGGTCACGGCATTCGAGTCGACCGTCCCGCTGCCGGACCGCGACCCAGTCGGCGTCCCGACGGCTGCCTTCATCGAGACGGACCTCGTCCTCGTCTTCGACCACCTGACGCACACCCTGTCAGCCATCGCCTCGCTGCATACCGACGCGCCCGACCTGGAGGCCCGCTACCGGATCGCTGACGAGGCGATCTTCCGGGCGCTCGAGCGGACGTCGCGACCGAGCGCCGCCGAGATGGCCGGATCGCCCGCGCGCTCTACGGACGGCCGCGG
The DNA here is from genome assembly GCA_038319665.1 of Candidatus Limnocylindrales bacterium. Taxonomy (GTDB): domain Bacteria; phylum Chloroflexota; class Limnocylindria; order Limnocylindrales; family CSP1-4; genus SPCO01. Next base: position 55,265 of record JBBQDL010000008.1, read on the forward strand.
CGCGCCGGAGCGGGCGCCGAGCCTCGGACCGCCGGTCGAGATGAGCCTCGGACGGGACGAGTACATCCACGCGGTGGAAATGGCCAAGGACGCGATCGCGGCCGGTGAGGCGATCCAGGTCGTGCTCGCGCGTCGGCAGTCGTTCGGGCTGCCGACGGACCCAGCGACCGGCGAGCCACTCGATGGGATCGGGCTCTACCGATCGCTCCGCCGGGTCAACCCGAGCCCGTACCTCTTCTTCGTTCGGACGCCGACCTACGAGGTCGTCGGCGCGTCGCCGGAGCTCCTCCTGCAAGTCGAGGGTGACCGGCTGACGACCCACCCGATCGCCGGCACCCGGCCGCGCGGGGTGGACGCTCGCGAAGACGCCCTGCTCGCCGAGGAGCTCCAGCGCGATCCGAAGGAGCGGGCCGAGCACGTCATGCTCGTCGACCTCGGCCGCAACGACCTGGGCCGGGTCGCGCGGCCGGGCACGGTCACCGTCAGCAAGTACATGGAGGTCGAGCGCTACAGCCACGTCCTCCACCTTGTATCGCATGTCGAGGCGCGCCTCAAGCCGGGCCTCGACGCACTCGATGCGCTGCGCTCGATCTTCCCGGCCGGCACGCTCTCGGGCGCGCCCAAGATCCGGGCGATGCAGCTGATCGCCGCGGCCGAGGGCGAGCGTCGCGGCCTGTACGGCGGCGCGGTCGGCTATCTCGGCTACGACGGCAACCTCGACACTGCGATCACGATCCGGAGCGCGGTCCTCAAGGATGGCCAGGCCCACATCCACACCGGCGCCGGGATCGTCGCCGGCTCGGTGCCGGAGAAGGAATTCGAGGAGACCGAGCACAAGGCAGCGGCCCTGCGGCGGGCCATCGAGATGGCGGCGGGCGTCCCCGAGGCGCCGCGAGTCGAGCCGGCGGACGTCCAGCCATGATCCTGGTCATCGACAACTACGACAGCTTCACGTTCAACCTCGTCCAGGCACTCCAGGCGGCCGGCGCCGAGGTCCGGGTCGTCCGCAACGACGCGATCGAGATCGGCGACGTTGAGGCGATGGCGGACGACCCCTCGGCCGAGCTGCGCGGGATCGTCATCTCGCCCGGGCCGGGCGATCCGGACGATGCCGGGATCTCGGTCGGGGCCGTCCGGGTCGCTGCAGCGCATGGGCTCCCGCTACTCGGGGTCTGCCTCGGGATGCAGTCGATGGCGGTCGCCTTCGGCGCCTCGATCGTCCGGGCGCCCACGCTCGTCCACGGCGAGGCGTCCGAGGTCACGCACGATGGCGCGGGACTGCTGGAAGGGATGCCGCCGGCGTTCATGGCCGCGCGCTATCACTCGCTCGCGGTGGATCCGGCGACCTTGCCGCCCGAGCTGCGCGTGACCGCGATGAGCGAGGCCGACCGCGTGATCATGGGCATCCGCCACGTCACGCTCCCGCTCGAGGGCGTCCAGTTCCACCCCGAATCGGTGCTGACGCCGCGCGGTCCGCACCTCCTCGCGAACTTCCTGCGCCAGGCTGGGGAGGGCGAGGCGTCACGGCTGGACGAGGCATCCGGCTCGTTCGCGACAGCCGGCCTGGCCGAACCGGTCGCGCAGGTCTCGCCGACCGCGGCGACCCCGCCGGCCGCGTCGGTCCCGCCAGTCCCAGAGGGGACCCGGTGAGCGACCTGGTGCGGGCCGCCCTTGGCACGATCGTGGACGGCGGGACGCTGTCGACGGCCGACGCGCACGGGGCGATGGGCGCGGTGATGGACGGCGAGGCGACCCCGGCCCAGCTCGCGGCCTTCCTGATGGGTCTGCGCATGCGGGGCGAGACGGTCGACGAGCTGACTGGCTTCGCGCTGGCGATGCGCGAGCGCGTGGTCCGCGTCGACGCGCCGGAGGGCACGATCGACGTCGTCGGGACCGGCGGCGACGGTAGCGGGACCTTCAACATCTCGACGACCGCGGCCCTCGTCGCGGCGGCCGCGGGCGTCCCGGTCGCCAAGCACGGCAACCGCGCGATCACGTCGCGTGCCGGCTCGGCGGACGTCCTCGACGCGCTCGGGATCAGGATCGACCACGACGCCGCCTCGGCCGGTTCGGCGCTTCGCGAGTTCGGCTTTGCGTTCATGTTCGCACCGAGCTTCCATCCGGCGATGCGCCACGCGGGCCCGACCCGGCGCGAGATCGGCGTGCGGACCGCGTTCAACCTTGTCGGCCCACTGACCAATCCCGCCGGGACCCGCCGGCAGCTGGTGGGCGTCGGCGACCCTGCGGTGGCAGCACCGATCGCGGAGGTCGTCCGGCGCCTCGGGACGGAGCTGACCTTCGTCATCCATGGCGACGGCGTCGATGAGCTGCCGCTCGACGGGAGCGGGGTGGCCTACATCGTCACGCATGACACGGTCGAGCGGCACGTCATCGATGCCACGGCGCTTGGTTTCAAACGGGCCGCGACCTCGCGCCTCAAGGGCGGGCTGCCTGACGAGAACGCCCGGATGACCGAGGCGGTCCTTCGCGGCGAACCCGGGATCCGCCGTGACGTCGTCCTGCTCAATGCCGGGGCGGCGCTGCTCGTAGCCGGCGTGGTCGGGGGGATGGAGGAGGGGATCGAGCGGGCGGCCCTGACCATCGACGCTGGGCTCGCAGTCGAGCTCCTCGAGGCGCTGCGTGCCGAACGCCGGGCGGCCGAGGCGGCCCCTGCCCAGGCTGTGCCGCCATGACCGTCACCGCGCCGGGGGCGCGCCCGCCGCGCCCGGGACGCCCGGCTCGTCGAGCTCCGTCGACCCGTCCCAACGTCGTCGAGGAGATCGCCGCGCGGCGCCGCGCGGACATCCTGGCCCTCGTCGCCGGCCGCGCGACAGGCAGCGCGATCGACGACGCCCTGGCCACGGCGCCCGCTCCGCGCTCCATCGCCGAGCGCCTCGTGGCGCCCGGTCTCCATCTCATCGCCGAGATCAAGCGAGCCTCGCCGTCGGCCGGGCGGATCGCCGCCACCGGTGACGATATCGTGGCCCGCGCCCGTGCTTACGAGCTCGGTGGCGCGGCTGCGATCTCGGTGCTCTGCGAGCCGCACTGGTTCGGCGGCTCGGTCGACGACCTGCGGGGTGTGCGCGCGGCCGTGGCCGTCCCGGTCCTCGCCAAGGACTTCGTCGTCGAGGAGGTCCAGCTGCCGATGCTCCGCGCGGCCGGCGCCGACCTCGTCCTCCTCTTGGCGGTCCTCCATCCGGCCAAGCGGCTGGCTCGACTCGTCGACCGCGCGCTCGAGATCGGCCTCGAACCGCTGGTCGAGGTGCACGACCCAGGCGAGCTCGAGCGGGCGCTCGCGACCCGAGCGCGGCTCATCGGGCTCAACAACCGGGACCTGCGCACGCTCGAGGTGGACCTGGACCGAGCCGGTCGCCTGCGCGAGCTCGTGCCGGACGATCGGCTCGTCATCGCCGAATCGGGGGTCCGCGACCCGGCCACGGTCGCCCGCTGGCGCGCGCTCGGGTTCGATGGCGCCCTCGTCGGTGAGGCCCTGGTCCGTGCGGCGGACCCTGCCGCGGCCGTTCGCGCCTACGTCGCCGCCGGCGAAGCGCCCGACGATCCAGCCAACGTGGCGCGCCGGCCGTTGGTCAAGATCTGCGGCGTCACCGACGCCGACGGCGTCCTGGCTGCGGTCGCCGTCGGGGCGGACGCGATCGGGCTCAACGTGGTGGCCGGCACGCCGCGAGAGCTCGCCCTGGATGAAGCGGCGGCGCTGGCGCGTCTCGCCCGGACTGCGGGGACGGGCACGCACCGGCCGCTGGTCGTTGCCATCACCGCCGATGCGTCCGCGCGCCGGCTCGCCGACATCGTGGCCGCATTCGATCCCGACGTCGTCCAGCTGAGCGGCGATGAGTCCCTCGCGCTCGCCCGGGGGGTCGGACGCCGGACGTGGAAGGTCCTCCATCTTCCGCCCGCGGAGCCAGCGGATCTCTCGACGGTGACCGCCGACCTCGTGTCGCGCGGCCGTGCCTACCTCGACGCCGGCGTCGAACGCCTACTGCTCGATACCGCCGGCGGCTCACATCCGGGCGGGACCGGGATCCGGGCGGCGGAACGACTCGCCGCGGCGGTCGCCCGGGAGCTCCCGATCACGCTGGCGGGCGGGCTCAACGCGGGCGTGGTCGCCGGCGCTCTCCGTGCCATCCCCGCGGTCGGCGTCGACGTCGCGTCGGGGGTGGAACGGCCGCGCGAGCCCGGGATACGCCCGACCAAGGACCCGCTGAAGGTCGCCCTCTTCATCAAGCGTGCTCGCGCGGCACGCGACGATCGCCCGAACCTGCCCTTCGGCCCGACCCCCGTCCCCGCCGGCCTGCTCGATGCGGATGGCGCCGGCCGCTGGGGGATGGAGCGCGATTTCGGTGGTCGCTACGTGCCCGAGACGCTGATGGCCGCCCTCGAAGCCCTCGAGTCCGCGTACGAGGCGGTCCGCCAGGATCCTGTCTTCTGGGCCGAGCTGCGCGACCTGCTCGAGCATTTCGCGGGGCGACCGACGGCGCTCTACCGCGCCGATCGTCTGGCCGAGGCCGTGCGAGACGAGGCCGCGCGGCTCGGTGGCGGCGGGCCGGGCGCGGGCGGCGGCGGCGGCCGGGCACGCCGGATCCCGGAGTTGCGCCTCTACCTCAAGCGCGAGGACCTTGCCCACACGGGCGCCCACAAGATCAACAACGCGCTCGGCCAGGCGCTCCTGACGCGTCGACTCGGCAAGACCCGGGTCATCGCCGAGACCGGCGCCGGTCAGCACGGCGTCGCGACGGCGACCGCCTGCGCGCTCCTCGACCTGCCGTGCATCGTCTACATGGGCGCCGAGGACATCGAGCGCCAGGGCCCGAACGTGCTTCGGATGCGCGCCCTGGGCGCGGAGGTCCGCTCGGTGACGTCGGGGACGGCGACCCTCAAGGACGCGGTCAACGAGGCGATGCGCGACTGGGTCACCAACGTCGAGACGACCCACTACGTCCTCGGTTCGGCGATGGGGCCGCACCCGTATCCCATGATCGTCCGCGACCTCCAGCGACGGATCGGCGATGAAGCGGCGGCCCAGCTGTTCGCGGTCGAAGGCCGATTGCCCGACCTCGCGGTCGCCTGCGTCGGGGGCGGTTCGAACGCGATCGGGCTGCTCGCTCGGTTCATCGGCGAACCGTCCGTCCGTCTGGCCGTCGTCGAGGCCGCCGGTGACGGGATCGGGACGGGACGCCACGCGGCCGCGATCCTCGGCGGGACGCCGGGGATCCTCCACGGTTCTCGCTCGCTCATGCTCCAGGATGCCGACGGCCAGGTGATCGAGGCGCATTCCGCGTCGGCCGGTCTCGACTACCCGGGGATCGGTCCGCAGCTCGCGGCACTCGCCGAGGGCGGCCGGATCGAGGTCGCCGCCGCCACCGACCGCGAGGCCGTCGCCGCGATGAAGACGGCCACCCGGACCGAAGGCATCCTCCCCGCGCTCGAGACGGCCCATGCAGTCGCGGCGCTCCCTGGGTTGCTGGCAGGGATCGGCGGCGTCGGCGGCTCGTGGCCGGATGAGATCCTCGTCCTCGTCGGCTTCTCGGGGCGGGGCGACAAGGACCTCGCCGCGCTCGAGCGGTTCGCCGATGTAGATGCCTGGGAGGGCGCCCGATGACGCCGCCCGCGACGGCTGCCGTAGCGCCCGAGAACACAGCGACGTCCGACGCGACCGCGACCGAGGCCGGCACGAACGAGACGGCCGGCGCTCACCGTATCGCGGCCGCATTCGCCCGGGCCCGCAGCGAGGGCCGCGCGGCGTTGATCCCGTACGTCGTCGCGGGGTATCCGGACGCCGCCACGAGCTTCGAGGTCGCGCTCGCCGTGGCCGATGCCGGCGCCGACCTGCTCGAAGTCGGCCTGCCGTACTCGGATCCGCTCGCGGACGGCGCGACGCTCCAGCGCGCCTCGGGTGTCGCCATCGCGGCCGGGGCGACCCTCGAGCGCTCACTCCGCCTCATCGAGCGGATCGGCGCCGCCAGGCCGGACCTGCCGTTGATCCCGATGGGCTATGCCAACCAGGTCATCGGTGGCGGTGATGGCGAGGCCGTCGCCCGACGCCTGGCGGGTGCCGGTGCCGCCGGGCTGATCGTCGCCGACCTGACACCCGACGAGGGTTCGCCCTTCGAGGCGGTCGCCCGCGCCGTCGGGCTGGCGGTCGTCTACCTCGTCGCGCCGACGACACCGCCGGTCCGACGCGCCACAGTGGCGGCCCGCAGTGGCGGGTTCCTCTACTGCGTCTCGCTCGTCGGCGTCACCGGTGCCCGCACGGCCCTGCCGGCGAGCGTCGGGCGCCTCGTGCGCGCGGTCAAAGCCATCTCACCCGTGCCGGTCGCCGTCGGGTTCGGGGTGAGCCGGCCCGCTCACGTCCGCGCGATCGCGAGGGCCGGCGCCGACGGTGTCATCGTGGCATCGGCCCTGGTCGACGCCCTCGGCGAGGACGGTCGCGAGATCGCCGCCCTCGAGCGCCTGGTCCGCGACCTGCGTGGCGCGACGGCGCTTGGCTCGGCGGCCGGTTCGCCCACCTAGGTCGACCGCCTTGCATCAACCAAGGCCGATGGGATACTGGCGATATGGCCACCAAGCGGAAGGGCGCCGCCGCGATCGCCGTCTCGGTAGAGGCCGCGTCGAAGAAGGCCTTCGCCAGGGCCGTCGACTGGCCGGGCTGGGCGCGCTCGGGCAAGACCGAGGAACTGGCACTGGCCGCGCTGGAGGCCGCCGCGGAACGGTATGCCCTCGTCGCCGAGGAAGCAGGGGAGACCTTCGCACCGAACGGCTATGACGTCGTAGAAGAGACCGAGGGTGGGAGCGGAACGGAGTTCGGCGTGCCGTCCACGATCACGAGTTCGGACAGCCGATCGGTCACCGTCCCCGAAGCCGAGCGGCTAGGTTGTCTGGTCGCGGCGGCCTGGACCGTCTTCGACCGCATCGCCTTATACGCTCCCGCCGAGCTCCGGAAGGGTCCACGTGGCGGCGGCCGCGACCCGGACAAGATCGTGGCTCATGTGATCGAATCCGACTGGTATTACGCCCGCGAGATGGGGATCCGCGAGAAGCAACCCAACCCGGCCGATCGTGACGCCATCAAGGCGATGCGCGAGGCGATGCTCGAGATCCTCCGTCGACCATCGGATGGTTCGCCGCTGGCGGGTCGTAAATGGCCGCCGCGATACGCCGCCGCCCGGATCGCCTGGCACGCGCTCGACCACGCCTGGGAGATCGAGGACCGTACCGACCGCTAAGCGTCCTTCGAACGCTAGAAGAGTCGGCCGACCTCGGTCGCCTCGAGCGGCCGGGGAGCGTCGATCAGCCCGACCGCGGAGGCCGCCTGGCCGATCACCGACGATGCCGACCGACCCGCCGCGCGCAGCTCGCGGACCGAGGTGTCGGCAGCCGCCTTGGAGAGCTTCCGCCCATCGGGGCGCCGGATGAGGGGGTGATGTGCGAAGGTCGCCGCCGTGTCCCGCCCGAGTAGGCGCGCAAGCCGGATCTGGGGCGGCGTCGCCGCCAGGAGGTCGCGACCGCGGATGACGGCATCGATCCCCTGGCGCAGGTCGTCGACGACGACGGAGAAGGCATAGGTCCAATTGCCCTCGCGGTCTCGAACGGGCATGTCGCCGTCCGGCGCGACCTCGTCGGCGCACGACCCGACGATCGCGTCCATCCAGCGTTCCGACCCACCACCGAGCGCGATGCGCAGGACCGGGCCCGCCAGGCCCCATTCACGACAGTCGCCCGGACAGCCCGGCCCGTGCCAATGACGACCGTGCTCGCGGACCCAGGCCTCGAACGTCGTCCGCGAGCAGTCGCACCCGTAGATCAGGGTCTCGCCCCTGAGCCGCTTGAGGGCGGCGGCGTACGGCGCGTCGTCGTCGGTCTGGCGGACCGGGCCTTCGTCGGCCTCGAACCCGAGCCACGCCAGGTCTTCGAGGAGTGCAGCGACATACCCGGCGCGGCTCCGGACGCGATCGTGGTCCTCGATGCGCAGCAAGACGGATCCGGCGGCCCTCGCGGCGAGCCCCCAGACCCAGATCGCGTTCGCGACGTGACCGAGATGGAGATAGCCCGTCGGGGCTGGCGCGAAACGGGTCCGCACGCCTTCGAGCAATGCGCCGTAGTCAGTCGGTGTCATCGCGCCGGGCAGCGGGAGCAGGCGAGGCCCGCACCGCGTGCCGCTCGCGATCGAGCGCCTCCAGCGCTCGCGTGGCGGTCATGAGCCGCCGATAGAGGCCGAGCAGGTCGGCCTGGCTGAGCGGGCCGCCGTTGGCCATCGTCACCCGAAGCAGGATCTCGCGCTCGCGTTCTGCGTCGCGGATGGCCCGCCGGCCGGCGGCGATTTTGGCCCGTCCAGCCTCGCGGGCCAGCTCCGCCCGTTCGTTGAGGAGCGCCACGATCTTGCGGTCGAGGGCATCGATCCGCTGGCGCATGCGGCGCAGTTCCGGTGTTTCCTCGGATCGAGCGGACCGCCTAGCCATGCGCGCCGCCCTCACGGCGGGCGATCGCCTCGAGCGCGAGGTGGTACCCGCGGGCGCCCTGGCCGACGATCGATTCGAGGGCGATGTCCTTCAGGAAGTTGACCTGGCGGAATGGCTCGCGCCGCGCCGGGTCGGACAGGTGGACCTCGATGAACGGGCGCTCGATCGCGAGCAGGGCATCCCGCAGCGCGACGCTCGTGTGGGTCAGGCCGCCAGCGTTGACGATCGCCGCGTCGAAGTCACGGCGGTGGAGTCGATCGATCAGCGCACCCTCGTGGTTCGACTGAAAGAAGTCGACGCCGAGACCGAGTTCCGCCGCCCGCGCCGCGATCCCGGCGTGGATCTCCTCCAGCGATTCGCGGCCGTAGATCTCGGGCTCGCGCGTGCCCAGAAGGTTGAGGTTCGGGCCCTGTAGAACGAGGACTTCGGTCATGGAGTTCGCGCCTGCTCGCCGGCACCGGCGGGCGCGGCCCCTCCAGCGGCGGGCGCGGCGGCTCCAGCGGAGCCGCCTGCCAGCAGCCCCGCGGCGGCTCGTTCGACGATCGATGGGTCGATATCGTCACGGACCGCGACGCCATCGGCGGTCGGGATGACCCAGCGGAGGCGGCCGGCCGCGTGCTTCTTGTCCGCGGCGAGGTAGTCCATAACGGTCGCGAGCGGGTAGGGGAGCGGCTCCGTCGCGACGCCGAGCGTGTCGAGCAGCCGGCCGATCCGTTCCGCTCGCTCGGGCGGCGTCACGCCGGTCTCCACGCCTATGCGTGAGGCGGCCCGCAAGCCGTATGCCACCGCCTCGCCGTGGAGCAGTCCGCCATACGCCGCGGCGGCTTCGAGCGCATGACCGATCGAATGACCGAGGTTGAGCGCGATCCGGCCGCCCGTCGCACCCCGCTCGCGCTCATCTGCGATGACGACCTCGACCTTGGCCCAGCCGGCGCGTTCCACGAGCTCGGCCGGGGCGCCCGAGCGGAAGACCGCCGGATCGCAGCGCGCGATCGACGGGCCTTCGGTCTCGAGCAGCTCGAACAGACGCTCATCGCCGAGGACCGCCATCTTGACCGCCTCACCGAGCCCCGCCCGCACCTGACGCTCGGGGAGTGTCCGCAGCAGCTCGACGTCGATGATGATAGCCGACGGCTGATGGAACGCCCCGACCAGGTTCTTGCCTTCCGGGAGGTCCACCCCGGTCTTCCCGCCGATCGCCGAATCGATCTGGGCCACGAGCGTCGTCGGGACCTGGATGAACCGGACGCCGCGGAGGTAGATCGCGGCGAGGAACCCCGCCGTGTCGCCCAGCGCGCCGCCACCGACCGCGACCAGGACCTCGGAGCGTTCGACCCGGAGGGCGGCCAGTTCCCGTGCCGCGGCCTCGACGACATCCAGCCGCTTCGCGGCTTCGCCCTGCGGGAGGAGGACCCGGACGACCTCGCGGCCACGCTCGCGCAGGCCGTCCGCCAGTCGCTCTCCGACGGCGTCCCAGGCGCCCGGTTCGCTGACCAGGATGGCCCGATGGGCGCGCACGAGGTCCAGCTCGGCGGCGAGCGCCTCGACGGCGATCCCGGCGCCGAGGACGATCCGCCCGATCGGTGTCTCGGCGCGCAGAAGGGTGGTGCCCGCAACCTTCGGGTCGAGTCCGCCCAGCGCCTCCTCGACAGCGTCGACGACGCCCCGCACCTCGCCGACCCCGAACTGGTGGATCCGCGCTGCGGCATAGAACCGCTCGCGTTTCGCGCCGAGATCCCGGATCGTCCCGATCGGGTCGCGGCCCGTTACGAGGGGACGGACGTTCGGCGAGCGACGGAGCCGTTGCGCAAGGACCTCCGGCCGGCCGTGGAGCCAAACCGCGGTCCGGCCGCGATAGAGTGCCCAACGGTTGCGTGGGTCGACGATGGATCCGCCGCCGGTCGAGATCACCCGCCGGACGTCCGGCTCAGGATCGGCCGGGCCCAGGTCGGCGATCGCCGCGCGCTCGAGCCGGCGGAACGCGGACTCGCCGTCCTCGGCGAAGATGTCCTCGATGGCGCGCCCGGCGCCCGATTCGATGCGCTCGTCGAGATCGATGAACGCGGCCCCGTGGCGGTTCGCGAGCCGCCGGCCGACGACGCTCTTGCCGCTGCCCGGGAGCCCGACCATCACGACATCCATAGCCGGTCTCAGTCGTCCCCGCCGGAACCGGCTTCGTCCGTCCCAGTCAGCCCGTGCGCCGGGGCCGGGGCCGGCGCGACGCCGCGGCGGCCGCCTGCCGACGGGGCTTCGGGCGTGGCCGAGATGCGCGCCCGGTAGTGGTCAAGGGCCGCCCGGACATCGTCGAGCGTGTCGCCCCCGAACTTCTCGATGACGAAGCTCGACAAGATCAGCATCACCATCGCCTCCGCCACGACGCCGGCCGCCGGCACGACGCTGATATCGCTCCGCTCGTAATGCGCCTTGTCGACCGCCTCACCGGTGATGAGATCGGCCGACGGGAGCGGACGAGCGAGCGTCGAGATCGGCTTGACCGCGCCGCGGACGATGAGCGGTTCGCCGTTCGTCACGCCGCCCGTCAGCCCGCCGGCGTTGTTGGTGCGGTGGACCCAGTGCCCATCCTCGCCCCGGCCCTCGATGACGTCGTGGACGCCCGACCCGAACCGCCGCGTCTGCTCGAAGCCGAGGCCGAACTCGACGCCCTTGACGATGTTGATGCTCATGACCCCTGCGGCCAGGGCGCCATCGAGCCGGCGGTCCCAGTGGACGTACGACCCGAGCCCGATCGGCAGGCCATGGACGACCACCTCGAAGACGCCGCCGACGGTGTCGCCCGCCGCCCGCGCCTCGTCGATCCGGGCGATCATCGCGACCTCCGCGCCAGGGTCCGGGCAGCGCAACGGCGAGGCGTCGGCCTCGTCACGCGGGCGGGTGCAGTTCGCCGGATCGACCGCGACGCCGCCGACTTCCGCGGTGAACGACCAGGTCTCGATCCCGAGCTCGCGCAGGAAGGTGCGGGCGACGCCGCCGGCTGCAACGCGGGCGGCCGTCTCGCGCGCCGAGGCCCGCTCGAGGACGTTGCGGACGTCGTTGAAGCCGTATTTGAGCGCCCCGGCAAGGTCGGCATGACCGGGCCGGACCCGCGTCACCGGCGTGGCGCGCTTGTTGCCGTTGGCCGCCGCCTCGTGGAGCGCGGCCGCGGCATCGTCGTCGAGCGAATCGACGGCCA
>JBBQDL010000009.1:0-66136 GCA_038319665.1 Candidatus Limnocylindrales bacterium
CACGAAGTCGGCGACCGCCATCGGCAGGACGCGGGTGATCGTCCGCGCGTCGTGACGACCCAGGCCGCGGAAGGTCCGTCCCAGCTGGAGCCCCGTGAGGGCATCGCCAAGGCCCGGCGACGCGATATCGGGCGGCGTCCGACCGGCGATCTCGCCCAGGAACCCGGCCAGCGAACGGACGAGGCGATCGAACGAGGCGTAACGCCCAGCGTCCTCCGCCGAACGGGTGCGGAGACCCTCGGCGGTCCGTGGCGCGTCGCCCCACAGGGTCACCGCCCGGCCATCCTGGCCCGGCGCGAAGACACGCACATCGGGGCCGACGAGCGAGAGCCCATGCCGCCTGAGGTCGAGATCGCGGACGACCGACGGCCGCAACCGCCCGACCGTGTGGGCCAGGGTCGGGACCCGGGCGCCGGGCGTCAGCTCCGAGGTCCCCGTCGCGCCGCCCAGCGCGTCGCGCCGTTCAAGCACGACCGTCCTAAGCCCGGCCTTGCCCAGATACGCCGCGGTGACGAGACCGTTGTGACCGCCCCCGATGACGATCGCGTCGTAGTCGTTGGTCGCAGCCACCTACGCCGCCTTCCGGCCGCGCGCCTTGAGCACCTCGAGCGCGGCGATCCGCCCGTTGGCGCCCATGATCCCGCCGCCGGGATGGGTCGATGACCCGCACAGCCACAGGTCTCGGACCGGCGTCCTGAAGCGGGCATAGCCGGGGACCGGACGGTTGAAGAAGAGCTGCTCGAGCGAGAGCTCGCCCTGGAAGATGTTGCCCTCCGACAGGCCCGTCGTCCGTTCGATGTCGAGCGGGGTCTGGACATTCCGGAAGAGGATGGTCTCGCGGATCTTCGGGGCGAACTCGGCGATCCGGTCGATGACAGCGTCGCCGAACGCCTCGCGCTGGTCGTCCCACGACCCGAGCTCGGGTGCCAGGTGATACGGCGCGTATTGCACGAAGCAGCTGATGACGTGCTTGCCCGGTGGCGCCATCGACGGATCGACCAGGGTCGGGATGATCATGTCGATGTACGGCTTCCGGCTGTAATGGCCGTACTTCGCGTCGTCGTAGGCGGTCTCCATCTCGTCGATCGAGGGGCTGAAGCTGACGGCGCCGCGCAGGTGCTCGCCCTCGCCCGGGAGCGAGGTGAAGTCGGGCAGCCGATCGACCGCCAGGTTGACCTTGCCCGACGATCCCCGGAACTTGAACCGCCGGACCTCCTCCTCGAACGAGGGGGCGAGCGTCCCGGACTCGAGCAGCCCGAGGAAGGTCTGGCGCGAGTCGAGCGAGGAGAGGATCGAGTCGGCGTGGATCTCCTCGCCCGATTCGAGCGCGACCCCGACCGCCCGGCCACCCCTGACGATCACATTGGCGACCGGCGCATCGGTCCGGATCTCCGCACCCAGCGCGCGCGCCGCGCTGCCGATCGCGTTGCTGACGCCGCCCGTCCCGCCCTTGGGGATCCCCCACGCTCGGAACGCGCCGTCGATCTCGCCCATGTAGTGGTGGAGCAGGACGTAGGCCGTGCCCGGGCTCTTGACCCCCTGGTACGTCCCGATGATGCCGGACGCCGACATCGTCGCCTTGAGCGGGTCGGTCTCGAACCACTGGTCCAGGAACCCCGAAGCGCTCATCGTCATGAGCTGGACGAAGACGGCCTGCTGGCGCTGCGGGAGCTGCTGGAAGCGCCGGGCGAGCCCGGCCAGCGGGAGCATCGGGCGCGGGTCGAGGCTGGTGATGTCGGGCGGGGTGATGGCCAGGATCGGCTTGATGAAACGAGCCATCTCGACCATGAGCTGGCCGTACTCCTCGTACGCCTCGGCGTCGCTCGCCGACCAGCGGCGCAGCTCGCGGACCGTCCGGCCGTGGTCGTTGACCCGCCACAGGTAGTCGCCGCCACCCGCCGCCGGCCCGGCGCCCTTGGGCAAGGGCGTGAACGTGCCGTCGAGCGGCAGGATGTCGAGCCCGTGCTTCGGGAGCTGAAGGTCGCGGATGATCTCGGGTCGGAGCAGGCTCACGACGTAGCTGAAGACCGAGAACCTGAAGCCGGGGAAGAGTTCCTCGGTGACGGCCGCGCCGCCGAGGACGTGGCGCTTCTCGAGGACCAATGTCTTGAGGCCGGCACGGGCCAGGTAGGCCGCGCTCACGAGGCCGTTGTGGCCGCCACCGATGACGACCGCGTCGTAGGACTGGGCCAAGCGGGCGTCCCTCCACGGCGATCCAGACTGCTTGTGTACGAGGCACGAGGATACAGATGATTCCCGCATACTGGCGACCCAGTCGAGTCGGAGGCCTGCCAGCACGTGAGCGTCGAGACGCCGTTCCATCCGCGCACCGCGCCGCTCAACCGCAAGATGCAGTGGCGTGAGTGGTCGGGCTATTTCGCCTCGAGCGTCTACGCCGACGCCCACGACATCGAGTACAACGCGATCCGCGAGGCGGCCGCGCTCATCGACGTCTCGCCGCTCTACAAGTACGTCGTCTCCGGACCCGACGCGCTCCGGCTGGTGGATCGGGTGATCACCCGCGATGCCACCAAGCTCGCCGTCGGTGCCGTCATGTACACGCCCTGGTGCGATGAGCACGGCAAGGTCGTCGACGACGGCACGATCCATCGACTCGACGAGGGGCGGTACCGCTGGACCGCGGCCGATCCGCAGATTCGCTGGCTCCGCCAGAACAGCACCGGCCTCGACGTCACGATCACCGAGGAGACGGAGGCGACCGCGGCGCTCGCGCTCCAGGGACCGCTCTCCCGCGACGTCCTCGAAGCCGCCACGGGCGAGTCGTTCGCCGACCTGCGCTACTTCCACCGCCGGGCGTCGAAGGTCGGCCGGGTGAAGATCGATGTCTCACGGACCGGCTACACCGGCGACCTCGGCTACGAGCTGTGGATCCCGACCGAGACTGCGGTCAAGGTCTGGGACGCACTTGTCGCGGCCGGGAAGGCGTACGGCATCCGTCCGGCCGGGATGCTCGCGCTCGACGTCGTGCGGCTCGAGGCCGGGCTCATCCTGATCGAGGTCGACTACATGTCGGCCCACCATGCCATGAACCCCGACCAGCACTACTCGCCCGGCGAGATCGGCCTCGGGCGACTGGTCAGTTTCGAGAAGGGCGACTTCGTCGGTCGCCTCGCGCTCGAGCGGGAGGCGAGGGCCGGGGGCCCGGCGCGCCGGCTGGTCGGGCTGCAGCTCGACTGGTACGACATCGAGGGGCTGTACGATGCGCAGGGCCTTCCGCCCGCGATCAGCGCCTCGGTCGACCGTTCGCCCGTCCCGGTCTTCGCGGGTGGTCGCCAGGTCGGTCCGGCGACGAGCCATGGCTGGAGCCCGCTCCTCAAGCAGGCCATCGCGCTCGCATCCGTCCCGCCCGAGTACGAGGCCCTGGGCACGGCCCTCACCGTCGAATGGACAGTCGAGGGCCGCCGTGGGCGCGTCGGCGCGGTCGTCGTCGAGACGCCATTCCTCGACCTGGAGCGCAAGCGGAGCTAATCCCGTCCCGGCAAGGGTCAGGGGATCCGGACGCGGCCCCCGGCGTCGATCGGGAAGAACGGGTTGTGGGCGACCTCCCAGGGGTGACCGTCCGGGTCCCCGAAATAGCCCGAGGTGCCACCCCAGTCGGTGGCGATGGCGGGCTTGAGGAGCGTGGCGCCGGCGGCGACAGCAGCCTCGAGCGCCATTCCGACCGCCTCCGGCGTCTCGACGTTGATGGCGAGCGTGATGCCGCCGAACCGGGCGCGCGGCTCGGCGGGAAGGCGGGCGTCCTCGGCGAGCTCGTGCCACGGGAAGAGCCCGATGTGCGAGTCGGCGGTCCGGAACCAGGCGATCGCCTCGCTCGACGACGTGCAACGCTCCCAACCGAGCGCCTCGTAGAAGGCGACGGAACGCGCGAGGTCGGCGACGCCCAGGGTGACGATCCCGAGCCTTGCGGGGATGCTCATCGCAGGGTCCTCCGTGCGTGGGCCCCGAGGCGCTCGAGCGCCACGGGCAGATCGGTGCGTCCGAAGCCGATCCGGAAATGGTTGCCGGCGTGGCCGAGTTGGGACCCGGGGAGGAGCAGCACGCCCTCGGCCTCGACCAACGCGGCGGCCCAGTCGTCGATCCGGAGCCCGGGAACGGTCAGCCGCGGGTAGCCGATCGAGCCGGCCCGCGGCCGGGCCCAGGCGAAGCGGTCGGGCCATTCATCGAAGAAGGCGTCGAGCCGCTCGAGGTTCGTGGCGATGATCCCGCGCGACCGGCCCAGGACCCGGTCGCGGGCACGCAACGCGATGATGGAGAGGATCTCCGACGGCGCCGACGAACAGATGGTCGTGTAGTCCTTGAAGCCCGCGGCCCGGGCGAGCAGCGCTCGGTCGTGCGTTGCCAGCCAGCCGATGCGCAGGCCGGCCATCGCGTACGCCTTCGACATGACGCCGAGCGAGATCCCCGTCGGCAGGGCGTCGGCGCCCGCCGGGAGCCGGTCGGCCTCGTCGAATTCGAGCCCGCGGTAGACCTCGTCCATGAACAGGTGGGCGCCGGCGTCGGCCGCGATCGCAACGAGCCCCTCGAACGTCGCGCTGTCGGGCAGCATCCCGGTCGGGTTGTGCGGGGCGTTGACGACGATGAGCCGGGTCGCGGGCATGACCTGGCGGCGGAGCAGGTCGAGATCGAGCGCCCAGCCGTCCGTCTCGCGGAGCTCATGGAGCGTCACGTCGGCCCCCGCCGTGCGGGCCAACTCGTAGAGGCTCTGGTAGCCGGGCCACGTGACGATCGCGTGATCGCCCGGGCTGAGCAGGACATTCATCAGACAGAAGATCGCCTCCTCGGCGCCCGCGAAGGTCAGGATCTCGTCGGGCTCGATCGTCTCGTAGGTCGACGCGATCTCGCGCCGGAGGAGCGGGTGGCCGGTCGATTCGGTGTAGCCGAGCTCGAGCCCGTCCCACAGCGCCCGGGCCTCGTCGTCGGCCAGGGCGAGCAGCTCGGCCATCGGGTAGCCCTGGACATCCGAGGCGCACAGGAGGTGTTCGACGGCGAATTCCCAGCGAGCGAAGTAGCGCTCCAGGGCGAAATCAGCGATCCGCATGGTCGACATCATGGCGCCGCGCCGCGCGCGGAACGGCTCGGTTCCGCGGTGCCGACCTCGAGCGTGATCGCCTCGGCAGGGCCCAGCAGCTGCACGTCGACCGGAGCCCGGCCGGTGGCGAGTGCCACACCGATCCGGGTCGGTCCGGCGTGCGAGACGATGACCGTCGGGCGATCGGCCGTGAGGATCGCGGCCCAGGCCGCCGCCACCCGGTCCTGGAGTGCCCTCGCGGTCTCACCACCGGGCCAGTCGATGTCGACATCCCCGCTGGCGAGGCGTGCGGCCAGCTCGGGAAACCGGGCGGCGATCTCGTCGAAGGTCAGACCCTCGACATCGCCGAGATCGGCCTCCATCCAGCGTGCGTCGGTCTCGAGCACGACCGGCGCAATCCGGATGGCCAGGAGCGCGGCTGTCTCGTGGGCGCGCCGGCTCGGGCTGGCGACGATGCGGATCCCAGGCGGCAGCGTCGAAGCGAGCCGAGACGCCAGCATCTCCGCGGACCGCCGGCCGGCGGCCGAGAGGGACGGATCGCCTTGGCCGCTGTAGCGCCGGCCGGACCAGGCGGTGGCCGCGTGACGGACGAGGACGATCGTCGTCACGTCGGACCGGCGATCCCCGCGGAGTCGAACGTCGCCATCTCGTCACGGATGGCCACCGCGGCGACGATCACGGCCATGGCCAGGGCCGCCCCGGACGCCTCGCCGAGCCGCAGGTCGAGCTCGAGGATCGGCGTCAGCCCGAGGTGGTCGAGGACGATCCGATGCCCGGGCTCGGTCGAGCGGTGGCCGGCGATGAGGCGAGGCCCGAGACGTGGTTCGAGGGCGAGTGCGACGAGTGCCGCCGAGGCCGTGATGAAGCCATCGAGGACGATCGGGATCCCCGCGAGCGCCGCCTCGGCGATGACGCCGACGAGCACCGCGATCTCGAGGCCACCGATCGCCGCGAGGACCCCGAGCGGGTCGGTACGGTCGGGGCGATGGCGGGCCAGGGCGGCCTCGATGGCGGCAACCTTGCGTCGTCGTCCGGCGTCGTCGACCCCGGTGCCCGGGCCGGTCACCACGTCGACCGGGGCGCCGGTGAAGATGGCCGACAGCGCGCTCGCGGCCGTGGTATTGCCGATCCCCATCTCGCCGATGCCGAGCAGATCGAGGCCGGTCGCGTCGGCGCGGAGCTCGACCACGACGCGCCTGCCGACGGCGATCGCCATGAGCGCCTCGTCACGCTCCATCGCCGCTCGCTCGGTCATGTCCGCAGTCCCGGGCCGCACCCGGGCGCCGACCAGCCTCCCGCCGCGCCGCGGATCCGGGACGGCGGTCGGGATCGGTCCCGCGACGCCCGCGTCGATGACCACGACCCGGGCGCCGACCGATGCGGCGAGGACGTTGATGGCGGCGCCGCCCGCCACGAAGTTGGCCACCATCTGGGCCGTCACCTCGGCCGGGTACGCCGAGACGCCGCGCTGCGCGACCCCGTGATCGGCGGCGGCCACCACGATCGCCCGGGCACCCACCGGGGCGTCGGCCCGACCGGTGATCCCGGCCAGCTGGATGACCAGCGCTTCGAGCCGACCCAGGCTCCCCGGCGGCTTCGTCAGCCGGTCGAGATGGGCCGCGGCCGCCGCCATCGCTTCGGCGTCGAGCGGCCGGATGGTGGCCAGGTCGGACCGCAGGCTCGCCTCCGCCGCCGAGTCGACCCTGTCAGCCCCGCTCACGACGCACCGCCGCCCTTCAGGGTTATCGGAAGGCCGGCCACGAGGAGATGGACCTCGTCGGCCGATCCGGCCAGCCGCTGATGGGCGATGCCGACGAGGTCCCGGTACGCACGCGCGCCGGCATGCATCGGGACGATCCCCGACCCGACCTCGTCGCTGACCACGACGACCGGGCCGGGCCGGGCCGCGATGGCGGCCAGGGCCGCAGCGACCGGGCTGTCGAGGATCGGGTCGATCGAAGGGGCGTCGTCGCCGAGGAGCGCGCTCAGCCACAGCGTGAAACCGTCGATCAGGACCGGCTCGTCCGGCGTCGTGCGGGCGAGCGCGCCGACGAGGTCCGTCCCCACCTCGACCGTCGGCCACGACGCCGGGCGGGCCGCGCGGTGGCGGGCGATCCGGTCATCGAGCTCGGGGTCGCCCGGCCAGGCGGTCGCCAGGAACCAGACACGGCCTCCGTCGCCGGCCAACCGTTTCGCGACGGCCAGACCGAACCAGCTCTTGCCGCTGCGGGTGCCACCGAGCGCCAGGATCAGGGGGTCAGCCATGCCGTCGGTCGCTCACGTCGCGAAGGCGGCAGCCGCGAGCGACGCGGCCATCGTCAGTTCGATGATCGCGCCCAGCCCATCACCGTCGAGTTGTCGCCGGCCCCGAACGATCGCGCCGGCGATGGCCAGCCCAGCGCCGGCTCCGACCAGCCCGCCCAGCGCGACCCCGAGCGAACGCATGGCCAGGGCAAGACCGGCTGTCACGAGGACGGCCACGATGACCGCCACGACGGCATCGCCCCGCCCGACCCGCGCGACGAACCATCCGCCGGAGCCACCACCCGCCACCCCGGATCCGGCGAGGACGGCGGCGACCACCGGCAGGGTCCGGGCCACGACCGCCGCGACGACGAGCGCCGCCCCGGCGGTCGCGACGCCGGCGGATGTCACGAGGCTGGCCAGTGCCGCGACCTCGACCCCCAGCACGAGGATCAGCGCCACTGCCCCGCCCGGCCCGACCGCCGGGTCCTTGCGGGCGCGCTCTGCGGTGGTCGGGTCTGGTGCCAGGAGTGCGTCCGCCGTGTCGGCCAGCCCGTCGAGGTGGAGCGCACCGGTGAGCAGCGTCATCGCCGCCACGGCCAGCAGGCCCGCCAGGAAGGGCTCGGCCGCCGCCCCGAGGACGAGCGGGACGAGACCGGAGAACCCGACCACGAGGCCGACGACCGGGAAGGCGGCAGCCCCGGTCGCCATGCCCTCGCCCGGGCGGACGGGGAGCCGGGTGAGCAGCGCAAGGGCGGCCCGGAACGTTCCGACGACCCCGATCGTGGCCCCGGCGGTCACCCCGGGGCGTGGCGGCATCCGGATGGCCATGGTCAGCCGGCCCCGATCGGCAGCCGGACGAGCGCGGGATCCACCCCGAAGACGCCGCGAATGTGACCGGCGTCAAGGGTCCTCGCCGGGGGGCCGTCGGCGACGATGCGGCCGGCCCGCATGAGCGCCACCCGGGGAAAGAAGTTGGCCGCGAGCGCGAGGTCGTGGAGGACCGCGACGATCGTCGCGCCGTCGCGTTCGTTGAGGTCGACGAGCAGTTGCATGACCTCGACCTGGTGGCGAATATCCAGGTGGGCGGTGGGCTCATCGAGGACCAGGATCGGGGCAGCCTGCGCCAGGGCGATGGCGACGAAGACGAGCTGACGCTCGCCCATCGACAGGCGGCGGGCATCACGCTCGGCGAGCGGACCGACCCCGACCCGCTCCATCGCGGCCTCGACCGCATCGTCGTCGATCTGGCGCGACCCACTGAGGGGTGGATCGTGCGGCAGGCGCCCCAGGGCGACGACCTCGCGCACAGTCATCGCGAACGGCAGCTGGGTCGGCTCGGGGACGACGGCGATCGCCCGGGCGACGGCCTTCCGATCGAGGGTCCGGATGGCCTCGCTCCGGAGGGTCACGTTTCCCCGACGCGGCTGAAGGACACCGGTCAGGACCCGAAGCAGGGTCGACTTGCCGGCACCGTTCGGCCCGACCAGGGCGACCCGCTCGCCCGCTTGGAGCGAGAGGCTGGCGTCGGCCAGGATCGTGCGATCGCCGAATGCGACCGTGACCGCGTCAGCCGCAAGGATCGGGTTCACAGTTCATAACCCGAGCGGGTCTGGTGGAGCAGGAGCAGGAAGAACGGGGCCCCGAGGATCGCCATGACCACCCCGACCGGAAGGTCCCCGAGCAACCGCGCCACGAGATCGGCCAGGGTCAGCAGGATCGCCCCGACGATGGCCGAGATGGGCACGACCCGTCGAGCGGATGCCCCGACGAGCAGCCGGACGACATGCGGGACCACGAGACCGACGAAGCCGATGAGCCCCGTGATCGCGACCGCGGCGGCCGTCGCCATCGTCGCCAGGATGAGCAGGATGCCCCGCTCGCGCCTCACGTCCACCCCGAGGTGACCGGCCGCCGAGTCGCCAAGCAGCAGCCCGTCGAGCGATCGGGCCCGAAGCCCGATGAGGAGGCACGCCCCGAGAATGACCGGGGCGGCCACGATCAGGCGCTCCCACGAAGCGGCCGCGAGGCCGCCGAGCAGGAACGAGAAGATCGTCCGGAGGTTGGTCCCGGAGACGTACATCGCCATCGTCAGGAGGGCCGCGAGGACGGATCCCACCGCGTAGCCGGTGAGCAGCAGCCGGGTCATCCCGCCGGCGCCGCCGGCGCCACCGAGCCGGAAGACGAGCAGCGCCGCGGCCAGCGCGCCGACGAACGCCCAGACGTTGACCAGCCCGAACTGGAAGACCGTGACGCCGACCGGCAGGAGGATGGCCAGCGCGGCCCCGAGCGCGGCACCCGACGAGGTCCCCAGCACATACGGGTCGGCCAACGGGTTGCGGACGATGCCCTGGAAGGTCGCGCCCGCGACCGCCAGACCGGCGCCCACCAGCCCGGCTGTGAGCGCGCGCGGCAGGCGCAGCTCCCAGACGATCGTCTCGGTGGCGGTCGTCCAGCGGCCGCCCAGGTCGAGCCCGAAGAGCCGATGCAGGATGACCCCGATCGTGTCTCCGGGGCCGATCTGCGTAGACCCGACGGTCACCCCGGCCAGCAACGCGAGCGCCAGCAGGCCGACGCCGACCAGCGCGATCGTCCCGGGCCGCCCCCGGATCCGGCCGGCCAGGCCGACCGGCCGGATCTCCGCGGGGATCGTGCTCGTCGCCATCGATGGCCGCTAGGGCGCCGAGGATGGCGCGGGCGACGGGATCACGAGGCCGGGGTACATGGCCAGAGCCAGGTTACGCATCCCGATCGGCAGTCTTGGGCCCGGCCGGGTGATCTCGGTGTCGGTCACCGATCGGATGTCGCCGGTCTTGACCGCCGTGAGTGCCTTCCAGCCGTTCCGCTTGGCGATGATCGCGGGCGTCGGCATGTAGAACGCGTTGACGCCTAGGATGATCAACTGCGGATCCCGTTGGATGAGCATCTCAAGGGGGATCTCGTAGGTGGTCGCGTCGCCGGTGATGACGTCCACCCCGAGCATGTCGAGCATCTCGGCCAGGAACGAGCCCTTGCCTGGACCGTAGATCTGGCCGGTCGTATCGATGTAACCGACGTCGTAGAAGACCCGGGGTGGGACGCCGGCCTTGCCGGCGGCGGCTTTGGCGGCCGCGCCGATGGCCGTCATATCGGTGCGCATCGTGCCGACAAGTGCGGTCGCAGCGCGGGCATCGCCGATGGCGGTCCCGACCAGTTGGATGTCGGCGTAGATGGTGTCGATCGTGGTGCTCGAGACCACGAGGACCGGGACCTTGAGGGAGCGGAGCTTGGTGATGGCATCGGCCGAGGTGAACCCGGCGCCGCCGGCGATCACCAGGTCGGCATCGAGGCTGACGATCTTCTCGACATCGACGGTCCCGAAGGTGACGACGTGCGGCAGGGCCTTGGCCGCGGCCGGGAAATCACTGGCGTCGTCCGTTGCCACGACCCGGCTTCCCGCCCCGACCGCGAACAGGGTCTCGGTGACGGCCGGGGTCAGCGAGACGATCTTTTGGGGTTCTGTCGGGATCGCGACGGCGGTGCCCTCGTCATCGTTGACCGTGACCGGGAAGGCCGGGGCGGGCGACGGACTCGGGGTCGGGGCTGCCGTCGCCGCCGAGGTGGCGCTGGCCAATGCGGCGGTCGAGGGACTCGACGCGGGCGACGTCGCGACGCCGCTCGAACAGGCGGCCAGCAGCAGGGCGAAGGCGGCGAGGAAGGCGACCACGGCGCGCGACGGCGCCGGGCGACCAAAGGACCTGTGAGACGGGGACACGTCGGGACCTCCGAGCGAATGAGGCGGTCGGAGGGGTCGCGAGGAATCGCGAACCCCTCGGTTCGAACGAGTCGAACGAGGGGTCTAGCCGGTGGAGTTCACGGTCCTGCCTACCTTTCTCTCGAAGGTTCGAGCATGCACCGTGGAGTCGGCGACCGGACTTGCGCCCCCGAAGGGCGTTCACCGTAGCGGGACTGTGCCGGGATCTCACCGGCTTCGCGACTCGACGGCGTGTGACAGAAGCTGTCTCGCAAACCGTAGCACAGGGCCGATCCAGCGCGCACCGGCGTGCGGCGCGGTCGCACATAAGCCCGAGGTAAGGGCCGCGTGCGAGGATCGTTGCCTCGCCCTCCTCCCGCCACTGTCCATCCGCCGGAGGAGGTCAACCGTCATGGTGGAGTCACGATGGCTGCGTTGGATCGGGCCGGGCGTCGTCGCCTCGGGGCTGTCGGGTTCATCGCATCCACCACATCGGGCGCGGGGCCGCGGCCATGGACGCCCCGGGTCTGCGCCGGTCCGCCAGCGGAGCGGATCGCGGCCGCCAAGCAGGTGGACGCGCCGACCATTGCGAGCATCCGGGGAGCGCCCTGGTTCCGCCTGGACTCGTTGCTCGACGGCGCCGGGGCGCTGCACGGCCAGCGACTCGCATTCGGCCGAGATGGCGACCCGATCGCCCGGACCCTCGATCTGGCGGCCGAATCCTTCGCCGCAGGCCCGTTCGGTCGCGTCGTCCTCGTCGGCTCGGATGACGGCGCGATGTCCCGGCTAGAAGCGCTCGACGTCGGGTTCGGTTGCTCGTGGTCGATGGCCGAGGATCGCGCGGTCATCCGACGCGCGACGATCGATCCGGCCGGTTCGGGCATCTACGAGGCCCGCGTCGACCGGGCCACCCGGGCGGACCTCGGTGTCTGGCTCCGGCCGACCGACGGTCGGGCCCCCGCGCATCGCGTCCTCCCAGCGCTCGCGCCAGACCCGCGATTCGGCCGCACGTTCTCGACCGAGTTCGCGTGGGACCTGGCGGGCGACCGCCTCGCCGTCCAGGCCTGCGGCGAACTCGCCTGTCGAACGCGCGTCGTCACTCCCTTCGATGGGCCGACAAGGACGCTCGACGGGCCGGATCTCGGGGTCCTCGTCGGCCTCGACGGCGACCACCTGGTGACGTACGAGGCATGCCGCGGCCTCCCCTGCCCGATCGTCTCGAGCGACCTGGCCACCGGCGATCGCCGGGTCCTCGCCTCGGCCGCCGGCTTGGCGGTCCTCGCCTCGACGCCGGACGGTGCCCGGCTCGTCCTCGAGGCACCGCTCGGCGGCGGTCGTGGGCTGCGGTCCGTCGCGCTCGATACGGGCGCGGCGCTGGATCTTGGGCTGATCCCCGACGACCTCCGGCTCCTTCCGTCGGCCGACCAGGCCGCTGCCGCGACGCGCACGCCGCGTGGCTGGGTCCTCCTGGCCCCAGAGGCGCGGATCCCGGCCGATGGCCACTCCGGCCACCCCCAGCTCCGCCGCATCCCGGACGGCACGACCGTCCCGCTCGATGAGGTCTCGCGATGATCCGCTCCCGACGCTCGCTGCGTTCCCCGCATCGATGGATCGCGGGCCTTGGCACGCTCGCCGTGGCCCTGACCACGCTGGTCGGATGGGCCACGGCGCACGCACCGGATCCCATCCTCGGCGGCGCATTCGGGCAGAACCAGGTCCTTGCCTATCGTTGGTGAGGAGGCGCCGAGCCTGCGTCCGTGATCAAGTCGGCCATCAACGCGGCGGCAGCGGACGCCAATGCGAGCCGCGCGTCCAGGGCCGCAACCTTCAGCTACACCGCCTCGGGGTCGAACCCGATCGGCTACGGGGCAGGCGCCACGTGCGGCGTCAACGGCCTGGCGTGCTTCACGCGTAACGTGCCCAGCGGGTTCACGATCTGGCTGCGCGAGCAGGGCCACGTGTTCGACTGGGGGACGCTCAAATGGTGCCAGGCGTACAGCACGGCGCCGAACGGTTGCTACGACGCGGAGACGATCACACTCGACGAGATGGGTCATGTCGAGGGTCTCGACCACCACGTCAACCACGCCGACGACTCCGACTACCTCGATGCCGTCGTCCAGACCTACTCACGGACGAAGCCGTCGTCGGGCTGGAACGCGCACGCGTTCGGGCGCTGCGACATCGCGACCCTCCAGATGCTGTACGACATGCAGAGCTGGAGCGCCAAGTACTCGACCTGCCTCGATCTCACGACGGTCCTGACGCTCACGGCATCGCCGACGGCCCTCGTCTCGGGCGGGACCACAACGCTGACGGCCACGCTCCAGGTCTACGGCGCCGCTTCGTACCGGCGTCTCGGCGGGAACCTGGTCAGCGGGCGGACCGTGACGCTCCAGCGTCGGGCGCCCGGTGCGACGTCGTGGACGTCGATCGGGACGATGCCGATCGGTTCGACGGCGGGGACCTACGTCCTTGGCCAGCGACCCGGGGCTGACACCGACTATCGCGCGGTCTTCGCGACGCCAACCACCGAAGGCATCAACGGCGACAGCTCGGCCACGATCCGCGTCACGGTCAGCGGGTGCCCGGGGGTCATCGCCCTCGGAAAACGTCCGTACGTCGTGTGTTCCTGACCATGGAAGGAGGTCGATCCGTGCCCGCTCGGTCCCTCTGGCGGTCGTCCGCGACCGCTGTCACGCTAGCCCTGCTGATGGCAGCCTGCAGCGCCGGCGGACCGAGCGGGCCGCCTCCGACGGGCCTCGCGTCCGTGGCGCCCGTCAGGACCGCGCGGCCCACGGTCCAGCCGACCGCCGCTCCCTCGATGGCCGAGCCTCCGGCCGCCTCGCTGGCGGTCGAGGGCGGCGACCCGGTGACCGGCCGACTCGGCTCGTTCACCTGGAACGGTGGCGGCTCGGACAGCCCGTGGCTGCCGGGCGCGCCCGTCACCGTCGGCACGGCCGAGCGGATGACCGTCTCGTTCGCCACGGATCCCGGCGTCGCCGGCTGGACCGCCAGACGTGCGGCGGCAGGAACGTCCGACGCCGCCGACGCGGTCGGACTGGGCCAGGGCGCAATACCAGTCACGTTCAGCCCGCCCCCGCCCGGGACCTGGTCGGTCCAGGTGACGGTCCAGTTCGCGAACGGCCGTGGCTCCGCCGCCTACTACTGGCAGGTCACGGTCCGTTGAGGTCCGGCATCGGCGTGGCACACTTCCCACGCCGATGCCGAAGCCGTTCCGCTCCTCCAGCCCGGCACGCCGGCGCCGCGCCCTCGGCGCGGCGCTGATCCTCGCCTCGGCGGTCGCGCTGTCGGCTTGCACGAACCCCGGGGCGTCCGCCGGGACACCCCCCAGCGGCTTGGTCGCCCTGGTCGGGAACGGCGATGTGACGACCCTGATGGGCTGGGACACGACCGGGACGGAAGGCGTCCCGATCACCCTCCCAAAGGGCGGGACGACCTGGATCGCGACCGGGCGGGCCGATGTCCTCGCAGCTACCCAGACCTCGGGCAAGCTCGCCACGAGCGACCCCGTCCGTCTCGGCAAGACCCTCGCCTGGCGGGCCGTCAAGGCGGTCGTGCCGACCGGGGGCGCCCAGGCCGGCCCCGACTACTTCGCGACCTGGGACCCCGACGGCGGCTGGTTCGCCACCCTGGCCGGCGACCTCGTGTCGGGCGACGGCATCAAGGTCGTGCTCATCGATCCGTCGCTCGGGACCGCTCTCGAGATCCCGATCGACCGTTCGGTGGTGGCCGCCCCGCCGGCCTGGATCGATGGCAGCCGGCTCGTCATCGTGACCGGCGACGCCGCGGCGCCGATCGCGACCATCGTGGACACCGGGAGCGGCGAGCTGAGCGACGGCCCGTCGGGGGCCCGGCTCCTGGCGACCTCGGCGAACGGCCGGCGCGTCGCGACGATGGCCGGCCAGGGCGCCCCGGTCGTGATCCGCGACACGGCGGGCTGGCTCAGTGGCGACGGATCGTCGATCGCGTCGATCACCCCGCCAAGTGGCTCGACGACGGCGATCGCCTTCGCGCTCGACACATCGGGGCAGCGGCTCGTCATCGCCTGGCAGGCCGCCGACGGGATGGTCAGCCTGGCCGTCCATGACGGGGGCTCGGATTGGCGCCGCGTCGGAACGCCGAAGATCGGTAGCGCGAAGGGTGCCGTCGTGGCCTGGCGGCGCTAGGGATCCAGGGGGGAGCCTTCAGGCGGTGACGGGCTCCGCGGCGGCGAAGATCGAGACCTGCGCTTCCTCGGGCAGCATCACGCCGAACACCTTCTGGAGGGTTAGAAGGTGGACGCACGACCCCCAACTCTCGAAATAGTGGCAGGTGCATCGCCACTGACCGGCGTCGAGACCGATGTGATGGGTGTCGTTATCGCCACGGAACGTGAGCGAGAGACGGTCGATCGTGATTCGATCGAGTTCCCGCGCGTAGCGATTCGCCTTCTCGACCTTGCCGATCAATGAGCTGTGCATCGCGGCGCTACCTCCGTCGCCCGTCTCGGGCGCTCGCGGGGCCGCCGTCCGGTCATGCACCTCGACCGGTGATGGCGGTCGCGTTGGGTGAAGAGTACACCCATCGAGCCGTCCGAAAAGCGATGAATCCATCCTATTCGGGCATGGTCCGACGGTCAGGGGGCGCTGGTACCTTCGCGCCCGAAGTCGTCCTCGAGACGGACCACGTCGTCGAGTTCCGGCGTCGAGACCTCCATCAGCTCGGTCCGTTCGATCGCCTCGTAGCGGTGGATCCGGCCCGTCGGAACGTGGCGGTGATCCCCCGTCACGAGCTCCTCGACGCGGACGGTCCCGGCGTCGTCCTCGAGGTGGAGTCGCAACCGGCCACTCGTCACGTAGATCGATTCGTCCTTGACGAGGTGCCGCTGGAGCGAGAGCCGCTTGCCGGCCTCGATGACCAGGATCTTGCCGACGTAGCGGTCGGTGTGGGCCCAGATGAGCTCATGGCCCCAGGGCTTCTCCACCCGTCTGACCGCATCCCGCGAACCCCTGCTCATCCGCCACGGACCAGGCGCTCGCCGGCCGCGAGCAGGGCTTCCTGGGTCAATTCGGAGGTCGCCTCGGTGTAGACGCGGACGAGCGGCTCGGTGCCCGACGTCCGGATCAGGAGCCACGAGCCGTCGGCGATCCAGAACTTGAAGCCGTCGCCCGTCTCGAGGGGCAATGTCCGGACGACCCGCTGCCCGGCCAGCTCGACCGGCGCCTCGGCCCGGAGATCGACCAGCAGGCGGCGTTTCGTCTCCGGGTACGCTGCGCGCTCGACATGGACGTCGATGCGCCGGTACCAGGAGGGTCCGGCGAGCTCGTGGAAGTGTTCGAGGGCGCGTGACACCGGCCAGCGCCCGGCCGCTCGCTCGCGCAGGAAGAGATCGAGGAGCATCAGGTCGGCGTAGACACCGTCGCGCTCGGGCAGGTGGACCCCGAACCCGAAGCCGCCCGATTCCTCGGCGCCCATCATCGCGCCAGTCTCGATCATCTTCGGCCCGATGAACTTGAAGCCGACCGGGGTCTCGTAGGTCGGGATGCCGTAGTGCTTCCCCAGCCGCTCGGCCATCGAGGTGTTGTTGATGCTGACGACGACCGGCTCGCGCATGCCGCGGTGCTCGGCGAGGTAGTACATCAGGAGGCCGGTGACCTGGAGCTGGTGGATGAACGTCCCGCGTTCGTCGGCGGCACCCGCCCGGTCGGCGTCGCCATCGAGGAAGAGCCCGAGGTCGAATCCGCCGCCGGCAAGGATCTCGAGCGCTTCGTCGATGTTGGGCCGGATGGGCTCGGGGTTGACCCCGCCGAAGTACGGGTTTCGCTCCTGATGGATCTCGCGGACGCGGATCCGGCCGCCACCGAGGAGGCGCGACAGCCAGCCGCTCCCCGCGCCCCACATCGGGTCGACCAGGATCGAGGCGTCGGCCGCCCGCAGCGCCTCGAGATCGAGCGTGCTCCGGACATGCCGCTCGTAGCCTTCGTACGGGTCGAACCGTTCGACGAGACCGGCCGCCTCGGCGTCGGCGAACGGCCTTCGGTCGATCCCGATGCCGCTGTTGGTCGCGAGCCGGGCCTCGATCACGCCGAGGATCTCGGCACCGGCCGCGGCGCCCGTCGGGGCCTTGACCTTGAAGCCGTTGTCGACCCACGGGTTGTGACTGGCCGTGATGACGATCCCGGCCGCGGCGCCCCGCTCGATCACCTCGAACGAACTCATCTGCGTCGGGACGGCGTGGACCGCGTACGCGACCGGGATACCGCGCGCGAGCAGGACCTCGGCCGCCGCGATGGCGAAGAACTCCGACGAGAAGCGGCGGTCGTAGGCGATGACCACGCCTTTGGCCGCCTCGCCGCGGCCCACCACGTACTCCGCGACGCCATCGGCACAGCGGCGGACGTTGTCGTAGGTGAACTCGTCGGCGATGCGCGCGCGCCAGCCGTCAGTGCCGAAGACGATGGTCGTCGGCGCGGGCGGCGCCGCCGGCGATGGGCCGCTGAGGGTCACGTCAGGCCTCGGGTTCGGCGCATCGTTCGAGGAGCTGCTCGACGAGGGTCCGGTCCGGGCCCGTCCCGCGCAGGACCGCGATGGGCTGCGCGGCGGTCATCCTACCCTGCTCGAGTGGCGCGATGACCCCAAGCCGATCTCCGATCCGCCGGACGATGAGGTCGTCGCGTTCGACCTGGACGGTCTCGCCGGCCTGGACGACCGCGCCGCTGCCGCGCGCCCCGAGCGCTGCCAGGAGCGCGGTCCACGACCCGAGGTCCGACCAGCCCACGTCCATCGAGGCCATGACCACCTGGCCGCTCTGGGCGGCACCTTCCATCACGGCGTAGTCGATCGAGATCGGGCGCTGGATCGCCTCGTAGGCACGCTCGAGGCTGGTCGGCGTCCCGGCCATCGGGCCAAGCGACTGGAGGAGGCCGGTGTAGCGCCCGAGGGCCGCGGTGATCGCCCGGCGCCGCCACAGGAATATGCCCGCGTTCCACGCCACGCCTTCCTGCTTCGCAAGCTCCTCGGCCCGGGCGGGCTTTGGCTTCTCCTCGAAGCGGACGAGCGGGTAGGCACGCAGGCCCCGGTTCGTCTCGCCGCGGGCCAGGTCCGGGATGAGGTAGCCGTACTCCGTCGCGGGCCGGTCGACCTGCGTGCCGAGGGTGACGAGCGGATCCTCGACGCCGAACGACCCGACCGCCAGGTGCTCGGCCCGGCGGAGGACGTCGCGAAAGACCTCCCCTTGCTCGACCGTCTGGTCGGCCGGCAGGACGAGCATCACCTCGTCCTCGTGGCGATCGATGACGAGCGCCGCCAGCGCGATCGCGGCCGCCGTGTTCCGCCCGAGCGGCTCGACGACGATCGCGGCGGTCGGCACCTGCTCGCGGACGAGCCGCTCGTAGCGCCGGTCGGTGACGACCGTCACGTCGTCGGTCAGCCCGGCCACGCGCTGGACCGTCCGCTGGAGGAGCGACTGGTCGTCGAGCAGCGGTAGGAAGGGCTTGGGGCGCTCGGGTCGGCTGAGCGGATGGAGGCGGGTGCCGCCCCCACCGGCCAGGATCACGGCGTACATGCGCCGCTCAGTCTAGGGCGTCAGCGCACCCTGGCGGATCGGCTCGCTGTCAGGCCGCGGCGACCGGGACCGGCAGCCCCGCGTCGCTGGCCAGCAGCGCCGCCTTGTCGGTCCGCTCCCAGGGCAGGTCCAGGTCCGGCCGTCCGAAGTGACCGTACGATGCGGTCTGGCGGTAGATCGGCCGGCGCAGGTCGAGTGCCGCGATGATCGACGCCGGGCGCAGGTCGAAGTGGTGCTCGATGAGCGCCTGGATCCTCTCATCGTCGATCCGCCCTGTCCCGAACGAGTCCACCGAGAAGCTGATCGGGCGCGCGATCCCGATGCCGTAGGCGACCTCGACCTCGAACCGGTCGGCGAGCCCCGCCGCGACCACGTTCTTGGCCACCCAGCGCGCGGCATACGCCGCGGACCGGTCGACCTTGGTCGGATCCTTGCCCGAGAAGGCGCCGCCGCCATGCCGGGCCATCCCGCCGTAGCTGTCGACGATGATCTTGCGGCCGGTCAGGCCGGCATCGCCCATCGGGCCGCCGAGCACGAACCGGCCAGTCGGATTGACGTGCATGATCGGGTCCGTCTCGCGCAGGCCGGCCGGGATGGTCGGGCGGATGACCGTCTCGATGATCTCGGAGCGCAGGCGCTCGGCCCGGATGTCCGGGTCGTGCTGGGCGGCTACGACCACCGTCCTGACCCGCTTGGGGACACCGTGCTCGTACTCGATCGTGACCTGCGTCTTGCCGTCGGGCCGCAGATACGGCAGCTCACCCGACTTGCGGACCTCGGCCAGCCGGCGGGCCATCCGGTGGGCGAGCGCGATGGGCAGCGGCATGAGCTCGGGCGTCTCGTTGCAGGCGAAGCCGAACATCATCCCCTGGTCGCCCGCCCCGAGCTCGAAGGCGGACGCCGCATCGTCGCGGACCTCGAGCGCCGCGTCGACGCCCTGGGCGATGTCGGGCGACTGCTCCTTGACCGAGATCAGGGTGCCGCACGTCAGGTAGTCGAAACCGTAGTCGGCGCGGGTGTAGCCGATGTCCCGGACGGTGTCGCGGACGACGGCCTGGATATCGATGTAGGTCGTCGTCGAGATCTCGCCCAGGACCACGACCAAACCCGTGGTCGTCGCCGTCTCGCACGCCACCCGAGCGTTGGGATCCTCGCGGATGATCGCATCCAGGATCGCATCGGAGACCTGGTCGCACATCTTGTCAGGATGGCCCTCGGTGACCGATTCGGAGGTGAACAGGTAGTGCGCCGCGTCGACGATGCTCATGGCCCGGAAGCCTAGCACGGCCGCGTCCGGCCGAGCCGATCAGGCCTCGGCTTGGGCGGGCTCCGCGGTCGAGGCGGCGGGCACGGTGACCCGTCTTGGGTGGCTCGCCCGCCAGGCCGCGAGACCCTGTATCTCGAGCGGCTCGATCGGATCGGCTGGCTGGAAGCCGAAGACCTGGCCGAGGAACGATAGCTGCGCCTCGAGGGTCCGGCGCAGGGCGTGCGCGCCGCGGAACCCATGGCCCTCGCCCTCGAACGCGAGGTACGCGTACGGGATCCCCTTGCGGGCCAGCGCGGCGACGATCGATTCGGCGTGGGCCGGGGGCACGACACGGTCGTCGAGCCCCTGGAGGATGAGGACCGGACTCGAGAACGCTTCGGGGAAGTTGTTGGGTGAGCGTTCGCGATAGACGTCGACCGCCTCCGGGTAGGGCCCGACGAGTCGCCGCGAATAGCGCGATTCGAACTTGTGTGTCGCCACCTCGAGGAGCTCGAGATCGCCGATCCCGAACAGGCTGATCCCGGCGGCGAAGACGTCCCGGAAGGCGAGCGCCGCCAGGGTCGTGTAGCCGCCGGCACTCCCCCCGGCGATGGCCAGTCGATCTGGATCGACGTCGCCGCGGTCGACGAGGAAGCGTGCGGCCGCGACGGAATCGTCGACGTCGACGATCCCCCAGGCGCCATCGAGCCGCCCCCGGTAGTCGCGGCCGTGGCCCGTGCTGCCGCCGTAATCGACGTCGACGACGGCGATCCCGCGGCTGGTCTGGAGCTGCTTGACCAGGTCGAGCGAGGTCAGCGCGTTGGAGGTAGGTCCGCCGTGGGTGAGCACGACGAGCGGCGGCTTCTCGCCGGGCGGACCCACGAAGTCGGGGTTGGTCGGCGGATAGTAGTGCGCGTGCGCGGTCCGTCCGCCGGTGGTCGGGAACTCGATCGACTCCGGCCGCGAGATGATCGCCGGGTCGAACGCGATCGTGCTCGCCCGACGCAGGACGCCGGCCGCGGCGAGGGTGACCGGGTCGAATCGGGCGACGATCCAGGGATCGCCGGGCGCGCCGGCGAGCGCGACGATGGTCCGCGGCGTCGCGCGCAGCGTCTCGAGCTCGGTGAACGGCAGCTCGACCTCGCCGATGAGCCGACCGGGCTCGATCCGGTACAGGTGATCGCGACCGCCGGCCCGGGCGATCGCCACGATCGCGCCGTCGGCGAGGAAGCCGTAGGAGGAGCGGTCGAAGGTCCAGGCGGGATCGGCGAACTCCGCCTCCATCGGCGCGAGCGGCTCGAGTCGCGGGCCCTCGACGACCCGGTAGAGGTTCCACCATCCGCTCCGATCGCTGATGAGATGGAGCGTGCCGTTGGGCGACCACTCGGGCTGGACGATCGATTCATCCGGGCCACCGGCGGCAAGCGAGGACTCCCCCAATGTCCCATCCGGCGCGACCGGGGCGACCCGCAGGCGCGTGGCGTCCCAGGGCATGTCGGGGTGGTCCCATTCGAGCCAGGCCAGCTGCGTCCCGTCGGGCGAGAGTCGGGGCGCGGCGACGAAGTCCGGGCCGGCCACGAGGACGGTCGGCTCGCCGCCATCGAGCGGGACCGCGACGATCGTGTTCCTCGCCTCCCCCTCGCCGCTGTGATCCTCGCGGACGGAGTAGAAGCGGCGGCGGGCGACGTCCGGCCGAAGGTCGGCGTAGCGCCATGGCCCGACCGGGGTGATCGGCACGGCGGCCTTCGCGCCCGGATCGAGCCGGTAGAGACGCCCATCGGCGAAATCGGAGAAGACGACGACGCCTCCCGTCACCACGTACGAGCCACCGCCGTATTCGTGGACACGGTTGCGGACGTTGAACGGCGGCAGGGTCAGGTCCGCGGTCGAGCCGTCCGCCGCCGCCTGGACGAGGACCCGACGGCCGCCCTCGGCGGGTCGGCCCTCGATCCAGAAGACGTCGTCGCCGTCCACCCACGGCTCGGCGAGCGTGATGACG
Source organism: Candidatus Limnocylindrales bacterium (assembly GCA_038319665.1). Classification (GTDB taxonomy): domain Bacteria; phylum Chloroflexota; class Limnocylindria; order Limnocylindrales; family CSP1-4; genus SPCO01. The sequence goes on from JBBQDL010000009.1 coordinate 21,840, forward strand.
TCACCGACCACGTCGTCGATCCGGATCGGCGACGTCCAGGCCCCATACGGGGCGACGCTCACGGGCTGGAGCATCGGCGCTCAGGTGCCGTGCTGCCAGGACGCGACGTACTCGGCCTGTTCGGGGGTCATCGGATCGAGCACGATGCCGAGGGCAGCGAGCTTCAGCCGCGCGACCTCGGCGTCGATCGCCTCGGGCACGATGTAGACCTTCGGCTCCAGCTCAGCGTGATGTTGCGCCACGTATTCGGCCGAGAGCGCCTGGTTGGCGAAGCTCATGTCCATCACCGCCGCCGGATGGCCTTCGGCGGCGCCGAGGTTGACCAGCCGACCCTCGGCGATGAGGTTGAGCTTCTTGCCGCCGAGATCGAACTCCTGGACGTTGTCGCGGACCTCGCGGACGTGGCCCTCGGCGAGCGCCCGGAGCGCGGCCAGATCGAGCTCGGCATCGAAATGGCCCGAGTTGGCCATGATCGCGCCGTCGCCCATCGCCTCGAAGTGCTCGCGCCGGAAGACGTTGATGTTGCCGGTCGCGGTGATGAACAGCTCCCCCCAGGCGGCCGCCTCGGCCGCGGTCATCACCGCGAATCCGTCCATCAGCGCCTCGAGGGCGCGGACCGGATCGACCTCGATGACCGCCACGTGCGCGCCATGGCCGTCCATCCGCGAGGTGATGCCCTTGCCGACCCAGCCATAGCCCGCGACGACGACCTTGCGGCCGGCGATGAGGATGTTGGTCGCCCGCAGGATCCCGTCGAGCGTGCTCTGGCCCGTCCCGTAGCGGTTGTCGAAGAGGTGCTTGGTCTGGGCCTCGTTGACCGCGATGACGGGGAAGCCGAGCGCGCCGTCGGCGGCCATCGCCCGCAGGCGGATGACGCCGGTCGTCGTCTCCTCGGTCCCGGCCAGGACCTCGGCCACTTGCGCGGCCCGCGAGCTGTGGAGGAGCGAAACGAGGTCGCAACCGTCGTCCATCGTCAGCTGCGGATGCGAGTCCGCGACCGCGTCCAGGTGCGCGTAGTAGGTGTCCCGATCCTCGCCACGTCGCGCGTAGACGGCGATCCCGTATTCCGCGACGAGCGCGGCCGCGACATCGTCCTTGGTCGAGAGCGGGTTGCTCGCCGCCAGGACGACCTCGGCGCCGCCCGCCTTGAGCGTGCGCATCAGGTTGGCCGTCTCGGTCGTGACGTGCAGGCAGGCGCCGATGCGCAACCCGTCGAGCGGCCGGTCGCGCTCGAAGCGCTCGCGGATGAGGCGCAGGACTGGCATCTCGCGCTCCGCCCATTCGATGCGTCGAACGCCCTCGGCGGCCAGGCCGAGGTCGGTGACGTCGTGGGCGGGCGATGTGGTGGCGGTGGTCATCGAGGATCGATCTCCTTGCGGTTGAAGAAACGCCGGACCGATGCGGCGAGGTCCGGCCACGGCGAGCCGAGCCGGTGGACCAGCCGCTCCTCGAAGCGCATGTGCTCGAGATAGCCGAGGCGGCGGTAGGCGTTGAGCGCTGGCGGGTTGTCGGCGCGGACGTTGAGGACGACCTGGTCGCAGGTCCGCAACAGGTCGGCGGTGACGGCCCCGGTCACCGCGGTCGCGAAGCCACGACCACGGTAGTCGATGTGGGTCAGGACGTTGCCGACGACCGCCAGCCGGGCACCCGGGCTGACGACGTGGGTCCCCGCCGCGGACACGAGCTGGCCGTTGACGTGCAGGCCGTAATAGACCCCGTCGGCGACCGCGCCCGAGGGCAGCCACGACGCGAACCCGAGCTGGTAGAGACGGTTCAGCTCACCGATCTCGGCCGGCAGGAGCCGCTGGACGGTCGCCGGGTACGGACGGAAATGCGCTCGATCGACCCACATCCGAACCATCGATGGACCGGGGTCGACCCGGTAGGCCGTCTCGACCGCGGAGATCAGCGAGGGTCGCGCCGCGACGTACGCGACGCGCGGTCGGATGAGGTCGCGCAGGACGACCGCGACCCCGTCCTCGTCGCCCATCGCGAAGAGCGGCTGGGGCGTCGGGCCGCTGTACTCGAGCACGACCGCGATGGGGGCCTCACCGTCATAGGCCACGCCCCAGCGGGTTCGGGCGAACTCCCGTTCCTCGAGGTCGCAGATGGCATACGCGGCGTAGAGCCGATCGCGCTCGAGGAACGCGCCGAGCAGCGCTTTGTCGGTCGTCCCGCGGGCGACGATGGAGCCGCGCCGACCTACCGCGACAGTGGCCATCAGTCGGCCACGACGCTCGGCTCGGCGGCGGGCATGGCGGGCGTCGCGACATCCGGGGCGGCCTCCGTAGCGGGCGGCGCCGCTTCGGCGCCCGGCGCCGGACGGATCGCCCGGAAGCCCGGCATCGCGGCCCAGCGCGCCCTGGCGCGATCGGTGGCGTCGCACAGCCCGGTCTCGAAGGGCGCGTGCACGACCCCCTCCTCGGTGACGATCCCGGTGATGAGCTCGATCGGGGTGACATCGAAGGCCGGATTGCGGACGTCCGTGCCGGGTGGGGCGATGCGGACGCCACGGAACTCGAGGACCTCGTCGGCCTTGCGTTCCTCGATCTCGATGGCGGATCCGTCCGCGGTCGCGAGATCGACCGAGCTGGTCGGTGCGCAGACGTAGAACGGGATGCCGTGCCGGGCGGCAAGGACGGCCAGCGTGTACGTGCCGACCTTGTTCGCCGTGTCGCCGTTGGCGGCGACCCGGTCCGCGCCAACGAGGACGACGTCGACCTCACCGCGCGCCATCAGGTGCCCGGCGGCCACGTCGGGGAGCAGGGCGTGCGGGACCCCGGCCTGGGCAAGCTCCCAGGTCGTGAGCCGTGCACCCTGGAGGTACGGCCGTGTCTCGTCGACCCACACGAAGACGTCCCGCTCAGCGTGGTGCGCCGCCTGGACGACCCCGAGCGCGGTCCCGTACTGGCCGCAGGCGAGCGGGCCCGTATTGCAGTGGGTAAGGATCCGCACGGGCCGGCCTTCCGGCGTCGGCAGCAGATCGAGGCCGAACCCCGCCAGGCGACCATGATCGGTCGTCGCCTCGAAGACGATGGCGTCGGCCTCCGCGCGCATCGAATCGGCGATCGCGTCGCCGTCCTCGCTCAGCTCGCCCAGTTCCGTGTAGCGGGCCAGGACGCGTTCGACCGCCCAGCGCAGGTTGACCGCCGTGGGACGGGCGTTGATCAGGGCGTTGGCCGAGCCGAGGATCGTCGCCTTGCGAGCGTATGGCCGGCCATCGCGCTGGTTCTCGGCACTCATCGCCAGTCCGATGGCCGCGACCTGTCCGATCGCTGGTGCCCCGCGCACGATCATCTCGCGGATGGCGAAGGCCACCTCACCGGCCGACCGGCAGCGGTACTCGACGAGCGCGTCGGGGAGGCGCCGCTGGTCGATAAGGTAGAGGACACCGTCGTCCTCGCGGAACGGCGTGCGGAAACCGGTCGGCCCGCTGCCCGCGCCGGGCGTCCCGCTCGGGTCGTCGCCCGCCGGCCCGAGCAGCCTGGCGGCACCGACCGGGTCGAGGATCGCGCTGGCCGCCTGGGCGGAGGCCTGCTGGAGCGCCTGCGCGGCACCGGCCATCGACACCGCGGTCTGGATGACCTCGCCCGCGAACGAACGGAAGAACCGCCGTCGCCCGAGGTCGACCGCGGGAGCCGAGCCGGTCTTCGGCTGCGGCGTCGCCGCATCCGGTTCCGCCGGCTGGGGGGCGGTCGTCGGGTCGCTGGAAGGGTCGGCCAATCTGTCTCCGGGCTTGATGCGCGTCTCGTTCAGTACTTGACCACGCTCGTGACACGCCGGCCCTCGAGCCGGTCCCGACCCTTGAGGAACTCGAGCTCGACGAGGAAGCCCAGACCTACGACCTCGCCCTTGAGCCGCTCGACGAGTTCGATCGTGCCATGGACCGTGCCGCCCGTCGCGAGGAGGTCGTCGACGATGAGCACCTTCTGCCTTGGCGCGATGGCGTCGCGGTGGATCTCGAGCGTGTTCGAGCCGTACTCGAGCGCGTATTCGACGGTGATCGTCTCGGCCGGGAGCTTGCCCAGCTTGCGGACGGGGACCAGCCCCGCATCGAGCTGGTATGCCATCGGGGCGCTGAAGATGAATCCGCGCGACTCCATCCCGACGACGATGTCGATGCGTTCGCCGGTGTACGGCGCGAGCATCAGGTCGATGGCTTCCTTGTACGCCGCGGCGTCCTTGAGCAGGGTCGTGATGTCGTAGAAGAGGATGCCCGGCTTCGGGAAGTCGGGGACCTCGCGGATCTTCGCGCGCAGCTCCTCGGCAGACACGATATCGGGGCCTCCATCAGCGGGCCCGCAGCGGCGGTGAGCAGCCGCGTGAGCGCCCGAAGTCTACCGCAGGCGTCCCGCGCGTCTACGTCGGTGGCGACGCCGGAGACAGGGCGAGGACTGACGCCGGGACCTCCCGAGGGCGGAGCCGCCCGGTCAGCAGCAGGCCACCGAGCCCGATGGCGACCGCGACCGTGAAGGCGACGGCGAGGCCCATCGCCGGCTGGCCGGTCGATCGCACGCTGGCCGCGACGATCGCCCCGGAGATCCCCGTCCCGAGCGCGGTGCCCAACGAGTCGGTCAACGAGAGGGCACTGGTCGCCGTGCCCTGCATCGCGGGGCGGGCCTCGCGCAGGACGATGAGCGCCAGCGGCGAATAGGCCAGGCCCATCCCGAGCCCGGCCACGCCGAAGGCCGGGATGGCGACGAACCACGGGACGTCCGTGCGCAGGACGAGGAGCATCGACGCGAGGCCGGCGACGACGACGGCGAATCCGACCCGGACGAAGCGGTCGGTCGGCCAGCGCGAGGCACCTCGGGCCTGGATCCACGCGCCACCGGTCCAGGTCACGGTCGCGGCCGTCAGGGCGAGTCCCGCCTCCGCGGCCGACAGGCCCCGCCAGCCGACCAGGGTCAGCGCGACGAACGCATCGACGCCGAAGAAGGCGCAGGTCAGGATCCCGCGGAGCAGGATCGCGGCGGGCAGGACGGGTCGCGCCGCGAGCGTCCCGGCCGGGGTGAGTCGCCGCAGCGCGGTGATCCCGACGACCAGCCCAGCCGCACTGAGCACGAGCGTCGGGACGGGCTCGCCGGTCGTCAGGCCGAGGGTCAGGAGCCCGGCCCCGAGCGCGACCAGGATGGCCAGCGGCAGCCGGCCCCTGCGAGCGGCGGCCGCGGCGGCCGCGGTCGCCGCATCCGGGTGGACCTCTCCGGGGCGGACGGCGCGCAGCGCACCGAGCGTGAGCGCGCCGGCCAATGCGATGAGCGGGAGGAGGCCGAGGAAGACGAACCGCCAGCTGGTCGCCTCGCCGACCGTCCCGGCGATCGCCGGTCCGATGACACCGGGCAGGACCCACGCGGTCGAGAGCGTCGCGAACATCCGCGGCCGCAGCGCTTCGGGGAGAGTCCGGGCGATGGCCACATAGGCGATCGGCTGGATCGTCCCCGCACCGAGCCCCTGGACGAACCGGGCGCCGACGAGGACCACCATCGAGGGTGCCAACCCGCCGGCCAGAAGACCGACCGCGAAGAGCGCCAGACCGACCGTGAACGGGAGCGCGAGCCCGCCACGGTCGATGGCGCCGCCCACGACCACGATGCCGATGAGCGAACCGAGGAAGAACGCTGAGAAGACCCAGCCGTACAACTCGAGGCCGCCGAGCTCGCGCACGACGATCGGCATCACGGTCGAGACCGCGAGTGCCTCGAAGCCGACGAGCGTGATGGTGAGGACCAGGCCGATGGTCAGGGCGCGCCGATCCGGGCGCCAGAGGCTGTCAGTCGGGTCGCGACGAGGAACGCTCACGGAACAAGGATGGCGCGACGGGACCAAGCCTGTCATGGCCTCCGTCGCGGTTGGCGAGCCGATGTTCGTCACAGTCGAGACGCGGCCGCGGCTCGCGCCGTCCGCCGAGCGCTTTTGCGGTGGACTGCTAACGTGGGGACGTGACGACTCGCCATGTCCGCTTTGCGCTGCGCGACGTTACGTTCGGCGGGGTGAATCTGCCGGGCGCGACCGTGGACTGCTGGGATGACGACCATGGCAACTCGCAGTGGAGCGCCCGGATCGTGACCCGGATCGGACCCGCGATCGACGAGGGCGAACTGACGGGCCGCACCGCGGACGGCCGTTCGCTCTCCGGGCACGCGATCGTGGCCGACCGCCAGGTCGGCGCGGGCGGCCGGCGCGAGACGCTCGTCGAGCTGCACGGCTCGGGCGATCTGCACGGCCTCGTCGTGGAACCCCCCGCCGCCGACTAGACGGGATCGTGCCCGGAGCGTTCGAGCTCGGTGATGAACAGCCCCGGGATCGGCTCGCGATGGCGGACCGGGCGGAACCCTCGCGCGCGATAGAGCGCCAGCGCCTGCTCGTTGTCGCGGCCGGTCGAGACGATCATCGGTCGACCCGGCAAGCGAGCCTCGAGGGCATCGAGCAGCGACCGCGCGATGCCTCGCCGGAACGCCCGCGGCGCGACGACCAGGCGGCAGATGTCGACCGTCCCGTCGTAGAGGACCTGCCAGGCGATCGCGCCGGCCAGCCCCTCCCCGTCGACCACGCCAAGCCAGGCCTCTGCCTGTGCGCGGGAGCGCCTCGAGCGTCTCGGTGAGGGCCGGGATCCCGTCGGCGCCGATGATCGCCGCCTCGACGGCGTACGCCTCGCGCTGGAGATCAAGCACGGACCGGGCGATCGCCTCGTCCGCGAGGTCGAGTGAGACCGGCGGGTTCACGCGCGCCGCAGGCGCCAGATGGACTCCGATGGCCAGCGCCGCGCCCACGCCAGCTCCGCCCCGTCACGGTACGTGCTCGTCGCGTCCGCGCCCGGGCGCGGTTCGAGCAGGTCCTCGACGATGAATCCGTTGGCGCGGAAGAGCCGGATCCACTCGCCGTACGGGAGCTGGAAGGAGACCTCCTCGCCGTCGTCGATGAGGTGCATGCCGAAGTAGTCGAGCGCCAGGCGATCGCCGACGTGGTCGGCATCGAGCGGCCAGCAGATGGTCTGGATCGGCGAGTGGTGATTGAACGCGAAGAGGCCACCCGGCCGCAGGAGGCGAGCGGCCTCGGGGACCGTGAGGTACGGGTCCGCGAACGTCATCGCGCCGTGGTCGCAGAAGACGATGTCGAAGCCGGCGGCGGGGAGAGGGACCGCCTCGGCGCTGCCGTGGATGAGCGGGAAGTCCACGCCGGCCTCGGCCATCAGGCGCCGAGCGTGATCCAGCTGGCGCTCGGAGAGGTCGAGACCGACCGGACGGGCACCGTGCTGCGCCAGCGCGATCGACCACTGGGCGGCGCCGCAGCCGAACTCGAGGATGTCCTTGCCCGCGACGTCGCCCAGCACCCGCAGCTCCGACTCCGGGATCTGCGACGTTCCCCAGGCCAGACCGCCGCTCTCGGCGAGCTGGCCGCCGTGGTTGGCCTGGTACTCGTCGCTGTAGGCGTCCCAGGATTCGCGGCTGCGCGCCGCGTGGTCGGTTAGGTCGGGCAAACCCGAGGGATCGGTGGTCATCCACGCAATGTAGCGGCGTGCGGCGTGTGGCGCGGGTCGGTAAGGCGCTATGTCGCCGGTCATACTCGGCCGACGCTCAGGCAGCCGAATTCGGCGGCCCGGGGCGCGTGAGGAGGCCCAGCCAGTGCCGGCGACCCACCGTTCTCGCGTCAGGACGACCGCCCGGCGGTTCGCTCTTGGCGTTGTCGCGATCCTCGTGGCTGGCTGCGGGGCGGCCACCAGCCCGAGCCTACCGGTGGCTTCGGTCGCCGCCGTCGCGACGCCACCCCCGAGTGTCGCGGCCAGCGCGAGCGCCGCGGCCACGACCACCCCCCGCCCGACACCGGTCTACCCGACGGTCATGACGCGCCCGACGAACATCCCGACCGACGGCGTGTGCGAGGAGGGCCGCGCTTGCCTCGGATTGATCGCGGCCGGCTCGCATCACACCGAGGTGTTCGCTCCCGGGTTCAGCTTTACGATGGCCAAGACGGGTTGGGAGAACATCGGCATGAGCCCGGGGGATGTCGGGCTGCTCCCGCTCGACACGCCAGGCGATGAGATCCATTTCTTCGTGCATCCGAAGCCGACGAAGCCCGACGGCACGCTTGACCTCTCTGTCACGGTGAGCGTCGACGGCATCACGAAATGGTTCGCCGCCGATCCGGCGCTCACGGTCAGTCCGGCCAAGGCCGTCACGATCGGTGGCCTTTCGGGCAAGGTGATGGACTTCGCGCTCGCGCCCGGCACCGTGAGCCATCCCTCGGATTGCCCGGTGGTGACCTGCGTCAATCTCTTGATCGGCCGTTCCAACACCTGGCAGTGGGACTGGGCAAGCCTCTCCTCCGAACGGCAGCGGATGTACGTCCTGACAGCCAAGGACGGCGTCGTGCTGATCTTCGTCGACTCGCTCGATGGCACGACCTTCGATGCGCTGACCAAGCGGGCGGACACCATCCTCGCCACGGTGAAGTTCGACAACTAGCGGCCGGTCCCCGCGGGTCGCCTACCCCGTGGCCACCGACAACCGTGCCACGACCGCCTGGGTGAGCGTCCACGCCTTGCGCGGATCCGGCGGGATCCGGAGACGGACCTGGTTGCTCGCGAAGGTGACATCGTTAGGGCGCATGCCGGGCAGCGACGGGCCGGCCAGGACGCGCATCGCGGTGGCGCGGGTCAGCCCGGCCCCGAATCGGACGACCAGCCAGCCCTCCTCGCGCGAGATCGACGCGACGCCCGCCGCCTCGGCGGCCATCCGCAGTGCGGCCACTTCGATGAGCCGCGCGACCGGGTCTGGTAGCGGTCCGTAGCGGTCGAGCACCTCCTGGCGGAAGGCGGCGAGATCCCCTGCCGAGCGAGCGCGCGCCAGACGCCGGTAGAGCTCGAGTTTCTGCGCTTCGTCGGGGACGTAGTCGTCGGGGAGGTGCGCCTCGATCGGCAGGTCGACGACGGCCTGGGGCGCCTCGACGATCGGCGCGCGCCCCTCCATCGAGGCCTTGCGCGTCTCGACAGCCTCGGCGAGGAGGCGCGAGTAGAGGTCGAAGCCGACCGCCGCCATGTGCCCGGACTGCTCGCCACCGAGGATATTGCCCGCGCCCCGGATCTCGAGGTCGGAGAGCGCGATCTGGAAGCCCGCGCCGAGCTCGGAGGCGTTGAAGATGGCCTGGAGCCGCTTGCGCGCCTCGTCCGAGAGGCGCTCGCGGCGGCGGTAGAGGAGGTAGGCGTAGGCCCGCCGCGACGACCGGCCGACCCGCCCCCGGAGCTGGTAGAGCTGGGCGAGTCCGAGGGTGTCCGCGCGATCGATGACGATCGTGTTGGCGTTCGGGATGTCGAGCCCCGATTCGATGATGGTCGTGCTCACCAGCACGTCGGCGGCGCCGTCGGCGAATGCGATCATGACCTTTTCGAGCGCGCCTTCAGGCATCTGGCCGTGCCCGACCACGAACCGCGCGCCGGGCAGCATCCGCCGGAGTTGCTCGGCCTGCGCCTCGATGGTCTCGACCCGGTTGTGGACATAGAAGACCTGGCCGCCCCGATCGAGCTCGCGCAGGATCGCGTCGCGGACCAGGCCCGCCGACGCCTCGGCGACGCGCGTCTGGATCGGCAGCCGGTCCTCGGGCGGCGTCTCGATGACCGACAGGTCGCGGATCCCGGCCAGCGCGAGATTGAGCGTCCGCGGGATCGGTGTCGCCGAGAGGGTCAGGACGTCGACCTCGCGCTTGAGCTGCTTGAGCCGTTCCTTGGCCGCTACCCCGAAGCGCTGCTCCTCGTCGACCACCACGAGCCCGAGGTCGCGGAATCGGATGTCCTTGCTCAGGAGCCGATGCGTCCCGATGACGATGTCGACGCTCCCGTCGGCCAGGCCGGCGATCGTCGCCGCCTGCGCGGCCGGGGAAACGAACCGCGACAGGAGCCGGACCTCGAGCGGGAACGCCGCGAACCGCTGCGAGAAGGTCGCCTCGTGCTGCGCGGCAAGGACCGTGGTCGGCACCAGCACCGCGACCTGGACGCCGTCCTGGACCGCCTTGAAGCCGGCTCGCAACGCCACCTCGGTCTTGCCATAGCCGACGTCACCCACGACCAGCCGGTCCATCGGCCGGGTCAGCTCCATGTCCGCCTTGACCTCGGCCGACGCGCGCAGCTGATCGATGGTCTCCTCGTACGGGAAGGAGGCCTCCATCTCGGACTGCCACGGCGTGTCCGGGGCGAAGGCGTGGCCGCGGGCCTGCGCGCGCGAGGCGTAGAGCGCGAGAAGCTCCTCGGCCAGGTCGTCGACCGCCTTGCGAACGCGCTGCTTGGCGCGCAGCCAGTCCGTCCCGCCCAGCTTCGAGAGCGCCGGCCGCTCGCCGCCCGAATAGCGTGTGACCCGCCCGATCTGCTCGACCGGGACGAAGATCCGATCGCCGCCGGCGAACGAGAGCTCGAGGTAGTCGCGATCCTCGCCCGCCCCGCCGCGCCGGAGCATCCCCTCGTAGCGGGCGACGCCGTGGTCGATGTGGACGACGAGGTCGCCCGGCGTCAGGCGTTCGAGGATGTCGCGCGGGACGACGCGGCGGAGCGCCTTGGGCCGCCGGATCCGGACCGTCCCGAAGAGCTCACGATCCGTGACGAAGGCGAGACCGTCCGGACCGCCGATGAAGCCGCCGTTGAGGCTTCGCTCGACGAGCGTGATCGCACCCGGCGGTGGCGCCTCCCCCACCCGACCGACCACCGCGAGGTCGTGACCAGCTTCGCCGAGAAGCTCGGCGAGGCGCGGCGCCTGGTCCGATGCGAGGACGATCCGGGCACCCTCCGCTCGCCAGTCGTCGACGGCTTCGACCAGGCGCCCGGCACGGCCGGCGGGCAGGACCGGTTCACGCCAGCCGAACGGGTCGCCCGACGACAGGCCCCCGCGGGCCATCGCGACACCCTCGGGCGGGACGGATTCCCAGGTCAGCTCGAGGGTCCGCGAGGCGACCAGGCGCCCCTTCCAGTCGCGCGGCGGCAGGTAGGTCGATGGCCAGTCCTTGGGCAGCTCCCCGGCCGCGACCAGCTCGGTGCGACGCTCGTCGGCCTGGCGCCACAGGAACTCGGCTGCCTCGGCGATGTCGCCCGGTTCATCGAGCACGAGGAGGGTGCCCGGACCGATGTGGTCGAGGCCGGTCGCCGGGGCGAGCTGGGCGGCCCAGACCTCGGCGGCATCGCCGACGGCCATCGCCCGGCTCGATTCGGCTCCCCTCGAGGTCTCGAGCGGCTCGCTGTCGAACCGCGCGAGGTCGGCCGCCAGTCGCTCGGGGAGTCGCGCCGCGGCCCGGCCCAGTCGCTTGCGGATCGCGCTCGCGCCGCCAGCCGGGAGGAGGAACTCGGAGGCTGGAAGGAGGACCGCGGACTCGATGGTCCCGACCGTGCGCTGGTCGGTCGGATCGAACGAGCGGAGCGAGTCGATCTCGTCGCCGAAGAACTCGATTCGGATCGGCAGCGGCATCGACGGCGGGAAGATGTCGACGATCCCGCCACGACGAGCCGATTCGCCCCGACCGGCGACCTCGCTGACGGGCACATACCCGAGGTCGTACAGCTCCCGCAGCAGCGCGTCCTGGTGGATCCTCGTCCCGAGCCGGATCTCGCGCGGCGCGTCGGGCAGATCGGCCGGGTCGATCGTGTGCTGGAGGAGCGCCTGGACGCCGGCGACGAGGACGCGCGCCCGGCCGCTCCGCCACGAAGCCAGCGCCGCGACCCGGGCCGCGGTCTCATCGGCGATCAGCTCGCTGCGCTCGTAAGCAAGCGCCGTCCGCGGCTCAAGGACGACGACCGCCCCGGGGTCGCCCAGCCAGGCGCCGAGTTCCTCGGCTACCCGGTCGCCGATCTCGGCATCCCGTGCGACCCAGACTAGGCGCTCGCCGTTCGTCGCCAGCGCGAGGCTCGCCGCGAGGTAACTCTTGGCGCCGTGCGGGATGGCCACCAGTCCGACATGCCGGCCGGCCCGCCTGGAGTCGTCGTCGGCGCTGCCCAGGCGTTCCCGCACTGCCTGGAACGTGCCGGTCGCCGCGAGGAGCGGCGGGAGGGCGGACAGGTCTGGCAGACGGTGGCCGCCGCGTCGCGCCGGGTCGGCCGGGGTCTTGACCGGCGGCCGGGACTTCGTCGGTGGCCGTCGCGCGTCGGCGACCTCGGCATCGACGGCGGCCTCGTCGAAGTCCGTCTCCGCCTCGGGAGCCCGGGCAGCGTGGCGCGCCGCGAAGTCGGTCGCGACCCGCTCGGCGATCCGGCGGTCGCGGCCACGACGGCCCCGAAGCGGCAGATCAGGCACGATCGGGCACGGTTCAGGCGTCCGGCTTGGTGGGTCGGATGCGGCGCCAGCCGGTCCGCGTCCGGCGGATCCCGTCCGCGTCGGGCGGGCCATCGACCTCGCCCACCGCCGCGAGACGAGTCGTGTCGGCCGGTCGAAGCTCGAACATGTTGAAGCGGTTCGCGGCCTTGTTGGTCCCCTCGCGCGCCCAGGCTTCGACCGCGTCGGCGGCCGCGTCGAGCAGCTCATCGAGCCGTTGCTGCTCGTCCGGGGCGAAGCGGGTCAGGACGTGATCGACCGCGCTCCGGTCCGGCTCGCCGATCCCGACGCGGAGCCGGCTGAACTTCTCGGTCCCGAGCTCCTCGATGATCGAGCCCAACCCGTTGTGACCGCCGGCGCCGCCTCCCTCCCGAAACCGGAGCTTGCCGAACGGCAGCGCGAAGTCGTCGGCGACGACGAGCAGGTCGCTGAGGGGTGCATGGTCCCGGGCCAGGACCTTGCGGACGGCCAGCCCCGAGTCGTTCATGTAGGTCAGCGGCTTGACGAGCGTCAGGTCGAACCCGCGAAACCGGCCCGTCGCCACGTTCGACGCGTCGCGCTGGCGGCCCTTGCCCGTCCAGCCGGCCCGCTCGGCGAGCTTGTCCATGACCAGCCAGCCGATGTTGTGGCGCGTGCCGGCGTACTGCGACCCAGGGTTCCCGAGACCCACGACGACCTTCAACCGAACCTCCGCAGACAGCACGACACGGCCCGATCCCGTCCAGGGAGGGCCTGCCGCGATGGTATCAGCCGCGACCGCCCAGCGGCCTCCGGAGGTCGCCCCGCCTCGCGCCAGACCCTAGCGCGACGGGTTGAGGAGACGCTGCTCGAGTGCTCGCATCGCGGCTTCCTCGGCCGGCTCGGAATGGTCCCAGCCGCAAACGTGGAGCGTGCCGTGGGTGACGAGGAGACGGAGCTCGTCGGTCGGCGACCAACGGACGTCGCCCGTCTGGCCGCCCTGGCCTCGCTCGGCCTGCTCGATCGCCCGCTCGACCGAAACGACCATCTCGCCGAGATACGGCCGGCGACCCGGTGGCAAGGCGAAGTCGACGGTCGTGCCGGCTCCCCGGTCCGTGCGACCCGGATGCGCCGGGAACGCCCCAGGTGCGAGGAGCGGGAACGACAGGACATCGGTCGGACCGGCCTTGCCGAGATACTCGGCGTTGAGCGTCGCGAGCTCGGCATCGTTCGCCATGATGAGCCCGATCGCGGCCGGCGATGGCGCCCCGGCCGCGTCGAGGGCCGCCGCGACCGCCCGCGCGAGCCCCTGCCCCGAGACCGGCGCGGTTACCCCGTCGCGAATCGTCAGGTCGACCCGCCATGGGCCGATGTACATCGCCCGCGTCACGACGCCGGGCCGCTCCCCCCACCGCTCCCGCCTGCCGCGCGTCGCGATTCGAGATCGACCACCGTGCTCTGGGGATACGCGATCCGGGTGTGGTACATCCCGAGCAGCTGGCCCACGAACGCCTCGCGGATCTGGTCCAGGTCGCGCAGCGTGAGGTCGCACTCGTCGAACTGGCCGTCGGCGACCCGCTCCTCGATGATCCTCGTGACCATCTGCCGGATCGCCGGCTCGTCGCGCGAAGCGAGCGACCGCACCGACGCCTCGACGCCGTCGGCGAGCATCAGGAGAGCCGCCTCACGTGACTGCGGTTTTGGCCCGGCGTGGCGGAACCTGCGTTCGTCGACGACCGCGCCCGGCCCCGCGAGCTCCTTCGCGCGGGCATGGAAGTAACTCATGATCGCGGTCCCGTGGTGTTGCGGGATGAAGGCGATGAGCGCCTTGGGCAGTCGAGCCTTGTAGGCCAGATCGATCCCGTCGACGACGTGCCGCTTGAGGATCTCGGCGCTCACCTCCGGCTCGAGCTGGTCGTGGATGTTGTCGCCGCCGGCCTGATTCTCGATGAATGCGAGCGGGTTCGCGAGCTTGCCGACGTCGTGGTAATAGGCGGCCACGCGGGTCATCAGCGGGTCGGCGCCGATCGCCTCGGCGGCCCGTTCGGCGAGGTTGCCGACCATCAACGAGTGGTGATAGGTCCCCGGGGTCTCGACGAGGAGCCGGCGAAGGAGCGGCTGTGAGGGGTTCGCGAGCTCGAGCAACTGGAAGACGGTCAGGATCCCGAACACGGAACCGAGCGCGGCGAACGACCCGACCGCGGCGATCCCCGAGCCCGCCGCGGACGCCGCCGACGCGAACCACAGCTCCAGCACACCCCGCAGGTCGCGCGTCCCGAGCAACGAGAAGACCGAGACGACGAGCGCGTTGACAACGAAGACCGCGATCGCGGCCTGGATGAAGACCTGCAGCCGATCGCCCCGGCGCACGACGACGATGCCGGCCATCCCGCCCAGGAAGATGTAGGTCGCGTACTCGAGCGAGCCGCCGTTCACGGCGCCACCGACGATCGCGACCATGGCGATCACGAATGTCGCGACCGACCCGTCGAGCAGGATGGCGAGGAGCATCGCGATCGCGGCGGTCGGCAGGAAGAACGGCAGCGTCGGACGGCCGGCCGTGACCTTGAGGGCGAGGGTCGCGCCGACCACCACCAGGCCGATCAGGATGAGGACGTTGTCGCGGTGCCAGAGGGTCGGCCGAAAGCGCCAGATCCAGGTCAGCAGCATGCCGACGACGAGGACGGCCATCAGCAGCCAGCCGCCGAAGCTCGCGACATCGGGGACGGTGTCGCGCAGGCGGAGTGCATCGATCTTCTCGATGTCGGTCGCCGAGAGCGGCGAACCGCTGCGGGCGATGACCTCGCCCTGGCGAATGGTGACCGTGATGGGGGTCACCCCCTCGGCTGCCTTGGCGCGCGCCTGGTCCGTGAGGTCCTGGCTGAACGAGGAATTGGGGACCACCAGCGGGCTGATCAGCTCCGCGGCGAGCATCCGTTGCGCCTCGTCGAGCTGCCCCGCCATCCGCCCGGAAATACGGGTACGCGTCTCGTCGACCTCAGTGTCGCGGAGCTCAGTCCGGAGCGTCGCGTCAAGGACCCGGGCGGCTTCGGTCCGGACCGCCGCCCAACCCGCCGCATCGAGCCCGACGAGCGTGGCGCGTGTGGCGTCGGAGAGATCCGGGACGGCGGTCTGAAGGAGGCTCTTGCGACTCCCGGCGGTGAGATCCGCGGAGAAGGTGGTGTCGATGCGGACGACGCGCTTCTCGAAAGCCAACTGCTGGGCCGCGGCGATCGCGATCGCGTTCTCGCTGGTGAAGGTGTACTGGAAGGGGGCGGCGGCACTCGCGGCGGCCCGCGCGGCGTCGGTCTGGACTTTGCTGTCGAAATCGATCGCACGCGGCGCGATGATGTCGCGAGTCGCGAGCTGGCCGACCCGGGCATCGAGGGGCTGCTGGGGAAGGATGTCGGCGCCTAGGATCGCCGCGAGGGCCAGGATGAAGACGCTGGCGGCGATGGCGAGGCGCGGCACGTCGGCGCGGGTGAACCGAATCGGGTTGTCGTTGCGCTGGGTCAGCATGGCCGGGGCATCTCGGGGCGGGCGGTCAGTGGGTGCCGACGTCGTGCGCGGCGAGGTCCGCGCTGGCAAGGGCCCGGACGACGAGCTCGCTGACACGCTTGCCATCCGCCCTGCCGCGGGTTCGCGGCGCGAGCCAGCCCATCACCTTGCCCATGTCGCGCGCGGTCGAGGCGTCCGTGGCGGCGATCCCCTCGCGAACGAGATCGGCGATCTCGCCTTCGGTCAGCGCCTGGGGCAGGTACTCGCCCAGGATCCCGATCTCCGCTTCTTCCTTGGTGGCGAGGTCCTCGCGCCCCCCGGACCGGAACGCCTCCACGGACTCGCGGCGGGTCTTGACCTCACGACTCAGGACCGCCAGGAACTCGTCATCGCTCAGGGGATGACCCTGCCGCTTCTCGACGTTGTAGGCGGCACTGGTGACCATTCGCAGGACATCGCGACGCAGCCCATCGCCGCCGCGCATGGCGACGGCGATGTCAGTCTGGACGCGTTCTCGAAGGGACACGGGTCTGGCACCTCGGGCGGGCGGACCACCGCGGTCGCGGTGGGCCGTCGGTGGGCCCGCGGGGATCAGGGGGCTAGTGATCGGGCGAACGGCCCGCTCAGCCGACCTGCGTTCGGGCGTTCTTCTTGCGTTTGGCTTCCTTGCGCTTGCGCTTCACAGAGGGCTTCTCGTAGTGCTCGCGTCGGCGAGCCTCGGCGAGGATCCCGCTCTGCTGGATCTTCTTGTTGAAGCGACGCAGGGCGCTTTCGAACGTCTCGTTCTCACCCACTCGGACTTCTGCCAATCCCGGTTCACCTCCCCAGGCCTGGGTTCATCGGCTCGTCGTCGGGCTCGCGGCCTGCCGGCCCTGACAGCCCCGAACGGAAATCCCGTCCAAGGCTGGCGGAGCATAGCCGAGGGTCTCGAACCGGTCAAACGTTCCGAAACAGCTCCTGACTCGATAGAAACCGCCCCCATTGCGTCGTACGATGGCCGACCACCCCCGCGGAGGCCCACCCTGGGAACCCTGATCGACCTGCTCGACGACGCCGTTGCCGCGAATGGCGAAGCGACCGCCCTGAGCCTGCGCCTCGACGACGGATCGACGACGCGGTGGAGCTATCGCGAGCTCGGTCGGCGGTCGCGCATCGCCGCCTGGCGGCTGTCCGCGCTCGGCCTCGAACGCGGCGACCGGCTCCTAACCTGGTCCCCGTCGACGCCCGACCTGCCGGCCGTCTATTTCGGAGCGATGCGCGCCGGGCTCATCCTGGTCCCGCTTGATCTGCGCATGTCGCCCGACGCGGTCGAAGGCATCGTCGCGGCGTCCGGCGCCCGTCAGCTCGTCCTCGGCACCGGGCGAGATGCCCCCGACCCGCGCGAGGCCGGACTCGACACCTTCCCGACGACCGCGGTCGAGGCCCTCACCGCCGACCCGGACGCCTCCTTCCCGCCAGACTGGGAGGCGCAGATTGAGGCCTGGCCGGCCCCCTCCCCGAGCGACATCTTCGAGCTGGTATTCACCTCGGGGACGACCGGCACGCCCAAGGGCGTCATGCTCGCCCACGAGAACGTCATCGCCTCGATCGAGTCGTTCCATCGCATCGTCCCGCGGATGGAGCACCGCCTGGTGTCGCTCCTTCCGCTCTCCCACCTCCTCGAGCAGTCGGTCGGGCTCTACTACGCGCTCTCGGTCGGCGCCGACATCCTGTACGTGCGCAGCCGGAACCCGCGCGTCATCTTCGATGCGCTGCGCGACCACCGGGTGACCTCGATGGTCGTCGTACCGCAGATCCTCGACCTGTTCTGGAGCGCCATCGAACGCGAGGTCGGCAAGCGCGGCCGAGCGACCGCGTTCGCCCGGCTCCGCGCCGTCGCCCGGCGCCTGCCGATGCGCGCCCGGCCGTGGCTGTTCGGGGGTGTCCACAAGCAGCTCGGCGACCATTTCCGGCTCTTTCTGTCGGCCGGTGCCTTCCTCCCGCCCGCCCTCCAGCAGGGCTGGGAGGATCTCGGCGTCACGGTCCTCCAGGGCTACGGCGCGACCGAGACCGGGACGGGCAGCTGTACGCGCCTCGAGGACCACGGGCTCGGGACCGTCGGGCGGCCGCCGGAGGGCGTAGCGATGCGCATCGCCGACGACGGGGAGATCCAGTTCAAGGGCCCGACCGTCTTCCGCGGCTACTGGGACAACCCGACTGCGACGGCGGAGGCGTTCACCTCGGATGGCTGGTACCGCACGGGCGACATCGGCCACCTGGACGCGGCCGGGCGCCTGATCCTGTCCGGCCGGAAGAAGGACATCATCGTCCTGCCCAACGGCTTCAACGTCTACCCGGAGGACATCGAAAACGCGCTGCGGATCGCGGGCGTGCGCGACTCGGTCGTGCTCGAGACCCGGCCCGGACGGATCGAGGCGATCGTGCTCGGATCCGCGACCGCGCTGCCGGGCGGTGTCGGGGAGCGCCAGCCGACCGATGCGGCGACGATCCGCCAGCGGATGGACGGGGCCGTCAAGGCCGCCAACGCCACCCTCGGGCCCAACCAGCGGATCGCCGGCTGGCGGCTCTGGCCCGAGGACGATTTCCCCCGGACCCACACGCTCAAGATCAAGCGCGCCCAGGTCCGGGCCTGGGTCGCCGCAGACACGCCACTCCCCGTCACCTAGGGATGGCCCATGGCCGGGCGCCGAAGGCCGCCCTGATCAGTTCGCGACCGGGAAGCCCACCCCGAGGCCCTCGAGCGCCGTCTGGATCCCGGCCGCCGACGGGTCCTGCGCGGCGGCGGGCAGCCAGTCGTACAGGACGACCGTCGACCCGACCTGGCGGATGAGCGTCACCGTGCCCTGCGGGGTCTGGACGCGCCCGGGTCCCGTGCCGAGGTAGGCCTGCTGCTCATGGGCCGCCGTGGTCGCCAGCCCGGGGTCGGTGAATTCGTATACGACGATGTAGCCCTTGTTCGAGTCCTTCGGGAGCACGACCTGGTAGACGGCTCGTGGCGCCGGAGTCATCAGCGGTGACTCGGCCTTGCGGACAGGGGTCTGCGTGTCGGACAGGACGAGGCTCTGGGCCGCCAGGACGCGAACGAGCTCCGCGCGGGTCTCGTCGACCGCTGGCGAGACTGTCTTCGCCGGACCGACCGACTCGACTGGAAACGACCGCCCACTCGCGCCGACCGAGCCGCAGCCCGCGACCGCGAAGACCAGGACGCCAAGGAGGCACACCGCGCGGATCGGGCCCTCGACCCGGCCGGTCATCCGGGCGGCCAATCGAACGGCCGCCCGCCCATCAGGTGGACGTGCAGATGGTCGACCGTCTGGCCGCCCCAACGGCCCACGTTGGAGACGAGTCGGTAGCCGCCATCGGCGATCCCCTCGGTCCGCGCCAGCTGGGCGGCGACCGTGAAGAGCCGGCCGAGTAGCGGGCCGTCGGCCTCGGTCAGGTCCGCCGCGGACGCGATATGCGGCACCGGTACGAGCAGGATGTGGGTCGGGGCCCGGGGCGCGATGTCGCGGAAGGCGACGACGAGATCGTCGGCGTGGAGGTGCTCGGTCGGGATCGATCCGTTGACGATCCGGCAGAACAGGCAGTCATCGCGCGGCGAACGGTCGGCGGCCGGCGGGTTCACCAGAGCACCGGCTTGGAGCTCATCAGGAACCCGATCGTGCCGACGAGGCCGGCCATCAGGTACGAGACGTAGCGCTGGCGTTTCGCCCGGTGGAGCCAGGTCAAGTCGTCGGCCGCTGCACGGATCCCGATGAGCCGGCGCAGGTTTGGCCGCTGCACGAAAAAGGCGAGAGCGAGGTTGACGAAATAGATCGACAGGGCGACGAGCAGCCATGGTTGCCCGAGGAGCGAGGGCCCGATCGTCGCCACGAGCGCGAGCCCGGTCAGCGCCAGCCCGAGCCCGAGAACGAGCGTGCCGTGCGTCTGCGCCCACAGCAGCGAGCGGACGATGTCGTTCCCCGACTCGACGGTCGCCCGCCGTGTCCGAAGGGCAAAAGGCAGCAGGATGGATGGCAGGACGAGGCCCAGGGCGAGGGCGATGTGGGCGGCGAGCAGGATCGGGAAGTAGGTGGGCATCCGCCGCCGATTGTAGGGCCGGGACGCGCCGAGGCCGGAAGCCGCGGTGCCGGTCAGCCCTGCCGGACCGCCTCGAGCGCGATCCAATCGCCCTCGTCGGTCCGGCCGGTGATCTGGAACCCGACGGACTCGAACGCGGTCGCGACCTCGCGTTCGCGGTCCACGAAGATCCCCGATGCGAGGAGCGAACCCCCCGGCCGGAGCTCTGCCCGCAACCCGGCTGCGAGCGGGACGAGGATGCCCGCGATCAGGTTCGCGAGCACGACGTCGAACGCGGGCTCGCCGCTCGGAAGCGTGCGCTCGCGCGCCTGCAGTCGCCGCGCCATCGCGTTCCGGCGCGCATTGGCATCCGTCGCCTGGATGGCGATGGGATCGGTGTCGAGGCCGATCGCGGCGGCCGCTCCGAGCTTGAGCGCGGCGATGGCCAGGATCCCCGACCCGCAGCCCACATCGAGGACCCGGGTACCGACCAGGACGCCGCGATCCGCGAGCGCCTCGACTGCGGCGAGACACAGGCGCGTCGTCGGATGCAGACCGGTCCCGAAGGCCATCCCCGGGTCGAGCGCGAGCACGACGTCGCCGGGTCTGGCCCGATGGCGGCGCCAAGTCGGGCGGATCACCAGGCGACGCCCGACGCGCATCACCGGGAAGTAGGCCTTCCACGCATCGGCCCAGTCGGACTCCTGGACGAGCCGCGTCCGGACCTCGCCGATGGGCCGAAGCCCGAACGCCTGGAGGTGCCCGAGCGCCTCGGCGACCTCGGCGGCGGCTCGGTCGGCGGCGGCTCGGTCGCGCGCCGGCACGTACGCGCGAACGATCGCGGGCCGGGACGGGTCGAGCCGGGCATCCAGACCGTCGTCAACCAGTTCGAAGCCGGGCTCGACCGAGGTCCCGCCCGGCGCCGCCCGCCCGAGGATCTCGCTGACCGCCTCGACGGCTTCGACATCCGCCTCGACCGAGAGCTCCAGCCAGGCGCCCGGACCGGCCTCGGTCACTACAGCCCGAGCTTCTCGAGCAGACCGCCGCTGCCATGCGCGACCGGTTCACCGGCCTCCTCGGCGTACGCCGCCAGGAGCTCGCGAGCCTTCTTCGAGAGCTTGGTCGGGACCGTGATATCGACCATCACGTGGAGGTCGCCGCGCTGACCCGTCCGGCGGAGGTGCGGCACGCCTTTGCCGCGGAGCCGGATCTCGGTGTTCGGCTGCGTGCCGGGCTTGATCTCGACCTCCTCGGTGCCCTCCACCGTCGGGACCGTGATGCGAGTCCCGAGCGCCGCCTGTGCGATCGAGACCGGGGCGTCGTAGTAGAGCTCGGTCCCCTCTCGCGTCAGGGCTGGGTGGGGCTGGACATGGACGGCGACATACAGGCTGCCCGGCTGGCCGCCGCGCGGTCCCACCTCGCCCTCGTTCGAGAGGCGGATCTGATGGCCCTCGTCGATCCCGGCGGGGATGCTGACGCGCAACGTGCGCACCCGTTCCGTCCGGCCATCGCCCTTGCACGTCTCGCACGCGGTCTCGACGATCTTGCCCTCACCCGCGCAGCGCGGACACGCGCTGACGTTGACCATCTGGCCGAGCATCGTCTGGCGGACCGATCGGACCTCGCCGCGGCCATTGCACTGCGGGCACGTGATCGGCTCGGTGCCCGGCTTCGCGCCGTTGCCGCCGCACGTCTCGCAGCGCTGGAGGACGCGGAACTCGATCTCCTTCTCGGTGCCCTTGACCGCTTCCTCGAAGGTGATCCGGAGGTCGTAGCGAAGGTCCGCGCCGGGCTGTGGCCGCCCGCGCCGCGCCGAGGCTGCACCCGCGCCACCGCCGAAGAACGCGTCGAAGATGTCCGAGAAGCCACCGAATCCCTCGAAGCCCGCGCCCTGCGGCCCGCCGTCGACGCCCGACCGACCGAAGGTGTCGTAGCGCGACCGTCGGTCCGGGTCGGAAAGGACCTGGTAGGCCTCGTTGATCTCCTTGAACCGCTCCTGGGCGGCCGGGTCGGTGTTCACGTCCGGGTGCCACTGCTGGGCCAGCTTGCGGAAGGCGCGCTTGATCTCCGCGTCGGTGGCGCCGCGCTCGACGCCGAGGATCAGGTAGAAGTCGCGTTCGGTGGTGGCCACGGACAGGAAGGATACGGGAGGGCGTCACTCGGGGCAGGTCATCCATCCGAAAGTCCCGGATCGCGGGGCCTCGCCGACGTGAGAGGATACGCGGGCGAGCGGCTGCTCCTCCGGCCACCGTTCCCGCGACCGTGCGGACCCACCACCAACCCGGGTCCCTCCCAGGCGCGAGCGCTCATGACACCACGTGTCCCGTGGATCGAGGTCCGATCGCATGGTATCGACGGCACGGCGCTGGTCCCTCGGACGAGGCCGCGTCGGGCGCCGCCTGCTCGTCGGCGTCGCCATCGCCGCCGTCTCGATCGGGTGCGTCGCGGACACCTGGTCGGCCGCCGCGGTCGCCCCGATACCCGATCCGTATGTTGCCGCGCCGGTCTCGGCGGTGGTGCCAGGCGCATCGGTCGCACCGAGCGGTCCATCGGCGCCGATCGGAGGCTGGTTGCACCGACGACCCCCGCCCGGCCCTTCGGGTCCCCCATCAAACACCCACGTCACCGTGCCGATCCTCTACTACCACAGGGTCCAGGCACCCCCCAGCGACTTCCCGAAGTGGTCGGCCGCTCACAAGAAGCAGTTCATGACCTATGACGTCATCCCGGCGGCGTTCGCGGCCCAGCTCGACTGGCTGGTAGGGCACGGCTACACGACGATCCTGCCGCGCGACCTGACAGCCTTTTGGGACCGCGGCATCCCGTTGCCGGAGCGGCCGGTGATCATCACCTTCGACGACGGGTCGCATGATTGGATGACGACCGTCCTGCCCATGCTCCAGGCTCGCGGGATGGTGGCTGAGTTCTACCTCACCCTCGACGCCATCAAGCACGGCAACCTGACCTGGTCGCAGGTCCGTCGCCTGATCGACGCCGGCAACGGCGTCGGTGCCCATGACGTCCATCACGTCCAGCTGGCCGCCCTCCACAACGGTCACCCCGACGCCTCGCGGGCGACGATGGCGGCCGAGGTCGGCGGGGCCCGCCAGACGATCGGCCAGCACACGGGGGTCTATCCCGATTCGATGGCGTACGTGGGCGGCGGCTTCGGCGCCGCCCTGGTCCAGGCGGTCCGCGATGCCGGGTACGCATCCGCCCGCAGCATCCAGCGCGGCATCGCCACCGACCCGCCCGAGCGGTACAGGCTGCCGGTCGTCCGGATCGGCGTCCACGACGACGTCGTCGACGCGCTCCACGGCGTCGTCACCCCGGGGCTGCCCACCTTCGAGAAGCGGATGCGGGGCGTCTCGGACAAGGCGCCGAAGTCCGACTAGTCGTCGGCGGCTCCGGCGTCGGCTGCGATCGCCCGTGCCCGTGCGACGACATCGCGCAACATCGAGGCGGTCAGCCGGCCGGTGAAGGTGTTCTGCTGGCTTGGGTGATACGTACCCAGCAGCCGGTACGGTCCGACCTGGACCTCGGCGCCATGACTGAAGCGCGGTCTCGGCCGGACCTCGAACCCTGGCCTGGCGAACGCATCGAGTGCCGCGCCCCAGCCGAACGCGCCAAGGGCGATGACGACCTTGACCTCGGTCAGCGCCGCGATCTCGCGGACGAGATACGGGGCGCACGCATCGCGTTCCTCGGTCGTCGGCTTGTTGGCCGGCGGGGCGCAGCGGACGGCTGCCGTGATGTAGGCGTCGGTCAGGGTCAGGCCGTCATCGGCGGTGCGCGAGACGGGCCGGTCGGCCAGACCCTCGGCGTGCAGCGCCGCGAACAGGAAGTCGCCCGAGGCGTCGCCGGTGAAGACGCGGCCGGTCCGGTTGCCGCCGTGCGCCGCCGGGGCGAGCCCCACGAACAGGATCCGCGCGTCCGGATCGCCGAAGCCCGGGACGGGTCGGCCCCAGTACGGCTCCTCGCGGAAACGGCGCACCTTCTCGCGGGCGACCCGTTCGCGCCAATCCACGAGCCGCGGACACCGCCGGCATCCCACGATCTCGGCCGTCAGCGCCTCGAGGGCCGCCCGATCCCCCACCGCCGTCGGGCCTACTTGAGCAGGAGCTGGTCGAGCCGGCGCGACGTCACGGCGAGACCGACGATCCCCATCACCGACAGGTAGGCGACGTGCACGAGCAGGACCGGGGAGAGCGCCCCTACCGTGAGCGAGCGGATGAGGTCGACGCCCTGGTAGAGCGGCGTGAGCTGGACGAAGACCCGAAATGCCTCGGGATACTTGTCGATCGGGTAGAACGTGCCCGAGAACAGGAACATGGGCAAGACGACGAGCTGGATGAGGTCGAAGTCCTGCCACGTCTTCATGAACGAGGTCGCGGCCATCCCGACCGCCCCGAAGGCGAAGCCGACGAGGAGCGCGGCCGGGACCGCGAGGATCGCCCACGGCGACACGAACAGGCCGAGGACGAGGATCACCCCCATGAACCCGATGGCGTACAGCCCGCCGCGGATGAGCGCCCAACCGAGCTCCCCGAGCGCGATGTCGCCGGGCGAGAGCGGTGTCGACAGGATCGACGTGAACGTCTTGTTGTAGTTGAGCTTGAAGAAGAAGTTGAAGGTGCTCTCGGTGATCGCGCCGTTCATCGCCGCGCTGGCCAGCAGGGCCGGCGCCACGAACGTCTGATAGCCGATCGGCTGCCCGCCCGGCCCCGGGATCGTCCCGATCAGCGCGCCGAGCCCGAACCCGATCCCCAGCAGGTAGAAGAGCGGCTCGAAGAAGCCCGACAGCAGGATCATCCAGCCGTGCTTGTAGACGTAGAGGTTGCGCTCGATCAGGCGTAGCGACCGCCGGCTGCCGATCGCGAAGGCGGGGACCACTCGGAGCGCGGTCATCCGCGGATCAACCGGCTGCGGATGTTCCGGACCATCAGCCAGGCACCGACCCCGGTAAGGATCACCAGGTAGACGACGTGGACGACGGCGGCAGCCGGGTCGTCGACGATCGTGCCCAGCGACAGGCCGCGCGTCAGGGCGACACCGTGATAGAGCGGCGTCAGCCAGGCCAGGGCCCGGAGCGCACTCGGCAGTGAGCTGATCGGGAAGAACGTGCCGGAGAAGAGGAAGAGTGGCGTGATCCCGAAGCGGAAGATCGCGGCGAACTTGTTCGGATTCTTCTGGGTCGCCGAGAACGCCGCGAGCGGGGCCGCGAAGGCCAGCCCGGTCAGGACTGCGGCCGGGATCGCGAGCACGATCAGTGGCGACTGCGCCGCCCCGAATACGACGATCACGAAGGTGAAGATCGTCGAGATGAGGGTCAGCCGGGCAGCCATCCAGGCGAGGTTGCCCAGGGCGATGTCGCGCGGCGAGATCGGCGTCGCGTGCATGGCGTGGAAGATCTTGTTCCAGACCAGGCCGGCCATGATCGGAAAGGTCGCCTCGAACGACCCCGTCTGCATCGCCGTTGCGGCGAGCAGGCCGGGCGCCAGGAAGACGAGGTACGGCACGCCGCCCAGGGAAGCGCTGTTCGACACGTAGCCGCCCAACCCCAGGCCCATCGCGCTCAGGAACATCACCGGCGAGATGAACGAGCTGAAGATCGAGGCGCGGAAGGTCCGCCGGTATTGAAGTAGGCGGTGCTCGAAGACGCGACTGATGGTCGATGTCGGGCGAGCGAATGCGGCCATCGACGCCGCCTACTCGATCAGCGAGCGGCCGGTCAGGCGCAGGAAGACGTCTTCGAGCGACGAGCGGCGGACGAGGACGGTCTCGGGCTTGAGGCCGCGCTGATGGACGGCGACCGCGGCCGCCTCGCCATCGTCGGCGTAGAGCAGGACCCGGTCGGGCAGGTGCTCGACCCGCTCGGCGATGCCGTCGAGCTGGCCGTCCAGGGTTTCGGCGATGCCGGGTGCGAAGCGCAGTTCGGTCACCTCGCGCGTCGAATAGCGCTCGATGAGCTCGCGCGGGCTTCCCTCCGCCACGATCTTCGCCTTGTCCATGACCACGAGCCGGTCGCACAGCTGCTCCGCCTCGTCCATGTAGTGGGTCGTCAGTACGAGGGTGACGCCCTGCTGCTTGAGCCGGTAGAGCCGGTCCCAGAGAAGGTGTCGCGCCTGCGGATCGAGGCCCGTCGTCGGCTCGTCGAGGAGCAGCACGGTGGGCTCGTTGATGAGCGAGCGGGCGATGGTGAGCCGCCGTTTCATCCCGCCCGAGAGCGGCTCGACCTGGTCGTCGGCGCGTTCGGTCAGCTGCGCGAACTCGAGCAGCTCATCGGCGCGGCGACCCACCTCAGCCCGGCTCAGCCCGAAGTAGCGCCCGTAGAGGGTCAGGTTCTCGCGGACGGTCAGCTCGAGGTCGAGCGTGTCGGTCTGGGGCGCGACGCCCAGGTTGGCGCGGATCTGCGGACCCCGGGTCGCGGGGTCCATCCCCATCACCTCGAGCGTGCCGCCGCTGATCGGCGAGACGCAGCCGATCATCCGCATCGTCGAGGTCTTGCCGGCGCCATTGGGCCCGAGGAACCCGAACGATTCGCCGCGCGCCACGTCGAAGTCGATGGCGTCGACGGCCACGAAGTCGGCGAACCGCTTGGTCAGTCCGCGGGCATGGATGAGCGAGGGCGTGGGAGTCTCCGGCATGAGCCCCGAATCCTACACGACCGGCGCCCCGGCTTACCGGTTCGGGACGATCCCCGTGTGCAGGGTGACGATCCCGCCGGACATCCCGACCCAGCCAACGTCCTCGAGGCCTACCTCGCGCATGATCTCGGCGATCCGGTCGGGGCCGGGGTAGCCCTTGACGCTGCGGACGAGATAGCCGTACGCGCCACCCTGACCGGCCAGTCGACCGACGATCGGCACGATCCGGTCGAACCAGAACTGCAGGAACCGGGCGGCCCGGCTCCGCGGCCGGGCGATCTCGAGGCAGACGACCCGCCCACCGGCGCGGACGGACCGGGCGAGCTCGGCGAAGCCCGCCCGGTAGTCGGGCAGGTTGCGCATCCCGAACGCGATCGTCGCCGCGTCGAAGGACCCATCCTCGGTCGGCAGGGCGAGCGCGTCGCCGACCACGTACGTGAGGCCGGGACGATCGCCGAATCGACGCCTCGCGATCCGGATCATGGTCGGCGAGATATCCACGCCGAGGACGCTCCCACCCGGCTGGACCCGTGCCTGGAGATCGGCCGCGACCTTGCCGGTCCCGGTCGCGACGTCGAGGACCCGGTCGCCCGGTCGCGCGCCACTCAGCTCCACGGCGTGCCGTCGCCAGCGGGGCTCCTGGAAGGCCGAGATGGCGAGATTCATCGGGTCGTAGACGTGGGCGATCCTGTCGAACATCGCCCCGACCTCGGCGGTCGAGGCGGCGTTCCCGCCCTCGGTCGCACGGCCGGAAGGCGCCTCATCGTGAGCTGGGGTCATGGCCCAAGCATGCGCCATGTCGCGCGGGCCGGCCCCGCGGAGAACGTGCTAGTGCGCGGTAACACGTAGTTCCGTCCCCGGTGCTACGATTCGCTCGACGCGTCCAGTCGGGCGGTCCAAGTAGTCGCTCGGAGTCCCTCCCATGCGCACGCTCGCTCGTCCCATCGGTCTCGGACTCGCCGCCCGCGGCGATGTCGATGACGTCGTCGACTGGGCCCGAAAGGCGCGCGATCAGGGGCTCGATTCGGTCTGGGTCCACGACAGCTACTACGAGCGCGACGGCGTGACCTTCGCGACGGCGATCGCGCAGGCCATCGCCGCCGATGGCGACGGCGATGAGGCCGGTTTTCGCGTCGCGCTCGGGGCCGTCAACCCGTTCACTCGCCACCCGGTCGTCCTGGCGATGACCGGCTCGGCGCTCGACGAGATCCTGCCCGGCCGGTTCGTGATGGGCCTCGGGACCGGGCTCCCATTGCGCCTCAAGCAGATGGGGATCCCGTACGAACCCGATGCCGCGGTCGAGGGCGTCTCGAAGGCGATGGACCAGATCCGCGCGTTATGGGCCGGCGAACGCCTGCCGTCGGCGACGCCCGGATTGCCGCCGATCCAGCCGATGTTCCCGCCGACGCACCGGATCCCGATCGTCATCGCGGCGTACCGGAAGGCGTTCGTCGAGCTTGCCGGACAGAAAGCCGACGGCTACCTCGCCCGACCGGCAGAGTCCATCCCGTCGCTGCGCGGGATCCTGGAGCGGCTGCGGGCAACGGCCGAGGCCGCCGGGCGCGATCCCGCAGCCATCGAGACCGCCGGATACCTCCTCTCGCTCGTCGACAAGACTCGCCGGGAGGCGCTCAACCGCGCCAAGCGCGAACCGTTCGTGATCTACATGATGTCGGTCCTGTCCGATGTCTCCCTGCATCGGGCCGGATTCGACCCCGACCTTCGCGACCGGATCGCGACCGCCTGGCGCGCGGAGGACTACACGACCGCCGGCAACCTCATCCCCGACGACCTGCTCGATGCGTTTCTCCTGTGCGGTACGCGTGAGGACGTGGCCGCCGGCGCGATGGCCTTCCACGTCGAGACCGGCTTGCAGCTGCCGCTCCTCCAGCCCGTCCTCCAGGAGGACCGCCAGATCGATGAGCTGATCGCCGCGGCGGCGATCTTCGCGTCGGTCCCCGACGGGTCGGTGGCCACCGCGCCCGGCGCGCGTGTCCCGGTCGCGGTCGGCGGGGACGCCGTCCGGCTCAGCCTCGCCGAAGACCGGCAGCTCGGCCTGGGCGATCGCCTTCGCCGTCGAGCCGGGGCGGTCTACGAGATCGTCCGGCCCTTCGCGTTCACGGCCTCGGTGATCCCGGTCCTGGCCGGGGCGGCGCTCGCCTGGGTCAACGAGCTGTGGAGCTGGGCTCCGTTCATCGCCGCGCTGCTCGGCGCCGTCTTCCTCCACGCCGGTACGAACATCGTCAACGAGGTCTACGACGTCAGGAAGGGGGTCGATACGATCACCAGTCCACGAGCCAGCCATGCGATCGTCAAGGGCCGGATCAGCGAGCGCTCCGCCCTCGGGCTCGCGGGAATCGCGTTCGCGCTCGCGGTGGTGGTCGGCCTCTACCTCGTGTGGCTCCGTGGGCCGGCCATCGTCGCCCTCGGGCTCATCGGCCTGCTCGGCGGCTGGGGCTATACCGCGCCGCCGCTCGAGTACAAGAATCGGGCGCTCGGCGTCCCGCTCGTCTTCCTGCTGATGGGTCCGCTCATGGTCGAGGGCGCGTACTTCGCGGTCAGCGGGACCTGGTCCCTGACGGCGCTGGTCCTCTCGGTCCCGGTCGGGCTGCTCGTGGCGGCGATCCTCCACGGCAACGATTGGCGCGACATCCGCGAGGACAGCCGGGCCGGCATCGCGACGATCTCCACCCGGCTCGGCCAGCGTTGGGCCCATTACGGGTACGTGGGACTGGTCCTGGGCGCCTACATCGTGCTGGCGCTATCGGTCATCGCCCGCGTCCTGCCGGCCTGGACGATGCTCGCGATCCTGTCCCTGCCATTCCTCGCCCAGGTCATCCGCTCCGCGGAGCTGGGCGCGACCGGCCAGGCGCGAGCGATCGCGATGATCGACCTGCAGACGGCACGGCTGCACCTCGCCTTCGGGTCACTGCTCGTCCTCGGGCTGGTGCTCTCGAGGGTGGCCGGTGGCTGACCGGCCCGCCATGGGTCGAGAGGTCGTGCCGGGCGCGCTCGCGGTCGGCCTGATCGCGGCCCAGGCGGGGTTCGCCGCGACGTTCCGTGGTCCGCGCGAACGGTTCTGGCAGCGGATGACGCTGACGGGGCTGGGGCTCGGGTCGCTGGCGTTGCTCAGCAGCCGGCCTGCCCGGCGGACGCGGATCGGCCGCACCGAGGTTGCCCTCGGGCTCGCCTCGGCGGCGGCGCTGTACGGGACCTTCCGGGTCGGTGACGCCTTCGCGCGACGCTACGTGCCGAGCGGCGATGCCGAGATCCGCGACATCTACACGCTGCGGACGATTCGTCCGAGGGCCGAGATCGCCGCTCGCCTGGCGACGATCATCGGTCCGGCCGAGGAGCTCTTCTGGCGCGGTCTCGTGCAAGCGGCCCTGATGCACCGGTACGGGCGCTGGCACGGGGCCGCGTTGGCCGCCATGGCCTATGGCGGCGTCCACATCGTGACCGGCAACTTCACGCTGTTCGGCGCGGCCGGGATCGCCGGCGCGCACTGGTGCGCGCTCTATGCGGCAGGGGTGCCGCTCGGGGCGCTTGTCGTCAGCCACGTCACCTGGGACGTCTGGATCTTCCTCATCCAGCCGACCGGGGAGATCGCGCCGATCGCGCCGATCGCGCCGATCGCGGGTGCCACGGG
Source organism: Candidatus Limnocylindrales bacterium (assembly GCA_038319665.1). GTDB lineage: Bacteria > Chloroflexota > Limnocylindria > Limnocylindrales > CSP1-4 > SPCO01. The sequence continues at coordinate 51,932 of JBBQDL010000009.1, forward strand.
GGCCTGAGTACCCGGCATAAGCGAGCGTGCAGGACCCGCGTTCATGCTCGCCGGATGGACGCCATCCGCTTTGGTCTCGGCATCAGGGCTCTGCGTCGAAAACGCGCGTGGACCCAAGATCTGGTCGCGGCGAGGGCGCACGTCTCGCGGACAGCCGTCTGGCGAGTCGAGCGGGGGCACGCCGATCGGGTTGCCGTGCACGTCCTTGTGCGCGTCGCGGCGGCGCTCGGCGCGCGGATCGATCTTCGGCTCCTCTGGCAAGGGCAGGGTCTGCATCGGCTGCTCGATTCGAGTCACGCCGATCTCATCGAGCGGATGCTCGGATTGCTGACCGCAAGCGACTGGCTGGTCGCGACCGAGGTTTCGTTCAATATCCGGGGTGAACGAGGATCGATCGACATCTTGGCATTCCATCCGGCAACCGGCTCACTGCTTGTCATCGAGATCAAGTCGGTGGTGCCCGACATGCAAGCGATGCTCGGCGGGATCGACCGCAAGGCCCGGCTCGCGCGAGAGATCGCGAGGGAACGCGGTTGGCGGGTCACCGATGTCACCCGGCTGCTGGTGTTTCCCGACGACCGTACATCGCGGCGGCGGGTCGAACGCCACGGAGCCACCTTCCGATCGGCCTTGCCTGCACGAACCGCCGAGGTTCGCCGCTGGCTCCGGCACCCTGAAGGCACGATGAATGGCGTGCTGTTCTTGTCAGATGCTCACCACGCGAGCGCTCGTCACCGCGTCTCGCACCGACCGCCCGGACGACACACTGATCCCAAGCTTGGTTAGGGATCATCGGTCGTCTTGATCCTGTCAGATGCTCGCCAAATGAGCTGACCGCCAGGAAACGGCTGACCAACGCTCGTGTGACGAGCATTTGTCAGCACGGGCGAGCGGGACGGGCCGGCGGCGACACGCGCCGGCCCTTCCCAGCCGGGAATCCAAACGGCCCGCGGTTTCCCGCGGGCCGTCCTGATCTGCGAGGTCCGGAGGGGCCTAGACCTCCTTGAACTCGCCCTCGACGGTCTCCTCGTCGGCGGAGCCCTCGCCGGCCGCACCGTCCGCGCCGCCGTCCGGGCCCCCGTCGGCACCCGGCCCGGTCCCGTCCGAGGTCCCGTTCCCGGATTCCCCGGCCGATGACGCCTGGTAGGCCGCCGTAGAGACCCGTTGGAGCGACTCGGCAAGCGAAGTCATCCCGGTCTTGATCGCCTCCATGTCGGATCCCTTGAGCGACTCGCGCAGCGACTCGATCTTGTTTTCGACCTCGAGCTTGTCCTCGGACGAGACCTTCTCGCCGAGATCGCGGATGGCTCGCTCGGCCTGGAACGAGAGGGCCTCGGCCTGGTTGCGGGTCTCGACCTCCTCGCGGCGCTGTTTGTCCTCCTCGGCGTGCTCCTGGGCGTCGCGGACCATCTGGTCCACGGCGCTCTTGTCGAGCATCGACGAGGCGGTGATCCGGACCTGCTGTTCCTTGCCGGTCGCCCGGTCCTTGGCCTTCACGTCGAGGATCCCATTGGCATCGATGTCGAAGGTGACCTCGATCTGGGGGATGCCGCGCGGGGCCGGCGGGATGCCGTCCAGGATGAAGCGACCCAGCGTCTTGTTGTCGGCCGCGAAGTCGCGCTCGCCCTGGAGCACGTGGATCTCGACCTGCGACTGCGAATCAGACGCGGTCGAGAAGACCTGCGACTTCGAGGTCGGGATGGTCGTGTTCCGCTCGATGAGCTTGGTCATGACCCCGCCGAGCGTCTCTATGCCGAGCGAGAGCGGCGTCACGTCGAGGAGCAGGACGTCCTTGACGTCCCCGGCCAGGACGCCGGCCTGGATCGCCGCCCCGATGGCCACGACCTCGTCCGGGTTGACGCCCTTGTGCGGCTCCTTGCCTCCGAACATCGCCTTGACCGCCTCGACGACCGCCGGCATCCGGGTCATGCCGCCGACCAGGATGACCTCGTCGATCTCGGCCGGCTTGAGGCCGGCGTCCTTCATGGCGGCGAGCACCGGGCCCTTGGTCTTCTCGACCAGGTCGGCCACGAGGTCCTCGAGCTTGGCCCGGGTGAGCGTGACGACGAGGTGCTTCGGGCCGGTCGCGTCAGCGGTGACGTACGGCAGGTTGATCTCGGTTGACGCCGTCGACGACAGCTCGATCTTCGCCTTCTCGGCGGCTTCCTTTAGACGCTGGAGGGCCTGCTGGTCCTTGCCGAGGTCGATGCCCTGGTCCTTCTTGAATTCGGTCAGCAGCCAGTCGATGACCCGCTGGTCGAAGTCGTCGCCGCCCAGATGGGTGTCGCCGTTGGTCGCCTTGACCTCGAAGACGCCCTCGCCGAGCTCGAGGATGGAGATGTCGAACGTGCCGCCGCCCAGGTCGTAGACGGCGATCTTCTCGTCGCCCTTCTTGTCGAGACCGTAGGCCAGCGCCGATGCGGTCGGCTCGTTGATGATCCGCTTGACCTCGAGACCGGCGATCCGTCCGGCATCCTTGGTCGCCTGGCGCTGGGTGTCGTCGAAGTAGGCCGGGACCGTGATCACCGCGTCGGTGATCTTCTCGCCGAGGTAGGCCTCCGCGTCGGTCTTGAGCTTCTGGAGGATCATCGCGCTGATCTCCGGCGGCGTGTAGACCTTGCCGTCGGCGAGCTTGACGGCCACGCCGTCGCTCTTGGGATCCTTCTCGACCGTGTACGGGACGAGTTCCTTGCTGCGCTTGACCTCGGGGTCGTCCCAGCGGCGGCCCATGAAGCGCTTGATCGAATAGACCGTGTTGGTCGGGTTGGTCACCGCCTGGCGCTTGGCCAGCTGGCCGACCAGCCGCTCGCCCGTCTTGGTGAAGGCGACGACGCTCGGGATGGTGCGACCACCCTCGGCCGACGCGATGACGGTCGGCTCGCCGCCCTCCATGACGGCCACGACCGAGTTGGTGGTGCCGAGGTCGATGCCGATGATCTTGCCCATGTCGATGAAAACTCCTTGGTGTCTTGGGTGTCAGGAAGTGGTGGAGTCGTTGTGGGTGGCGACGGCGACGAGCGCCGGTCGGATGACGCGGTCCCGGAGGCGGTAGCCGTGCCGGATCTCCTCGACGATCTCGCCGTCGGCCCGACCGTCGGCCGCGATGTTGGCGATCGCCTCGTGCTCGCGGGGGTCGAACGCCCGACCCGGCGAGGCGTCGATCTCGGTCACGCCCTCGCTCTCGAGCAGCTGGCGGAGCTTGCGATCGATGGCGGCGATGCCCTCGAACCAGGCGTCCTCGGCGATCGAAGCCGGGCGCGCCTCGATGGCGCGGTCGAAGTCGTCGGCGACCGCGAGGACCTTGCGGATGAGGTCCTCACCGGCCAGCCCAAGGTCGCGCATCCGCTCCTCGCTCGAGCGGCGCTTGAAGTTCTGGAACTCGGCGCGCTCGCGCTGCAGAGCGAGGAGGTACTCGTCGGCGGTGGCGAGGGCTGCGTCGCGCTCGGTCTTGAGCGCTTCGATCTGGGCGAGCAGGGCGGTCGGCGAGATATCGATCTCGTCGGCGCGCTCCTGGGCGCGGGTGCGGGGTCGTTCAGGCATAGAGGTGCTCCACCAATTCGTTCATGAGACCGGACACGAAGCGGACCGTGCCGATCGCCTGTGAGTAGGACATGCGGGTCGGACCGAGGACGCCCACGACGCCGATCGCGTGCCCGGGCCGCCCATAGGGGGCCAGCACGAGCGAGACATCGCGCATGTCGAACGGCTGGTTCTCGTGTCCGATGAAGACCTGGATCTGGCCGGCTCCGGCGACGCTGCCGATGAGCTGGCCGAGGTAGGCCCGGTTCTCGAGCGCGGAGAAGACGCGCCGGAGCTTGTCGCTCTGGGCGAACTCGGGCGCCTCCATCACGTTGAGCAGGCCGTCGCTGAAGACCTCCTCGATGGCCGCGGCGTCGTACTCGCGGACGACCTTGACCACCCGCTCGCCGACCCGCCGGGCGAGCTGCTCGACGCGATCATCGTCTCGCAGGGAGGCGAGCCTCGTCTGGGCGCGCGACGCCGTCATGCCCGCCAGTCGCTCGTTGAGGATGGCCGCGACGGCGTTGAGCGAGGGCTGGTCGATCGGTTCGTCAGCGTCGAGGGTCACCAGCGCCTGCTTGATGGCGCCCTCGCGGAGGACGAGGATGAGGCTGGCCATCCGTTCGTTGATGGCGACACGGTCGTTCCGGCGGATGTGCGCGTCGCGCGGCTTGGCGGGCGTGGCCAGGCCCGCCGCGCGGGTGACCGAGGCGAGCGTCGTCGCGGCGAGGCGGAACCAGTGCTCGCTGGCGAACTCGACCTGGCCGAACTGGTGGCGGATCATGAGTTGCTCGACGGCCGGCAGCGGGATCGCCTCGGTGATCGACTCGACGTAGAAGCGGTAGCCCGCGTCGGTCGGGATTCGCCCGGCCGAAGTGTGCGGGTGGGTCAGGAGGCCGTTCGCCTCGAGCTCGGCGAGGATGCTCCGGACCGTCGCGCTGGACACGCCAAGACCGTAGCGCTCGACGAGCGCCTGACTGCCGACCGGCGTCGCGGTCGTGACGTATTCCTCGATGACGGCCCGAAGGATCGACTGCATGCGAAGGTCCAGGGGGCCGAGTGGGCGACGATTCCGACGCGCCAAGGGCCGATCTCCCAAGTGGTTAGCACTCGATGGTGGAGAGTGCTAACGGGCTGCGGGCATCGTAGCAGTCTCCGGGACCGAGTGTCAACGATGCCGGGCCTTCACACCAGTCGCGAGAAGAGTTCGTTGGAGAGTAGCCGGCCGCGCGTGGTCAGGACGATCCGGTCGTCCTCGGTCGCCTCGAGGAGTTCCGCCGCGAGAGCCCACCCGAAGACGTCATCGAGCGGCGGCTCGTGAGCCGCAGCCATGGCCACGCCCCGGTCGGTGCGCAGGCCGAGGATGACCGTCTCGGCCGCGGCCGTCGCCGGATCGATGGCCTCGGATCCGCCCGGCGGGAGGCCGGGGGCGCCCCCGTGGGCCGGGGTGAGCGCTGCGACGTAGCCGTCGAGACGGGCCGCGTTCCAGCGCCGCGTTGCCCCGTCGAACGCGTGCGCGCCTGGACCGACCGCCTCGTACGGCCGCCGCTGCCAGTAGACCAGGTTGTGCCGGCTCTCGTGCCCGGGCCTCGCCCAGTTGCTGATCTCGTAGCCGCGCCAGCCGTCCTCGGCGAGACGATGGACGGCGTGGTGGTACTCGGCCGCCGCCCGGTCCTCATCCTGGCGGGGGCGAGCGTCGGCGCGCCAGCGACGGGCCCCGGCCCGGGTCGGCAGATGGTCGCCGCCTGGCCCGGTCAGCCCCTCGGCGTCGGGGTCGTCGAGCGTCAGCGCGTAGAGCGAGAGGTGGTCGGGATCGAGGGCAAGCGCGGCATCGAGCGTCTCGATCCAGTCGACGAGTGACGTGTCCGGGGCGTCGTACAGGAGGTCGAGGCTGATCGACCCGATGCCGCCTTCGCGCGCTTCGGCGACGGCCCTGACCACGTCCACGACGCGATGGCGACGGCCCAGCCGGCGGAGCCCGGCCGCCGACATGGATTGGGCGCCGATCGAGAGCCGGGTCACGCCGGCCGCGCGAAACGCCCGGGCATCGCCGCGATCGTCCGGACCCGGGTTGGACTCCAGCGTCACCTCGGCGCGGGCGGCCACGCCATACCGTGACCGGACCACGTCCAGCAGCCGGGCGACCGTGTCGGCCGGCAGGAGCGACGGCGTCCCGCCGCCCAGATAGACCGTCTGGAGGGCCGGGCGGCGCGCCCCGAAGGCCGCGTCCAGGGCATCGGCCCGGAGGCCCAGCTCAGTCTCGAGCGCAGCGAGGAAGGCACCCACCCGTGACCGCGGTCCGCGTGCAGCGGCCCCCGCGTAGACCACGAAATCGCAGTACGGGCAGAGCGAGACGCAGAACGGGATATGGATGTAGAGCGCGACCGGGGGAGCCGTGGTGGTCGGAGCCGCCGCGGTCGGGGCCACCGTCAGCGGTCCCGCGAACTCGACTCCCGCGACCCGATGACTCGCCAGCCCTCGGGTGGGCGACGACGCTTCTCGATCTCCTCGACCTCCCGGCCGCGCGGCTTGGTCTGGCCGGTGTGGCCGGTGCACAGGAAGACCGCGAAACGGGTGATGGCGTGGCCCACGAAGGCCGCCGCGATCCCGCCCGTGATGACCGTCAGCCAACCGCCGACGAGCCCCATCCCCAGGGTGAGGCCGAGCAGGTAGCGATCGCGCCCGGGTGCGGCCAGCCGGGTCGTCAACGTGTAGATGAGCGCCTGGGCGATGTTGGCCAGCGTCGGGTTGGCGCCGGCCAGCAGGAGCAGACCGAACAGGGCGCCACGGAACGCGGCCTCGTCGATGAACGCGGTGGCCGTCGAGTTGAGCAGGGCGCCCGGATAGGACTCCGGGTCGGGGAAGCGGATCCGGTGGTAGCGATAGGTGGCGAAGCTGACCGCGATGACGATGCCCAGGACGCCGTACGCGATCCCGCCGAGGACCGCCCCGAGCCGGTTGCCCGACCCGAGGAAGAGATCGACCTGCGGCGCCGGGTGGATGAACAGGATGGCGACCGCGATCCCGAACCCGAGGCCGTACCACGCCAGCCTCCGCCGGACCCGCGGCCGCTCGCCGTCGGCCGTCGCCTCGTAGTACTCGGCGGTGCCGAATTTCTCCGCATCGAGGCGGAGCATGATCAGGAGGAACGTCAGGCCGATCGCGATGAGCGACCGGGCGAGGGTCTCGAACTCTTCCATCGGGCGGCCTAGCCCTCGTCCATCCGGAGCATCGCCAGGAAGGCCTCCTGCGGGATCTCCACCGAGCCCACCCGCTTCATGCGCTGCTTGCCTTCCTTCTGCTTCTCGAGCAGCTTGCGCTTGCGGGTGATGTCTCCACCGTAGCACTTGGCGAGGACGTTCTTGCGCATCGCCCGCACCGATTCACGGGCGATGACGTTCGAGCCGATCGTCGCCTGGATCGGGATCTCGAACATCTGGCGCGGAATGAGCTGCTTGAGCCGCTCGGTCAGAGCGCGTCCGGTCGACTGCGCCCGGTCGCGGTGGACGATGAGCGAGAGCGCGTCGACCGGTTCGCCGTTGACGAGGATATCGACCTTGACGAGGTTCGCCGGCCGGTAGCCGAGCTCCTCGTAGTCCATCGAGGCGTAGCCCTGGCTGCGGCTCTTGAGCTGGTCGAAATAGTCGATGATCAGCTCGGCCAGCGGCATCTCGAAATGGAGGACGACCCGCGTCGGGTCGAGGTACTCCATCGTCATGAAGTCGCCGCGCCGGTTGGTCGAGAGCTCCATCAACGGCCCGATGTAGCCCGTCGGCGTCACCACGCTGAGCTTGACCCACGGCTCCTCGATGGTCTCGATGTCGGCCGGGTTCGGTAGCAGCGCGGGGTTGTCGACGACGACCGTCCCGCGGCTGTGCAGCAACTGGACGTGGTACTCGACCGACGGCGCGGATGCGATCAGGTCGAGCCCGAATTCGCGCTCGAGGCGCTCCTGGACGATCTCCATATGGAGGAGGCCGAGGAAGCCGCAGCGGAAGCCGAACCCGAGCGCGACCGAGCTCTCCGGCGTGTAGGTGAAGCTCGCGTCGTTGAGGTGGAGCTTCTCGAGCGCGTCGCGCAGGAGCGGGTAGTCCTCGCCGCTGACCGGGTAGATCCCGGCGAAGACGAGGCTCTTGGCTTCCTGGTAGCCGGGCAGCGGTTCGGTCGCCGGGTGAGCGACGGTGGTGAGCGTGTCGCCGACCTGGGCGTCGCGGACGCTCTTGAGCCCGGTGGCGACATAACCGACCTCGCCGGCGACGAGCTGCTTGACCGGGACGAGGCCTGGCCGGAAGACGCCGAGCTCGAGCGGGTCGGCCTCGGCGCCGCTTGCCATGAGGCGGATCGGCTCGCCGTCTCGGAGCGTGCCCTGGGCCAGCCGGACGTAGACGACCACGCCCTTGTAAGCGTCGTAATGGCTGTCGAAGATCAGTCCCTTGACCGGTTTCGCCGGATCGCCCGCCGGTGCCGGGATGCGGGCGACGATCGCCTCGAGGATCTCCGGGACACCCGTCCCATCCTTGGCCGAGGCGAGGATCACCTCCTCGCGCGGGATCGCCAGGACGTTCTCGAGCTCATCGATGATCGTCTCGGGGTCGGCCGACGGCAGGTCGATCTTGTTGAGGACCGGGATGAGCGTGAGGTTCTCGCGCAGGGCGAGATGGACGTTGGCGAGCGTCTGGGCCTCGATGCCTTGGGTAGCATCGACCACGAGGATCGCCCCCTCGCACGCCTGCAAGCTATGGCTCACCTCGTAGGCGAAGTCGACGTGGCCGGGCGTGTCGATGAGGTTGAGCCCGTAGGTCAGGCCGTCCTTGGCGACGTACTCGAGACGCACGGCGCGGGCCTTGATGGTGATCCCCTTCTCGCGCTCGAGATCCATCGAATCGAGGAACTGGCTGGTCATCTGCCGGCCCTCGATCGTGTGCGTCAGCTCGAGCAGCCGGTCGGCGAGCGTGGACTTGCCGTGGTCGATGTGCGCGATGATCGAGAAGTTGCGCAGGCGGGCTTGCGGGATCGGCTCGGTCAAGTGCCGCCTCGGTCCGTCGAGTCCGACGGCGCGTGGTCCTGCTGAAGCGCGTAGACGTTGCCGTCGGGAGCGCGGAAGAAGAGCCAGCCGAAGCCCTCGAGACGCGGATCGTCGAATGCCTCTGCCGCCCAGATGACGTCCGCCACGATCTCGATGTCCGCAGCGATGAGCTCAGCGCGGGCGGCAAGCAGGTCGTCGACCGCGAAGGCGACGGTCGGTCCGGTCGCGTCGGCGGGCAGGAGACGCTCGTCGTATCGGCCGGGGCGGTAGACCTCGACCAGGTCCCGGTCCCCGGACTCGAGCTGGAAGACCGCCCATCCATCGTCTTTGTGTCCGGGGTGCAGCCCCAGGACATCCCGCACGAAGACCGCCATCGCTTCGAAGGAATCGGTCTTCACGCCCACGAAGGAGAAGCGCCGGATGCGCACGGTCGAACCTCCAGGCGCTGGTTCGAGGCCTCGTTCGGCCACCCGCGACCACCTTGGCCGTTGAACGGGATCATGGCGGGATTCCGGCCCGATCGCCGGTCGGGCCGCGGCGATGATCGAACTGGACAGAAGCGCAACCGGCCCTGGGGGATGATCACGAGGCGGCAGTGTAGCCGGTCACGCCGACGCGGCCGCCAGGATCGTCACGCCGCCGACGATGAGCGCAACGCCGACGACCTGGACGCGGCCCAGCCGCTCCCCGAAGAGCAGGAATGCGACCAGGGCCGCGACCGCCGCGAACTGGCTGCCCATGACCGCGGTGATGGCGATGCTTTCGCGCGAGCCCCATGCCGAGAGCATCGAGCCGATGACTTCGCCGACCCCGGCGACAAGCACAAGCGGCAGGGCGGCACGCGTCACGTACAAGCGCCGCTGGAGCGCCAACGGGATGACCACGACGACGATACCGACCAGTCGCGCCGTGAGCGCGACCCAGGCGACCGGCACGAGCGCCGCCGACCGACCCGCCGCGACCAGCCCGACGCCGAAGACGAGCGCCGCGGCGATCGCGAGCAGGCCGGCTCGACGGGTGTCGATCGGTCGCTCGCCGGTCGCCGTCCGGACCGTCGGATCCGCGGTCGGTGGGCCGTCCATGGCGTCGGCGACGACGTCGAAGTCCCCCGCCGGCACATCGGTCCGGCCGGGATCGAGCGTGGACAGGACCACGCCGGCCGCGACGACCGCGAGCATCAGGCCGGCCACGATCCCGATCCGGTCGCCCAGGGCGACTGCGATCAGCGCCGCGATCGCCCCCTCGGTGGCCACGATCGGCGCCACGATCGAGACCTTCCCGATCCGGAGCGCCGCGTAGGTCAACTGGAGACCTACGACGTAGCAGATCCCGGCGAGCCCGAGGACGGCGAGGGTCGATGGCTCGAGCGTCGCCGGGCCGGGGCTGATGATGGCGATCGGCAATCCCACGACCACCCCGACGATCATCACCCAGCCGAGGACGAGGCGCGACCCGAGCATCCGGCTCGAACGCGAAGAGCACAGCGTCGCGGTGGCCCATAGCACGGCGGCGCCGAGGCCGCCGATGATGGCAGTCACGGCTGCCAGTCTGGCGGGTGGACGGGTGCCTCGCTGCCACGGACCGCCGCGAGTGGGGCGTCCTGGAGCGGCGCGCCCGCGACCGCCAGACGCCTTATGCGGTGGCGCCCGGTGCCGACGGCGCGGGCGCCGCCGGCGCGGCATCGATCGGCGCCCGAAGCTCACGCAACGACTGCTGATCGACGCCGGCCAGCCTCGGCAGGTCGGCGCTGCTGGTGCGGACGAGCCGTTCCGTCATCGCGTCGAGGACAAGCTGGCTGATCTGCGGCTGGGCCATCAGAGTCCGGAGCGCCGGCTCGGGAACCTCCAGGAGCGTCGACGGCTGCTCGGCCACGACATCGGCCGTTCGGAGACTGCCGGTCAGGGCCGAGATCTCGCCGAAGAAGTCGCCCTGGGCCATCGACGACAGCACGCGATGCGAGCCATCATGGAGCGGGATGCCCGCCCCGGTCCGGCCGGACAGGACGAAGTAGGCCGACTTTCCCGGCTCGCCGTGCCGCACGATCGTCGAGCCCTCCGGTGCATCGAACACGGTCGCGTGGTTGGCCAGCTCCGACCGTGCCCGCATGGACAGCGACGCCACCGCGGGCAGGACGCCCGCCAGGATGTCGACGTCGGCGAGGGTCGCCGGCCGAGCCGGCCCGAGGCCCGGACCGGTCGGTGCCGCACGCAGCAGGCTGAGGGTCCGCCGCCACTCCGTCGCGGGCTGGCGCAGCCCCGGCAGCAGGAGGCACGCCGCGCCGGCCGCGATCAGCACGACCGAGGCGATGACGATGAGCAACCGGAGATCGATGATGTCGCCCAGCCCGGCCGCGGCCATCCCCATGAGGAACAGGACGTTGCGGGCAACCGAGAAAGCACTGGCGACCCGGCCGCGCATCTCGCGGGGCGTGTAGCGCTGGATGATGAGCCGGCGGGCGACCGTCGATGGCGAGTTGAGGAACCCGGTGATCATCACCAGCAGGATGGCGATCGGAACCGAGTTGGCCAGGCCGTAGATGATGCCGAAGACGCCCATCCCGACGAAGCTGATGGCTAGCCATTGGCCCTCGCGCAGCCGGTCGATGTAGCTGGCCAGGATGAGGCTGCCGGCCACGAACCCGAGCGAGGTGAAGCCTTCCTGGAGGCCGTACTCGAACTCCGTCGCGTGCAGCTCGGTGATCGCGAACGGGAGAAGCAGGACGTTCCAAAGACCGAACCCGAACAGGACCGGCGCGGAGACGATGAACAGGGACCGGAGCGCCGGCATCTCGATGAGATGGCGGGCACCGGCCTGCAGGTTCTCGAGCACGACGGCCACCGTCGCCTCGCCCTCGACCGGGAGCTTGGGGATGAGCACCCGAGCGATGAGCGCGGCAGAGAAGAGGAACGTGAGCGCATCGATCCAGAACGCCCATTCGATGGGCAGGGTGGAGGCGATGAACCCCGACGCCGCGAACCCGACGGCCGTCGACCCGAACGAACTGATCGACATCATCGAGTTGGCCGCGGCCAGCTCTTCTTCCGGGGCGACCTCGGGCAGGACGGCGTCGCTCGCGGGCTCGAAGAAGGTTGAGATCGCGCTCGCCACCGCGACGAGGACGTACAGCCAGATGATGCCGAAGCTGATGGCGAACGGGATGGCGAAGACGACCACGGCACGCAGCAGGTCGGACGCGACCATGATCCGCTTGCGATCCGCCCGATCGACGTAGACCCCGGCGAACAGGCCGAAGACCAATGCCGGGGCGGCCGTCGCCATCAGCATGAGCCCGACGCTCAACGCCGAGCCGGTGAGCCGGTAGACCAGGATGCCGGCCGCCAGCTCGGTCAGCGCGCTGCCGGCGGTCGACACCAGCTGCGCTGACCAGAGCAACGTGAAGTCGCGATGGCGGAAGATCGCGTATGGGGACTTTCGTTGACCCGAGACGGTGCCAGTCATCGCCCCGACCGAATGGGCTGCGCTGCGCGGATGGGGTTCAATCGACGCCTCCTTCGTGGAGCCGCGCTGGGTCGTCGTTCCGTCGTGGAGCCCCCGAGTCGGTCCGGATTGGGGCAGTCTACCGACCAGCCGCGCTCGCGGCGCGGTCCGGCCGCGCGACCGACCTGTGCTACCATCCCGGTTCGCGCCGCCGGCTCCCGCCGTGACGAGCGCAGGTCATCCGTCCCGACATCGAGGTTCGCCCACTTGGCCAAGACGCCCCGCACCTGGACGGGCGCTCGCACGCCGTCTGGACTCAAAAGGGTCCGTCAGGCCCAGAGCCGCCACGAAGTCCTGCAGCCCCGCCGCAGCGCCGCGAAGACCCTCGTCGCGAAGGCCCTGAGCGCCGCCACACAGCCCGCCGACTCGTCGATCGACCCGGTGGCCGCCCTGGTCGAGGCGCTCAGCGCGCTCGATCGGGCCGCCAAGGTCGGCGCGATCCATCCCAACGCCGCCGCCCGCCGCAAGTCGCGCCTGACCCGCAAGGTCAACGCCTCGATCGGTGGCGATCACGTCCAGACGGGTACCCGCGTCGTCAAGACGACGGGCAAGGCCGCCGCGGCCAAGGCGGCCAAGGCACGGATCGCGGCCGCCAAGGCCGGCAAGGCGAAGGGCGCGCAGACCGCTGCCGGCAAGGCCCGCGCAGCGCTGAGCAAGACCGCTCGAGCCGAGGCTGCCGCCGCCAAGGCCGCGGCCGCCGCGAGCGCGAGCGTCGACACCACCGAGGCGGCCCCTTCGAGGCGGAGCGGGCCAGCGGCCGCCGCGAAGACCACCAAGGCCGCACCGAAGAAGGCCACGACCGCGTCAAAGGCATCGGCCAAGACGTCCGCCAAGACCGCCACGAAGGCGCCGCCCAAGGCGACCGCCAAGGCGACCGCCAAGGCGACCGCCAAGCCCGCGGCCAAGGCGAAGAAGGCCACGACCAAGTAGGCGCACCCGCCGCCCCGACGACGCTCCGGGCTTTCCGGGGCGTTTCGATTCCCGGGCGCGGAGGTCCGGTCCGGTCGGCTACGTCCTTGCCGGCGCGGAACCCGCGCCGGCTTCGACCGGTTTGGGACGGAAGACCCCGTACAGGCCCGCCCCGCCCAGGCCGCCGACCACGGTCAGGACGAGGATAGTCTCCGCGCTCCCGACCTGCTCCTTCCAGTAGAACGCCGTGAACGCGCCAACGTCGGTCACGCCGGCCGCCGCCAGATCGACGCCGCGTCCGGCCTGCAGGTAGCGCTGGTAGACACAATTGGCGCCGGTCGCGCACGGCGCCGGCCGGCCGTCGTCCTTCGGGACCGTGACCCGACCACCCTGGCCGGGATCCCGGAAGCCGTCATCGCCGTAGAAGAACAGGACCTTGATGACGAGCAGCAGGGAAGCCGCAGTCAGCCCGGTCACGAGACCCGCGAAGAGGCCGTTGACGAGGATCCGGGTCCACGGTCCCGCCCGGCGCGCTGAGCGCTGGTTCGCGTAGTAGCCGATCAAGAGGCCCGACGGCAGCGCGAGCACCCAGATGACCCACTCGATCGGGATGAACAGCATGAAGCTGACCACGATGGTCAGGGCCATGCCGATCCCGACATAGGCGGCGATGATCGCCCCCCGATCGACGAACCGGCTCACGAGCGCGTCTCGACCCTCGACGCGGTCGCAGCAGAAGCCGTCACGGAACCACCCGCCAGCGCCGACCGCCCGGCGTAGCGCGCGGTATCGCCGAGCTCGCCCTCGATGCGGAGCAGGCGGTTGTACTTGGCGACCCGCTCGGACCGGGAAGGAGCCCCGGTCTTGATCTGACCGGTCCCCATCGCGACGACGAGGTCGGCGATGGTGGTGTCCTCGGTCTCACCGGAGCGATGCGAGACCATCGCCGTCCAGCCCGCACGCCTGGCGAGGTCGATGGCGTCGATCGTCTCGGAGACCGTGCCGATCTGGTTGAGCTTGATCAGCACCGAGTTCATGGCGTTCTCGGCGATGCCACGGGCGATGAAGGACGGGTTGGTGACGAGGATGTCGTCGCCGACCAGCTGCACCTTCGAACCGAGTCGGGCGTTGAGCTCGCGCCAGCCAGCCCAGTCCTCCTCGCCGAGGCCGTCCTCGAGCGAGACGATCGGGTACGTGGCGATCCAGCGCTCCCACAGGTCGATGAGTTCGGCGGAGTCGAGCGTCCGCCCCTC
>JBBQDL010000010.1:0-62999 GCA_038319665.1 Candidatus Limnocylindrales bacterium
GCGGCCTCGATCGCGGCCTCGATCTGGACGCTGGGGGCTATTCTTCGATCCACGGCGTGGTCTCCTGTGCGAACTTCCAAGGTCCGCTTCGGAGCCTACGCCGTCTTCACTTTTACAGCGGGGTCAGGACGCGACCCTGCCTGGGCCGTCGCCTCCGTAAGGACCCATCCGGATCCACGAGGTATCAGGCGAGGGGGACCCAACATGGTCTCAAGGAGTGGGTCGATCGAGGACCTGGCAACCTCATGGCTGAAGGCTGAGCGAGAAGCCACAGCGAAGGGCAATGCCGACGGAACGGAGGACCGAGCTCGGATCGCCAGTGCTGCATACGATGGGGCCATCAGAGGCGCGACCGCAGAAGAACTGCTCGTTGCCTGGCGTGCCGCAACCATGATCCAGGCCTCGACCGAGATGGGCTCCCAGGCGTGGGTCGAGGCACGTGCTGTCTCAGAATTGCTTCGGATGGAGTATCGGGCGGGAAATCCGACCGAGTAGATGTCGATCCGACATTGACTGGCGGGGTCGGCCGTGATGGCCAACGCGGGAAGCCGGACGCCCGGTTTGAGGGCACCGGCCGCACCTTGAAGGGTGGCCCAGGGGCGCGCAGTCGGCTAACCGGGGCGGGCGGAGTACCTCTATGACAGGGCGGCCCCCGGTCATCAAGTCCCCCGGAATCGCGCCTGGCCGGACCCACCAGAGTCGATGTCAGTCCTTGGCAAACCCACCATCCTGCGCCGTGTGAAAGCGGTCCCTCGCCTCCGCCTCGGCATGGTCCGCGTCCAGGACCGTCTGATCTGCCCGTATCTGGTCGTCCTCTGTCGTGTCCGCAGCCTGTTGCGCCGCCACGGCAGCCTGGCTGGCGGCGGTCTTGGCGCGCTCGGCGGCTTCTTTAGCCCGCGCGGCCGCATTCGTCGCCTCCCGGGCAGCGGATTCAGCCTCCACGGCGGCTTCCTCGGCGGCCGCAGCGGCAGTGACTGCCCGAGCGGCAACTGATGCCGCTGTATGCGCGGCGACTGAATCCCGCTCCGCCGAACGCCAATCGGCGAGGAGGTCTGCAGCAGATCCGTGCTCTGCGTCCCTACGCTTCGCCACGCTTGACGCCCTCCGTTCTGAGAGTCTGACCTCTCGTGTGAGCCGTGAACACGTTCTCGGTCATCGCTCGAATGCTGGTTGCCAGAGGTTGGCGGGGAACGGCGGGCCAGGTTCTAAGATCTCGCCGCGTCCTGTGTCATCTGTAATCCCCCCGAAATGACTACGCCGCCTCAAAGTGTTACGGCTATGTGGTTGTGTCGTCTGTACTACACCGGACATACCGACTCTAGAGCATTGGACCATGAGCGGACACCAAGCCACGAATGGGCGCGAGATCGATCCGCGAGCAAATCGTCTGCTCCGCGGGCTATCGGACGCTGAGCTCGAGCGCATCCGTCCCGCCCTCGAACCGGTGCACCTGCCGCGACCTACCGAGCTGGAAGGAGTCAACGAGGACATCCGCTTCGTCTACTTCCCGACGAATGGGATCGCGTCGATCGTTGCAATCGACGAGAGCGGCGAGTCCGTTGATACCGCCATGATCGGGAAGGAGGGTATGACCGGTCTCGCGGTCTTCCTGGGTACCGGTCAGTCACCGGTCCGAACGATCGTCCAGGTGCCACTAACAGCGATGCGGATGGAATCCAGGGCGCTTCGCGAGGAACTCGGCCGAGGTGGCAGGCTTGTGACGCTCCTGCAGCGGCACACCCAGGTCGTGATGATCACCATGGCCCAATTGATCCTTTGTAACCGGATCCATCGGCTGGATCAACGGGCGGCGCGTTGGTTGCTCCAGGTCGACGACCGGGTCGACGAGGCGCCATTCGGGGTCACGCAGGAGTTTCTGGCCCAGATGATCGGTGTCCAGCGTCCGGCCCTCTCCGTCGCGATGCGCCAGTTCAAGGACGCGGGCCTCGTCCGTTACGCCCGTGGTCAGATCACGATCGCCGACCGCGGTGGGCTCCATGCGAGATCGTGCGACTGCATCAACGTCATCGCCTCAGAGGAGCGGCGACTCGCCACGCTGGAGCGCGCGGCCGACGACGCTCCTTAGGCGCGGGAAGGGCCTCCGCACGTCGCGGAGGTCGGGGACCCGCGGCCCCGACCCGTCAGGGAGGAGGACCGCCGATGTCGCGAGTACCTGATCTCGACCGGGGCAGGGAGCGCGATCAGCTTCGCGACCCGTCCCCTGTCGGGGTATGGCTCCGGCGTCGAGCAAGGTCCATCACCCGGCGGTTCATCCCCTCTTCGGTCGCCAGGGCGTCATCATGTCCGGTGGTTCCCTGCGCGACATGGCGACGCTTGGTCGTGGCTTCCTTCAATGCCTCGATCGCGTCGACAAGTTCCTCGGCGTCATCCTGTGGGCGGGCCATCGTCGGAGTGTGCGGCGATGTCGGCAAAGCGAGTGCTGCATTGGCTGGCTCCACCCTTGCAGTCGCGCGCCAAGTCGGACGCACCAAGCGATCCTTGACCGTCGAGGCCATCGACCCTGAGATCACCCCTCCCACGCGGTCCGATGCCGCACTCGGGCACGGCTCAAAGGGCGTCTGCACGGCAACTGCCGCGCGGCTGCAATGACCAGGGCCTGCACGGGTGGCCATCGGCGACGTCGCAGATGGCATGGTGGGTCGGAGCAGACCATGCTCGAGCCACGATAGGAGACCCCATGACCATCGAGCGTACGACTGTCACGGATGACGGCACCGAGCGGCGCGAAACGACCGAGACCAAGGACGCGCCGAGCACAACACAGACGATGGAAAAGGGTGTCCCTCACGGCGACGAGGAGGCTGGTGGAGCGGTGGCCGGCGGCGTCGGTGGCGCTGCTGTTGGAGCGGTCGTCGGCGGCCCGGTCGGGGCGGTCATCGGTGGGGCGATCGGCGCAGCCTCGGGCGCAACGGCTGGCGCCCTCGACGACAAGCGCAAGGACGAGGAAGTCGTCGTCACGAAGGAAGAGAAGAGCTGGTAGATAACCCGTAGCAGGGCGACCTTCGGACCACTACCCGCCACCAACGTGGCGGGTAGTCCATACAAGGCCCGGTCGGCGGCCATGCTCTAGCGATGGCTAGCTCAATCGCGGCGAAGGCACCCGAGCCACCTGACGACCCGAGCATCCGCGAACGATTCAACAAGGTGGCGGACGGGCTGACCCGCACGTTGGGCTCGCTCCCAGCGCTGATGGCGTCGATCCTGCTCGTGGTCTGGGCGTTGACGGGTCCCCTCTTCAACTTCTCAGACACCTGGCAGCTGTTCATCAACACGACGACCACGGTCGTGACGTTCTGGATGGTGTTCGTCATCCAGAACAGTGCCAACCGCTCGTCGAAGGCGACCCAGCTGAAGCTTGACGAGATCATTCGCTCCATAGCTGATGCGCGGAATGTCTTCATCAACCTCGACACCGCGACCGAGGATGTCCTCACCAAGCGGGAAGAGGAGATGGTGGAGTTCGTGAAGACCGACGCCGACGACCCTGGGACGCCCGCCCACGAGTAGGTCGTGGATCAACGACGGTACCCGCATCGATTTCGGTGACGTCACCCTAGGGGTGCGTCATGGAGGCTCGATGTCACTCGCGAGCGCCACGATCGTCCACCAGGCTGTCGACGATTCCTGGATCGCGTCTTAGGCAGCCGCCCCCGTCGGCGCCTCCGTCTCGAACTCGAATGTCGTGCGCATCGGGACTTCCCGCAGGAACAGGACGAGCACCGCCGCGACCGCGGCCCCCACGATCCCGACCCAGAAGGTGGACGCGATCGCGATCGAGAACGCTTCGTGGATCCCGTGCACGATGTTCGGGATCAGCGGCTGCACCGTCGCCTTGGCCGCATCCGGTACCGCCGCCAGGATCCGCGATCCCAGATCGCCGGTCCCGGTCAGATCGAGCGTTCCGCCACCCGCCGCGAACTGCGCGATCAGCGGCTGCGGAACCCCCGACGTCGCGAGCTGGATCGGGATCTCGGCGACCAATCGGTCGGCGAGGATCGTGCCCGCCAAGGTCAGCCCGACCGTGCCACCGATCTGCTGGAAGAAGGTCAGACTGCTCGTCGCCACGCCGATCCGGTCGGGGGAGACGGCATTCTGGACGATCAGGGTGAACACGGCGAATGAGGGCCCGATGCCCAGTCCCGCCAACGCCATCCACAACCACAGGGTCGGTCGGTCGGTCTCAGCGCGGAGGTTGGTGAGGAGGAACAGCGCCACGGCCAGGAGGGCGAGTGACCCCGCCATGAGCACCTTGTAGCGGCCGATCCGGGCGACGATCTGCCCCGACGCGATGGCGCTGAAGATCAGTCCCGCGAGCAGCGGCAGGATGTTGTAGCCCGATTCCGTCGCGCTTGCCCCGGCAACGGTCTGGAACCAGCGCGGCAGGAAGATGATCGCGGTGAAGAACCCGATCCCGGCCAGGAACATCGCCGTCACCGAGATGGTGAAGGTCCGAATCCGAAACAGGTCGAGCGGCACGATGGGATCGGCCGCTCGCGACTCGATCCAGAGGAACAGGGCCCCGAACGCGATCCCAAGGAGGATGAGGCCGCCGACCGCCGGGTCGGTCCACTGGCCGGTCTGCTTGTTCGTGAGACCGATCAGGAAGGGAGCGATGGCTGCCGTAAAGACAGCCGCCCCGACGTAATCGATGTTCCGACCAGCCTCAGGACGACGGATCGCCGGCAGCAGCCGCCACAGGATGAACAACGAGACCAGGCCGATCGGGATGTTGATGAAGAAGATCTAGTGCCAACTGAACGTGTCGGTGATGAACCCACCGAGGCCCGGCCCGACCAGCGATGACACGCCGAACACCGCGCCGAACAGGCCGAGGTATTTGCCGCGCTCAGCGGGCGTATAGAGGTCGGCGACCACCGCGAGTGCGATCGGGAAGACGGCGCCACCGCCGAGACCCTGAAGCCCCCGGAAGAGGATCAGCTGCCACATCTCCTGGCTGAGACCGGCCAATGCCGAGCTGATCAGAAACAGCCCGACGGCAAAGATGACGATCGGGCGACGGCCGAACAGATCGGACAGCTTGCCGTAGATCGGCCCGCTGATGGTGGCCGTAAGCAGGTAGATCGTGACCGCCCACGTGTAGAGGCTATTGCCGTGCAGATCGGTGACGATCTTGGGCAACGCCGTTCCGACGACGGTCTGGTCCAGGGCGAACAGGAACAGGGCGAGCAAGATCGCGCCGAGGATCTCGAGCTTTGCGCGCGGCGATAGATTTAGGGCGGCCTCGCCGGCCGCCGTAGCCTTGGTCATGGATCTCCCTCGATCGGCCCTGTCGTCTGCGCCGCGCCACGTCGACTGGCGTCACCAACGTCCGCATGGTCACAGTCTGGGTGGATGCAGTCAATCGGTCAGGTGACCGAGACCGTCGGTATCACTCAGCGAACGCGGACGAACCGCCGGGTCGTCACCAGGGTCGTGACCAGGACGACGGTCGCGAGGACCGCCACGATCGGTGGCAGGCCACCCGGCGTCGAAGGTGCCGCGTCCGCAACGTCGCTCGGGGGGCCGGTCGGGTTCGGGTTAGGTGTCGAACGTGGGGCGGCGACCGTGATGGCTACATCGGTCACGATCGAGATCGTGCCGCCCGAGTCCCGGGCGATCGTGCCGACGGAGTGGACGAAAGCGCAAGTCATTCGCCCGCCCGCGCCGCGTAACGCGGCGATGTCGCCGGCGTCGAGCACGGCGGCGGGGATCACGGCGGCACCGACCTGGCCGTCGCCGCTCTTTGTGACCGTGGCGATGCCGCAGAACTTGGCGTGCCCGTCGAACCCGATGAATGCGCCATTCGTCGCGTCGACGGAGAACGCGATCGTGAGGGCGGTCCCGGCCTGATAGCTGGTCACGATCAGCGCCTTGAGGCCGGGATACGCGTCCGTGACGAAGGGCGGGATGATGAGGCGATCGCCAAAGATATAGAAACCCGAGCCCGAGTCGAGGACGACGTGGCCGCTGATGGTGCCATGCGCCGCGAGGCCGATGCCCGTGACCTTGCCGCCCCCGTCGAAATCGAGCGCGAGACAGGTCGGCGCGGAGCCGACGATCGTCGGCAGTGCGGACGCCGCCTCGGCCGAGATCGTGGCGGTGGCCAGCACGTCCCAGGGGGCCAGCTGGCCGATCTGCAGGCTGCCATCGGTCGGGACCGCCGGGTCAGGGGCCGTATACGCGGACAGCTGTCCGCACTCGATGGTGGAGCTGGAGGCTGCCACCGTCGTGAGACTGGAGATCGATGCCAGGAATGCCGCGCCAAACAGCGCGGACAAGATCCGGTTGCTATACACGTCTGTCCTCACCTGACCGAACGGAACGTTGGGGCGACCCTACGGCCTCGGTGACTCGACGCACCTCCTGACGAAGGTCCTGTCGTCGGGGGTCCTTACGCCTGCCCGCCGCGCGAAACGTGTCGGCATAAGTGCCACTTGTGCATGACTTTCGCGGCCTGCCGGTCGCCGCTGCGGCTTAGGAAGCTTTGGCGTCGAAGGCCGATGCCAGGAGATCACGTACGTTGCACCAGTCGAGGACCACAGGGATCACGACGCGATCCACCATCGCGAAATGGATCGCGACGCCATTCGGAGCCCGTGCCGTCGGGCTGATGGCGATCATCGCCGTGCTGGCGGTCATCGCCGGCGTGGCGGTCGTCTCCCAGGTGACAGATCAGATGCGACGCGAGGCCGACGTTCGCCTGGATGGTCAGGCAACGGATGTGTCACGACTCCTTCAGGAGACGATGGCATCTGCCTCCAGCGATATCCGCCTTGCCCTGGCGCAATGAGATCTTCGAGGCGGCCCTGGCCGACACGCCCGGACAGCTCCTGGCCGCTGACCGAAAGGAGGTCGAAGCCGCGATCACCTACCTGGGCGATCGTTACCAGGTCGATGAGATCTGCGTGATCCGCGCGTCGGGACTCGAAGCCGCTCGCTGGGTCGGCGGGAAGGGCGTGGCGCCGGTCGCGGACCTGTCGCTCGATGAGCGCCAGAACAACCCGGCGGTCCTGCCGACCTTGCCGCTGGCCGATGACTCGTTCTATCAGTCGCAGCCATACATCTCGCCCGATTCGAACCGCTGGGTGATCGGCATCGCCACTCCGATCGTCCTGACCACCGGCGAGCACGCGGGCGTTCTCCATTTTGAGATCCCGATCGCTCGATTCGCTACCGAGATGGCAGGTGCGACATTCGGTGGCACGAGCTTCAACGTTCTCCTGGACCGCGCCGGTCGGCTGCTGGTCCACCCCCAACTCGCGGCGTTCCGCGACGCCGCCGGCATCCCGACTGATCCCAACACCGGGCCGTTCCCACTCGCCACCGCATCCGGCTCTCCCTCGTGGCGTGCCGTCGTCGGGCAGATCGTGTCCGGGCAGGTCGGTAGCACCGTCTTCGATGACGCCGGCAAGACGTATCGCGTCAGCTACCGGCCGGTCGCCGATTCGGATCGGATCGTGGCGGTGATCAGTCCCGTCAGCGAGCTGTATGCCGACGTCGATCGGGCTCTGTTGAACCTGGCCGTCACGGCCGGCCCGCTCCTCCTGCTGATGCTTCTCGTCACAGGCTGGTTCGCTCGCCGGATGTCGGGTGCGAACCATGGGCTGGCCGGCCTCAACGAACGTCTGGCGAGCGCGAATACTCGCCTCGAAGAGACGAGCCGGAATAGCGCGGAACTGGCCAGCGAGTCGGCGATCGTCAACCAGTTCACCGAACTGACCGCTCTCACCGAGGACGACGTGTCGCTATCCGTGGCGACCCTCGCCACGCTCGACGAGCTTTCCAGGCCGCATGCCGCGGCCCTTCACGTCTCGAACCGGTCGCAGGATCGGGCCGTGCCGCAGGCGACCCTTGGGGATCAGCAGGCCGATGTGCTCTCCCTGCATGAGCTTGGCCGTTGCCCGGCGATCCGGCGGAGCAGCCTGTACGTGACCGACGACGTCGCGGCTCGCCTCAGCTTCCATTGCCCGGTATATCCGGTCGAGATCGGAACGCTGGCGTGTGTCCCGCTCGTGGCGCTCGGGGAGACGGTGGGGGCCGTCCATCTGCATTGGGCCGAACCGCGGGAGCTTTCGCTGCCGCTCCGTTTGGCCATCACCCGGGTCAGCGAGCACGCTGCGCTATCGATCGCGAATCGCCGGTTGCTGCTGGCATTGCGTGGTCAGGCCAACACCGATGGACGGACCGGTCTGACCAATAGTCGGGCGTTCGATGAAGGGTTGGAGCACCTGCTGCTCGATCGCGCAGCGTCGGACCCCATCGCCGTCCTCATGCTCGACATCGACCATTTCAAAGAGTTCAACGATCGCTACGGCCATCCGGCCGGCGATGAGGCCCTGCGGATATATTCGCCCACCTGCTCGGCTCGAGCGTCCGTGAAGGCGATATTGCCGCGCGCTATGGGGGCGAGGAATTCGCCATCTGCCTCCCCGGCCTCACCGCGAGCGCGGCAGAGGATGTCGCCGAGAGGATCCGTGAACGTACGGAATCGACCATCATCCCGCTCGGACCGGGCCTGACCGGACGTATCACCGTGTCCATCGGCATCGCGGCCGCCCCCGACGACGGCGTGAAACGAGTCATGTTGCTGAAGGCCGCAGACGAAGCCCTCTATCGAGCCAAGCTGGGCGGCCGAAACAGGGTCGTATCGCGGGAGGGTTGGCTCTCTGGTGAGGGCGCGGCCGTGACCGACGGGGACCCGCAGGAGCGTGCCGCAGAGGCGTGATCTCAGCGTCCCTGACTGAGGTTGGAATCATCCTTGGATCGGTAGCGGCCGACGGCTCATCGGCCGCTACTCGGGGCCATTGCGCCTCGCGGGCACGGTGGTATACGGTGTCACGAACCGGTCCGCACAGATTCGTGGAATCGACGGGCCCCTGGAGGGAGCCCTTGCGTCACCGCCTGTCGATCCGTCTGGCTAGCACCTCCATCGCCTTCGCCCTGGCCTTGACGTCGACGGGCGCGGTCGCGCTCGCGGGCTACGCTCCGCCGAGCACGGGATCCAGGATCGGCGGATCTTCCGGTGCCGTGCCATCGCCGCTCATCGCCCACGCCCTGACCCATGGCAAGGCCGGGTCCCGGGGGTCGATCGACCTCCGGACGCTCTCGAAGCAGAGCCTTGAGCCGCGACCGGTCGGGAAGCTCCCGTTGCTCGGCAGGAAATCGGGTACGACCGTCCCGCCGACGATCGGCGGGCCGTCGCCACGAGTCGGTGCGGCGTTCCCCCCGACCATCGCCACGACCAATGCCGATGGCCCGTCCGCCAAGACCGGCTTCGGCGGCTTGTCGACCATGAGCGGACCCACCACGGCTGGCGAGCCGCCCGACCCGTGGGTGGCGGTCGGACCGGAACATGTGGTGCAGGTGGTCAATACCTCGATGCGGATCACCGACCGCCAGGGCAACGTCGCGATCCCGGACGTCTCGCTGGCCGATTTCTTCCAGCTTCCGACAAGCCCCGCGACGTTCGACTCGGACGGACGCGTCATCTTCGACAGCCTCCATGGTCGTTGGCTGGCGACCGAGGTCAGCTGGGACTGCGCCATCAGCGGAGGCTCGAACTTCGGCACCGGCTACGTCGATTTCGCCGTCTCCAGGACCAGCGACCCGACGGGCGCCTGGGATTCGTACTTCGTCGGCTATCAGGACTTCCTGCCGGACTTTCCGGCGCCCGGGACGTCGGCCGACAAGGTCGGGCTGGCGAGCAACTTCTTCACCATGGGCGCACCGAGCAGCGGGGGCAGCTGCCTCGACAACCTGACCTTCTTTGCCGCCCACATCACGGTGATGGATTGGTCCGATCTCACCAACGGCGGAAGCGTCAGCCTCGTCGGCGGCAACCTCAACGGGTTCTCGCCGCGCTTCGCGGTCCAGGTTCCCGCCACGAGCAATCGCCTGCACCTCGTCATGGAGCTCAACGACCAGGGCGTCGGATACGTGAGCCTGATCGGATCGGCTGTGGCGAACACGGTGGCGACCGAGCGGACCGATCTGCTGACCAGCGACGGCATCGTGGCGGGCTTCCTGGATCCACCGCCACCGAGCCAGCCGGACACCCCAGCCACGATCGCCCAGGCGGTCGACTCGCGGCCGACCGACGCCATCTGGCAGAACAATCGGCTGCTATTCGTGGCGACGTATCCGTGCACGCCGTCCGGCGATGTGACCCTGCGGGACTGTGTCCGCGTCACGGAGCTGCACACTAGCGGGCTCACCGTGCCCACCGAGCCGTCCCTTCGGCAGGACTTCGTCATCGCGGAGAACACGAAGGACAACTACATGGGCGGCATCGGGCTGTCAGGGAATGGCACGCTCCATGTCGGCTGGACTCGGTCGTCGGTGACACCGGGCGACTTCCCATCCTCCTACAGCGCGCACCAGGCGATGGGCGACGCCCTCAAGTCGCTGAGCGCCAAGGAACTACTCAAGGCCGGCACGGCCGCCTATGTCGGCCAACGCTGGGGCGACTACGTCGGCGTGGCGCAGGATCCGCAGGTGCCGAGCCAGGTCTGGGATGGGAATCAATCGTCGGCGGGCGGCTCCGGTTGGGCGACCCAGATCACGCCACTCCAGCCGCAGGGCACGACCTATGTCCCGATCACGCCGGTGCGCGTCGTCGATTCGCGCTCGGGCATCGGCCTGGCCGGGAAGTTCAAGACCAGCACGGCGCGGACCTGGCAGGTGACCGGGGTCGGCGGCATCCCGGCCGGCGCGGTCGCGGTGACCGGCAACATGACGATCACGGGCCAGACCGGCGCCGGCTACGTGTCGGTGACCCCGACGGCCACCAACGTGCCGCAGTCGTCGAGCCTCAACTTCCCGGTCGGCGACGTGCGGGCCAACAACGTGACCGTGCCGCTCTCGAGCAGCGGCGGCCTGTCCGCGGTCTACAAGGCCGCGACCGGCAAGACGGCCGACCTCGTGTTCGACGTGACCGGCTACTTCGTGGCGGCCGACACCGGGGCGACGCTCCATCCCATGACCCCGGCCCGGGTGCTCGACACGCGCACCAGCCGCGGGCTGGCCGGTCGGTTCGTCAGCGGCACGCCGCGGACCCTCGTGATCGGCGGGACATGGGCCATCCCCCCGACCGCGACCGCGATCGTCGGCAACCTGACCGTGACCGGGCAGTCGGCCCAGGGCTACCTCTCGGTGACCAGACTGCCGACCGCGACGCCGGCCACCTCGACCCTCAACTTCCCGTTCGGCGACACCCGGGCCAACGGCCTGGTCGCCCCGCTGTCCGGGACCGGCGCCTTGTCGATCGTGTTCAAATCGAGCACCGCCGGCGCGACCGCGCAGGTCATCCTCGACGTGACCGGCTACTTCGTGCCGGGCACCGGCGGACTGCGCTTCGTGCCGCTCAATCCGGGCCGGATCATGGACACCGGGACCCGGGCCGTGCTGTCTGGCCTGCACGGGACCTTCGCCGCGAACACCGCTCGCCAGCTGGCGGTCGACGGCCACTGGGGCGTGCCCCTGACGGCGCGCGCCGTGGCCGGCAACCTGACCGTCACCGGCCAGACGGGCGGCGGCTACATCTCGGTCACGCCCGGTCCACCACCGCCGGGCCCGGCCACCTCGACCCTCAACTTCCCGCTCGGTGACACCCGGGCCAACGGCTTGGTCACGCCGCTCAACGGCTCCGGCGGGACCTACCTCGTCTACGTCAGCGTGAGCGGCAAGCGGACCAATCTCATCCTCGACCTCGCGGGTTACTACGAATAGCGGAGCGTGATTCAGCACGCCACCCTGGGTGGCCGGGACGGCGCTCGATGAGCGGACGCTCGCCGGCCTGACTCCCAGCCCTTGTCAATCCGACGGGGCGCCCGCCGGCACGAGTGCCAGGAATCGACCATCGAGACCGGGGTAGTGGGCCTCGGGCCGCTTCCACGGCAGATAGTTGCGGACCATCTCGGCCGCGTTCTGGTAGGTTCCCGGCGGGTCGGACCGGGCCCAGATCGACGAGACGCGCGGGTACCACGCGTCCAGGATGTAGGCGCCCTGGACGTGGGCGTCCGCAAAGAAGCGCGGGTCGGCATCCGCGCGGAAGCCCGTCATCACCCACGCGTGTGCCCCGCGCCACGCCAGAAGGATGACCGGGTGTCGCGTGGTTGCGATCGCGCGGGCGGCATCGCCCAACGCGCCGGCCCGGGTGCGGTAGACCCGTAGCTCGTAGCGGACGCTGCCGAGTCTGTTTAGGGTCGCGACCATGCCCAACGGCCCGACGCCTCCGCTTCGGCTGTCGGCGCGGGTCGTGGCGGCCACCTCCAGGAGGTGGATCCGTTTCTGTCGGGCCGTTGACACGTCGCTCGTCGGCCCGATCAGGTTCAGGGTCATCTGGACGGCTGCGGCAGCACACCAGGTGTTCAGGATCTCGGTCCGGAAGACGGCCTTGGGGTGGTCTTCGATATTCACGTCGACGACCCGTCTCGCCGGACTCGGACTGGCCACCGGAGAGGGCATGGGAGACGGCGTAGGCGCGAATGAGAGGGAAGGCCGTGACGAGGGCAGCAGGATCGCTAGCGACGGCGATGGCGACGGCTGGGCGGGAGTCGACAACATGACCGCGCTGGGCCCCGACGGGCTGGGCGCGGCAGATCCCAGGGCGCCGACGAGGCTCAGGCTGGGCGAAGCCGCGATCGCGGCGCCGACCACGAGCAAGACGAACCCGACGGTTCGAGGGGATCTTCGTCCGCGTTGCTGCACGGTCAGTCGCCTGCTACCAAGGGAGGAGCTTGCCTGACGCCTTGAACACCGGCTTGAGGACGCGCTGGCCGTCGCCCGCGATGTCGAGCAGGTTCGGCTGCACGGCTCGGATAAGGATGTGCGGGTTCATCGAGGCCTGCACGAGCGTCGCGCCGCGGAACGTCAGCTCCAGCGTCACCCCTTCGAGCGTCGGCTCAGACCAGCTCTGGTCGAACGTGAAATTCCCGAGCGAGTACCAGATCGGCTTGCCCTTGTAGATCTCGACCGACTGGACCCAATGGGGGTGGTTGCCGATGACCAAGTCGGCCCCCGAATCGATCATCAGGTGGGCGAGGCGCTGCTGGGAGGGCGAGGGACCGAACGTGTACTCGATGCCCCAATGGGGAAAGACGATCACGACCTGAGCCCCGGCGGCCCGGGCGGCCGCGACGTCGGCC
The DNA here is from genome assembly GCA_038319665.1 of Candidatus Limnocylindrales bacterium. Taxonomy (GTDB): domain Bacteria; phylum Chloroflexota; class Limnocylindria; order Limnocylindrales; family CSP1-4; genus SPCO01. The sequence continues at coordinate 13,167 of JBBQDL010000010.1, forward strand.
TTGATGTACGACGCTTTCAGGGGCGCATCGCCGATCGTCGTGGCGGTCGCGCCGTAATACCTGGACGAGATCCCGTCATAGCCGAGGATCGCCACCTTGACGCCCCCTCGCTCGAAGATCGCCGGCTTTCGGGCGGCGGCCAGGTTCGGGCCGGCTCCGAACGGCACGATCCCGTTCTTCCTCAGGCTGGCCATGGTCTGGAGGATGCCCGCCCGTCCGCCATCGCCGATGTGGGTCGAGGCCACCGAGGCCACGTCGATCCCGGCTCGCGCGATGCCCGCGAGCAGGGCCGGATCGCCGGTGAACACCGTGCCGTGCGGATGGAAGGAGAAATGGTTCGGAGCCGACTCCTCCATGTTGGCGAGGGCGAGGTCCGCGGAGGAGATGAGGTTGCGCATCGCGCCGGGATGGCCGGTGGGGACGATCGTCGGTACCTTCCAGCCGAACGGCGAGCAGCAGACGAGACGGACGATCCGGGCGGTCCCTCCATTGAACGGGTAGTCGATGCCCTTGCCCTGGATCTTGACGACGTTGGCGTAGGTCCGGTCCAGACCGAGGTCACCGGCGGCGAAGAGCGTCCAGGTCGTGGCTGGGTCGTAGGGGGACCGCGCCGGCGCAGGCAACCGGGCCGTGAGCGGCCACGGGCCGACCGCCTTCAGGCGATGAACCCCGAAGAGCTGCGAGCCGCCCCAACCCAGTGCGCGCACTCCAGGGCCGACCTCGTCGGCACGCAGGAACCCGAGCCTGTCCCGGTGCGCGGCGAGGTCCGTCATCAATGCCGCCGCGTTGGGAGCGGTCACGATCCTCGAGCCGCCGGAGGGCACTTTGAGCACATCGAGGATCGGCTTCGATTGGTCGGCGACGAGCTCCAGCGTCGACCATCGAGGGTTGGTGCCACCCAGGACCGCCTGGACGTCTCGCTTCGAGATCGCGGTCGCGGTCGATCGGTAGTCGGCCACCGGAACGATCGGGACCGCGATGATCGCCGCGGCCGTCGAGCTCGGGATGGGCGTCGCCGACACGCCGGCGCTCGCCGACGGCGGTGGGCCGCCCGTCGCCCCGCCTGACGAACCGACTGGAGGTGACCCTGCGTCCAGACTGGGGAGGCCGGCGATGCCTCGGCTCGCCGTGGGTCCCGAGGCGGGGTTGGACATCAGTGCGACGACCACCGCGGCGACCGCGATGGCACCTGCGACGAAGAAGAGGCGAGGACGCGTCGGCCCGCGTTCCGGACCGGCGTGCTGCGTGGATCGGCGTGCGCTCAACGAGGCCTCGTCGTGTCGCGGAACATGTCAGTGGTTCGGCCGAGACTACACCGGGACACGATGGGCGACCGTTGACGAGGCCTCGCCGCCACTGCGTTAGCTCGCGCCGTCGTACGCGCTTCCCAGCCATCCGACGAGCTCGTGATCGATCTCGTCAGGCGAACCCACCCGTGCCCGATGCGTGAACAGCGCATCGAAGGTTGCCGCCGACTCGAGACGTTGGGTGACGGCTGCGCCGGGAAGCACCAGTCCGAGGTCGATGTGCCTGGCGGCCGGCTTGATCATCACAAACTGCTTCCGTCGCCGGAGGCTCAGATAACCTTTCTTGGGCGCGACCTCGATATCGGGCCCAAGCCCGTGGATCGCGGCCATCAAGCGCACGTGGATGGGCAGCAGGACGCTCTTGGCGCCCTGGTACAGGGTCTCCTCCAGACCCGGATCGGTCGCGCCCCGCTTCGGCTGGAGTGCTTCGAGAGCCACGAGCGCCACGCGGTTGGCCGAGCCGTGGGTCATCCCGTGGTCGGCCTTGAGCATCGCGACGATCTCGCCGTGGCGAGTGCGGCCGCTGGCCCTGATCAGAGCGATCCAGTCCTCGATCGATCGACCGTACGTCGACTCGATGTTCCTGAGTTGCGACTGAAGCCCCTGTTCGACTGACGTCATGGTCCTTCTCGCGCAGAGGTCCTGATCGGGCAAAAACGGCGTTCAACCTTGGTGAGACGCGATAGTATCGGCGCAAGGCGACGTTGGACACAGGAACGCGTGTCCATTCCAATGCCGAGTCCCGCTTCAGCAGGAGGTAGCCGTGGGCATCATCGCGTGGATCATCCTGGGCGCCATCGCGGGGTTCATCACCAACATGATCATGGGCGGCAAGGAGGGCGTCATCGGCACGATCCTTCTCGGCATCATCGGTGCTGTCGTCGGGGGCTTCCTGGCCGGTAACGTCCTCAAGGTCGCGGACGTGACCGGTATCAATATCACGAGCATCGTGGTCGCCGTGATCGGGGCAGTGATCGTGGTCGCCCTATACCGGATGCTCATCGGGCGACGGGCGAGCGTCTGATCGGGCTTCGCGCCTGAATTCCTGATCCTTCCCGCCGGGCCCCGAGGGCGTAAGCAGCCGGGCGCGCACCATCTGAGCCATGACTGACGAGGATCCCGCGACCAGTCAGTGGCACGCGTTGCTGACGGGCGGGGACCCGACGCTTGTCGGGGTCCGGCGGATCTGGCGACGCATCCCATCTGCGCCGCGGTGCAAGGTCTGCGTCTCTCCGTTCCACACGTCTGGGCGTGCCGCCCGCCGAGCGTAACGTGGAGATCGCCGGTCGGACAGGCAACCTGTCGGTGGTCTCCGCCACGGCAGGGCTCCACGCCATAGCGGGGGACCGGGTCAGCCACTGACCGACCCGCCGCTGGGCTTGCCGAGCGGCGGGCCGCTCGCCAGACTGGCGACCCACGAGGGCGCTCGGTCGATCTTGAGGAGGGTCGGATGCCTGGACTCGATACCGGGAACACCGGGTTCATGCTGCTGTGCACCAGCCTCGTCATGCTCATGACGCCCGGCCTGGCCTTCTTCTACGGCGGGTTGGTCGGTCGCAAGAACGTGCTCGCGATCATGATCCAGAGCTTCGTCTCGATGGGCTGGACGACCGTCATCTGGTTCGCGTTCGGCTATTCGCTGTGCTTTTCCGGCGGGCCCGGCGGGATCATCGGCAACCTCGACAAGGCCTTCCTCAACGGCGTCTCCCTGGACAGCCCGGCTGCGGCCAATCCGTCCATCCCGGAGATCGTCTTCGTGACGTACCAGATGATGTTCGCGATCATCACCCCCGCCCTGATCACGGGCGCCTTCGCCAACCGGATCACGTTCAAGGCCTACATGCTGTTCCTGACCGGCTGGCTCATCCTCGTCTACTTCCCGTTCGTCCACATGGTCTGGGGCGGCGGCCTGCTCCAGCAGTGGGGCGTGCTCGACTTCGCCGGCGGGATCGTCGTCCACAACATCGCCGGCATCGCCGCGCTGGCATCCGTGCTGTATGTCGGTCGGCGCCAGGTCGAAGACCGTGGCCCGCACAGCATCCCGCTGGTGGCGCTCGGCACCGGGCTGCTGTGGTTCGGCTGGTATGGGTTCAATGCAGGCAGCGAGCTCAGGGTCGATGCCACGACCGCTGTGGCGTTCCTCAACACGGACCTCGCGGCGTCCTTCGCGGCGATCGCGTGGCTCGGTCTCGCATGGGCGATCGAGAAACGGCCGAGCTTCCTGGGTCTGCTGACCGGAGCCGTCGCAGGACTGGCGACGGTAACGCCAGCCGCGGGCTACGTCTCGCCGGTGGCCGCGGTGATCATCGGCCTGGTGTCAGGCGTCGTTTGCTATGGCGCGGTCGCATTCAAGAATCGGCTCCACTGGGACGACGCGCTCGACGTGTGGGGCGTCCACGGGGTCGGTGGCTTCCTCGGGATCGTCATGCTCGGAATCCTCGCCACGAAGGCGTTCAACGCGAACGGCACCGATGGGCTGCTGGCCGGTAACCCCGGATTCTTCTTCAAGGAGGTCGCCGCGGTCCTGCTCTCGACGGTCTGGGCCTTCGTATTCACGTTCGGGATGCTGTGGCTCATCGATCGGGTGACGATGGTCCATGTCTCGGCCGGTGTCGAAGAGACGGGACTTGACACCGGACTCCACGGCGAGCAGGCGTACCTGCCGCTCGGCTGAACGGGCAAGGCCGAGGCGGTCGAGGCCCGGATAGCCGTTCGCCCCGCCGGGCAGGGCAGGTCAGTCGGGTGCGCCAGGTCCGCGGCGGCGTTGTTTGGACCGACGCATCGCGACGTCGAGCAAGAGCAACGGCAGTGAGATGAGCAGCACGAATACGACGAGCTGCCCGAACTCGGGCAGGTCCAACCTCCGCCTCCCGGGGCTTCGGTCCGGACTCATGGCGAGTCCGGCAAGGGGCGGGACTGTAGGCAGGTCGTTCCTGGCCTGTCCATACGGCATTCGCCCTAGGATCCCGCCGGCGACAGGATCGACGTGCCGAAAACCGAAGAGAGCCGCCTCTCGGCGACCCTCTTCGTCCAAACTGTTCCTCCTCCAGGCTCAGTCGAGCTTCATGGACCAGATACCTTGCGAATGCGTCGCGGCGTAGATGACGCGCTTGCAGCTTCCGCCGGGTGCGCACGTGGCGACCCGCGAGGATGGCTGGATCTCGAGGTGCATGACCTCGTAGCGAGGCATGCCCGCCGTGACGTGCCAGCCGCCGGTCCCGTCCTTGTCGCCTCGGAGGACGCCGAAGTCCGTTGACACGTACAGCGTCTTGTTGACGTCGTCGCGGACGACGTCGCTCACAGGAAGGTCGCCGTCGGAGGCCGGCGTCGGGTAGGCGGACGTGCCGCTCTCGACGTTCAGGTTCGTGAATGTGCCCGCACCGGCGGTCGGCCCGTTCTCCTTGACATCGAAGACGTGACCCATGGTAGTCGGCGTCGAGGCGTTGTAGCCGGAATAGGAGATCCACGCGTGACCGGAGTCAGCGGGATCCACGTAGATCGCGCTCGGGAACCGGGTCGGGGACCCGCCGGCGGCGGAGTTGTCGATCCGGAGCCAGGTGACTGTTGCCGGATCGGACGCATCGGCGTTATGGGTCACGAAGATGCGACCTGCGGAGGTGGCCGCCCAGAGTGTGCCGTGGTCGACGCTGTCGCGGGCGAGCCATGACATCGAGCCGCCTGAGCGGTCGGTGCCGTAGACCGTTCCGGTCAGGTCGCCGGGCTGGTTGCTGCAGTCCGGGATCGTGGTCGTGCTGCTCAGCCCGTCGCAGTACGGACCGCCGAGCGGTTGATAGTCACCGCATCCATCGGTGTCGCCCCCGGTGACGAATTCGGGGCAGTTTGCCTCGTACGTCGCGATATTCGGAACCTTCGTCTGCGGCACCGCGCGCGGCGTCCCCGCGCCGAAGGCCCATGTTCGCCAGACGTGCTTCGCGCCCGAGTAGATCGGATGTGTGCCCGGCGAGGGATTCGGATCCGCGATCTGCGGCCAGTAGAAGGCGGGGCCCTCGCCGCTACGAACGATCGGGGCCGACGTGATCACCCATCGCTCGGGATCGAAATTCCTGAAGTTCGAGTCGCTGAAGCCGCTCGTGAATTCATTGAAGGCCCATGTCGGATTCGTGGCGTCGTAGCCGGCGTTGCCGCCGTCTCCGTAGATCACCTGGCTGTAGGTCTTGTTGGAGCAGCCATCCAGGTTCGACCACGTGCCGTTGTCCTGGGTGCCACCCAGCACCTGGCAACCGTTGGACGGGTTGATGGCGACGTTGATGAACTGGAGCGTGCTCGACAGCTTCTTGTCGACGTGCTCGAGTAGGGTCGGTGCGCGCGACAGGAGCCGCTTGCATGCTGCATAGCCACCCGAGGTCGACGGCAGCGGGCCGCCGCCGTTGCGGTGCGGCTCGTCGCATTGCGCAGAGATGTCGGCGAACGATCCTGTGGTGCGGATCAGCCCGCCGTCCGAGCCCTCGAAGATCTGGGTCGGGTTCGATGGGTTGATGGCGATGACATGCTGATCAGGGTGGATCCCGTTCGGCGCGTTCGTGCAGCCATTGTCAAAATAGGGCGCATACGCGCACCACGAAGGGTGACTGATCGTCGCGTCGTACGAGAGGTCGCTGAAGGTGCGCATGCTGGCGGCGCCAGTGGCGGCGCCATCGGGATCGCCCGCGGTGTTGGAGTAAAGGACTTCGCGGCCATTGGAGCGGCCGTTGCCGCAGCCGACGCCGTTCGTGTTGCACGGCTGCTCGCCGTACTGGTTCGCACCGATGACGTACACCGTGTCGGGCATCCCGGCCGGCGTGTAGACCTCCTCGTCATACCAGCATTGCGCCCAGCAGAAGTCGTCCGTTGCGAAGTACGGATTGCCCGTCGACTTCGACGTCAGGTTCTGCCAGCCGGTGTAGGTCGCGGGGAACGTATGGGTCGCGGGATCAGGAGCGCTAACGCCCGTCGCCTGCGAGGCGAGCAAGGACGCGGTCGGCTGGCTACCGTTGTCGGTCCGCCAGAAGTTCGACGCGAGCGGTCCGCTGATGCCCGCACCGTTCGCGGTGCCGTCAGTCAGGTAGATCCGGGTCAGTCCGTTCTTCACCGTGAGCGCGACCATCGTGCGGTCGGTCCCCGCACCCTGGAAGAACTGCGGAGCGAACACCTGGCTGAACGCGGTCTGCGCCGCACCGGTGCCACGCCGCCACAGGCCCGCGTCGAACGCCGAGGCGTAGACGACGCTGGGGTGGAGCGGGTCGAGCGCGATGTCGGTGACGCCAAACGACAGTGGACCCGAGTCCGGCTTGGTACCGTCCCAGACCTCAGTGAACGTGGCGCCGCCGTCGGTCGACTCGTAGAGTCCGGGCTCGTTCGCCCCGGGCTCGAACCGGCTCGTCCCGCCATTGCCGATGACGTGCGACAGTCCGCGAACGCCGAGCGCGGATCCCACGAAGATGTGGTTCGCATTGCTCGGGTCGATGACGATCGAATTGATGCCGCGGCCAAGGAAGGCATCCTTGCCCGGGTTCACGCACGCATAGGTGCCATTGCTGACGCAGGCATCACCGAGCTTCGTCCAGGTGTTGCCGCCGTTGGTCGACTTGTAAACGCCGACTCCCGCCTCGCAACCCGACGAACAGCGATTGCCCTCGCCCGTGCCGAGATAGATGGTGTTGCCCTTCGCGTCGGTCGGATCGAGCGTGAGCGAGCCTACAGAGTTCTGGTCGATCTGATTCGGCTTGACCTGCTTCCAGTCCGGACTAGCGGAGAGCGCGTTCTCCGACCGCCAGACGCCGCCACCCGAAACGCCCGCCCAGACGCGGCAGCCGCCCGATGCGCCGGAGCCGCAGGCGGGCGAGATGAGGAGCGCGGTCACCCGGCTCGCCGTGCTGTTCGTCGCCCCGGAGAAGGATGTGACGCCCGGCTGGGTCGCATCCGTCTTCGGCCCGAATAGCTTCCATTTGTGGCCCTGGGCCTTGGGATCACCCGTCGGGGCGTCCTTCTTGGCGATCTTCTCGAACGTCGTTTCCGCCGTGGCTGCGATCGCGGGCGGGATCACGGTCGCCGGATAGGTTCGCTGCGCAGCGAGGTATGCCTCGAGGCCCCCGACCGGCCCTTCGCCGGGCGTGGTCGCCGCCGAGTCCGCGCCGCCGGGCTTTGCCGCCGCGCTGTCGGGGTCGCCGGCGGCCCACTTGGAGGAGTGCTGCTGCTGTGCTTCGTTGTTCTGGTCCCCGCCCGGCGTCGTCTGCGCCGTATTCGGAGCCGTGCTGGTAGAGCCTTGCGTCTGACCGGGCGTTCCGCCCGTCGTGAAGACCTGTGTCATGACCACGATCGCAACGACCGCGACGACCAATCCAGAGAGGGCGCCGAATGTCCGTCGTCTCATTTGTAGGCTCTCCACCTGTGCTTCGGGCCTGGCACCCATCTCCCCCGAACCCGGATGGGAGTGCTCATCCGGGCATCTGGCGCTAGATCGCACTGCGACTCGTTCTTCGCCACGCGGCCGAGGGCCAAACCGGGGGCTTGCCACTCGAGGGATGGGTTCGGAACGTCGATCTGGTTCCTTACGCCACGGGGAGTATCTACCCCCGGTTCCACGAAAGTACACCCCGGGTGTGCTCGCCGCGCTGCCGGCGGTGCCCCTGTGCACCACGAAACGTTGCCGCCGAGGCGGGCCGACTGGCATCCGGGACTGGAGGCGTTGCAGCGTCGCACCAGCATTCACCGCCCTGCACCATCCCGAATTGACCCATCGGAGGGCGCCGATGTACGTTCGGACCTTCCCGACGGTGCCGACAGGCTCCGCCATCCAATGCCCCCAGCCGTACAGAGGTGATCCATGCGCGTAAAACGAGGCCTGATCCTTTCGGCCGTCGCGGCCATCGCCCTTAACGCGTTGGCGCTTGCCCCCATCCTTCCCGCGGTGGCGTCCGCAAACACGACGCATCGCCTGATCAGCTCAGCCGGTACAACGACGCTGAGTGGTACCAAGGTGGGCAGCGAGGCTGTCCAATTCCCGGAGATCCGTGGTGAGCCTGCCGGCGACATGAATCTGATGTCCGACAAGGCTGCCAAGCACGATGTCACGAACCGGAGCCACTCCCCGAAGGGGACGCCATCGGCCGCGACCCCGGCGATGTCGGCGACGTCCGCGACGATCGCGGGGACGCCAGGCGTGGCGACCACGTTCAAGGGCCTGAACCATCGCGACCAACGGACTGCGAACGGTGGCAATCAGTTCTCGCTGGAGCCGCCTGACCAGGGCCTGTGCGCCGGGAATGGCTTCATCCTCGAGACCATCAACGACGTCATGCGGGTCACGAATGCAAGTGGCACCGCTTCGCTCACCGAGGACCTCAACACCTTCTACGGCTATCCCGCCGCGATCACTCGCCCCTCAGGCCCGTTCGGGCCATTCATCACGGACCCGAGCTGCTATTACGATTCGGACAGCGGGACATGGTTCCACGTCGTCCTGACCCTCGATGTCGTCCCGGCGACCGGTGCCTTCACCGGGACCAGCCACCTCGACCTCGCCGTCCGGCACAACGCCAGCCCGATCGGGACGTGGAAGATCTACAAGATCGACGACGAGAACGACGGAACCAACCGCCAGCCCAACCATGGCTGCAGCCTCGGACCGTGCTTCGGCGATTACCCGCATATCGGCGCGGACGCGAACGGCTTCTACATCACGACCAACGAGTATTCCTTCTTCGGACCCGAGTTCAAGAGCGCGAATCTGTACGCTTTCTCGAAGACTGCCCTGGCTGGCGAGCCGGCCACGGTCGCGGTCCAGCAGATGGATACCGCTGGCCTTGACGGTGGGAACCCGGGATTCACGATCTGGCCGGCGATCTCACCCGCTGGCATTTACGCCACGGGTAGCAACGGGACCGAGTACTTCCTGAGCAGCAACGCCGCCGCGGAAGCGAACGGATCCGGCACCTCCAGCCACATCGTGCTCTGGGCGCTGTCGAACACCGCGTCTCTCGCGAAGACGCCGGCCTTGCATCTCAGCCATGCGTCCATCGCGGTGACGGCGTACTCGACTCCGCCCCTGTCAGATCAGAAGCCGGGAAGCACCCCGCTTGGCGACTGCATCAACGACCGCACCACCAAGAGCGCCCTGTGGCGGGGCGCGGGCTGCTGGCGCGCGTTCTTCGTGCCGAAGGATCAGCCCAAGAAGGGAGAGGTGGAGTCTCACCTCGACAGCAATGACACCCGCATGCAGCAGGTGTCCTACGCCGCGGGCGAGGTCTGGGGCGCCCTCGACACGGCCGTCAGCGTTGGCGGCGAGGTCAAGGCCGGCATCGCGTACTACGTGATCACCCCGTCGGTCGTCTCGAACCAGGTGAGCGGCACCCTGACCGGACAGGGATCGCTCGCCGTCGCGCATAACAACGTCATTTACCCGGCCCTGTCGGTCCTGCCCAGCGGCCAAGGCGTGATGGCCTTCACCCTGGTCGGCCGAGACTATTACCCAAGCGCGGCGTGGGCGTCGGCCGATGCCACCGGCCTCGGTGAGGTCCATGTCATCAGCCCGGGCGCGGGCCCGAGCGACAGCTTCACCAGCTACAAGGCGTTCGTCGGCAATCCGCCACGGACGCGGTGGGGCGATTACGGCGCCGCCGTGGTCGTCGCCGGCTCGGTCTGGATCGCCAGCGAGACGATCGAGCAGACGTGCACCTTCAATGAATTCGTTGCCACCGCATTCGCCTGCAACGGAACGCGAACAGCCCTGGGCAACTGGGCGACCCGCATCAGCCAGGTCACACCCTAGCTCGCGGGTTTCCTCTACATCGGAATAGCGAGAAGGCCGACTCCTGCGGAGTCGGCCTTCTTCAATGTCGCTGCGTTTCGACACGTGCGCCACGACCGCCGCTTGTCCCGTACGGTAGCCTTCCTGTTACCAATACGGATCGGGCACGAAAGGAGGCCATAGATGGCCAACCACAGCGGCAGCGGCACGAAGGCGGACCCGTGGGTCCTGAAGACCCTTCCCGGCACGTCCGAGTACCAGATGTACCTCGATGATGCGGGCGACCCGCCGGCCATCATCTGCCAGGTCGGCGGGACGCAGCTGAAATACGACCGTCGCGCGATCGACGACCTGCACGCGATGCTCAAGGCGCAGGGCGACTGGATGCCGCTCGGCGGCGCCGACGAGCAGAAGCCAGCGCCGGAGGGCTCGGTCGAGGCGTGGGGCCGGTCGGAGAGCAACCCGGTCGGTGGCTGGTATGGGCTCAAGAAGGGCCTGCGCGGCCGGTTCGGTGTCTACATGCCGCCGCTCATGGAGGCGCTCGGGCTGGCCGAGGTCACCCACGACGCCAAGAACAACAAGATGCGGGCGTTGTGACATGAAGTCGTTCGAAGCCGACTCCATGATCAACGCTGCCCCGGACAGGATCTGGTCGATCCTGGTCGATGGTGCGCACTATCCGGACTGGGATTCTGGCGTCGTTCGCGTCGAAGGAACCGTCGCTCCCGGGGAGACCATCAAGGTGGTCTCCGCCATCAGCCCCGGACGCACCTTCCCCGTCAAGGTCACCGGGTTCGAGCCAAGCCGCTCGATGACCTGGAGCGGCGGCATGCCGTTCGGCCTGTTCAAGGGCGTCCGGACCTTCACGCTCACACCCGCCGCCGACGGGACGACGCGATTCGGGCTGCGCGAGGAATACAGCGGCCCGCTCCTGTCGATGATGTGGCGCTCGATGCCCGATCTCGCACCATCGTTCACACAGTTCGCCAATGGGCTCAAGCAACGCGCCGAGCGGCCCGCCTGACCGGGATGGCCGTCCCGTCCCCTGCGGGCGATCCTTTCGAGGCGCTTGGCGACCCGAATCGCCGCGCGATCGTCGAGCTCCTGGGCTCGGGTGGTCGCTCGGTCCGTGACCTGGCGGACGCCTTGCCGATCAGTCGACCGGCCGTCTCCCGGCACCTTCGGTTGCTCAAGCAGGCCGGCCTGGTCGTCGAGGAGCCGCGCGGGACGCGTCGAATCTACCGCCTGCACGACGAGGGTGTCGAGACGGTGCGCGGCTACCTCGAGCGGGTCTGGGGCGATGCGACGACCCGCTTTCGCCTCCTCGCCGAGAGCACGACCGAGCGGTGATCGAACCGATCCGGCTGGCTTTCGAGGTCGACTGTCCCGCCGACCACGCGTTCGAGGTCTGGACGGGACGGATCGGGCAGTGGTGGCCGGCCGATCACACGGTCTCGGGCGAGTCCGGGCTCGCCGTGGTCCTCGAACCGCGACCCGGTGGCCGGATCTTCGAGCGGACCGCGGGCGGCATCGAGCACGACTGGGGCGAGGTCACGGTCTGGGAGCCGCCCAGCCGTTTCGTCTACCTGTGGCATCTCCGCCGCGATCGCGCCGACGCGACGGAGGTCGAGATCCGATTCCTCGAGCGCGGCGATGACCGGACGCTGGTCGAGATCGAACATCGCGGCTGGGAGGCGCTCGGCGCCGAGGCCGAGTCCTGGCGCGACCGGAACCACGACGGCTGGGCCACCCTCCTGCCGCATTTCGTGGCGGCCGCCGAGGAGGTCTAAGCCAGGGCTCCCGGATCGCGTCGCGGCCGCGGCGAATGACGCCATGTCGGGGAAGGTCGCGTCGGGTGTCACCTTGGCGGTTGCGGGCGTCGCCCCGGAGCCCGGCCGGCCGGCTCGGCGGTCGATCCAGACGGTGGTGAGACCAAGGCGCTTGGCTGGGACATGGTCGTGGAAGAGGCTCTGGGCGACGTGCAGGATCCGCTCGCGCGGGAGTCCGATCCGCTCGAACGCGACCTCGAAGTTCCTGGGATCGGGCTTGTAGCCGCCGACCTGTTGCGCGGTCACGACCCAGTCGAAGTCGGTCGCCAGGCGCTCCGCGGAACGCGCGAACAGGTCGTCGTCGCAGTTCGTGATCACGCCGAGGCGGAAGCGCTCATGGAGTCGCGCGAGCGCCACGGTCGAATCCGAAAAAGCCGGCCAATCGCCGACCGAATCGCCGAACGCTGCGAGCTCGGCCGCCTCCGGCACGATGCCGTAGCCCGAGGCGACCCCCGCAAGCGCGAGACCGAGGATCTCGCGGTAGCGCCGGTATGGGCCGGCTTCGGCGGCCGCCTCGGAACTCGCGAACCGGGCGAGGAGCTCGTCATCGGGCCGTTCGACGCCGCGCCGCGCAAGGATCGGCCACAGCGCCGCCAGGATCCCCGTCTCCCAGTCGATGAGCGTGCCGTAGCAGTCGAACGTGAGCGCTTCGAAGCGGGTGTATTCGAGATCGGTCACCGCGGATCGCCCTCCTGTCGAGACCATGATGCCGAAGACGACGGCGGCGCGGGTCCGAAACTGCGTGCCGACGCTGCTAGCATCGGCCCTCATGGCGCCACCCACGTACGACTTCATCATCGTCGGCGGCGGTTCAGCGGGGTGTGCGCTCGCGAATCGGTTGTCGGCCGAGCCCTCGAATCGTGTCCTCCTCATCGAAGCCGGCCGGCCGGACTATCGATTCGATGTCTTCATCCACATGCCGGCGGCGCTGACCTTCCCGATCGGTAGCCGCTACTACGACTGGATGTACGAGTCGGAGCCCGAGCCGTACATGAACGGCCGGCGGATCTACCACGCGCGCGGAAAGGTGCTCGGCGGCTCCTCGAGCATCAACGGCCAGATCTTCCAGCGTGGCAATCCGCTCGACTACGGGCGCTGGGCCGCCGATCCAGGCATGGGGACGTGGGACTACGCTCATTGCCTGCCGTACTTCAAGAAGATGGAGAACTGCCTCGCGGCCGCGCCCGACGACCCGTGGCGCGGGCACTCGGGGCCCTTGGTCCTGGAGCGTGGACCGGCGACGAACCCCCTGTTCACGGCCTTCTTCGAGGCGTGCCAGCAGGCCGGCTATCACCTGACCGAGGACGTCAACGGCTACCGGCAGGAGGGGTTCGCGCCGTTCGATCGGAACATCCACAACGGGCGGCGGCTGTCGGCCGCGCAGGCGTACCTGAAGCCGGTCCGCGGCCGGAAGAATCTGACGGTTCGAACGCGGACCTTCGTCACCGGCGTGGTCTTCGAGGGGCGGCGCGCCGTGGCGGTCGATATCGAGCGACGAGGCGGCGGGACCGAGCGGATCCAGGGCGGCGAGATCATCCTCGCCGGCGGGGCCATCAACACGCCCCAACTCCTGCAGCTGTCCGGGGTGGGGCGAGCGGAGGACCTCGGTGCCCTCGGGATCCCGGTGATCGCCGATCTACCCGGCGTCGGCGCCCATCTACAGGACCACCTCGAGGTCTACATCCAGTACACGTCCCTCCAGCCGGTGTCGATGCAGCCGTCGGCGACGCAGCTGTGGCGGCGTCCGTTCATCGGCGCGCAATGGCTCTTCCTTCGGAACGGTCCGGGCGCGACCAACCATTTCGAGGGCGGCGGGTTCGCTCGGTCGAACGAGGAGGTGGCGTACCCGAACCTGATGTTCCACTTCCTGCCGCTGGCCATCCGCTACGACGGCAGCGCGGGCGCCGCCGGGCATGGCTACCAGGTCCATGTCGGGCCGATGTACTCCGATGCTCGGGGCTCGGTCGCGTTGAAGACCACCGATCCGCACGACCACCCGTCCCTGCAGTTCAACTACCTCTCCACCGACCAGGACCGGCGCGAGTGGGTGGAGGCCGTGCATGTCGCCCGACGCATCCTCAACCAGCCGGCGATGGAGCCATACGATGGGGGCGAGACGTCGCCGGGTGCGGCCGTCACCACCGACGAAGAGATCCGCGACTGGGTCCGGCGCGACGCCGAGACCGCGCTCCATCCCTCCTGCACGGCCCGGATGGGGGTCGACGGCGAGTCGGTGCTCGATCCCAAGACGATGCGGGTCCACGGTCTCGACGGCCTGCGCGTCGTCGATGCCTCGGCGATGCCGTATGTCACGAACGGCAATATCTACGCGCCGGTGATGATGATCGCCGAGAAGGCGGCCGACCTCATCCTTGGCAACACGCCGTTGCCCGCCGAGTACACGCCGTTCTACCGGCACCAGGTGCCCTGACGGGTTTGCCCTACTTGCCCAGGTAGTAGCGGATCCCTGCCACGAGCCCGGCCGCGTACCGGTCCCGCCCAGTGGCGCTCTTCATCCGGGTCGCGTCGCCGCCGTTCTTCATGTTGCCGAGCTCGACCATGACGACCGGCACGTTCGACATGTTGAAGCCGCCGATGTCGGTCCGGCTGATGATGCCATTGGTGGCGTAGTAGTTGGCGATCGGCAGCCCGGCGCTCAGGAGGCCCTTGCGGACCGCGACCGCGAGCCTCGCCGAGCGCGTGAGGATGTCGTCGGTGTAGCCGCGGACATAGCCCGGCTTCATGACGAAGAAACCTCGATGTGTCGAGCTCGAACCGTCGCCGTGGATGCTCACGCTCAACTGCGCGTGGACCCTGGCCCCGAACTGGCCGCGCACGTTGATGCACGGCCCGTAGCCGGTGTCGCTCGTGCGCGTCAGGTAGACCCTCGCGCCGAGCGCCTCGAGACGCGCCTTGACTCGCTGGGCCACGAGGAAGGTGAAGCGGTGCTCCGGGTAGCCGCTGACCGTGGAGGTCCCGACCGTGTCGCAGGCCTTCCATCGGTTTCCGATCCAGACCAGGCGCCTGATCTGCGCGGCATGGGCGGCATTGCCGCCATCGTGGCCGGGATCGACGGCGATGACGATGCCGGCAAGCGGCAAGGCGGCAGCCGCGGTCCCGACGCTCTCGGGCGATCCGACCACGAGCGTGCCGGCGAACAGGATCGCGGCGACCACGGGCGTGATGCGCTTCGGGGTCATGGCGGCAGTCTAGGCGCCGTTGCGGACCCGTCACCTCGGCCGATGGTCCGGTCAGCGCCCTCTTGACGGGGTCCGGCCTGCTCGAACCTGTTCATGAAGTGGTTAACTCCTAGACACGACGCGCCTCGATGCCAGATACTCATGGGTATGACACGAACACAAGATCACTCTTCGGCTCGGATGCGAGTCGGTCAGGCGGCCGAGATGCTGGGTGTCTCGATCGAGACGCTTCGGCGCTGGGAGAGCGAGGGCCGTCTCCGGATGCAGCGTTCCGAAGGTGGACAGCGGCTCATCGATATCGATGACGTGTCGCGACTGCTCGATGAGCGCCGCAAGACGGCGACCGACCGGCCGATCGTGGCCCAGTCCGCTCGCAACCGATTCCCCGGCATCGTCACGAGGGTCGAGCGCGACGGCGTCGCTGCAGTCGTCGAGGTCATCGCGGGCCCGCACCGGATGGTCAGCCTCATGACCGCGGAGGCGGTCGAAGAGCTCGACCTGAAGGTCGGTGACGAAGCCGTCTGCGTCGTCAAGGCGACCAACGTCATCGTCGAGATCCCATCCGCCAGGGAGTCGCGACCATGAAGTCCCGACTGACCGTCCTGATCTCCGTATCGGCTCTCGTCATCGCCGCCTGTTCGGGCGGTGGAACGTCGCCCGGCACTTCGGCATCGGCGGCTGCCGCGACGACCCCGCCGAGTGCAGCGGCGGCGAAGGTCGAGCTGACGATCTACGGCGCGGCGTCGCTCAAGGGCGCCCTGGACAAGGCCAAGGCGGCGTACGAGACGGCGAACGTCGGCACGACGCTGACGATCTCCACCGACTCGTCGTCGGCGCTCGAGACCAAGATCGAACAGGGCGCTCCGGCCGATGTCTTCCTGTCGGCCGACACCACCAACCCAAAGAAGCTCATCGATGCTGGACTCGCGGACGGCGCAGCAGTCACCTTCGCCAAGAACAAGCTGACCGTCATCGTCCCGACGGCCAACCCGGCCGGGATCAAGACACCGGCCGACCTCGCAAAGTCCGGCGTGAAGGTCATCGCGGCCGGCACTGACGTGCCGATCACGAAGTACGCCACCCAACTCGTCGCCAACCTGGCGAAGGAGCCTGGCTATCCGGCCAACTTCGTCGCGGCCTACACCGCGAACATCGCATCCAGGGAAGACAACGTGAAGGCCGTCGTCGCCAAGATCGAACTCGGCGAAGGCGATGCCGGCATCGTGTACGTCACCGATGCGAAGGCTTCGACGAAGGTGACGACGGTCGATGTCCCTGATTCGGCCAATGTCCCGGCGACATACGACGGTGTGGCCGTCAAGGCGTCCACCCATGCGGCCGCTGCCAAGGCATTCCTCGACTGGTTCGCCGGGCCTGACGGAGCGTCGATCCTCAGCAGCCTGGGATTCCTGCCCCCGTCGTGATCCGGGGCGTCGCGGAACGGGCGCGCGAGGGCGATCAGCTACGGTCGTCCGAGCGGAAGGGTGGGCGTTGGGCTGAGCGCTCCCTCGGCGCACTGGCCGGACTCTTCGCGCTTTTCCTTGGGCTGCCGGTCGTCACGCTCGTCGGGCGGGCGATCCTGGATGGTTCGCTCGTCCGCGCCGTCGCATCACCGGTCGTGCTCGATGCGTTCTGGCTCAGTCTGGTCACGACGGCGATCAGTCTCGTCATCACCGTCGCCCTCGGTCTGCCCCTCGCGTACGTCATGGCCCGGCGACGATTCCGCGGCAAGAGTTGGCTGGAGGCCATCGTCGACCTGCCGATCGTCCTGCCTCCGTCGGTCGCGGGGTTGGCGCTCCTTCTTGTGTTCGGGCGACGCGGACTCCTCGCCGTGCCATTCGAATTCCTGGGCATCTCGATCCCGTTCACCACGATCGCCGTGATCCTGGCCCAGACCTTCGTTTCGGCGCCCTTCTTCATCCGGTCGGCCAGGACCGGTATCGCGAGCGTGGACGGCGACCTCGAGGATGCGGCTCGGGTCGATGGTGCCTCAGAACGACAGTTGTTCCGCGCCATCACCGTGCCATTGGCGAGTGCGGCCCTCGCTGCTGGCCTGGTCATGACCTGGGCCCGTTCACTCGGTGAATTCGGGGCGACCATCATGTTCGCCGGCAACGTCGAGGGCCGGACGCAGACCCTGCCACTGGTCGTCTATTCGCAATTCCAGGGCGGCGATCTCGACGGGTCGGTCGCCGCCGCGGCGATACTGGTCCTTGCCGCGTTTGGCGTCCTCGTCGCCGTCCGTGTCTTTCGCTGGGGGCGGATCATGGACGCAAGGGGCCTAGCCTGACGCGTTGTGGCGACGAATGGAGGAGAACATGAAGATCAGCGCGCGAAACCAATTGGCCGGCACGGTCAAGACCGTCACCGACGGAACGGTCATGGCCGAGGTCGTGGTGGAGGTCGATGGGGGTCACGAGATCGTGGCGGCCATCACGGCCGAGTCCGCACGACGTCTTGGCCTTGCGCCTGGCAAACGGGTCGTCGCCGTCATCAAGTCGACCGAGGTCATGCTCGCCGTCGATGATTGAACCGGTCACCTTCCGGGCCATCGGCGTCGTCCACACGCCGTACACGGATGTCGAAGGGATGCCGATCCAGGCGACGGCGGCGGTCGATTCCGCGGGATGGATCGAGCTCGACCATGACCTCGTCGCCGGTCTCGAGGACCTTGACGGGTTCAGCCACCTGATCCTCTTGTATCACCTGCACCGAAGCACATCTCCAAGACTCACGGTGACGCCGTTCCTCGACGATGCGCCGCACGGCGTCTTTGCGACCCGCGCGCCCACCCGACCGAACCCGATCGGGTTCTCGATCGTGCGGCTCGTGAGCATCGCGGGATCGACCCTCCAGATCCTCGATGTGGACATGGTCGACGGGACGCCGCTGCTCGACATCAAGCCGTATGTCCCGGCCTTCGATACCCGGGATGGCGTCAGGATCGGCTGGTACACCGGTCGACTCGGCGGCCTGCGAGGCGTGCGGGCGGACGACCGCTTCGTCTAGCCTCGCGGAATGGGGCGGAGCGCGGGACCGGCGGTCGTGCTTGGACTCCGTGCGAACGCGGGCCAGTTCGCGCTGCTGGTCGGCGTCAGCGCACTCGTCGGCGGAATGGTCGGGCAGGAACGAGCCGTCGTCCCGCTCCTCGCGGTCGACCAGTTCGGACTCACGACGGCATCCGCGACCCTCGCCTTCCTGGTCGCCTTCGGCCTGACCAAGGCCGTCACGAACCTCGTCGCCGGGGCGCTCGCTGACCGGGTCGGGCGCAAGCCGGTGCTCGTTGCGGGCTGGATGGTCGGCTTGCCGGTCCCGTTCCTCCTGATCGCGGCCCCGGCCTGGAGCTGGGTCGTGTTTGCCAACGTCCTCCTCGGGGTCAACCAGGGCCTGACCTGGTCGACGACCGTCCTGATGAAGATCGACCTCGTCGGGCCGCGCCGTCGCGGCCTTGCGCTGGGACTGAACGAGGCATCGGGGTATCTGGCCGTGGCCATCACGGCGTTCCTGACCGGTCTCATCGCCGAATCGGCCGGACTCCGGCCCGCGCCGTTCTTCCTGGGCATCGCCATCGTCGGACTGGGTCTCGGCGCGTCCGTGTTCTTCGTCCGCGAGACGCGCGACCATGCCCGGGTCGAGAGCGCCACAAGCGGCGCCGTGAACGAACTCCGCCAAGACTGGGTCCAGCTCGTCTGGCGCAGCACGGTCGGGGACCACTCACTCTCGGCCGCGTCGCAGGCGGGTCTCGTCAACAACCTCAACGACGCGTTGGCCTGGGGGCTGCTGCCGATCGTCCAGGCCGCAGCCGGCCTCTCGATCGCGGAGATCGGTCTCCTCGCCGGGGCATACCCCGCGACCTGGGGCCTGGCGCAGGCCGCGACCGGGGCGCTGTCCGATCGCATCGGACGGAAGCGGCTGATCGTCACCGGCATGCTGGCCCAGGGCGCGGCCATCGCCGCGATCGCCACGACCACCGGGTTCGCGCCCTGGTTGCTGTGCGCGGTCCTCCTGGGGCTCGGGACGGCGATGGTCTATCCCACGCTCCTCGCGGTCGTCGCCGACGTGGCCCTACCCGCCCAGCGAGGCGCGATCACGGGCATCTATCGCTTCTGGCGCGATCTCGGCTTCGCTGTCGGCGCGGTCCTCGTCGGGACGGTGGCGGACCGGTCGGACCCGCGCGCAGCGATCCTGGCCGTTGCAGCCTTGACGGCGCTCTCGGGCCTAGTCGTTGCCATCCGGATGCAGGAAACGCACCCGGCGAACTGACGGCTCAGGCCTTCGGCTTCGGCTTCGGCTTCGGCTTCGGCTTCGCCTTCTTCGCGGTCTTCGCCTTCTTGGGCGGCAGGGTCGCGCCGAAGTCGATGGCGCGCTGGACCCAACGGCGGATCGCCTCGTCATCGGCGATGACCGCGGGCGGCAGCAGGGTGTAGCCGGTCATCGCACGACCAGGCATCGGCTCGAATCGTCGCGAACCCTCGAGTGCCAGCGCCTCCGAACTCCCACTGGGATCGAGTCGCACGTGCCAGTTCGACTGGTACAGGCCGCTGACCATGTTGCCCCCGACGTAAAGGCACGGATATCCGAACGTCAGGCGTCGCTCGACATCCGGGAACCAGGCGGCGACGGCATCGAACCGCTCAACGAGCTCCGCGGGCGACTTGTCGAAACCGGGCATGCGTACCTCCTGGCGGTAGCGTACGGCACGCCGCTCGCGGACCTACGCTTGCGCCATGACCGACCGACGGATGCGCATCGGCGTCGTCCTGCCGATCGCCGAAGAGGATGGCCAGGACGGCATCCCGTCGTACGCCGAGATCCGGTCGGTCGCCGTCGCGGCGGAAGCGGCGGGGTTCGATTCGATCTGGGTCTTCGACCATCTCCTCTTCCGGTTCGACGGTGAGACGACCGGGATCCACGAATGCTGGACGATCCTCGCCGCGATCGCCGAGGCGACCTCGCGCATCGAGCTCGGCACCATCGTCATGTGCACGGCGTTCCGGAACCCGGCGCTGCTGGCCAAGATGGCTGCCACGCTCGATCACGTCAGCGGCGGTCGGTTGATCCTCGGCATCGGGGCCGGCTGGCACGACCCGGAGTTCGAGGCATTCGGCTATCCGACCGATCACAAGGTCGGGCGGTTCGAGGAGGCCGCGACGGTGATCACGGGGCTCATCCGCGAGGGGCGCGCGGACCTCGATGGGCGGTATGTCATGGCGCGTGACGCGGTCCTTCGCCCACCGGCCCGGGCAGACCTGCCGATCCTCATCGCCGCCAAGAAGCCGCGCATGCTCGAATTGACGGCCCGTCACGCCGATGCCTGGAACCTCGCCTGGTTCGGGCTGCCGGATGAGCGCCTGGCGCGCGTCCGTGGCGAGTTGATGGATGCCTGCCGCCGCGTGGGACGCGACCCTGCCACGCTCGCGATCACGGTCGGGATCGTCGTGCGCTACCCGGAGGCGCGGAACGAGGTCGGCGGGGCGGCGACGGCCGAGGAGCCCCCCGGCCCGGGACTGAGCGGGACACCAGACGAGATCGCGGCGGGGCTCCGAGCCCATGCCGAGGCCAGAGCCGACCACCTCATCACGGTCCTCGAGCCGTGCACGCCCGCGACAGTTGCGATGTTCGCAGAGGCAGTCGGGCGGTACAGGGCGGGCGAGGGGACCGCCTAGAGATCCGCGATCCGGCGTGGGGACAGGCGCGGCCCATGGCGCGGCGGCCGGATCCCGCTCAGTTCGAGCAGCCGGACGACGCGCGCCCGATGGCCCCGATACGGCTCCAGGAGCTCGAGCATCCGCGCGTCGTCGGCCCGCGGCTCACCGGCGAGCGCAAACGCGACCAGGTTCGGGAGATGGAAGTCACCGACGCTCACCGCATCCTCGTCACCCAGGACCCGGACACCGACCTCCGCCGCGGTCCACGGACCGACGCCCGGCACGGCCGTCAGCCGGGCGTACGCGTCGGGCAACGGCAGGTCGACGATGGCCTCGAACCAGGCGGCACGCGCTGCGACGCGTCGGATCAGGTCGGCGCGGCGCCGTTCGACCCCGAACGGGTGATAGACGTAATAGGGGAGGCCGGCCAGCGTTGCGGGCGCCGGTCCGATCCGTAGGCGCCACTCGGGCGGCCCCGGCGCCGGCTCCCCGAACGCACCGAGGAGCCCGAACCACGCCCGGTGCGCTTCCTGGCCGGTGACCTTCTGCTCGAGGATCGCCGGGAGGAGCGACTCGAGGGCCGCGCCACTCCGCGGGATCCGGACCCCGGGATGGCGCCGGTCGAGGTCGGTGACGACGCGGTGGGCGGCTCGGACCGGGACCGGTTCGGCATCAAGGCGAAGGAGCGCCGGGACCTCGGCCAGCGCACGATCGGCGCCGGGCCCCCAGGCTTCGCCGCGCACGACGCCATCTTCCTGGATGAGTGCGACGGTGGCCGGTCCGTCCGCGGTTCGCGTCGCTCGCCACGCGCGTCCAGCGGCCAGCCGGATGGTGGGGTCACGGGGACCGCGGGAGAGTGGCGCGAGCGTCCGGTGGAGGTCGAGCGGACCCTGGACGGCGAACGTCTGACTGGGCATATCTGCAACGATCCTGACACGGTTGCGAGCGCCTTGCCGAGGGTGCCGAAACCCCCATCCGGGAGAACCGTGCTACCTTCGGGCAAGACGTGCGACACCAAAAGGTCGTCGCGAGCGTGGCGCTCATCGCCATCCTCGCCATGGTCGCCGTCCCAGGTCCAGTCGGCTCGCAGGGTCCCAGCCCCGAGTCCACAGTGGACCCCGGTCTCTTCCATCCGGTCGAGGCCGCGGCGCTTGCGCATGGGACAACGACGACGATCCCGCCCCAGGATCCAGGGGCCCGGTCCGCCGGAAGCCTGGACGATGGCTCGAGTCTGATCGAGCCGAATCTGCGAACCGAGCCATTGGTGGCTCCGGTTCGACCCGTCCAACCGGTCGCCACCGCCGGGTCGGTCAGCAAGAGCACCTGGCATCACGATCCAGACATCTCGTGGTACGGGCCGGGTCTCTATGGCCATGGCACCGCCTGCGGCCAGACCCTCACGAAGACGCTCGTCGGGGTGGCACACCGGACCCTGCCGTGCGGGACCCTCGTGACCTTCCGCTACAACGGCGTGACGCTCACGGTCCCGGTGATCGACCGGGGGCCGTACGTCTCCGGGCGGACATGGGACCTCAGTCATGGCGCCTGCGCGATCCTCGGCCACTGCTTCACCGGCACCATCGATTGGAAGCTCGGCTCCGGGGCTTGAGGGCCCGGCGGGCGGATCAGCCTGCGGTCGGTGGCTCCCAGTCGGACGGCGCGAGTTCGAAGCCTTCGAATCGGAAGGCGGGGATGACGATGCAGCCGACGAGCGTCCACGCGCCCAAGGTCCGCGCCGCCTGCCAGGCACCGGTCGGGACCACGGCCTGGACGACCGCACCCTCCGCGACATCGGGTCCGAGTCGATGGGTCGTCACGGTCGGGTCGCCGTCGGCCCACACCCGGAGCTCCAACACATCGCCGCCCGACCAACCCCAGATCTCGTCGGCGTCGACCCGGTGCCAGTGCGAGCGCTCGCCAGCCGAGAGCAGATAGAGGATCGCGCTGCCGGCCGGGCGGTCGCCGCTGACCGACGCCGCGCGCCAGGTCTCGGCGTACCAGCCGCCCTCGGGATGGGCCTGCATGTGGAGTGAGGCGGCGACGGTGTGGGCCGTGACGGCAGCGCCCCCGTCCACGGCGGCCGCATCCTCCCTCACGCGATCGGCTCGAACCGGGCTGTGAAATGCCGCAGCGCAGCGGGTTGCGGCTCGACCATCCGGAGGCCGGTCAGCGAAGAAGCACGGGCCGCGACCGCGGTCACGACTTCGATGACGTAGTCGATATGACTCTGCGTATAGGTCCGGCGCGGGATCGCCAGGCGGACCAGATCCATCGGCGCCGGAGCCTCGGTGCCGTCGGGGTGACGCCCGAACATGACCGTCCCGATCTCGCAGCCGCGGATCCCCCCTTCGATATAGAGCGCCAGCGCGAGCGCCTGGCCTGGGTACTGGAGCGGCGGGATGTGGGGCAGCAGCCCGCGCGCGTCGAGATAGACCGCGTGCCCGCCGAACGGCTTGACGAGCGGGACCCCGGCCGCATCGAGCGCCTCGCCCAGGTACGCCGTGGAACGGATGCGGTAGTGCAGGTAGTCGTCCTGGACGACTTCGCGCAGACCCTGGGCGATCGCCTCGAGGTCGCGCCCGGCGAGCCCGCCATAGGTCGGGAACCCCTCGGTCAGGATCAGTACGTTGCGGCACGATTCCGCCAGCGCATCGTCGTCGAGGGCCAGCCAGCCACCGATATTGGCCAGGCCATCCTTCTTGGCGCTCATCGTCATCCCGTCGGCGAGGGAGGCCATCTCGCGGACGATGTCCGGGATGGCGCGATCTGCCTGTCCGGGCTCGCGGGTCTTGATGAACCAGGCGTTCTCGGCGAATCGGCAGGCGTCGAGGAAGAGCGGTTTGGCGTATCGATCGCAGACGGCCCGAACGGCGCGGAGGTTCTCGAGCGAGACCGGCTGACCGCCGCCCGAGTTGTTGGTCACCGTCACGAAGACGACCGGCACGTCGGCCCCGCGGCTGGCGAGGAGCGCGTCGAGTGCCGCGACATCGACGTTGCCCTTGAACGGGTGGATCGTGGTCGGGTCGAGGCCTTCGACGATGACCAGGTCGAGCGCCTCGGCGCCGGTCGCCTCGATGTTGGCGCGGGTCGTGTCGAAATGCGTGTTGTTGGGGATGACCTTGCCCGGCCCGCCGATGACCGAGAACAGGATCTTCTCGGCCGCCCGGCCCTGGTGCGTCGGGATGACGTGTCGGAATGGGAAGAGCTCCTGGACGGCGGCGAGGAAGGTGAACCACGAGGGCGAACCGGCGTACGACTCGTCGCCGTGCTGGATGGCCGCCCACTGGTCCCGGCTCATCGCGCCGGTCCCCGAATCGGTCAGGAGGTCGATCAGGACGTCGTCGGCGTGGAGCGAGAAGAGGTTGCGACCAGCTGCCTCGAGGGCCGCTTCGCGTTCGGCCCGGGTCGTGATCCGGATCGGCTCAACGGCGTGGATGCGGAACGGCTCGATGATCGTCCGGAACTGGTCCATCGCGGCGAGCATAGCCGCGCGGCGGTACCGTATGGACATGTGCCGAAGCATCAAGACCCTGCGTCGCCCAGATGAGGCCGCGACGACGGGCGAACTGGAGGCCGCCGCCCGCCAGTACGTCCGCAAGATCAGCGGCTACCGTGTCCCCTCCGCGCGGAACTCCGAGGCCTTCGAAGGCGCGATCGCCGATATCGCCGCCGCGTCGGCGCGACTGATGGAGACCCTCGGCGTCGCCGTCGAGGATGGACCCGATCGCTGGACGCCGCGCTCGACCGCCAGCGTGGATACCCGCCTCCGCGCCTAGCGATCCGGCGCTGCGGGCGCCTAGCGGCTCAACCCTGACCGCGCGGCGCCTCGGTCAGGGCGATCGCTCCCCATTCGGTCACCCGTTCGATGGTGATCCGGATGATCGGGCGCGTCTCGAGCCAGTGGGAAACGTATTGCGGGTATCTGGTCCGGAGCGCCACCACCGCGGAGGCGTGTTCCGCGCCATCGTCCTCGGATGGAGGCACGACCGCCGCCTGCCCGTCCGCCCGCAACCAGGCGAGGCGCGACCAGTCCTCGTCCCAGCGATCGACCAGGACCGAGACCGCCGGATCCGCCGCGATGTCGCGAACCCGCGCGAGCGCCAACGGGTCGTCCCCGCGTTTCGGCTTTTCGTCGATCGCCGTATAGAGGACCGGGTCCGCCGGATCGAGGCTGAAGCAGATCGGCACGAGCCGCGGCCGGCCATCGGGCGAGATGGTGGCCAGGACGGCGCGCCTCGCCTCGTCAAGGAAGGCTCGTTGAGCGGCAGACAGCACGGGTTCGGGTGGCATCGCCGCCTATCATGAGCCGGTGGTGCGCGACATGACCGGCGATCCGATCCCGCCCGTCCGGCATGTCACGAGCCGGCGCATCGTCGCGGTGCGCGGCGAGTCACTCGAGGTGCGTGACGATCGGATCGTGGGTGAGGCGCCCCTCGAGATCCGGGCGGCCGGGCCGCGCCAGGAACCCGTGGCCGTCGCGGTCACGATGCGCACGCCCGGCAACGAGGCCGAGCTGGCGGTCGGCTTCCTGCGCACGGAAGGGCTGCTCGACGGCCAGGAGGTCGTGAGCACGGCCGGCGGCGACCCGGGCTCGCTCAGCCAGCCGGACGACACCATCGTCGTTCGCCTGTCGCGCGCGTTCGATGATTCCAAGGTCGCCGAACGGCATTTCGTGGCGACCGCGTCGTGCGGGATCTGCGGCAAGGCCTCCATCGACGAGGTGGTCCTGCGAGCCGAGCCGTTGCTGGAAGGCCCCGTTGTGTCGCGCTCGGTCATCCTCGCGTTGCCGGACCTGCTCCGCGCCGCGCAGCGCGCCTTCGACGAGACCGGCGGTCTGCACGCGGCCGGGCTCTTCAGCCCGAAGGGCGAGCTGCTCGCCCTGCGCGAAGACGTGGGCCGTCACAACGCCCTCGACAAGCTGGTCGGCTCGCAGGTCCTCGCCGGTGCCATGCCCCTGCACGACCGGATCCTGATGGTGTCCGGCCGGGTCAGCTTCGAGATCGTCCAGAAGGCGGCGGTCGCGGGGATCCCGATCATCTGCGCCGTCTCCGCGCCCTCGGACCTGGCGATCGAGACCGCCGAGCGCCTAGGTGCCACGCTCGTTGGCTTCCTGCGTGGCGACGGCTTCAACGTCTACGCCCACGACGCCCGGATCGACCTACGCGATCTGAGTGGGCTCGGCTAGGCCCGAGCGGGCTCGGCAAGGTCCGAGCGCCCCGCGTCGGCCAGGCCGGGGCGGTGCCTGGTAGACCCCACCAGGAGGGCGAAGAGCCTCGGCGAGCGTCCAGCAGCATCCGATGGTGCGGGCCAGGCACCGGATCTGGTCGAAGCCGCATCACGGCGAGCCTTCGGCGTCCCAATGGGGTCTGACAGGCCCGAACATGGCGCGCGCCCGGGCTGGACGTCGCCTACGTAACCATCAGGTAAGCGGGCCCTTGTTCACTTGCGTCAATGCCACCCCCGAAGCGACCCGTCGGACTCGACCGGACGCACAAGCGATCGTTTCGCGCGACCAGGCAGCGAATGGGCCGCGACCTGTTCCAGGTCAGGACCGACGCCGGGGCCACGCACGGACAGGTCGCCGCCCTCGCGGGAATCGACCGCTCCTACTACTCACGGATCGAGGCCGGCACCGTGAACCCGAGTATCGAGACGATTTCGGCGATCTCAGTTGCGCTGGGCGCCGATGTATCGATCCGCTTCTACGCGGGGAGTGGGCCTCGACTGACTGATCGACATCAGGCTCGGATGCTCGAAACGGTCTTGAGGAACCTATCCGCTGGCTGGAGGCCGCACCTCGAGGTCCCAGTCTCTCGTCCCGTCCGCGGAGTCATCGATCTCGTCCTCGAACGTCGGACCGACGGACTTCTGGTCGCGGCTGAGGCCTACTCGGAGCTTCGCCGACTCGAGCAACAGATTCGGTGGTCGGGCGAGAAGGCCGCCGCACTACGGTCTACGACTCTGGTCGGGCCCGGGCCGCTGCCGGACATCTCGACGCTCCTCATCCTGCGGTCGACAGCCTCGACGCGTGACCTCGCGCGGGCGTTCGAGGCCAGCCTCAGGGCCGCCTATCCGGCCCGGACGACGGACGTCGTCGATTCACTCACCACGGCAGCTCCCTGGCCCGGGCCCGGGATCGTCTGGATCAGGATCGAGGGAGAACGGGTCGAACTCTTGGACGGGCCGCCTCGCGGTGTTCGGGTCGGCCGGTAGCGATCGGGCAGGAGTCGGCAGACGCCGGCATCCGGTGCTTGATAGGCCCCACTGAAGGACTGACGGCGATCTGCGGTCGTGCTCGGCGAGACCTGGTGTCTCACACGCACATAGATGGCACGAGGATCGCCAGATCGGGCGCCCGGGAGTCGTTCGATCGGCCAATGGGGACTGTGAGGCCCCGTCCCAGGTGAAGGGCCCGTCCCAGGGGTGAAGGGCCCGTCCACTGGGGTGAACGGCCCGTCCACTGGGGTGAAGGGCCCCGTCGGACGGGTGAAGGGCCCCGTCGGACGGGTGTAGGGCGCGCGCGGGCCGGGGTCACTCCCTAGGTGGGCGGTTGTTCACGAACTCGAAGCCGAAGCGGCCCTTGATGCAGAGGTGGCCGTCCGTGACGGTGGAATCCGTCGGCGAGGTGACCTTGACGATGCGGTCGTCCTTGGCGTGCAGCGAGACGGCGCATCCGACGCCGCAGTACGGACAGATCGTGTCGGTTACCGTCTGGGCGGCCTCGTCCCAGGTGCCTGCCTCGCGCATGTCGAATTCGGACTTGAACATGAGGGCACCGGTCGGGCAGACGCCGATGCAGTTGCCGCAGTAGACGCACGCGGACTCGGGGAGCGGGACGGCCTGCTCGGTCGAGATCCGGGCATCGAACCCGCGCCCGGCGACCGCGATCGCGAACGTGTTCTGTGCCTCCTCGCCGCAGGCGTCGACGCACTTGTAGCAGAGGATGCACTTGGCGTAGTCGCGGACGTAGAGGTTGTTGTCGACCTTGGTGGGCTGGGCGACCGTGGCGGCCGCCGCGTCACCGGCGGGCGCGTGGTGATGGCCGGCCTCATGCGTGTCGCGCTCACCGGCCTCGGCGGGCGGCCTAGGCGGGCCGTAACGCATGGCATCGGCCCCGTACCGCTCGGCGTAGGCGGCGATCGAACCGTCCGGCGCGATCGGGCCGGCCAGGGAGAGGTCTACCGAGGACCCCAGGAACTCCAGCACCATCTTGCGCGAGAGACGGACGCGCTCGGAATCGGTCTGCACGTCCATCCCGGGCTCGACCGCGCGCGAGCAGGCCGGCACGAGGACGCGCGACCCCGTCACCTCCACGACACAGACCCGGCAGACGTTGACCGGCGTCAGGTTCTCGGCGTAGCACAGGGTCGGCGTGTCGATCCCCTGGACCCGGCAGGCGCCCAGGATCGTGGTCCCGGCCGGGACGGTGACCGCGGCGCCGTCGATCGTGAGTGCGACGGCGGGCGGCGCCTCGACGAAGGGCGCGGCCGGCGGTCGGCTTGCTCGCGCGGGCGGCGTCAGGAGGATGTCGGTCAGCGGTTGCGCCGCGGAATCCTGGCCCGCATGGGGCGTCCGCGCATCGGGCGCGGGATCGCGATCCATGCTCAGGCCATCGGTCACAGCGCCACCATACCGGGCAGCCGCAGCGCCGACTCGATCGCCGACGAAGCCGTCTGGCCGAGCCCGCAGATCGAGGCGTCGCGCATCGCCTGGCCGATCTCACGCAGGAGCACCAGCTCATCATCGCGCGACCGCACCTTCGACCCGGCCGCCAGGCGCGCGAGCAGTTCCTCCTGGCGGACGCTGCCGACCCGGCACGGGACGCACTGGCCGCACGATTCGTCGCGGAAGAACTGGGCGATCCGGCGGAGGGTGTCGACGAGGTCGGTCGTCTCGTCGAAGACCATGATCACGCCCGAACCGAGGGTGGCGGCGGCCGCCCGGGTCGCCTCGAAGGTCAGCGGCATGTCCAGCGCCTCGGGGCCCACGAAGACGCCCGCCGCGCCACCGAGCAGGATCGTGCGGATCGCCCGGCCCCCGGGGACACCGCCCGCGAGTTCGATGAGGTCGCCCAGGGTCGCCCCGAACTCGACCTCGTAGACGCCGGGCTTCTCGACGTGCCCGGACAGGCAGAAGAGCTTCGGTCCGGTCGAACCCTCGGTCCCGATCCTGGCGAACGCCTCGCCGCCGCCGGTCACGATGAGCGGCACGTTCGCGAGCGTCTCCACGTTGTTGACCACGGTTGGCTTGCCGAAGAGCCCGACCTCGACCGGGAACGGCGGTTTGTTGCGCGGCTCGCCGCGCTTGCCCTCGATCGATTCGAAGAGCGCCGTCTCCTCGCCGCAGATGTAGGCGCCGGCGCCCCGCCGGAGCTCGATATCGAAGGCGAAGCCCGAGCCCAGGATGTCGTCGCCGAGGAGGCGGGCCTCGCGCGAACGGGCGATCGCGTTCGCGACACGCGCCTCGGCCTCCGGATACTCGCCACGGATATACAGAAAGCCCTTCGAAGCCCCGGTCGCGAAGGCCGCGATCGTCATCGCCTCGACGGTCGCGAACGGGTCGCCTTCGAGGAGGACGCGGTCCTTGAAGGTGCCCGGCTCGGATTCGTCGGCGTTGCACACGAGGTAGTGGGGCTGGGCGGGCTGGGTGGCGACCGCGGCCCACTTGCGGCCGGTCGGGAAGGCGGCTCCGCCACGACCCATCAGCTTCGAGGCGGTCACCTCGGCGATGACGCGCTCCGGCCCCATCTCGAGCGCCCGGGCCAGGGCCGCGTACCCGCCGTGGGCTCGGTAGTCATCGAGTGAGGTCGGATCTGCGACGCCGATGCGGGCGAGGAGACGCGACGCTCCGGTCGCCCGAGGCGGAGGAGCTGTGCCGGCGTCTTTCTTCGGCCCGGCCGATTCGAGCACGCCGATCGCGCCGGCGGCATCGATCGGAGCGTCCGTGAAGGTCTTCGGTTGCTCGCCGGCGACCGTGAACATCGCGGCCGGTGCGCGATCGCAAAGCCCGAGACACGGGCTGCGCAGCCACGTCGCGCGGCCGTCCCGGATCGGCTCCCCGGCCGCCCCGACGGCCCGTGTCAGATCCGCGCAGATCGCCTCCGCGCCGGCCAGCCGACAGGCGATGTCGTCGCAGATATGGGCCACGACCGGCGGCCGCGGATTCGTGGCGAAGAGGGCATAGAACGTGGCCACGCCATAGGCCTCGGCCGGGGCGACGGCCAGACGCTTGCAGACGTAGTTGAGTGCCGGCGTGCTGATCCACCCGATGCGCGACTGCACCGCGTGGAGCGCCGGCAGCAACTGGGAGCGGCGGGACCTCGTTGCGTGCCCGCCGTGGGCCGCGTGCCCATCGGTCCCGGAGTCGCGCGGCCCACCGACCCAGCCCGACTCGGGCGGACCCAGGACGGCGTCAACGGCGGCGCGCTCGACGGGCGACGCGAGCGGGCCGATGACGTGCAGGTCCATCAACGGCGAGTGTAGCCACCGGCCCGCGGTGTGGCACGGTAGGGGCCAGCGGTGCCTCGGCGCACCGGCGCGTCACGTGGAATCGGGGCGAATCTGGGTGGACGGCGGCGCGAGTTCGTACTACACATGACCCTCGCAGACCGCACACTCGGGGGTCATCGTCAAAACGCGCGCAGGAGGATCAGACGTGACCAGGACCCGTTGGCGTACTGCGGTGGCGAGCGCCACGATCTTCATCCTCGGACAGCTCGTGCTGGCCGCCCCGGTCGGGGCGACGACGCCGACTGCCACCGTAACGGCGGACATGCCGTCGGCGGCCCCGGCGGGCCGGTTCTGGACCTTCAACGACTTCTTCCCGCGCACGGTCACGGTCAAGACCGGGACCGATCTCCAGTTCATCAACCAGGGATTCCACACGTTCACCGTCCTGCCGGCCGGCTCGACCCCCAGGCCCGACTGGCGGACGAACGGCGTCGGCAAGGACGACACGGACGACAGCACGCTGAACCCGAACGGCACGACCAAGTCCGAGTTCAACGTTCCCGGGCTATCGCCGACGTCATCGACCTGCGGAACCCCGGCGGCTCCGTGCGCATTCGACGGCTCGTCCACGGTCAGCAGCGGCGCGCCGTTCGGACCGGCGGGACCATTCGTGGTCCATGTCTCCGCGGCGCCGGGGCTCTACTTCTTCGTCTGTCGGGTCCACGCCGGGATGACCGGCAAGCTCAAGGTCGTCGCAGCTAACGCCTCGGTGCCAAGCGCCGCTGCCGTCGCCTCGTCGATCGCAAAGCAGGTCAAGCACGATCTGGCAGGTGCCTGGATCGCCGACCGGAAGGCGAACCGCGACGCGATCCACCAGAACAAGGACGGCTCGCGGACGCTGCACGTCACCGCCGGGATCTCGAGCCCTGACGGGAAAGTCGCGCTCCTGGAATACTTCCCCCGCAACCTCGATGCCAAGCCGGGCGACAAGGTCGTGTTCACGCCGAAGTCGCCCAACGAACCGCACACGGTGACCTTCCCCGGCGACCTCGGGACCGAGATGATCGCCTACTGCGAGGCCGGTTCGGTCGACGTGCCGTTCGGACCGCCGGCGTTCAATTGCAACGGCGGTCCCCCGACGAAGTCGAATTCGGTGGCGGCAACGGCGTCTCCCTGGTGACCACGCCGGGCCCCACGGGGACCGTCTCGGATTCGGGGATCATCGCGTCGCATCGCCTGGCTACGTCCATCGGAGTGCGCTCGACCGACATCCTCAACACGTGGACGATCTCGCTGGCCGGCGCGGCCCCGGGCGCGTATACGTACGTGTGTCAGATCCACGGCGCGATGATGGCAGGGACCGTCACCGTCCACTGATCGCAACATCGCGTCGGCCCGGGACCGCAACCGGGCCGACGCCGCACCTCAGACGCCGACCGGTGCCTCGAGCTTCTCGATCCGGATGGCCGTGGCCTTGAACTCGGCCGTGCCGGACTTGGGGTCCGTGGCGTCGATCGTCAGCAGATTGACCGCGACATCGTCCTGGAAGTGCAGCGTCATGAATGTCAGGCCGGGCCGCAGCGAGGGATCGATGCGGACCGTCACCTCGACCTGGCCCCGGCGCGAGACGACGCGTACGACCTCGCCCTCGCGGAGGTCGTACGTCGCGGCGTCCTCGGGGCTCGTGTCGAGGCTCTCGCCGCGCCGCAGCGGTGACGTGTAGCCGGCGGTCTGGACGCCCGTGTTGTACGAGTCGAGCCGGCGCCCAGTCGTCAGGCGGATCGGGAAGTCCTCGTCGAGCTTGTCGACCGGCGGGTCGTGATCCACGGGCACGAACGGCACGCGGTTGCCCGGCACCGGATCCTCCCAGAGGCGCGAGTGGAGGAACAGCTCGCCCGGGTGGGTCTCGTCGTAGCACGGCCACTGGAGGCCGCCCTCGTTCTCGAGGCGGGCGTAGCTCATCCCGGCATGCACCGGGGAGAGGCGTCGGACCTCGTTCCAGACCGCCTCGGCGTCGGGCTCGCCCCACGCCCCGCCCATCCGGTTGGCGAGGTCGAAGACGATCGCCAGGTCATCGCGGGCGCCCTCGGGCGGTTCGACCGCCTTGCGCACACGCTGGACCCGGCGCTCGGAGTTGGTGACCGTGCCCTCGGACTCGGCCCAGGCAGCAGTGGCCGGCAGGACGACGTCGGCGAGTTGCGCGGTCTTGGTCAGGAAGAGGTCCTGCACGACGAGGAAGTCGAGCCCCTCGAGCAGGTGGATGGCGCGCTTCTGGTCCGCTTCGGACTGGACCGGGTTCTCGCCGATGCAGTAGACCGCGGTCAGGTCGCCGCGCTCCATGGCGTCGAACATCCCCGACAGGTGCCAGCCGCGCTTGGGCGGGACCGGGACGCCCCACTCGGTGTCGAACTTCGCCCGCAGGGCGTCGTTCTCGACGTGCTGGAAGCCGGGGAGGCGGTCGGGGAGGGCGCCCATGTCGCCGCCGCCCTGGACGTTGTTCTGGCCACGCAACGGGTTGACGCCGCTGCCGTAGCGCCCCACGTGCCCCGTGAGCAGGACCAGGTCGATCAGTGCGAGGACGTTGTCGACCGCGTTGTGGTGTTCGGTGATGCCAAGCGTCCAGCAGATCATCGCGCGGGGCGCCTTCGCGAACGCGTGCGCCAGTTCGCGGATCGCCTCGGCGGGAACCCCCGTTTCACGCTCGGCGTATTCGAGCGTGTAGGACTCGACCTTCGCCTTGTAGGCGTCGAAATCGACCGTCGCGCGCTCGATGAACTCCCGGTTCTCGAGCCCGGCGGCGATGATCTCGCGCGCGACCGCGTTCGCCAGCGCGATGTCGCTGCCGACATCGAGGCCGAGCCACAGGTCGGCCCACTCGGCGCTGCTGGTCCGGCGCGGGTCGACCGCGATGAGGCGGGCGCCGTTGTGGACGCCCTTGAGCAGGTGGTGGAAGAAGATCGGATGCGTCTCGCGGGCGTTGCTGCCCCACAGGACGATCAGGTCCGTTTCCTCGGCCTCGCGGTATGAAGACGTGCCGCCCCCGGCACCGAACACTGTCGCCAGACCGGCGACGCTAGGGGCGTGTCACGTCCGGTTGCAGCTGTCGATGTTGTTGCTGCCCAGGACCGTCCGGCTGAACTTCTGGGCCGCAAAGTTGACCTCGTTGGTCGCCTTCTAGCAGCTGAAGGTGCCGAATGTCGTCGGGCCGTGGGCCGCCTTCGCGGCCGTGAACCCTTCGACGGTCTTGGCAAGCGCTTCCTCCCAGGTCGTGGGTCGGAGCTCGCCGCCCTTCGTGTCGCGCACGAGGGGCTGGGTCAGTCTCACGTAGGGTTTCGCCACGGGTGGCCTCCTGCGGGTTGACGACAGGGGGAGTGTAGCGCCGGTCGTGGCCTGGACGGCCGTGAGCGCGGCCCCGATCGGCCGCTGCCAGCGCGGCTCAATCGGCAGCAAACAACCCCGTGCTGCATAGAGCCCCGTCCGCCTTGATGCCACTCGAGAGCATCACCGGCGAGCGCCCCGTTGCGTCAGTGCCCGAGGGGTGATGCTTGTTTTCGGCCGCCGGCGGGGACTCGATCTGGTGATGCCTATGGGCGGCATCACGGGAAGCCGACTGCGAATGATCGGCGCCGACGCCGCTGACGCCGCCGACGGCGCCGAGGCCGCCGACGACGACGACGACGCCGCCGCCGCCGCCGACTTGATGCTGCCTACAGGCATACGCCGGAACAGTCGTCGGTCGCGCGTGAAATCAAGCATCAGGCTGGCCGCCATGGGCCCGGCCGGCATCAGCCTGGCCGCGCCCGCCGGGACTACGTCCCGGGTGCGGCCGGGGGTGCCACCTTCGGCTGGAGGATCGCCAGGGCGTTCGCATCCGGGTCGATGATCCAGGCCGACCAGGCGAAGCCCATGTCGGCGATGCCGTCGCCGTCGGTGACAGGGTCGGGGGCCTCGTAGGCCTCGATCCGGACCCCGCGTGAGCGCAGCTCGGCGAGCTCGGCCTTGAGGTCGGGGACCCGCCAGGCCAGCTGAGTCTGGGTGTCGGCCGTGCCGGTCGTGCTGAGCGTCACGGAGACCTGCGAGCCCGCCCCGCAGCGGAAGATGATCCGCTCCTCGTCCTCTCGCAGGATCTCGAGCCCGAGCGTGTCGTGATAGAACTCGCGGCTGTTCGCGAGGTCCTTCGAGAGGAGGATGGGGAATACCAAGTGGTCGCCGAGCATGATGCCATTCCTTCCGTTCGCCACGCGTAAAACGTCGGGGTTGGGGTCTCCCTTTCGCGAAGCGCTCCTGCTAGGGTGCGCGTTGATGGACGATACGCCAGAGCCCAAGGCGCGATCGCCGAAGGCGGAGCCGACGCCAGGTCTGAGCGAGGCGGAGCTGTCGCGGATCGCTCGGGAAGCTGTCCACCAGGCACCAGACTCGAGGCTCGACAAGCAGCTGGCGCGGATGGGTTTGCTGGATGCTTCCGAGTCCGCTGTGACTCGCCCAGGTCAGCCGCCGAGCCACCCGGCCGAGATCGACCCGGAGCTCGAGCGCCTCCGCGGGGAACTCCGGCGGACGAGGCTGATCCTCTGGGCGTTCCTCGCCGTCATCGCGATCCTAGGTCTTGTGATCATCGCCCTGCTCAGCCGCTGACAGCGGGCGGAAGACGAGGATCCGTTCGTAACAGCCAGGGAGTCGCGGCCGTCCCCCGACCGATGCAACTCCGCCGAGCCCTCGCGATGTTTCTGCCAAGCGTCGTCCTTGCCACGTGCCTGTGCGGACTCGTCTATGTCGTCGCCCAGCAGGATCTCCGAACCGCCGCCAACGACCCCCAGGAACAGCTGGCCCGGGACGCCGCCGTCCGCCTCGATCGCGGAGCTTCTCCAGCGACAGTCATCGGACCGACCACGGTCGACGTTGTCGGCAGTCTCGCCCCGTTCATCGTTGTCTACGCCTCAACGGGGGTTGTCCTCGCGACGGACGGAGCGCTCGATGGCAAGGATCCGATCCTTCCGGTCGGCGTCCTCGCCGCCGCGACAGCGACCGGACGCGACGCGGTCACCTGGCAGCCGCGGGAAGGTGTCCGAGTCGCCACGATCACGATCCCGTGGAGCGGCGGGACCGTGACCTCCGGGCGGTCGCTTCGACTCGTCGAGGACCATGTATCGGCGCTCGCCGTGATCGTCGGGGCGGCGTGGATCGCCACGGTCTTCGCGCTCGCCATCGCTTCGCTGGTCGCCGCTTGGCTTTGGCCACGGACCTCGGATCCTCCGCGAACGCCGGCCATGTGAAAGGGCGGGCATACTTGGTGCCCGCCCTCTCGCACATCCGTATCTGCATATACTCCTGCGGTGCGCCGGAATCTTCAGCCGAGCGAGCTCGGTGATCTCCTGGATCGGCCTTTGAACGCAGTCCTGGGCCTGCATCGCCAAGACGGATCGCTCCTGCTCACGCCTGTCTGGCATCTGTTCAAGCAAGGTTCGTTCTATATCCAGGTTCCGGGTGGCGATCGGAAGATCGCGATGTTCAAGCGCGATCCGCGCTGCAGCATTCTCGTCGCCGAGAACGAGCATCCATATCGAGCGATTGAGGCCAGGGGCGAGGGTCGCATTTCAACCGACGACTACCCGGAGCTGGGGGCCCAGATCGTGCGCCGCTATGTCGAGGCGTACGACCCGGGGGCGAATACGTCCGATTACCTCCTTGTCGGTGGGGTGATCGTCCGAATCGAACCGATGGCGATGCGAGCGTGGGACTACGCGGATGCGGCGTACGTTTGACCCATCGAGGGCAGAAACCGCCCTTCGGCGCATGTCACCCGGTGAGGTATGGTCGGAGCTGCTACGAGGCTGGTCCGGGACCGCGCGTACGGCGTGCGGCGAGGGCAAGACCGATCGTTCCCGCGCAAGCGAGGATCACGAGGGATAACCAGTCCAACGCATGCTCGCGATCCGTCGGCGGAAGCGCGTCCGTTGAGGGCGCGGCGGTCCGCAGGCCATGTGCGATCACTGCCGCGCTCAACGCGTCCCGGCCTTCGACCACGTAGTAGAGCGGAACGCGGATCGAGTCGCCCCTCACGTCGTAGATGAGCATGATCGTCTCGCCCTTGTCCGCAACCTGGTCACACGGGAGGCCCGCCGCCGTGTTGACGCTGAGGCTGAGCGGCGGGTCGTCCCGCACGACCTTTGCGTCGGTGATGACGAGGTCTTCCGAGAAGTCCACACGAACCAGCCTTGACTCGACCACCGCTTGCACGATCCCGCCATGCTGATGGGCAACTGCCCAATCGAACGCAATGCCACCGATGCATGCCGACGCGCCTGATGGCGTGCCGTGCATGAACAGGAACGCGCTCAGCCCGACCGCGGTTAGCCCGCTCCGAAGCAACCGCCTTCGGATCCCCATGTGACGGGGACGGACGGCGCGATTTGCGGGTGATGCTTGGGTGCCTGGGGTCAAGCGGTGCACGGGTCCAAGGTACAGGCGCGTCTGGACAGTCAGCGTGCGCGAATGTCACCCGAACGCCGGCCAGTTCTCATCATCGAGAAGTCGGTCCGAGGCCTCTCGTATGGCTTCATGGGCAGCTGGTGAAGCGCGGCTCGCTCGATCCAGACCGGACTGAGCCCGGCGGTCACGCCGAGGTGACGAGCAGAAAGCGAACACTCGGGGCACCACCAGCGACGGTTGGCCTGGTCGCCGTCCTGGACCTCATAGAGCCGTAGATCCTGGCTCGTCCCGCAGCTCGCGCAGCACCGCATAGGGAGCTCCCTGCCGTCTTGCGCGCTCGGACCTGGTGCGTCGCGGCACCATAGATACGGCCGGGCAAACTGTCAAGAGCAAAGCGACACGTAGCAGTAGCCGCCGAGCGAGGCCACGGCGTCGTCGGCCAGCGTGCGCCAACCACCCGCGAGCCGTCGCACCCTGGCGGTTCAGGACTTGGCAGGGACCGACCCCGCCGGCGATACCGAACGCGACGCGCGTGAGCCGTCGGCGAGCTTGAATTAGACGATGCCGACCGACCCACCTCCGCTGACCGCGCCGGGTGGATCGTCGCTGCCTCTTTGTCCGAGGGTCAGGCGTCGCGCGGCACGGTCGGTGCGTTTAGCAGGCGCCGCCCGGAGGGCTGAACGGGCTCGAATTGATGGCATTGCAGAGCGTCGTGAACTTCGTCGCAATCCCGCCCAGGGAATTCTCGAGACTATCGAGTCGAGTCTGGATGGCCGCGAACTGATCGACGTTCGTGCTTACGGTGGGCCGCTCTACGACCGCCCGCAACTCACCGATGTCAGCCCGCATCTGGGCTACGTCCGCTCGAAGCGCGCCGAGGGCTGGGCCGGAATCGGCA
This sequence comes from Candidatus Limnocylindrales bacterium, assembly GCA_038319665.1. Taxonomy (GTDB): domain Bacteria; phylum Chloroflexota; class Limnocylindria; order Limnocylindrales; family CSP1-4; genus SPCO01. The sequence continues at coordinate 50,670 of JBBQDL010000010.1, forward strand.
GACTGCGGCGCGGGCCGCGCCGCGATGCTGAGCACGACCGCGAGGGTGATGACGCTGAGCACGAGGGCGATGGCGCCCATCCAGTCGGTTCGCATCTCTCCACTCCTGCCTGTGGTGCACGACCGTACATGGACCACGCCGCGTGCGCCCTTCGATTCCTTGAACTGATCGTACGACCCCGACCGTGTCTAGAGGTCGCCCCTGCTCGCACATTCGATGCAGGACTCGGCCGGCGACACGACGTCGCAATCTGGGAGTGTCCTGCCTCCGGGCGGCCTACCGCGACACGACCGCTTGGCGGACTTCGTCCGGGAGCCAGAACCAGCGGAGCGACTCGAAGTCGTCGCCGACCAGCGGCGCTCCGGCCGGCCGCGGCGGCGCGCCGAGGACCGCGACCGGATCGGCCAGAATCCGCGCGGCCTCCTCGAGGTGGCCGGCAAGCGCCTCTTCCCCGGCTCGGTGTCGATGGGCCGGATACGAGACGCCAGCGGCTGAGAACGCCACGTCGTGGAGCGACAACGGCGGCTCAGGTGACCCGGCCGCGTGGCGCCACATTCCTGTCGCCGGCTCGAAGCGGTACCACGGCAGGAGCCGCCAGCCGTCGCGGGCGATCATCGCGACCGCCGCGGTGATGTACGAGAACACCGCCTCGCTGATGAAGTAGTTGAAGTTCACCCGGACCCAGCCGGGCTTGATCCCCTCGCAGCCGCGCGAAATCTCGCGCTCAAACGCGTGCGAGGTCTCGATGTCGATCCCGAGGAGCCGATGGCCGTACGGCCCGGCACACGAGCAACCGCCCCGCGACTGGATCCCGAACAGGTCGTTGAGGACGGCGACGACGAAGTTGTGGTGCAGGTAGCGCCCGTCGTGGCGGATCGTGAACGACACGATCGAGAGCCGCGGCAGTTGCGGGTTGCCCAGGATGCCGATCCCGCGCTCGGCCGACCAGGCCGCGATCGCCCGGTCGATGAAGTCCTCCTCGCGCGCCCGGATCGTCTCGACCCCGACCGCCTCCTTGAGAGCGAAGACGAGGCCGGCCCGAATCGACTCGACGATCGCCGGCGTGCCGCCCTCCTCGCGATGCTCGGGGTCATCGAGGTAGACGTGCTCGAGCGGGTTGACGTAGGCGACGGTGCCGCCACCCGGTGAGGTGGGCACGCGGTTCCGGAACAGCTCGCGCCGGGCGACGAGCACCCCGGGCGTGCCCGGGCCGCCGATGAACTTGTGAGGGCTGACGACGATCGCGTCCTTGTAGTCGAGGGCGGCGTCGCCGTCGGCCTCGGCCGGCCGGCCGGGCTCGCCGATCGGGCGCGGTCGACGCGGGTCCATCTCGATGTCGACGTACGGCCCGGCCGCGGCGAAGTCCCAGAACGACAGGGCGCCGTGGCGATGGAGCAGGACCGAGATCGCGCGGGTGTCCGACAGGATCCCGGTCACGTTCGACGCCGCGGAGAACGACCCGATGCGAAGGGCCCGTCCCTCGGTCTCGCCGAGCGCCGCCTCCAGCCGGGCCAGGTCGATCCGCCCGTCGGCGTCCTCGCCGATGACGATCACGTCGGCGATCGACTCGCGCCACGGGAGCTCGTTGCTGTGGTGCTCGTACGGCCCGATCAGCACGACTGGCCGCTCGTCGGCCGGGATGTGCGACCGGAGGCCGTAGCGCTCGTCGAGGCCGGCGGGGATGCGCAGCTCGAGCACGCCGACGAGGAGGTTGATCGCGCCGGTCATCCCGGAGCCCGTGAAGATCACCGCGTGATCGTCCGCGTTGCCGCCCACCGCGGCCCGGATGATCGATCGGGCGTCCTCGCGGAAGCGGCTCGTCTGGAGCCCGGTCCCGGACGACTCGGTGTGGGTGTTCGCGTAGAGGGGCAGAACGGCGTCGCGGAGGTAGTCCTCGACGAAGGTCAGGGCCCGGCCGGACGCGGTGTAGTCGGCGTACGTGACGCGGCGCAGCCCGAACGGTCCCGCGACCGCCTCGTGGTCGCCGATGACAGAGTCCCGGATCCGCTCGATCAGGGCGGTGGGATCGGCGGGCGGGGAGGTCGGGTCGGCCACGCCCGCATGGTACGTCCCTGGCGATTCGCCCTACCCTGTCGGGATGCGGATCGCCACCTGGAACGTCAACTCCCTGAAGGCCCGGAGCGATGCCGTCGAGCGCTGGCTCGAGCGCGCCCAGCCGGATGTCCTGCTGATCCAGGAGACGAAGCTGGCCGATGGCGAGGCGCCGGAGCTGCCGTTCCGGATGGCCGGCTACGAGCTGGTCCATCACGGTGAGGGGCGCTGGAACGGCGTCGCGATCGCGAGCCGGGTCGGCGCGACCGACGTCATCACGAACTTCGGCGACGGCCCGGTCCGTGACAGCTCGGCGGGCGCTACGGTCGCGGTCGGCGAGGACGACTTCGACCCGTTCGACGAAGCCCGGATGGTCTCGACGATCTGCGGCGGCGTCCGGTTCGTGAGCCTCTATGCGCCGAACGGACGGGTCGTCGGCAGCCCGTTCTACACGGGCAAGCTGGCCTGGTTCGCCCGCCTCCGGCGCTGGCTCGACGAGACCGCGACGCCCGACGAGCCGCTCGTCCTCGGCGGCGACCTGAACGCGACGCCGACCGACGCCGATGTCTGGGATGCGGTCGCCGCGCACGGCGGGACCCACGTCTCCGAGCCCGAGCGGGCCGCCCTCGCGGGCCTCCGGGACTGGGGGCTGATCGACGCCTACCGGGCCGTGGCCGGCGACGCCCCGGGGCGCTTCTCGTGGTGGGACTACCGGGCTGGGATGTTCCACCGCAACGAGGGGATGCGGATCGACCTGCTCTACGTCACGAAGCCAGTCGCCGACCGGATCGTGTGGGCCGAGATCGACCGCGAGGCGCGGAAGGGTCCGCCGATCCCGTCCGACCACGCCCCGGTCGTCGTCGATCTCGACGAGCTCGGGCGCGCATTTGACGCGGGCTGGGAGGGCGCGCTGTCGCGAATCCAGGCCCGGACGAAGCCGCGCCCGACGCGGCCGCGGGCGTGACCCGCCGGCCCCGACGCCGGTGAGCCGGAAGAGCCAGCGTCGGCGCGGGCCGGCGCCGAGACGCGAGCCCCTCCCGCTCGAGCCGGCGGCTGCCCCGCGGCGGTCCGGCGCGGGGCGGAATCCGGCCGTCCTGATCGCGGCCGCCGTCACGGCCGTCGCCGTGCTCGCGGTCGCGGTCGTCCTCCTCGTTCCGCGATCGAGCCACCCCGCGGCCTCATCCCCGCCGATCGCTGCGGGTGGGTCCGGCAACCCGGTCAACTCGAGCGCAGGCGCCTCGGCGGCCGTGCCGGGCGGGCCGGTCGCCGACGCCCTGATCGCGACCCTCCACGCGCCGGACTTCGCGGCCCATGTCGAGCAGTCCATCCTGGCCAGTCGCCTGACCGCCGGGGCCCGAATCACCCTGACCGCCAAGTCGGTCGCGGACATCGCCCATGGCGACCTGGACCTCCACAGCATGACCACCGGCGGCGGCCCGGCGACCGACGAGGAGATCGTCGTCGTCGGCGACAAGGCGTGGACCCGATCGAAGACCGCCCCGGCCTGGCAAGCCCACCCGCGCGTCGAGGTGGCCCGGGTCATCGACGCCTACCTCGCCTCGATCCAGGTCACCGACGCCGCGGCCCAGCTCGGCGACGCGGGGGTCGAGGTCCTTGACGGACGCTCCGTCCACCACCTCATCTCGATCGGGGGCATCCCGTACCGATCGCTGACCGGAGTCGAGGACACCTACGACGGCGTCGACTTCTGGGCCACGGCGGACGGCGTCCCGGTCGACATGAAGGCGACGTTCGCCCTGATCCAGGGCCCCAACTCGCTGACCGGCAGCATCGAGATCCGCTACAGCGACGTCGGCGCGGTCAAACCGATCGCCGCTCCGAGCGGTGCCCCGTCGCTCGCGCCGTAGACCCGCTCAACCCGCGTTCGCGAGCTCCTCGGCGAGCAGGTCCGAGCGGCGCCCCGTCGCTCGCGCCGTAGACGCGCTCAACCCGCGTTCGCAAGCTCCTCGGCGAGCAGGTCCGCGATCTCCCGGGCGTTGGTCGTCCCGTAGTTCGCGTAGCAGTTGTTGAACATCAAGTGGACCTCCTTCGCCTGCTCGGTCGCCGCGCGGATCCGCGGCACCCACTCGGACAGCTCGTCGCGCGAATAGAGGTAGCGAAACCGCTCCGCCGGCGTGATGTTCTTGGCCTCCCAGGTCGCTGCGTTCCGGCCGTGAAAGCGGACGACGGCGAGGTCCGCTGAGGTGATCGCGACCTCGGGCGGAACGCTGCTCTTGAAGCCCTGCGGCTCGTCGACCATGACGAATGGGATCGACCGTTCCGACAGGAACGCGAGGGTCCGGTCCCGGTTCTTCTCGTTCAGCCAGGAGCCGTTGCGGAACTCGACCGCGACCGTGCAGCCCGCGAGCCGCTCGACGGCGTCGTCGATGAGCGCCCGGTTCTCGCTCGAGGGGAACACCCACTTCGGGTACTGGAGGAGGATCGAGCCGAGCTGGCCGCGCTCCTCGAGCGGCGTCAGCGCGGAGCGGAACATCCGCCAGACCTCGTCGTTCAGCTCGGCCGGGAAGTCCTTGGCGTAGATCCGAGTCTTTGCCTGCATCTCGGCGGGGAGCGCCTCGCGGATCGCCTTCGGCAGCCGCTTGGTCTCGGTCCCCTGGCCGGTCATCAGGGCGTGGGCCTTGATATCGAACGTGAAGTCGGGCGGCGTCCGCTCGGCCCAGAGCTGGGCGGTCCGCTCGGCTGGCAGGGCGTAGTACGTGGCGTCGACCTCGACGACCGGGAACGACGACGCGTAATAGGCGAGCCGCTCCTCGGCGCTGTCGGAACCGGTCGGGTAGAACACGCCGGCGGCGGTCATCGTGGGATCGGTCCAGGACGCGGTCCCGACGAGGACGCAGGATCCGCCAGTCTCGATCGGCTCGGCGGCCGAAGTCTCGAGGGTCGCCGCCCGCGCGGACGCCGCGTCGGCCCCCGGGTCGTGGTCGTGGTCGACCGGTGTCGTCGTTGTCATGCCCGGAGCCTATCGCGAGAAGCAGTCGGAACCGGTCAACATCGTCCATTTAATCTGTCGCGACCGTGGCCCGGGCCTCCCGATCCGTCCCGGGATCACCCGAGCCACGAACGTGCGTGGCACCATGCCAGATCGAGCACGGAGGGGCAGTTCCGGGATCACGGCCTCGCACACCTGTGGCCAGAATGATGCGTGCCCGACTCAGAGGACGCGGCGGAGGCCTGAGCGGCGGCGGGCCCGGAGCCGCAGCGGCGGGCCCGGCGCGGAACCGCTGCGACGGGCCGGGAACCGCGGCGGCGTGGCCCGCTGTCGCGACCGTGGCCCGCCTCCCGATCCACCCCGGGATCACCCGAACCACGAACGTGCGTGGCACGATGCCAGATCGAGCACGGAGGCGCGGTTTCGGGAGCGCGGCCTCGCACAGCTGTGGCCAGAATGATGCGTGCCCGACTCAGAGGACGCGGCGGAGGCTGAGCGGCGGCGGGCCGGCGCGGAACCGCGGCCCGGCGCGGAACCGCGGCGACGGGGCCGGCGCGGAACCGCGGCGGCGGGCCCCGGAACCGCTGCGGCGGCGCCCGGAACCGCGGCGGCGGGGCCGGTGTAAGGGGTGACGTGATCATCTTCGTCGGACGGGCCACGCGCAGCCGGGTCCTCGCCCTCGCCGTGACGATGGCCGTCGCCGGGTGCAGCGACCGCGCTCCGAGTCCGCCGGTCGGCCCGTCGCCGAGCATCCGTGCGAGCGGATTCGCCGCCGTCCCGTCCGGTCCCACGCTCTCGTCGGCGCCGGAACCTTCGTCGCCTGGCGCGATCGGATCGGGTCCGCCCGTCGTCCTCGCCGAGCTCCATGGGACGATCGCCTTCGCCTACGACGACGGCATCTGGACCGCGGACGCCGATGGGACGCATCGCCGGCGGCTGACCCGCGACGGCGGCTTCGATCCGACACTCTCGCCCGACGGCCGGCGGATCGTCTACCGTCTGCTCCTGGAGCACGACGACGGGGAGATCTGGGTCATGAATGCCGACGGAGCGCATCGGCGCGACCTCGTCGATGACCCCGCCTTCTCGGACTGGGGACCGGCGTTTTCCCCGGACGGGCGGCGGATCGCGTTCGATTCCAACCGGGTCGGCGGGCTCGCCCTCTGGACGATGGGAGCCGACGGGACGGACCAGCGGATCCTGACCCACGGCCATGGCGAGTACCCGTCGTGGTCGCCCGACGGCAAACGCCTCGCCTACGCCGGCGGCCCGTATTACGACATCCGGATCGTCGGCGCCGACGGGTCCGACGACCACGCGGTGGCCACGACCGCCGCGTACGACATGGGTCCCGCGTGGTCGCCGGACGGATCGTGGATCGCCTACCACACCCAGGTCGACTGGTTTCCCGCGGTCGACGAGCCCGGCCAGGGAGATCAGATGGAGATCCACCTGGTCCGGCCCGACGGGACCGCTGACCACCGGATCACCGACGACCAGGTCGAGGACAGCTTCGCGGCGTGGTCCCCCGATGGGGCCCATCTGATGTGGTCGCGGCACGGCCAGCTGGTCGTCGCCCGGCCGGACGGCAGCGGTCGCATCGACATCGGACCCGGCAACTTCCCGTCGTGGATCCCGTGACCGGTCGAGGCTCCGGGAAGCGACGCCGGGCCGGTCGCAGCATGGTCGCGGCCATCCTCGGCGTGATCATGCTCGGCGTGATCGGTCTCGTCGGGTGCGGCTCGCCGGCCCTCCCGCCGGCCGTGTCCGCCTCGGCGAAGGCATCGCCTCACTCAGCCGCGCCGATCGAGCCGACCGCGATCCCGGACCTCGTCGACATCGGCGCCGGCCGCCACATGGAGATCCACTGCAACGGCCACGGCGGCCCGGTCGTGATCCTCGATGCCGGCCTCGGCAACACGTCGGACGTCTGGACGCCGCTCGTCCGGGCAGCCGCCGGGCTGACAACGATCTGCAGCTACAACCGGGCCGGGCTCGGGCGGAGCGAACCACGGCCCGAGCCGCACGGCGCCGCGAGCGCCGTCGACGACCTCCACGACCTGCTTAAGGCCGCCGGGCTGCCGTCGCCGTGGATCGTGGTCGGCGCCTCGTTCGGCGGCCTCGACGCCCAGCTCTTCGCCCGCCGCTTCCCGTCGGAGGTGAGCGGGGTCGTGCTCGTCGACGCGATCGCGCCCGGCTGGGATCCGGGACTCGAGGCCCTCCTCAGCCCGGCCCAGGTGGCCGAGCGGCGGGCCATCCCAAACGGCGAAGACCTCACGAACGAGGACATCCGCGAGAGCGAGCGGATCGCTCCGGATGGCGGCCCGTTCCCGCCCGTGCCGCTCGTCGTCCTCTACCACGGCCAGCCGTTCCCCGGCGGTCCGGACTGGCCGACGGCGAAGGTCGAGGCGCTCTGGCTGTCTCTCCAGGAGAGGCTCGCGGCGCTGAGCCCCAAATCCACGCTTCTCCTCGCCGCCGAGAGCGGTCACCGGATCCACGAGCAGCAGCCGCAGCTCGTCGCCGATGCAATCGCCGCGATCATCGACCCGTCGCGCTGGCCGCCGACCGCGCCCGCGCCCGCCCCCGCGTTCGGGTCCCGCGCGCCGGCCGTCGCGGCGGGCGACCTCTCGGGCCGCCTCGTGTCCAGCGCCCCCGACGGCCTCCGGGTCGCGAACGCGGTCGATGGCTCGGCGTCTTCGTTGCTGGTCGCGGCAAACGGACGGCTCCTCGGCGAGCCCGCGGCGGATGCCACCGGGCGGACGATCGCCTACACGAGCCGGCCGCTCCCCGGCGCGACGACCGGCCAGCAGCCGCAGCCCGATGCGGCCTCCGAGGTCTGGCTCCTCGACGTGCCGAGCGGGAAGCGGGTCCGGCTGGCGGCGGACGGCGAGATGCCCGCCGTGTCGCCGGATGGTCAGCGGATCGCCTTCGGCCGCGACGGGCACACTTACCTGGTGGGACGGGGCGGTGGGAGCGCGACGGACCTCGGCGAGGGCGGCTGCCCGGTCTGGTCGCCGGACGGGGCCGAGCTCGCGATGTGCACCGCGGAGGACGAAGTCGTGATCCTCGATGTCGCCACCGGAGCGCGCCGGGCGCAGGGCATCGGCGGCGGCCCGAACGATCCCCTCGCCTGGTCGCCCGACGGACGGACCCTCGGGATCTTCTCCGGCCGCGACGGCAACGGCGAGGTGTACCTCGCGGACGTCGATCGCGGCGGGTCGGGGGTCCGCCGCCTGACCACCGCGCCGGGCAACCAGGCGATCGACGCCTGGCTGGCGGATGGCCTGCTCGTCACGAGCTCGGCGCCGGGGGCGGACGTCAGCGACTGGTTCCTCGTCGACCCCGTTTCGGGCGCGGCGCGGGCGATCCCGTGGCTGCATGGAGTACCGAACCCGATCGCCTGGCTGCCCGGAACCTGACCCCGGCGTCGACGCCCGCCCGGCCTCGCGCGCCGACGACCCGGCCCCGCGCTCAGCGCGGAATCGAGGTATTCGTCGCCTTCGAGCGGGCAGTCGTCCGGGCGGTCGCGTGCTCGTGGGAGCCGCGACCGGTCGTCGGGTGGTCGTGCTCGTGCGGGTCGTGCTCGGCCGCGTCGTGGTCGGGCGTGCCCGCGGTCACGGCCACGTTTGCCGCGTCGCGCGCCCGGGCTCCCGCGTCAAGCTGGCCGATCGGGGCCTCCTTCGGCGGCGCCACGTCGTAGCGCTCGCGAACGGTGCGCGAGGCGCTGAACGGCAGGCCCGCGTAGCGCTCGGCGACCATCAGGTCGAACGCGTGGACCGAGGCTTCCTGGTTCGAATACCGGCCGCTCACCCAGGAGCTCGACTTGGTCCCGCGCTGCTGCAACTCGCAGACGTGCCAGTCCTGGCCGTTCGTGAGGTCCCAGAAGGCGACCGCGTCGGACGGGTCGAAATCCGGCCGGGCCATCGTCGATGGTTCGAACAGGAGCTGGCAGATCACGGTCGTCCGATCGGGCGCAACCGGGATCAGGCGGTGGACGAGCAGGTAGTCCGGGTGGATCGACAGGAACACCGTCGGCCATAGGACGTAGTAGAAGATCCGGCGCTCGTCCACGGTCGTCATCCCGCACATCGGCGGGCGGCCGTGCTTCGAGCCGTGACCGTCGTCGAGGGCCATCGTCTCGGCTCCGGCGACAAGCTCCATCCAGCCGCCCTGCCACGCGCCGCCCGGGGCGTAATCGCCGCCGACGTCGTACGGGGTCAGCTTGTTGAGCTGGGGTGAAGCGGCGGGCAGTGATAGCACTCCGAGTAGTTCTCGGCGATGAACTTCCAGTTGGCCGCGACGTCGTACGTGATTGTCCGGGCGGCCCGGAGATCGGCGAAGTCGAACCGGCCGAGGTGCTCGTCGAGGTCGCCGAGTTGGGTCGCCAGCGGCGCCGCGTCCGGGTCGAGGTTGAGGAACACGAAGCCCTGCCACGTCTCGCAGGCGACCGCCTGGAGGCCGTACGCCTCGAAGCTGAAATCGTCGAGATCGTCGGTGTGCTTGGCCCGGACGAGCCTGCCCTCGAGGTCGTAGATCCAGGCGTGGTACGGGCACTGGAAGCGGACCGCGCTGCCGCACGGCTCGTCGACGACGGCGGTGCCGCGGTGGCGGCAGACGTTGTGGAAGGCGCGGAGTTGGTTATCGCGGCCGCGGACGACGATCAGCGGGTCGCCGTCGAGCTCGGTCGTGAAGTAGGTCCCGGGATTCGGTGCCTCGTCGACCCGCCCGGCGATCACCCAGTCCTTGCGCAGGACGTTGGCCCGCTCCCATTCGAAGATCGCCGGCTCGTGGTAGGCCTTGCGCGGCAGGAGCCGTGCGCCGCGGTACGGGCGGCGGATCGAATCAAGCTCGGCGGCGGTCAGGATCGAGGTGTCGGGCACGCCGTCTGGAGTGCGGTCGGCCATGCCGGGATCGTCACACGGCGGGATTCCATTGCCTCGTGGGTTTCATCAGGCGGACCGGCGTTGCGGATCGCGCGACGGGACAGAAGGGCAGGAGTAGGTCTGCGGGTTGACTCTCGGTGGTGAACCCCGAGGACAACCGCCGAACCTTGGGTTTCGGTTGTTCGAATCCAAGCGCCCTGGAGGCGCCGACGTCAAGGTTGATCGAGGCGCACGAACGCCAGCGGCAGCCCGGCGCGCTTGATCACGCGTGCCCATCGGAGGTCATGGCTGATCGCGATCGGGGCGCCGGCCGTGACACCGGTCGCGAGGATCAGGGCGTCCGGGGTCGGCGCCGCCGTGGCGGCCCGGATGCTCGCGGCGCGTCGAGCGACCTCGCGCGTGACAGGCTCGACCCGGAGGTTCGGGAAGCGCTCGAGGAATGCCTCGACCAGGTGGACCGCCTGGTCGGACCCGGAGCGCATCGGCCGAACCAGCGTTTCGGTGACGGTCACCACCGAGAGGATGGCAGCGTTCCGGCCGGTCGCGACCATCCGATCGAGGACCATCGCTGCGGCCGGGCTCGTCGGCTCGGCTCCCGAGAGGTACGCGAGGATCGCCGACGTGTCGAGCAGGATCGTGGCGCCGGCTGGGATCGCCTGCTCGAGGGCCGCTGCCTTCACCCGGGGTTCCAGCCGGCGCGCTCCCCTTCGAGGTATTCGTCGACCGGCTCATACATGCCCTTCAGGGCGCCGGCATAGCTGGAGCGAACCCGGCGCAGAAGGACAACGTCCGGATCGGACGCCTCGAGCTCGACGACGAACAGGGTGCCCTCGTCGAGGCCACCCGCCTGCGCGATGGCATCGGGGAGGGTCAGCTGATTGCGCTGACGAAGACGGGCAGTCGCACTGATCACATCCATTCTGATTATTGTTGCTTGATCAGAGAGGTTGTCAACAGTGCTACTACCCGCCCTGTCCGGTCTTCGCGGCCCGCTTCACACCGAGCCTCTCGGCACGATCCAGCGGGCGGGCTGTCCGGTGATCGCGGCGACCCGGTCGTAGCCCTCGTCGTAGTGGACGATCGGCAGGCGATGGCGCTCAGCGGTTGCCGCGACGATGAGGTCGACGAGACGAACGCTGCGCTGGTGGCCCGGTACGGATGCCGCCAGGCTGCGATGGACCGCGAGGTTGCCAGGACATCCGCCTTGATCGCCTCGGCGACGGTAGCGGTCGCGGCGTCGATCCGGATCGGAGCGACACCGGCAGGCAGGCCGGCGGCGAGCGAGGCCACCCGATCGGTCGCGGCGATCGGCTGACCCGCGGGTCCGGTGACGGGGACACGGAGATCCTTCGGGCCGCCGCGCAGGAAGGCTTCGATCGGGACGCGTTGCTTCGGCGTGACCTCCGGCCAGTGCGCCCGCACCCAGCGCAGGGCGCCGGTCGCGGAGGTCGGGGTGTCGTCGCCCCGCGCACCCGTCGGGACGCTCACCCCGGGGATGTCGACACCGGTCAGGTAGGCAAATGCCTCCAGCGCCGTCGCGACCGGCATGTCCTCGCTGTCGATGCCGCTCGTGATCGCCTGCCAGATCGTTCGACCAGCTGGGCTCGCGGACGAGATTCCCCGGAGGATCAGGAGCCCGGCGACCAGGACGATCACCATGCCGACGACCGCCGCCGTGGCGAGCCTGGGCCGCGACCCGGCGAGGTGCATGGCTACGGAAGGACCGTCAGGAACGCCGCGGCCGCCGCATCGTCGGGTGCCTTGATCACGAACACGACGTCGCCATGACCGTAGATCCAGGCGTTGTCGTTGACGCCGTTGCCGACCGAGATCAGCGTCACGGTCTTGCCGCCGACCTGGGTCGGGGTCGCCACGGCGCCCGAACCGAGCTCGGCGCGCTGAACCGCCAGGAGGCCGGCGAGCAGAGGCGCCGGGTCGGCGCCTGCCACCTTGAACGCGCTGATTCCGCCGGGCACGACGCCGCTGGGATCAAAGGCGAGAGCCACGCTGCCGTCGGCCTCGCTCTTGCCGATCGAGGCCAGGAACGAATCGATGGCGGGCCGGTTGCCGCCCCCATCCAGCACGGCCTTCAGGGTCAGGCTCGAGACCTGCAGCCCGGTACCGCCGATCGATGTCGGGAGCATCGCCTCGAGCGCCGGGTCCGCGTGGGTCGCCAGGCTCACCGGGACGGAGGGCGCGGTGGTGCCGGTCGAGGACGTCGTCGAAGGGGCGCTCGAGCCCGGCGCCGCGGACGCGACCGCGGTCGCGACAGGCGAAGTCACCGCGCCCGGCGAGGAGCTGGCGCCCACGGCGGACGTGGCGGGGGTGCTCGATCCGCACGCCGTGGCAAGCACGAGGATGGCCGCCCCGAAGCCGAGGCGGATGGACGAGGCCCGAAGGCGCGATCGAAGGTTGCTCATGGCCCGGATCGTGGCGCCGGGCGGT
>JBBQDL010000011.1:0-59630 GCA_038319665.1 Candidatus Limnocylindrales bacterium
CTCTTCGACGGCCGCACGGGTCGTCGAGAGCGCATCCTCGATGCGGTGCTTCTTCTCCTTGAGCTCGACCTCGGTGGCCGCGCCGACCTTGATGACCGCGACGCCGCCGGACAGCTTGGCGAGGCGCTCCTGGAGCTTCTCCTTGTCGTAGTCGGAGGTGGTGTCTTCGATCTGGGCCTTGATCTGGCTCATCCGGGCCTTGATCTGGTCGGGCTTGCCGTCGCCGTCGATGATCGTCGTGTCGTCCTTCGTCGCGACGACGCGACGGGCCGATCCGAAGTCCTCGAATGCGACCGAGTCGAGCTTGCGCCCGATCTCCTCGCTGATGACGGTGCCACCGGTCAAGACCGCGATGTCGCGGAGCATCTCCTTGCGGCGGTCGCCGAAGCCCGGCGCCTTGACGGCGAGGACCTGGACGGTGCCGCGGAGCTTGTTGACGACGAGCGTGGCCAGGGCCTCACCATCGACGTCCTCGGCGATGATCAGCGTGGGCTTGCCCTGCTGGACCGCCTTCTCGAGCGCCGGGAGCAGGTCCGCGACGGCCGAGATCTTCTTGTCCGTGATCAGGATGAGCGGGTTGTCGAGGACCGCTTCCATCCGATCGGGGTTGGTCACGAAGTAGGCCGAGATGTAGCCGCGATCGAACTGCATCCCCTCGGTGTATTCCTTCTCGAGGCCGAGGCTCTGGCCCTCTTCGACGGTGATGACACCGTCCTTGCCGACCTTGTCCATCACCTCGGCGATGATCTCGCCCACTTCCGGATCCGCGGCGCTGATGGCGGCGACGGCCGCGATCTGCTCGCGATTGTCGACCGGGCGGGACTGCTTCTTGATCTCGGCCACGACGGCTTCGACAGCGGCCTCGATGCCGCGCTTGACGACCATCGGGTTGGCCCCGGCGGTGACGACCCGCAGGCCCTCACTGACCATCGCCTGGCCGAGCACGACCGCCGTGGTCGTGCCGTCGCCGGCGACGTCGTCGGTCTTGGTCGCGACTTCCTTCAGCAGCTGCGCGCCCATGTTCTCGAACGGATCGTCGAGCTCGATGTCGCGCGCGATGGTCACGCCGTCGTTGGTGATGGTCGGCGAGCCGAATTTCTTGTCGAGGACCACATTGCGGCCCTTCGGACCGATGGTGACCTTGACGGCGTCGGCGAGGCGATCGATGCCGCGCTTGAGTGAACGACGAGCGGTCTCGTCAAAGATGAGTTGCTTAGCCAATCGGGTGTCCTCCAGGGACGAGTAGTGGTCGGATGGGATGGACGTCGGGTGCGCGGTCAGTCCGCGACGACGGCCAGGATGTCCTTCTGGCTGACGATCAACAGCTCGTCGCCGTCGATCTTGAACTCGGTCCCCGCGTACTTGGCGTAAAGGACCTTGTCGCCCGCCTTGACGTCCATCGTCTCGCGCTTGCCGTCGTCGAGGACCTTCCCCGGGCCGGCGGCGATGATGGTGCCCTCCTGGGGCTTCTCCTTGACGGTGTCGGGCAGGACGATGCCGCTCTTGGTCATCTCCTCGCGGGCACTCGGCTTGATGACGACGCGGTCACCCAGCGGGCGGAGCTTCGTCGTGATGGCAGTGGCTTTGGCCAACGTGCATTCCTCCTGTGACGGCCAGGGCCGGCCGCGGGGCATCGAGTCTTGGGTCGTCGCGGGCCGGGTCGGGGGCCCGAACGACGTCCCTGGAACCTCTGTGGAGGCACCGCTGCGACCCGACCGACCCTCCAGCCGGTGCTCCCGGCGCCCGTCGGACTGGTGCTTTGCGATGCTTGGCACTCTCACTGCGAGAGTGCCAAGTGGAGACTAGCGAACCGGGGGCGAGGCTGTCAACCCGGCCGCAATTGTCAGGTGTGGGCGATCGTGAGCGTGACCTTCGTGCCCGCCCTGGTCAGGGTCACGCAGCCCGAGCCATCGTAGCCCACGTACCAGCCGATCACCCCTTCGGACGCGTCGTAGACGACCGCGTGGCGGAGCGCGGTCAATGCCGGCTGGACCTCGGCCGGGCCCGTGTACGTCTCCTCGCCGGCGTCATTCTGGAGCGACATCCCGGTGAATCGGACGGTGACCACGTGCCCGCCAGTCATCGCGATCGTGGCGCCGCTGCCCGCGTGGGTGAATGGCGGGAGCGCGACCTCGAGCGTGCCCGAGGGCGGGGTGGCCGGCCCTGGCAGCGAAGGGTTGCCGAAGATGAACGTCAGCGTGTCCGACGCGGCGCCGCCCTTGACGGTGAGGTCGACCAGCCGGTCGGATGGCAACGTCGTCGTCTGGCGCTTCACGGCACACGCGCTCGCCGACGATGGCCACGCGCTCGCGGCGGGCGTCGGGCCCACGACCGGTGCCGCCGATGGGGCCGTGGTCGGGGCGGGCGATGCGACCGCCGGCGTCGACGAGCTGGGGCCCGCAGCCCCTTGCGTGCACGCCGCGACGGTCATGGCGACCACCGCGAAGAGGGCTCTGACGATGGGAAGCCGGCGACTCGGGTTGGTCATGGGGTCCTCCGGGGACTCGGGAAGGTTCGATCGTAGGCGTCGATCAGGGCGGGCCCCATCGCATCGGGGGTCGTTCCGCGGTGCTCGGCAGCCCATGCCCCTGTGACGCGTACCCACTCGGGTTGGTTGCGCGAGCGCGGCGCCCCGGGCGGCGCCAAGAACGGCGAGTCGGTCTCGATGAGAAGGCGTTCGGCGGGGACGATGGCCACCGCCTCGGCCGATGCCTCCTCGCCGCGCCGGAAGACCAATCCCGAGAAGCTGACGGCGAGCCCGAGGTCGACCACGGCCTGGGCGTAGTCGAGTGGCCCGGAGTACGAGTGGATGACCGCCGGCGGCCGCCCGCCGAAGGCCGCGGCCCAGGCCGGTCCGTCGACGCCGGCTACCCGCAATTCGTCGAGCAGGGCATCCTGGGCGTCGCGCCGACCTTCGCCGGACCGACAGTGGAGGATGGCGGGCTTGCCGGTCTCGAGCGCGAGCGCCAGGTTGCGACGCAGGTTGACGAGCTGGTCCGCGATCGGGCTGAAGACCCGGTCGTAGTCGAGCCCGGTCTCCCCTATCGCGACGACCCGCCGATCGGAGCTCCAGCCGACGAT
Source organism: Candidatus Limnocylindrales bacterium (assembly GCA_038319665.1). Classification (GTDB taxonomy): domain Bacteria; phylum Chloroflexota; class Limnocylindria; order Limnocylindrales; family CSP1-4; genus SPCO01. The sequence continues at coordinate 3,082 of JBBQDL010000011.1, forward strand.
CCGAGCCCAGTCCCGCTCGTCCAGCCTGGCCGCGTCGTGTGGGTGGATCCCGACGGCGGCGTCGAGCCACGGGAACCGTTCGACGCAGGCCAGCGCGCGTTCGGACGAGGCCACGTTCCAGCCCGGGACGAGGACTCGTTCGACGCCCGCCAGTCGCGCGGCGCCGATGACCTGGTCGGCGTCGGGCTCGAACCGGTCGGCGTTGAGGTGGCAGTGGCTGTCGATCAGGAGCATCGGGATCGCCCCAGGGGTACCGGCGGCGTGGATGTCCGGGCGGTCAGGATGTCTCGGCCTCGAGGTCGAGGCGCGGGAAGAGCGGCTCGGGGATGGTCAGGCGGCCGGGCTCGCTGGCGTGGGACGCCCAGGCGAGCTCGTCGAGGATCGGCGGCCCGCCGTTGCCATCCGATCCATACGGATAGGCATGGCCGAGCTGCGCCAGGAGCCGCGGGGCGGTCTCGGGCAGGAACGGCGCAGCGGCGAGCCCGACCAGCCGGCAGGCCTCGACCAGATCGCCGAGGACGCCGCGGAGGCGCTCCCCGGCGGCGTCGTCGCCGGCCTTCCACGCCTTGGCCAGGACCCATGGCTGCTCGGCGTCGACCACCTTGTTGGCGGCGCTGACGTACTCCCACAACTCGCCCAGGGCATCGTGGAGGAGGCAGCCCTCTAGCTGGCCGCGATAGGCCGCCAGGGTGGTCAGCCAGCCGACCCGCAGGGACGATTCGACCGACTCGCGTGGCGAGGGCCGCTCCCCGTCCAGGTAGCGGTTCGTCATCGAAACGGTGCGGTTGACGAGGTTCCCGAAGTCGTTGGCGAGATCGGCGTTGTAGCGCCGGACGAACGAGTCCCAGCTGACCTCCGCGTCGCGATCGAACGGGACCTCGCGCAGGACGATATACCGCGCGCCGTCGGCGCCGAAGGCCGCCACGAAGTCGTTCGGGTCGAGGAAGTTGCCGCGGCTCTTGCTCATCCGCTCGCCGCCCGCCGCCAGCAGCCAGCCATGGACCCACACGTGACGCGGCGCTTCGAGACCGGCGCTCCACAGCATCGCCGGCCAGAAGATGGTGTGGAACCGGGCGATGTCCTTGCCGATGATGTGCAGGTCGGCGGGCCACCATCGCGCGAATGCCGCCGGGTCGTCGGGAAAGCCGGCGCCCGTGATGTAGTTGATGAGCGCGTCGAACCAGACGTAGATCTTGCCCGCCGCGGGATCCCATGAACCATTCTCGCGCAGTGCGGTCGAACCATCCTCCGCGATCGGGAACGGGATCCCCCAGTCACCCGGCGTCCGCTCGCGGCTGATGGAGAAGTCCTCCAGCCCACCCCGGATGAAGCCGAGCATCTCGTTGCGACGGTACTCGGGCCGGACGAAGTCAGGGCGCTCGGCGAAATGCCGCTCGAGACGCTCCTGGTAGGCCGACAGGCGGAAGAACCAGTTGCGCTCGGTCAGCCACTGGAGTGGGACGTCGGGATGGTTCGGGCAGATCACCCCGCGCGCGGTCTCGATGACGTCGCTTGCGCTGCGGAAGCCCTCGTTCGGGCAGTACCAGCCTTCGTACGTTCCAAGGTAGACGTCGCCGTTGGCATGTGCCCGTCGGACCATCTCCTGGGCGGCCCGGACGTGGTCGGGATCGGTGGTGCGGATGAACCGGTCGGGGGCGATCGCCAGTGCGGCTTCGGCGGCCTTGAAGAGGGCCACCTTCTCGTCGACGAACTCGCGCGTCGGGCGGCCCTCGTCGACTGCGGCCTGGGCGATGTTGATCGAGTGCTCGTCGGTCCCGGTGAGGAACCGCGTCTCGTCGCCGACCATCCGGTGCCAACGGGCGATCGCGTCCGCGCCGATCACCTCGTAGAGGGTGTGCAGGCCCGGCTTGTTGTTCGCGTAGGCGATGGACGTGGTCAGGTAGTACCGAGGTCGGTCGGACATGGGAGGCCGATGGTAGCAGGGCGGCCTTCGCGTTCATCTCCCGTTCAGGTGGTTACCGATACACTCCGTCTGGCCGCCGCCCGCCGACGCAGTGGAGCGGCCGCGACCTGGAGGATCCCTTGACCGCCGATCCAAACGATGCCACCCCGGGATCGGGGCCGATGGGCTCGGCTCGGCCGTCCGCGACCGTGAAATCGGGTTGATGGCCGATCAGGATCCATCGCGCTCCGATGCGGAGCTGATCGCGGCCCTGGAGGCCAGGATCGAGGAGGTCGGGCTGGAGCTTGACCGGAGCCGGTCCTCACTTCGTAATGCCAGGGCCGCCGCGCGGCGGCGCCACGAGGAGCTCGAGCGACTGGATCGCGAGCTTACGGCGCTGCGCCGACGCCGCTCGGTCAGGCTGGCCATGGCCGCGAGCGCGAGACTGCGACGGCTCGTCACCTCGACCCGACGGATCCCCCGCCTGCCGCGACGCGCCGTGAGGTCCGTCCGGCGCCGTCTCGGCCAGCGGCGGCTGCGCGCCTCGCCCGAGGCCGAACAGGCCCTCATCGCCGCCCTGTCGACGGATCCGAGCCCGTCGACGCCAGAACGGGGGCCGCTCGTCTCGATCGTGATCCTCAACCGCAACGGCCGGGAGCACCTCGAGCGCTGTCTCACGGCGGTCGCCAGGACCTCCTATCGGGACATCGAGATCATCGTCGTCGACAACGGATCGACCGACGGCTCGGCTGAGCTGGCGATGGGTCTCGACATGCCGTTCCCTTTACGGGTCGTTCGCAACCGCGACAACCGCTCGTTCTCCGACGCGAATGGCCAGGGCGTCGCTCTCGCACGGGGCGAGCTCATCTGCTTCCTCAACAACGACGTGGACCCGATCACGCCCCAGTGGCTCGGCGACATGGTGGAGACGATGATGTCCCGGCAGGCGGTGGCGGTCGGGGCGCGCCTGATCTATCCGAGGCACCGCGGCGGCGCGCGGGCCGGATCGAACCATCCCGATCTGTCGTTGCAGCACGCCGGGGTCGGCTTCGATCGCAGCAAGGCTGTCCCGCTAGCCCGGGTCATGGGCGCCGGCGGCGACGCGATCGCACCATGGGCGGCCCGCGTCGAGGAACGGCCGGCGCTGACGGCAGCCTGCCTGCTCGTGCGGCTGGACGCGTTTCGCCAGGTCGGCGGCTTCTCCCCGGAATACGACTACGGCATCGAGGATGTCGACCTGTGCCTCAAGCTGCGCGCGGCCGGTGGTCGGCTCGTGTACGACGGCCGGGCCGTGCTGTGGCATCACGAATCGGCCACCCGTGCCGCGGACCGGCCGGGGTTTTCCGCCCGAGCGGCCGCCAACCGCGACATGTTCATCGACCTGTGGGGACCGCGCATCTTCCGTGACGCGCTGCTTGACGCGCTGCACGGCGGCGATCGGTTCTCGCGCGACCCGTTCCACGTTGCGATCACCGTGACGGGCGACGACTCCGCGGGGTTCGGGGATCGGTCCACGGCTCAGAAGCTCGGGGCCGCGCTCGAGGCGCACGGCTGGCGCGTCAGTTACCTGGCCGCGGCCCACGAGGGGTGGTATGTGCCGGATCCATCGACCGAGGCGGTCGTCGTACTCCACGATTCGTGCGACGTCCGGCGGCTGCCCGCGAACGTGGTGACGATGGCATGGATCCACGACGAACCCGGGCCCTGGCTGGAGCGCGTCTGGTTCGACGAGTTCGACCTCGTCTTCGCGTCGAGTGACCACGTCGCCGAGACGGTCCGCAGTCGGAGCGCGAAGGTCGCGCGTGTCCTCCCGACCGCGACCAACGAGTCCGTTGCCGCGGCCGCGAGCGCCGATGCGTACCGGCCGAGTGCGGCCGCGATCCGCGACGGGGTTCTCGACTGGGCGTCCGCGACGAAGTACGGACTGCGGATCGGGGTGCCCAGGTGGGAGCACATCGATCGCTGGGGGGACTACCACTTCGCACGCGGCCTGCAACGGTCGCTCGAGCGTGCCGGGCACCCCACGCGGCTCCATTTCCTTCCCGACTGGGAGTCCCCAACGGCAGCCCGCGACGACGTCGCCGTCCACCTGTTCGGGCTCAAGGATGCCCCGACCCATCGCGGCCAGGTCAATATCCTGTGGCAGATCAGCCACCCGGATCTCGCGACGCCGGAGATCTACGAACGATACGACCACGTCTTCGTCGCGTCGGACCGCTTTGCCGCGCGGATGGCCGGACTGGTGGGCGTCCCCGTCACTCCGCTTCACCAGGCGACCGACCCCGAGCGTTTCCGGCCGGAACCGGGTGGTCCGCACCACGAGCTGCTGTTCGTCGCCAACTCGCGCAAGGTCCATCGGCGGATCGTCGACGATCTCGCGGGCACGGCCCACGACCTCGCGATCTACGGTCGCGAGTGGACCCCCGATCTGGTCGAGCAACGCTTCGTCAAGGGTGAGGTGATCCTGAACACCGAGCTCGCGCGCTACTACAGCGCCGCGGATATCGTGCTCAACGACCACTGGGACGACATGCGCGCCGAGGGGTTCATCTCGAATCGACTGTACGACGCGCTCGCTTGCGGGGCCTTCGTCATCTCCGACCCGGTCGACGGCATCGATGCCGAGTTCGATGGCGCGGTCAAGACCTACGGCTTCCGCGCCGAGCTCGAGCCCCTCATCGCCAGGTACCTCGACGATCCGGGCGAGCGCCGACGGCTCGCCGCCCATGGCCGCGCGATCGTGCTCGAGCGGCACACCCTGGATCTCCGAGCACTGGCGCTGTGCGAGGTGGCAGAGGCGCTCGCGAGGGCTCGACCGGCCGCGATCGACGACGTCGCGCTCGCCTCGCAGGTCAGGTCGGCCGGCTCGCCGCAGCGATGAGCGGCGCGACATCGCGCCTCAGCGCGGTCCTGAGCCGCGATGCGGGGAGGTGCAGGCGTCGATTTCGCACGATCGTTCGCCATGCGCCCGACTCGAGGAATGCCTCGGGAGCCACGGCCCCCGACCGCTCGAGGATCGAGGCCGGAACCGGCTGGGGATCCGGTTGCGCGTTCGCCGCCAGGATCTCGTCGTAGTGATCGCGAAGCACCGTGCTCGTGTGATCCGGGGCCAGGACGACGAGCAGGCCGGTCGGGCGCGTGTCGACCAGGATGGCGATGAGCTCGGGCCGATACTCACGCAACACCGCGACGAGCTTGTACACGTCGCCCGTCCACGCACCGGTCGTCCGATCCCGGGCTGCCTCGATGATGTTCCGCGGCAGCATGTCATCGAGGACGATCACACTCGTCGAGTTCGAGTGTCGCTCGACGTTCATGAAGTCGCGCAGCGCGAATTCGAACCAGTGCATGCCGTCGATGAATGCAAGATCGACCGAGCCCCGCCCAATCAGGCGGCCGAAAAGGGGCCTGTTGTGCTGGAGGTTGCGCCACGGGTTGCGGCCACCTCGGAGGTAGCGGAGCGGGTCCCGCCGGGCGAAGAACCGGTCGCTGGTCTCCTTGACGAGATTCAACTCTGTCCGGATCTCCATCTGGACCTGGAACTCGGGATCGATGGCGATCGACGGGACGCGCGAGAAGCTGAGGCTGGCGCCCGTGTCGACCCCGATCTCGAGATAGTTCCTCGGACGCACTGAGCGATGCAACGCCTCGAGGAATTCGTGCCGCTCCATCTTCAGGATGGTACCCGGTCGCTCCATGGCCCTGAGAGCCCGCCACTCCCCGTCGTGCCGGGGTCGGCCGTGATCAGCCGGTGTGCCGGTGTCTTCGGAGTCGCCGCTTGACGGGGCCGATCGTTCGCCGCTTGACGGCGCGAACCGTCCTCCGCTTGACGGCGCCTGCCACTCGCTCGGTGGCGCGCAACACGTCATCCCGGATCCGAAGGGGCAACAGCGCCTCGTCTCGCTCACGTTCGAGGTCGATGAGGAGTCTGCCAACGTTGGCATCGCGTTCGTGCTCGGAGGAGTCGATCGGTTCATCCCGCGAGGCGTCCAGGCAACCAGCGACGAGGTCCGGTAGGAGCGCGCGATCAAGGAGCGCATGCAGGTGGTCTCGCAGCCAGGGGTCGTAGACGAAGGCACCGTCTGCGTCCCCGCCGACGAGCTCCTTCTCGAGTGGAAGACGGAGCAGGAACGCGTACCTCAGTCGACCGGCGAGATGCCGCCGGTAGTCGGCCATGCCATGGTGATTCTTGCTTGGCTGCAGGGTGGGGTTCGCCTCGTACGACTGCCCGGTGTTGACGACCCGACGTTCGTATTGCAACCACGACCGCCATGGCAGGTGAAGGACCTCGAGGGCAGATGCCTCGTCGGGCTGACCGTTGCTCTGGAGCGAAACAAAATGATTGCCCTGCGAGACTTCGATGGCCGGATCGCCGCGATGAACGGCATCGCCGGTGGGTTGCGCGAAGATCCCGACGGCGTGTAGTTGCTCGGCGGCCCGCTGGTCACGCCACAGCAATCGGTCGACGCCGGATCCCTGCATCGCCGGCGGGCCGACGAGATTCGTGACCGGGACCGTGAAGGAGTCGAGAGAGGTGGGGATCGCCTCGAGGGCCGATCGCAATGTGAGGCGCCGGTCGCACGGGACCCAGAACTCGTCAGCATCCGCGTTGATGACCCAATCGGCGTGGTGCTCCGCGAACGCCCGCCGCGCCATCCGGGTCACGACGGCGTGCTGCTGCTTGCGAAACACGGGGTCGTGGTGGAGCTCGAGCACGCCGAGATCAGCGTACTGCTGCAGGACCTCCGCTGTACCGTCGACCGAGCCGTTGTCTGTCGCGATGATGAGCTGGGCGCCCTGGGCCAGATGATGCTCGATCATCAGGGCCATGATGTCGACTTCGTCTCGCACCATGGCGGTGACGATGAACGTCATCGGTCCGGCTCCATGGGCTCGAAGACCGGGACGTCCATGGTGAGCCGTTCCGCATCGGCGAGCCCGACGAGCGCCACGCGAGTGAGACCGGTGCCTCGGCCGTCGACCTTGAGGTTCAGGAAGAACTCGTGACCGATCGTGTCCTGGAAGGTCACCTCGCGGACCGTGATCCGACCAAGGGCATGGAGGTCCTGGAGCATCAGACGCAGGTGATTTGGCGAGAAGACCCAATTGTGGACGTCGATGTAGGTGTCGCCCCCTGCTCGTGCGGCGTTCGCCTTGGCCGCGTCGAGGTCGTGGACGAACCTGTAGCTGCCCTTGTGACCGGCCGACCAGGAGGTCGTGCCGCCGTGCTTCACGGCATCCAGCGAGAACTCCGTCATGGTGCCGACCGTGTGGACGTGCGGTCGGTTGATGGCGGTATCGATGACGCGGCCGATGGATGAGCGCTCGCGAAACCGGTCGAAGCAGTATCGGTGGTCGGGAACGATGAGCGACAGGACACCGTTCGGGGCCAGCAGGTTCGTGCAGTCGTTGAGGAAGTCGATCAGGGAGACGCTGTGCTCCAGCACGTGCGATGCGAGCACGAGGTCGAATCGCTCGTGGATGATGTCCGTCATCGAGGCCCCGGCGGGGATCACGTAGTCGACCTCTTCGATGTCGTCGGGGGAGTACTGCTTGAACGCGCGATATTTCTCGACCAGACCGTCGCGATCGAGATAGTCGACGGTCTTGGTGTGAAACCCTTCCCGCTTGGGCAGGATCGCGTTGTGCGCCGGCCCGATCTCCAGCGCCGTACCGGCCGGGCGGGCGGTCCTGAACACGAAGTCACGTCGGATCTTGAGCCGTGACCCTTGGGCAAGCGTCCGGTCCGAACCCTTCGCACCTCGCCCGCCGCTGCCGCCGGCGTTTCCGCGGCCGAACAATGATCGCTTGAAGGCTCCGAGTCGTCGCCGGACCGGCTTCGGAAGACGTGATGCTAGCGATGACATTCGAATCGCCAGACGGCCCCCTGGCGGCGACGCCCTGCTGCCGGAGACACGCCCATCAGTTGATCGAGTAGGCCAGGGCGTTGTTGACGGCCGCCTGGGGCACGAGGGTCTCCGATCGCGGTGGGTGGACATTTCGGATTGTGGCGCATCTCCCAGCGATGCGCGTTGCGTCACCCCCGGAGGCGACCGAGCCAGGCGGCGGGCCAACGGAGCGTCGCCGAATGCGGCTGGCTCAGGACCCCGTGAGCCGCTCGGCGACGCTCCGGGACAAGGCCACCGACGCGACGAGCCCCGACGCTGCGGCTCCGCCGAGCCGCCGCCCGAGCAGACGGGCCAGGGCTAGGGCCGGGAACCGGAACGGACCGCCGGCCTGGTAGCCCGTCGCCCGGTCGGCCTGGATGCGCGCGCGTACCATCCGGCGGTAGCTCGACCGGGCGTCCGGCACGAGCGAACGCCAGCGCCGAAGCGGCGGCCAGAGGATCCGGCGGACCAGGAGGTCGGAGTCCTCGAGGAGCGGCGCCGGGACCGATTCGAGGAGTGCCGCGAGGGCCGCCAGATACGCCCCAGTCGCCGGATCGCGGCGGTCAAGCGCCTTGCTGACCGGCCCGCTGAGATCGGACCGGATCAACCGCTCAAGGTATGCCTTCTTGATCGCGAACCGCGTGGACTGGGACGCGATGCGCAGGTCCACTTCGCTCGAGACCTCGCGAAAGGCGGTGGTGGCCACGATAGCCATGTCGGCAGCCCCGCTCGCCGAGGCCCTCGCCAGGACGGTGATCGTCTCGACTTCGCGCCCCGGGTGGGGTCGGGTCCACTCGAAGACCGTTTCCCCGACCACCTCGATGTCGCCGCCGGCGCGCAGGAGCGCCCGGATCGACCAGGATTGGTCGCCGAGGACCCGGCCGGCGAACCGCAGGTCGCCGACGAGCGAGCGGTGGAAGGCCTTGCCGGTCGCGGATGCGTAGTAGAGCAGGCCCGGGTGCGACGCGATCGATCTGCGACCGGGCTGACGGATATCGGGGATGTCATAGAGCGGCGAAAGCCACGTGTGTTCGCCGTCGGCCCAGATCCGCTGCCCGATCACGGCGCGGACCGTCGGATCTGCCGTCGGCCGCATCAGCGCCGCGATCCCGCCGGGGAGCATCCGGTCGTCGGAGTCGTGGAAGGCGATCCACTCCCCGCGCGCGATCGCCAGCCCCGCGTTGCGCGCTTCCGAGACCCCGCCATTCTTCGGGAGCCGAAGGAGGACGACGCGTGGGTCACGAGCGGCCACACCCGCGACGACATCGGCTGTCCGATCCGTCGATCCGTCGTCGATGACGACGACCTCCAGCGGGATCCCGCGTTCGTCGAGGACCGAGGCCAGGGCACGCTCGATGGTCGTGGCGGCGTTCCAGGCCGGTAGCAGGACGCTCAGTCGTGGGACGTCGGTCACGCGGGCTCCATCATCGGTCCTGGGTGTCGACGCGGGGCGGCCGGCGGCGTCTTCCCGGCGCGTCCGCGCGCGAGGGACGTGGGGACGCCAAGATACGCCTCATGGCGAAACGCGGGTCGCGGTATCGGATCGACCCCATCGAACCCGACCAGATCGGGCCACGGATGAAGGCCCTCGTCGCGCGTCTCGAGCCGGCGCTGGACCCCGCCGACACCGAGAGCCTGCGCGTGTTGGTCGACGGGGGCGACCATGCGGCCGCCTGGGCGCGTCTCGATGCGATCACCGACGACCCGGCGAGGACGTTCGAGACCGCCGACCTCGTGGAGATCGTGCTCTTGGGGCAGGCCATCCAGCCAGCCTGAGATCAATGGCGGAAATGCCGCGTCCCGGTCATCAGCATCGTCCCGCCAGCCGCATCCACGATCGCGACCACCTCGGCGTCCCGGACTGAGCCGCCCGGCTGGACGAACGCCGTGACCCCGGCCGCGAGGCAGACCTCGACCCCGTCCGCGAAGGGGTAGAACGCGTCCGAGGCGCACGCGGCGCCGGCCAGAGCCTCCGCGCCCGCATAGGACTTCGCCTTCTCCACCGCGCCCCGAGCTGCATCGACGCGCGAGGTCTGGCCCGAGCCCATCCCGATCAGCCGGCCGTCACGAACCAGCACGATCGCGTTCGAACTGACGCCGCGGACCAGCCGCCAGGCAAGGTCGAGGTCGAGGCGCTCCGCCTCGGTCGGGGCGCGGCTCGTGGCGACCGTCCAGGTCGACTGGTCGTCCGGCGACGTATCCGGCGCGGTGACCAGGACGGCCCCGCCGGCCGAGCGGATCGAACCAGTCGGATCCGGTGCCGTGCCGGGAATGTCGAGCGCGAGGACCGGGTCTACGATGAGCCGCAGATTCGGCTTGGTCGCCAGGATCGCCAGCGCCGCGTCGTCGAAGTCCGGCGCCACGACGACCTCGAGAAAGATGGAGATCAGCGCTCCGGCCAGCGCTTCGCCGACCGGCCGTGTCAGTGCCACGACCCCGCCGAATGCCGAAATGGGGTCGCCCGCAAGGGCCGCCTCCCACGCCTCGAGGAGGGAGCCTCGCTCGGCCGCGCCGCACGGGTTGGTGTGCTTGACGATGACGCATGCCGGGCCCCGCAGCGCCCGGCCGATGGCGGTGACCGCGGCCGCATCGAGGACGTTGTTGTACGAGAGCCCCTTGCCCTGGAGTGGCGGCTCGCCAGTCGCGAAAGGACCGTCGGCGGCCGTGCTCCCCGGGCGGCGGTAGCGGGCCGCGGGTTGGTGCGGGTTCTCGCCATACCGGAGCGTCTCGACCTTCTCGAGCGCGATGGTCAGGCTCCCTGGATAGGGATCCGACCCGCCCGGGCCGGCCACCTCGCCTCCGAGCAGGACACCCTCCTCGACCATCCGGCCCGGTAGCTCGGAGGCGATGCGGGCGTCGTAGGCCGCCGTGTGCCCGAAAGCCTCCAGCGCGAGTGCGGCGGCGAACGCCGGACCCATCCCTCCCGACTCCTCGACCGACGCGGCGACAGCGTCATAGCGGGCCGGCGACGTGACGACGGCGACGCCGCCGCGGTGGTTCTTGGCCGCCGCCCTGATCAGCGCGGGGCCGCCGATGTCGATCTCCTCGATCAGCTCCGGGAGCGTGATCCCGAAGCGCTCGGCGGCGGCCGCGAAGGGATAGAGGTTGACGACGACCAGCTCGAAGGGCTCGATCGCGGCCTCGATGAGCTGGGCGCGATGGGTGCGCGAGCTCTGGTCGGCGAGGACACCCGCGTGGATCCGCGGGTGTAGCGTCTTGACCCGGCCGTCGAGCATCTCCGGGACGCCGGTCACGGCGGCGACATCGGTGACCGGCAGACCCGCTTCGCGCAGGACCCGCGCGGTGCCGCCGGTCGAGACCAGCTCGAAGCCGGCGCGGACCAGCCGCGCTGCGAAGGGCACGAGTCCGGTCTTGTCCGAGACGGCCAGCAACGCGCGCCGCGGGAACTGCAGCTGCGCCTCGGCACGCTCGGTCGCCACGGCCGCCCGGCGGTCATCGACGCCGACCGCCCCGGAAAACAGCAATGCGACGGCCCACGGCAGGAGCCGGTGCTCGACCGCGCGGATCCGGTCGTGAAGGCGCTCCGCGTCGTCGCCGGGGACCACGGGGACCGCCTCCTGGAGGAGGATCGGCCCGCCATCGAGCGCGGCATCGACGATATGGACGGTGCAGCCGGTCACCTTCACGCCGTGGGCGAGGGCATCCTCGACGGCGTGGGCGCCCGGGAACGCCGGGAGGAGCGACGGATGCGTGTTGAGGATCCGTCCGGGGAACGCCCCCAGCACTGCCGGCCCGACGATCCGCATGTAACCGGCGAGGACGACCACGTCCGCCCCGACCGCGGCGAGCGTCGCTGCCATCGTCGCGTCGTCGCCGCTCGGCACGAGCGCGGTCTCGATGCCCTGCTCGACCGCCCAGTCGAGCGCGGCGCAGGGCCGGTCCGCGAAGACGAGGACGACCGTAGCATCCAGTCCGCGGCGCCCCGTGGCCGCGACCAGCGCCCGAAGATTCGAACCGGCGCCCGAGACGCCGACGGCGATCCGGCCGGGCCGATGGCTCACGCGGCGCCGTCGAGGGGACCCTCGACGTATCGTGCCCCGCCGACCCTGCCGACCTCGATCACCTCGCCCACGACCGCTGCCGTGATGCCGTACGCGGCGACCGCCTCGAGCGCTGCCGGGACGCCGGCCGATGGCAGGACCACGACCATCCCCAGTCCCCCATTGAAGGTCGCCCGCAGTTCTTCGTCGTCGAGCCCGCCCAGCGCGCCGAAGAGGCGCATCACCGATGGCATCGTCCAGCGCGCAGGATCGAGCCGGGCGGCCAGCCTCTCGGGGATCGCCCGCGGGACGTTGCCCGGCAATCCGCCACCGGTCACGTGGGCGAGGCCGTGGATGTCCGACCCGCCAGCCCGAACCGCGGCGCGCGCGTCGAGGATGGCCCGCGCATAGACCCTCGTCGGGGTCAGCAGGATCTCGCCGAGGGTGGCCATCTCCTCGTGCGGCGCCGCGGCGATCGCCCCGTCGGTCTCGGCATCGCCGAGCGATCGCCGCAGGCGCGCCTGGTACGGCTCGCCGAGGTCGAGGTCCCACTGGGCGAGCAACGCCCGCACCAGCGCGTAGCCGTTGGCGTGCAACCCGGACGCCGCCAACCCGACGATCGCGTCGCCGGCGACGACCGCCGATCCATCGATCAGGTCCGACCGTTCGACGACGCCGATGCAGGAACCCGACAGGTCGAATGCGTCGTCGTCCATGAGTCCCGGGTGTTCGGCCGTCTCGCCGCCGACGAGGGCGCAGCCGGCTTCGCGGCAGCCGACCGCGACGGAACCGACGAGCTCGGCGACCCACTCGGGGATCACGTGCCCGACGGCGATGTAGTCGAGAAAGGCGAGCGGCTCGGCACCGCTGCAGACGACGTCGTCCGCGCACATCGCGACGAGGTCGATGCCGATCGTGTCGAAGCGCTCGAGCGACGCCGCGATGGCCGTCTTGGTCCCAACGCCGTCGGTCGAGGCGACGAGGAGCGGATCGCGGTAGCCCGACGGGATCGCGATGGCGCCACCGAACCCGCCGAGGCCGCCGACGACCTCTGGCCGGTGAGTGGACGCTACATGCGCCTGCATGAGATCGACAGCACGGTCGCCCGCCGCGACGTCCACCCCGGCGGATCGATAGGCATCCCGGCCGGCCACGCCCTTCGCCCGGGTCATCGCAGGGTCACCGCTTCCTCGAGCATGAACTTGCGGCTCGCCGCGTCGTACGGGACGGGCTCGGGGTAGTGCCCGTCGAAGCAGGCGAAGCAGAACCGCTCGTACGGCAGCTCGAGCGCGGCCAGCACGCCCCGGATCGAGAGATAGCCGAGCGAATCGGCACCGATGAATTCGCGGATCTCGGGCTCGGTGTGGGTCGAGGCAATGAGCTCGGTCTCGATCTGCGTATCGATCCCGTAGAAGCAGGGATGGAAAATCGGAGGTGCGCTGATCCGGACGTGGACCTCGGTCGCGCCGGCCTTGCGCAGGAGCTCGACGATGCGCTTGGTGGTCGTCCCGCGCACGATCGAGTCGTCCACGACGATCAATCGCTTGCCGTTGACGACCTCGCGCAGCGGGTTGAGCTTGATCGTCACGCCCCGATGCCGCAGCCCGGCCGAGGGCTGGATGAAGGTCCGCCCGGCATATCGGTTGCGATACATCCCCTCGCGATACGGCAACCTGGATGCCTCGGCGAAGCCGGCCGCGGCCGGTGCGCCCGTGTCGGGGACGGGCATGACCAGGTCGGCGTCGATCGGGTGCTCGAGCGCGAGTTGCATCCCCATCTTGCGGCGCGCCTCGTACAGGTTGCGCCCCTCCATGTACGAATCCGGCCGCGCGAAGTAGATCAGCTCGAAGACGCAAAGGGCGGGCGTCGCCATTGCGAACCGGACCGAGCGCGGCGCCTGGCCGCGCTCGAGGATGACCATCTCGCCGGGCTGGACGTCGCGAACGTACTCGGCACCGACGATGTCGAGCGCGGCGGTCTCGGACGAGAGGCACCAGCCGGCATCGGCATCGTCGCCCCGCCACAGGCCGTCGTCGCCGCCGGTGCCGGTCGCCTGTGGCAGGCGACCGAGGACCAGCGGCCGGAACCCGAACGGATCCCGGACGCCGATGACGCGCCGCTCGTCGAGGACGACCAGGCTGTAAGCCCCACGAACGCGCGGCAGGACCTGGCGCAGGGCCTCCACGGTGTCAGTGGCCGGCTCGTCGGCGAGGAGCGCGGTCAGGAGCTCCGTGTCGGTCGAGGCCGGGAGCCGAGCCCGGCCGCCCTGGAGCTGATCGAGCAGGTCGCGGGTGTTGACCAGGTTCCCGTTGTGGCCGATGGCCAGCGCCCGCCGCGGTCCCAGGCGGTAGGTCTGCTTGGCGTTCTCCCAGATCGTCGAGCCGGTCGAGGAATAGCGGCAGTGGGCGATCGCGAGCTGCCCGCGCAGGCTCGGCAGGCGTCGCTCGTCCAGGACCGAGCTGATCATCCCGAGATCCTTGTAGAGCATCAGCTGGTCGCCGTCACTGACCGCCAGCCCGGCCGATTCCTGGCCGCGATGCTGAAGCGCGAACAGGCCGAGCGCCGCGATCGATGCGGCCTCGGTCGGCTCACCGTTGGGCAGGACCACCCCGAAGACGCCGCACATCGGTCAGCCCTCCCAGCCGAGCGCCCGGGCCAGGCCGTGGTCCCAGGCGTGGCGAAGGTCGGCGACCGGGACCTCGAGCGCGTCGGCGACACCGCCGCCGCGGTCCTCGATGTTGCCCGACGCGCCGGCCATCGAGAGTTCGATGACGAGGTGGTCGCCACCGACCGATCCCACGGCCTCCACGGGGAGCCCGTGCTGGCGCGCGAGCAGCGCGAGCGCGGCCGCGTAGCGAGGCCGGCAGGTGAGCACCAGGCGTGACGGGCTCTCGCCGAAGAGATCGACCGCGGGCGAGTGCGCGACGGCGATCCTGACGCTCGCGCCGAGGTCGCCCCACATGGCGCCCTCGGCGATGGCGACCGCGAGGCCACCGCCCGACACGTCCTGCGCGGAAGCGACCAGCCCGCGACCGATCGCCTCGCGGATGAAGATCTGGAGCGCCGCTTCGCGGGCGAGGTCGAGGAAGGGCGGGTCGTCCTCTGTCGCGGCCCCGGCCAGCGCCGCGTAGGCGGACCCGACGAGACCGGGCGCGACGTCACCGACCAGGAGGATCGCGTCGTGGGCCTGGACGAACGCCGGTCCGACGAGCGAGGCGATGTCATCGAGCAGCCCGACCACGCCGATCTCGGGCGTCGGAGCGATGGCGCCCGTCGGCGACTCGTTGTAGAGCGAGACGTTGCCGCCCGTCACCGGGATGCCGAGCGCCAGGCACGCGTCGGCCAGCCCACGGACCCCTTCGCCGAGCTGCCAGAACGCCTCGGGCCGGGTCGGGTCGCCGTAGTTGAGGCAGTTCGTGACACCGAGCGGTCGGGCGCCCGTGATCGAAACGTTGCGGGTCGCTTCCGCGACCGAGAGCGCGGCACCGAGCCAAGGGTCGACCGCCCCGACCGCCTGGTTACCGTCGGTCGTGGCGACGAGCGCCTTGGTCGTGCCCTTGATCCGCAGGACCGCGGCGCCGCGACCGGGCCCGGCGACCGTGTCGGCGCCGACGGTCGAGTCGTACTGCTGGAAGACCGCTCGGCGCGACGAGAGGTTTGCCGACCCGAGCAGCGCGAGCAGGACCGCCCCGGGGTCCATCCCCCGCTCGGGGAGGCGGTCGCTCACGGACTCCGGCGCGCCCGGCGCTGGCGCGCCACGGCGGTGGGTCGGCGCCGAGGCGAGCCGCTGATGGACGATGGCGTCGCTGGTCAGCGCCCGGGTCGGGATCCGGGCCAGTTCCGTGGCCCCGGCCGCGCGACGACCATCCGGGTCCAGCCCGCCGGCCACGACCGTGATGTCGCCATCGGCCGTGACCCGTCCGATCACCGCGACCGGGAGCCCCCAGCGCTCACAGACCTCGCGGACCTCGGCCCAGCGCTCGGGGAGCACCGCGGCACACATCCGTTCCTGCGATTCGGAGATCATCACCTCGAACGGGGCGAGGCCCGGTTCCCGCCGCGGGATCGCGTCGAGGTCGATGACGATCCCCGTCCCGGCGCGGTCAGCGGTCTCCGACGTGGCGCACGTGATCCCGCCCGCGCCCAGGTCCTGGAGGCCCTCGACCAGGCCGCGCTCGATGAGCTCGAGGCTCGCCTCGATGAGGAGCTTCTCGGCGAACGGGTCGCCGACCTGGACCGACGGTCGCTTGGACGGGTCGTCATCGGCGAAGGTGGCGCTGGCCAGGACCGAGGCCCCGCCGATCCCGTCGCGACCCGTCGCAGAGCCATACACCACGACGAGGTTGCCGGGTCCGGGCGCCGCCGCGAGCGTCAGTCGCCGCTCCTCGAGCAGACCGATCGCCATCACGTTGACCAGCGGGTTCCCGCCGTAGCTCGGGTCGAAGACCAGTTCCCCGCCCACCGTCGGGACGCCGACGCAGTTGCCGTAGCCGCCGACCCCGCGCACGACGCCGTCGACAAGATGGCGCGTCCGGACGTCCGCCGGGTCGCCGAACCGCAGCGCGTCGAGGACGGCGATCGGACGCGCGCCCATCGTGAAGATGTCGCGAAGGATCCCGCCGACGCCGGTCGCGGCGCCCTGGTACGGCTCGACCGCGGAGGGGTGGTTATGCGATTCGATCTTGAACGCGACCGCCAGCCCGTCACCGATCGAGATGACCCCGGCGTTCTCGCCCGGACCCGCGACGACGCCCTCGCCCGCGGTCGGCAGCGTGCGCAGCAACGGCTTCGAGCTCTTGTAGGAGCAGTGCTCGCTCCACATCACGCTGAACATCGCGAGCTCGAGATCCTTCGGGTCGCGCCCGCCGAGCCGCTCGCGGATGGCGTGCAGCTCGTCATCCGTCACGCCGAGCCGGCGATGGAGCGGCTCGACGGTTCGCTCGGCCACGGTCATCGCATCCTCACGGCGTCCGCGCCGCCGGCTCGTGCGCCGACGCTGACCGCGACGGGCCTGGCCGTGGCCGCGTGCCCGGCGCTCTCGACGAGCGAGCGGATGATCCCGAACCCGTCGTCGGAGCCCAGGATCGACTCCGAGGCGCGCTCAGGGTGGGGCATGAGACCGGCCACGTTGCCGGTCGCGTTCAGGACGCCCGCGATCGCGCGCAGCGACCCGTTCGGGTTGCCGGCCTCGTCCGGTCCGGCGGGCGTGCCATCGGCATCGACATACCGGAAGATGACCTGGCCGTCGCGTTCGAGCGCATCCAGGGTCGACGCGTCCGCGTAGAACCGGCCTTCGCCGTGGGCGACCGGCATGCGCAGCGGCCGCCCGGCGTCAAGCGCATGGGTGAACGGGGTGTCGAGCCGCGCGGCGGCGATCGCAACCTCTCGGCCGACGAACCGGAGCGAGGCGTTGCGCAGCAGGGCGCCGGGGACGAGCCCGGCCTCGGCGAGGACCTGGAACCCGTTGCAGATCCCGAGCACGAGCCCGCCGCCAGCCGCGAAATCGCCCACCGAGCGCATCACCGGGCTGAACCGGGCGATGACGCCGGCGCGCACGTAATCGCCGTAGGCGAACCCGCCCGGCAGGATGACCGCCGCGACACCGTCGAGGGAGGCCTGCTCGTGCCACAGGACGACCGGATCGGCACCCGCGAGGTCGAGGGCGTGGAGCGTGTCGCGATCGCAGTTGCTCCCCGGGAAGACGACGACACCGACGCGGACGCCCATCTCAGCCCTCCCCTGCCCTGGATGCCGGGGTCGGGACACCCGTGTCGGCCGACGACGCCGCTCCGATCGCCTCGACGGCGTAGACCTCGATCAGCGGGTTCGACAAGAGCTCGGCGGCGAGACGCTCCGCGATCGTCCGGGCCGCGGCTTCGTCGGTCGCCTCCACGGCCAACTCGGCGCGTCGCCCGATCCGTACGTCGCGGATCCCGTCGATCCCGAGGTGCGGGAGGCTGCCTTCGACCGCCCGCCCGGCCGGATCGAGGATGCCCGGCTTGGGGGTCACGTTGATCGCGAATCGGAAGCTGGTCATGACGCGATCACGTCCTCCCGCAGGTAGCGCTCGAAGGTGGCGCCGGTGATCCGCTCATACGCCTCGACGTAGCGCGCCCGGGTGCCTTCGACGACCTCGTCAGGAAGGGCCGGCCCCGGAGCGGTCTTGTCCCAGGACTGGACTTCCAGCCAGTCGCGGACGAACTGCTTGTCGAAGCTCGCCTGCGCTCGGCCGGGCCGGTAGGTCGAAGCGTCCCAGAAGCGCGACGAATCGGGGGTCAGGGCCTCGTCGATGAGCAGGACGCGAGATCCGATCGGCCATTCCGGGATGGCGTCCGGGATCCGACCGAGCGGGTCACCCTCGACGATGCGCTCCCCCGGCGGGCCGACGACCTCGCCGGCGCCGTCGTTCGAGGCCAGGCCGAATTCGAACTTCGTGTCGGCCAGGAGGATGCCCTGGACCTCGAGCATCGCCGCCGCGTATCGATACAGGCGCAGGGCGTGCTCCCGGATCGCCTCGCCGATCTCGCCGCCGTCGACCCGGCCCCGCGGACCCTTGAGGCGGCGGACCAACCCGTCAAAGCTGATGTTCTGATCGTGCTCGCCGGCCTCGGCCTTGGTCGCGGGTGTGAAGATCGGTTCGGGGAGCCGAGCGCTCTCGCGCAGGCCCGCCGGGAGGGCGACGCCGCACACGCTTCCGGCCGCCTGGTACTCCTTCCAGCCAGACCCGGCGAGGTAGCCGCGGACGACGGCTTCGATCGGGAAGACCGTGGTCGGCCGGCAGATCATCACCCGCCCGCGCAGCTCGTCCCGGCTGCCGAGGTCGAGCGAGGAGGACCCGGTCACCTCGACCGAGCGCGCGATCGCGTCGTCGATCACCGCCACGTCGGTGTCGAGCAGGTGGTTGGGGACGATCCCAGCGGTCTCGCCGAACCAGAACCGCGACAGCCCCGTCAGGACGCGGCCCTTGTCGGGGATCATCGAGGGCAGGACGACGTCGAACGCGGAGATCCGGTCCGAGGCGACGAGCACGAGCCGGTGGTCGGGGAGCTCGTAGAGGTCGCGCACCTTGCCCGAGCGAAGATAGCCGCGTCCCTCACCGAGGAGCATCGGAGACCCCGAACGCGCTCGCGTCCCTGGTGGCGAGCGCTCCGGCAAGCGCATCGAGGCGGGCGATGACCTCGGGCACGTGGTGGAGGAAGCCCGCTTCGTCGAAGCAGGCGTCGAGTCGCCCCAGCGAGAGCCGCTGGGCGACGGCCGGATCGACGGCGAGGAGATCGCGCAGCGGGGCCCGCTCGTCCGCCGCGCGAAGCGCGGCCCGCTGGACGATGGCATAGGCGTCCTCGCGCGACATCCCGCCGTCGTCGACCAGCGCGACGAGGACGCGAGACGAGGCGTGCAGGCCGAGCCCACGGGCGATGTTCTCGCGCATCCGCTCGGACCGGACAAGCAACCCGTCGAGGAGCCCGGTCATCCGCACGAGCATGTAGTCGAGCAGGATCGTGGCGTCGGGCAGGATGACCCGCTCGGCGCTCGAATGGCTGATGTCGCGCTCATGCCAGAGGGGCTGGTCCTCGAGCGCCGTGTGGGCATAGCCTCGTAGCAGCCGGGCGAGACCGGCGATCCGCTCGGACAGGATCGGGTTGCGCTTGTGGGGCATCGCCGACGATCCCTTCTGGCCGGTCCGGAACGGTTCCTGGACCTCACCGATCTCGGTGTGCTGGAGGTTGCGGACCTCGGTCGCGAAGCGCTCGAGCGAGCCGCCGACGATCGCGATCGCGGTCAGCAGCGCCGCGTGCCGGTCGCGCTGGACGATCTGGGTACTGACCGGGTCGACGTGGAGCCCGAGCGCCCCGAGGACCTCCGCTTCGAGGTCCGGGCCCAGGTGGCTGTACGTCCCGACCGGACCGGAGATCTTGCCCGTTCCGATCTCGTCGACCGCCGTGGCAAGCCGGACGCGGCCTCGCTCGATCTCGAACGCCCAGCCGGCGAGCTTGAGGCCGAACGTCGTCGGTTCGGCGTGGACCGAATGCGTCCGGCCCATCATCACGGTCGCCGCCTCGGCGCGCGAGCGGGTGATCGCGACGGCGAGCAGGCGGTCCATGTCGGTCAGGAGCCGACGACCTGCGGCGCGGAGCTGGAGCGCGAGGCCAGTGTCCACGACATCGCTGCTGGTCAGCCCGAGATGGAGGAAGCGACCCTCCGGACCGACCGTCTCGGCGACCTGGCTGACGAAGGCGATGACGTCGTGGTCGGTGGTTCGCTCGATCTCGGCGATCCGATCGACGTCGACGCGCGAGCGGGTCTCCAGCGCAGCGAGCGCCTCGACCGGGATCTGCCCGCGAGCCGCCTGGGCCCGCGCGACCGCCAGCTCGACCTCGAGCATCGCATCGAACCTCGCCGCCTCGGACCAGATGGAGCCCATCTCGGGAAGGGTGTAGCGCCCGATCATCGGGCCGTCGTCCCGACCGCGGCGTGGGCCGTCGGGTCCGATCCGCGCCCGTCGGGCAGGGGTCCCGCGCCGATGTCATGCCGGCGCTGGAGACCGGGCGCATCGATCCAGTCCGCCGCCGCGGCGGCTGCCGTCGCGGCGGCCGACAGGTCCGGCCCGCGGCCGACGACCGACAGGACACGGCCACCGGCCGTCCGGAAGGTGCCGTCGGCGTCGCGGGTCGTGCCCGCGTGGAAGACCAGGGCCCCAGCCGCAGCCGCCTCCGGGAGCCCCGTGATCGCGTCACCGGCGCGTGGGGTCTCGGGATAGCCGGCGGCGGCCAGCACGAGCGCGACGGTCGTCCCGGGGAGCGTCGGGAGCCGCCCGCCGGCGGCCGAGCCGACCAGCGCCCGAGCCAGGTCGCCGCGCGCAGCAGCCAGCAGGATCGGCCCGAGGGCGACCGCCAGTCGGGGCAGGATCGCCTGCGTCTCGGGATCGCCGAAGCGGGCGTTGCACTCGAGCAGGACCGGCCCGTCCTGGGTCAGCATCAGCCCGGCATAGAGCGCGCCACGGAACGGGGTCCCGCGGCGGGCCAGCTCGGCGAGGATGGGTCGATGGAAAGCGTCGACCACGGCTCCGACCGCGTCATCGGCGAGGTCCGGCAGTGGGCTGTAGGCGCCCATCCCGCCGGTGTTCGGCCCGAGGTCGCCGTCGAGCAGGCGTTTGTGATCGCGCGCCGGCGGAAGCGCGACCGCAGCCCGCCCATCGCACAGGGCGATGACGCTCACCTCCCGGCCGCGAAGCCGTTCCTCGACCACGACCCACGGACGAGCGGGTGCGTCCGTCCCCGGATCCGTGCTCTTGGGTGCGAGGGCCGTGATGGCGCGCTCCGCCTCCTCGAGCGTCGCGCAGACCGTCACGCCCTTGCCGGCCGCCAGGCCGTCCGCCTTGACCACCGCGTCGTCGCCGTCCGCCGCGAGCCGCGCCGCGAAGGCGAAGGCCGCGTCCGCGTCGTGGAACGACGCCGCCCGCGCCATCCGGACGCCGGCCGCCGCCGCTACCTCGTGGCAGAACGCCTTGCTCGATTCGATCCGAGCCGCCGCCGCCGATGGCCCGAAGACCGGCACGCCCACGGCGACGAGGGCATCGGCGACACCGGCCGCCAGCGACGCCTCGGGCCCGATGACGACGAGCTCGACGGCCTCGCGCTGGGCGATCGTGACGATCCCGGCTGGGTCGACTGCGTCGGCGCCCGCGACGCGACGCACCCTCGGCTCGAGCGCGATCGCCTCGCTGCCGGGCGCTACGACGACCTCGTTGACGCCCGGCTCGGCGGCCAGCTTCCAGGCCAGCGCGTGCTCGCGGCCACCACCCCCGACGACGAGGATCCGGGTGGGCATGACCAGGCTCATACGGGCGTACCCGACCGGTTTCGCATCGGGCGCCAGGCACGCTCGATGGTCTGGGTCCGCTCGGGCCCGACCGAGACGAGCACGATCGGGACGCCGGCGTGGCGCTCGATCGCCGACAGGTACCGTCGGGCGTTCTCGGGCAGGTCCGCGAGCGAGCGGATGTCGTGGATCGGCTGTTGCCAGCCGTCGCACGATTCGTAGATCGGCCGCACGCGAGAGAGGGCCGCCCCGCTCGATGGCCAGACGTCGACCCGCCGCCCGTCGAGCTCGTAGGCGACGCACAGCTGGATGGTCTCGATCCCGGACAGGATGTCGAGCTTGTTGAGCATGATGCTGCTCACGCTGTTGACTGCGACCGCGTAGCGCAGCGGTACGGCGTCGAACCAGCCGATCCGGCGCGGGCGCCCGGTCACGGTCCCGAACTCGCGCCCCCGCTCGGCGATCCCGGCCCCGATCTCGTCGTGGAGTTCGGTCGGGTACGGGCCGGAACCCACGCGCGTGGAGTACGCCTTCATGACCCCGATCACTTCGTCGACCTGGAGCGGACCGATGCCCCCCCCGGTGCACGCTCCGCCGGCGACCGGGCTCGAGGACGTCACGTACGGGTAGCTCCCGTGATCGAGATCGAGGAGCGTCCCCTGCGCCCCCTCGAGCAGGACGTGTTCACCGCGCGCCAACGCCGCCTGGACGAGCCAGGTCGTGTCATCGAGGTGGTCGCGCAGCCGGACGCCCCAGCCGAGCGCCTGCTCGACCAGTGGCTCGACCTCGAATCCCGGGGCGCCCATCCCGCGGAGCATCAGGTTCTTGTCGGGGAGCGCGCGCTCGATCCGTTCGCGCAGGACCGCTGGATCGAGGAGGTCCTCCATGCGCAGGCCGAGTCGCCAGGCCCGATCCCCATAGGTCGGACCGATGCCGCGGCCGGTGGTGCCAACTTTCGCACCGCCCAGCCGAGCTTCATTGGCGACGTCGAGCGCCACGTGATATGGCATCGTCACGTGGGCGCTCCGGCTCACCCGGACACGCGCGACGTCGATCCCGCGCGATGCCAGCATGTCGAGCTCGCCGATCAGCGTGACGGGGTTGACGACGACGCCGTTGCCGATGACCGAGGTGATGTGTGGGTAGAGCACGCCCGACGGCGTCAAGCGCAGCTTGAGCACTTCGTCGCCGCTGACCACCGTGTGGCCCGCATTGTCGCCACCCTGGTAGCGCACGACCATCGCGACCTGTTCGGCAAGGAAATCCGTGGTCTTGCCCTTGCCTTCGTCGCCCCATTGCAACCCGACGATGACCGTTGCCGGCACTACTGGGTCGCCTGAATCAAAAGCCCCAACCGCTGCACGGTTGGGGACTGGATAGACTGCTCCCGTTTCGATCCGTCGACGCCCCGTCGGATCGCTAGCGTCTGGTCGCCCGGACGCCTCTCGGGACGGCCGATGCGCCACGAAAGCGCGATCGTTGACCTCCAGATCTCGGGGGACACCCGCTCGTGCGAGGACGGCCGGAGTATAGCAGGGCGCTCCGTCCGGCTCCCGGCCCGGCCGGTGACGCGGGACACCGGCCGTACTTCCTGCGGAAGGTGCTTGGTACGTCCGGCCGGTCCGTGGATCGCACGCCAAAACGTACCCTTCGGAAGTGACCCGCCTACTGGGAATCCTTGCACTCGTGGCTCCGGTCGCGGTGGGGAGCCTCTTCCTGACGAACCCTGGACTGATCGCGTCCTGGGTGGACAACGGTGACCGATCCGCGGTTGCCGCGATCGCCGCCTTGATCATCGGCGTCGGCCTCACCGCCCTCCTCTCGCTGATCCTCTTTCGGCTCCGCTTCGGGCGCCTGGTCGACGCCGCCGAGCAGATCGCCGCGGGCGACTATACGGTTGCCGTCTCGACCCGCGGCGGCGGCCTCGAAGCCCGCCTCGGCTCCGCCATCAACGGCATCTCGACCTCGCTGGCGGACACCCACGACCGCGCGACCATCGACCGTCTGACCGGTGTCTCCAATCGTCAGGCCCTGCTGGCGGCCCTCTTCGCCGAAGTCGAGCGCGCCTCCCGCTATGGTCGCCCGTTGTGCGTGGCGTTCGTCGACATCGACCACTTCAAGGTGGTCAACGACTCCTACGGTCACGCCGCCGGTGACATCGTCCTTCGTGGCGTCGCCCAGACGATCGCCGAGAACCTGCGCACGAGCGACCTTGTCGGTCGCTACGGCGGCGAGGAATTCATGCTCATCCTGACCGAGACGGACGTCGAGGAAGGGGCCGCGTTGAGCGAGAAGCTGCGCACGCTCGTCGAGCGCAGCCGCTTCAGCGTCGAAGGCAACGCGAACCTGTCGGTCACGATCTCCATCGGGATCGTCGGCGGCGCGGGACAGCAGCTCCGGATGGAGAACCTCGTCCGCGACGCCGATGCCGCGATGTACAGCGCCAAGTCGCTGGGGCGCAACCAGACCTACATCTTCGAGGAACCGGACGAGGACTCACGCGTGCCGCGGGCGCCGATCTCCGACGCCGGCCGGGCCCGCGCCATGGAGATCGGTCGACGCGCTCGAGAGGCCGCCACCGACATGCTGACCTCGTTCATCGCGCCGCTCCCCCACTATCGTGGCCAGCCATCAGCGCTGATCGCCTCGATCGTAACGGAGATGGCTCGGCGGCTCGAGTTGCCCGATGCCGAGGTCGACCGGATCCGCGTCGCGGCGCTGCTCCACGATGTCGGCAAGGTCGCGGTCCCCGAGGAGATCCTCGACAAGCCGGCCGCGCTCACCTCGGCGGAATGGCGGACCGTGGTCCAGCACCCGCGCATCGGCCAGGTGATCCTCGAGCACGCGGCCGCCCTGCGCGACGCGGTGCCGATCATCCTCCACCATCACGAGCGGTTCGCCGGCCACGGCTATCCGTATGGATTGCGGGCGAACGAGATCCCGCTCGGTGCGCGGATCGTCGCGATCGCGGACGCCTACGACGCGATGACCCACGATCGACCGTACAAGCGGGCGATTTCGCACGACGCTGCCATCATCGAGCTCAAGCAGCACGCTGGGACCCAGTTCGACCCGGAGCTCGTCACCCTCTTCTGCGACCTGTATACGAACCGGGCCCCGAAGCCCGACGCGACGATCCTGGCCATCACCGACTCGGCGTCGAGCGGTCTCGTACGTCGCGAGCGCCGGACGCGCCGTGACGACCACGAGTCGCTGACCATGGCAGCCGGTGGGCACGGACTGGTCGAGTTGGGACGGACCGATACGCCGAAGCCACGCACCCGCCGCGACGGCGGACCTCGGACGCCACCGGACCAGCACGGGATCGCCGCCGGCTGAACCGTTCCGGGGCGCGACGCGCTCGAGCGGCAGTGCATGCCCGGATACGTGGCGGTGCAGCGTCCCCTGCTAGGGTCGTGCTGCCCGCCAGGCCCGCCAGGTTCGGCCGGCCCCGCCGACCCGCCGACCCGCCAGGGCCCGGACCGCCGGGGCCGGCGACCCCACCGCCATGCGCTCCGTGTTCGATGATGAGCGAGTGTTCCGGCTTGCCGTCGCCGTCTTCGCCGTCCAGGCGGGCTTCCATGCCTTCACGGCCTCGCTGCCCTTGGCGCTCGCCAGGGCGGGTGTCGCGGATCCCCAGATCGGTCTGATCGTCGGGACGGCCGCGCTGGTGCAGATCCCCGCTGCCTTCGTCACCGGCGTCGTGGTCGATCGCGTCGGCGGCCTGCGAGCGTTCAGCGTCGGGGCGCTCGCCTATCTCGCGGGCTGCTCGATCCTGCTCCTGCCCGGCGTCGAGGCGGGTGGTCCGGTGGCGCCGTTCGTCCTCGCCCGGATCTTCCAGGGGATCGGCATCGCGGCCATCCTGCCTGCCGCGCTCTCGCTCGTGCCGCGGCTCGTGGCACCCGCGCGACGTGGGTTCGGACTGGCCTTCGTCGGGAGTGCCCACAACCTGACCCTCGTCGTCATCCCTCCCCTCTCGCTGGTCGTCCTGGCGGCAAGTTCGCTCCACGGCGTGGCCCTTGTCGCGGCCGCCATGGTCATCGCCGGGATCGCCATCGTCCGGGTGGTCCCGTTCAGGTTCGGGGCGACGGGCGAGGACGCCGCCGGCCATGACGGCCCGACGGACGTGGCCCGGCGCCGTCTCGGCCTGGCCTTCCGACGGGCATGGGCCCCGCTCATCGCGGTCGACCTCCTGTTCATCGCGCACTGGGGCGTCGTCATCGCATTCCTCCCCCAGCGGGCGGAGGCGGCGGGCGCGAACATCGGGCTCTTCTTCGTCGCCGATGGTCTTGCCATCCTGCTCGTCCGCGTCCCATCCGGGTGGTTGGCCGATCGGATCCGGCCGCTTGCGGTCATCCTCGTCGGGCTGCTGGCGACCGGTTGCGCGATCGTGGTCCTCACCCGGGCCCCGACGACGCCGCTCCTCGTCGTAGCCGGCAGCCTGACCGGGGTCGGCGGCGGGCTGGTCATCACGCCACTGCTCGTCGAGCTGTCACGTCGGAGTCGAGACGCCGATCGCGGCAGCGCGTTCTCGATGTTCTCGGCCGCCAACGCCGCCGCACTCGCCATCGGCAGCATCGGCGGAGCCCTCATCGTCGATCGGCTCGGGTTCGAGACCGCGATGCTCGCGACGCTGGTCGGGATCGTGGGCGCAGCCGTCCTCGCGACCGCCGACAGCGGTCTGCGTCGTCAGCCGAGAGCCATCGCGGTGACGGCGTCGACGATACCGGGCTGACGGGTCGACGGGCCGCCCGCTTCAGAAGTCGCGGCGGCCCTCGAAGTGGCGAGCGACCTCCGGACGCACCAGCTGGTAGAGGGCCATCCGGTGCCCGCCAGGCGAACGGAACGAGCTGCACGGCCCATGCGGGATCTCGAGCGAGCGTTCCGGCGTCCAGCCACGGTCGCGGAGGGCCGCCACGGCGGCAGCGTGGTCGGCCACCCGGTAGACCATGATCGGACGGTCGCCCTCGAGGTGATCGGTCAGCACGATGCGGGGCGCGCCCGCCAGTTCGATCATCGCCACCCGGACCCCCGAATCCTCGATCGCGAAGACCAGGCGACCACCCAGGACGGCCGTGAAGTCGGCCATGTCGGCGGCGACGTCAGCACTCGGCGTGTACAGGAAATCGAGCTCATCGAGGATGGGGGCCGCCGAGTCGGTCATCGGCCCAGCCTACTCCGTCGCGGCCGGCGGCCGGAGCGGCCGGTTTTGTTGCTGGTGAGAGCCCGATATGTGGTAGTGCAGGGCCGGTCGCTACGGTGACGTTGTCATCCCGCCGGAGACGCAGGGTCGGCACCGGCGCAGCCGGCCGACCGGGAAGGAGATCGGACCGTGAACAAGGTCCTCCTCACTCGGCGCCTCACGCGCGACCCGGAGATGCGCAGTCTCGCCTCGGGCAAGAACGTCACCACGTTCACCGTGGCCAGCAACGAATTCCTCGGCGGCGGCAAGGAGAAGTCGGAGTATCACCCGGTCGTTGCCTGGGACCGGCTCGCGGAGATCGCCGGCCGCTACCTCGGCAAGGGCCAGCAGGTCGCCATCGAAGGCCGGCTTCAGACCCGGTCCTGGGACGACGAGAAGGGCGCCCGCCACTGGAAGACCGAGATCGTCGCCTCACACGTCGAGATGCTGTCAGGCCGGCGGAAGAAGGATTACGAGGCGCAGCAGGCCGCCGATTCACTCGTGGCCCAGGCAGAGGCCCTCGGCGAGGCGCCCGCGACCGAACCGATCGCCGAGGCGTCCTTCGATCCCGGCACCGCCGACGAGGACGAGGACGAAGCGGAAGGCGATGCCCAACGAGGAAGGCACCGAAGTCGCAGCCTGACCAGGACCAAACCCTCCCCGGCGACGGCGTGTCCCCTCCGCGCCGTCGCCGATATCGGCTTCACGGCGCACCCCTTAGACCTTGATCGCCGGTCCGTACCAGACGCTCGCCGCGATGATCACGTAGAGGCCGAGCAGGGCAAGCCCCTCCAGCCAGGTGCTCTCGCCATCGAAGACGATGACGGCCGCGAGCAGGGCCGCGAGCACGACTGCGCCCAGCAGAAGCGGGCTGAGGACGAGCGTCAATGCCCCGCCGCCCATGACCAGCGAGATCAGGACAAGGGCCGGGGTCAGCGCGATCGCGACCTGAAGGCTGCTGTTGAGGATCAGGCTGGTAGCCAGGTCGGTCTTGTCGTTGGCGGCGGCCCGGATCCCGACGACATTCTCTACCGCGTTGCCGGCGATGGCGACGATGACGAGCCCGACGAACGCCTCCGACAGGCCGAAGCTGGCCATCGTGGGCTTGAGCGTCTCGACGAACAGGTCGGATGTCAGCGCGGCCCCGGCCGCGCCGACGACGAGGACGCCGAGGACGAGCGGCAACGGCCACGCCGGCTCGCCGGAGGCCTCGCGCAGCTCGGAGCTGGCGCCGCGGCCGCCGCGCAACGAGAACGGGATCGACGCGGCGAAGACGACCAGCAGGACGATCGAGACGATGACGCTTAGGTCGACGTCGTGCCCGGCGTCCGGCTCGCCGGGGGCCGTGGCGAGGGTCGGTATGGCAAGCGCCGCGACGGCCAGCAGGAGCAGGGTGGCCAGCGTCCGAACGGCCGGTGCCTTGAACGTCTGCGTGCCGTGCCGCAGCCCGCCCACCAGGAAGGCCAGGCCGAGCACGAGCAGGGTGTTGGCGAGGATCGACCCGATGAGCGCGGTCTGGACCACCACGCCGAGGCCGGCCTGCAACGCGAAGATCGAGATGAACAGCTCGGGTAGATTGCCGAGCGCCGACTGGAGGATACCGGTCGTGGCCGGCCCGAGGCGCTGGCCGAGCTGGTCGGTTCCCTCGCCGATGAGCATCGCGAGCGTCGCCAGGGCGATGGCGCTCACGATGAAGACGACCGTGTGACTGGCGCCCACGCCGTTGAGCACGAAGGCCGCGACGGCCGCCGCGATCCCGCCGACCGCGACCGCGCTGCCCGTTCGGCCGAGGAGTGTCGGCAGCGAGGCGAGCGTGTTCACGGGATGCGGGTGCTCGTCGCCGTCACCCGGCCATCCTAGCGAGGCGCGTCGTGCCCGTAGAGGCGGCGTCGCGGGAGACCGGTCGCCGCCGCCACCCGCCGTGCGGCGTCACCGCGGGCCGCACCGGCCTCGACGAGGGCTTCGACCTCGGCCTTCGCCGCGGCCAGGGCGGCCGTTTCATCGGCCTCCGAGACTGGCGCACCGCCGGGCCAGCTCCCGACGACCAGGACGAATTCGCCGCGCGCCGGGATCCCGCCGTCCGGTCCGGCGCCGGCGGCCAGCCCACCAAGCGTGCCCCGGACGATCGTCTCGTGGACCTTCGTCAGCTCGCGACAGACGGCGCCGGGTCGATCCGCCCCGCAGGCCAAGGCGAGGTCGCGAAGGGTCGCGGCCACGCGCCCGGGCGCTTCGTACACGATCGTGCCGCGATCGTCGGCCGCGATCCGGGCCAACCGCTCGGCCCGTTCGCGCCCGGAGAGGGGCAGGAAGCCCTCGAACGCCCAGCGCGGACCGGCGACCCCGGAAGCCGCGACCGCGGCCAGGACCGCTGACGCCCCGGGGATGGGCACGACCCGTCCGCCTTCGGCCGCCCATGCGGCCACCAGCTCGCCACCCGGATCGCTGACCGCCGGCGTCCCGGCGTCGGTCACGAGGGCCAGATCCTCGCCACCGCGCAGATGCTCCAGCAGCGCCGCCGCACGCCCCGCGTCGCTCTGGGCGTGATAGCTCGTGGTCCGGGTGTTGACCGCATGGCGTTCGAGCAGCCGGCGGCTGTGGCGGGTGTCCTCGGCGGCGATGAGGGGCACCTCCCGCAGGACCTCGAGCGCACGCAGCGTCACATCGCCGAGGTTCCCGATCGGGGTCGCGACGATGTACAGGATCCCGCCGGCGCCGAGCGCTCGCATGTCGGGCGGCGTGCCATCCGGCGGGAGGCCGACCGACCCATCGGTCACCGGCGCGCCGACCCCGGTCGCCGGCGTGGATAGAGGTAATCCACGCCCGCCGTCCGCGGACCGAGCTTGGCGATCGGCGGCACCTGCCGCTTGAACTCGGCGCCGGCGATCATCCCGTCCACGCGCGCGACGACCGCGGGGTCGAAACCGAGCGCCGCCATCTCCTCGATCGAGCGCCGCTTGTCGACCCGCCAGAAGAGCAGCCGGTCGAGTACCGGGTAGCTGAAGCCGCCCTCATCCTCGTCGGTCTGGCCGGGCCACAGGTCCGCCGACGGAGCCTTGCGAATGATCGCATCGGGGACGCCGAGGGCGAGCGCCAGCTGGCGGACCTGGCTCTTGTACAGGTCGCCGATCGGGTTGAACGCGGAAGCCGAATCGCCGAAGAGCGTCGTATAGCCGATGAGCGATTCGGTCTTGTTGCCGGTCCCGACGACCAGCCCACCCCATGTCACCGACCGGTCGTACAGGACGGCCATCCGCATCCGAGCGGCGAAGTTCCCGCGGCGGAGCGGGCTGGCGGTCGAGCCCTCGGGCCCCGCCACGCCCGGGTCGGGATCGGTCCCGAAGTAGCCGTCGACCATCGCGCTGATCTCGACGAGGTCACTGGCGCAGCCGAGCTCGGCCACGACCGATCGGGCGTCGGCGAGCGAGGCCGGCGACGAGGTGCGGTAGGGCATGAGCACGGCCAGCAGCTGCCCGGGTCCGATCGCCTCGGCGACGAGATAGGCGACCACTGCGGAATCGATCCCGCCCGAGAGTCCGAGCACGGCCCGTTCGAAGCCGGCCTGCTCGAGCTGCCCGCGGATGAAGTCCCGGATGACCCGACGGGCGACGTCGGTGTCGATCGCCAGCTCGGGCGGCAGCTCGAACGGAGGGACGGCGTCGCCCGCGGCGTCGCCCGGGGCGGCGCCCGCGCCGGCGCCCGCGGCTGGCTGGGTCATCGTCACGCCCCGCGATCCAGCGGTCGTGGGCCCGCAGGCCGCTCGCCCCGCGTCCCGAACCCGATCGCCGCCGATGGCCCCTCGGCGGCCTTGAGGTCGAAGCCCGACTCGGCGCCCGGCTCTGCCGTCGCATCGGATGCAAGACCGGCCCGCTCCGCGATGATCCGGCGAAGCTCGCGCGCATGCAGCTCGGGACGCTCGTCACGAAGCAACGGGAGCGCGATGCGCTCCCGCCGGATGTCGGCCGGCGAGATCTCGACCACGTACAGCCCCTCGTCGTAGAGCGGCGCCCCGAAGACCCCTTTCCCGGATGGAGCGATCACCTCGGAACCGCCCCAGAACGAGATCGATTCGTCCACGCCGACCCGGTTGCAGAAGACGACGAAGGACGTCGTGAGCTGGGCGTACGTCCGCATCAGGGTCCGCCAGGACGTCGCGGTCCCGAGCCCGACTTCGTTGGTCGCCGCCAGGTCGCGTCCCGGCGAGGACGACACGTTGATGAGGATCTGTGCGCCATCGAGCGCCAGCAGCTGCGGGACCGAAAGGTGCCAGAAGTCCTCGCAGACGCCGATCCCGACCCCGAGCCCGAGACGTGACGGGACCGCCCGGAGCGTGTCGCCGGCGGCGAAGAACCGGCGCTCGTCGAAGAGGCCATATGTCGGCAGGAAGAGCTTGCGATGGACGTGCCGGATCTCGCCGTCCTCGATGAGGGCCGCGGCGATGAACAGCCGGTGATCGGCCGACTCCTCGACGAACGAGACGACGGCCGACAGGCCGCGGGTCGCGCCGGCCAGGTCGGCCAGGCGCGGATCGTCGAGGCGCATCGCGACCTCGGACGCGAGGTCCTGGAGCTGGTAGCCGGTGAGGCCGAGCTCGGGAAAGACGACGAGGTCCGCGCCCTTGGCGCGAGCGTCGGCGAGCAGCTCGTGATGGGTCTGGAGGTTCACCTCGAGCGCCCCGAGCCGCGGCGCGATCTGGGCGAGGGCGATCTTGAGCGTCTGCACGCCCCGGAGCATACGCGAAGGTCTTCGGGTCGAGGGGCGGCCGGCGAGCGATCGGGGGACGGTCGCCGGATGGCCGAGGAGGCAACCGGAGGACGGTCGCGACGCCCGCCGTCCGCCGATGCTAGGCTCCGGACGCTCGCGGCGCGGGTGGCTCGGCCGTCGGCCGACCGCTTCGCCGACCCGGATACGCACACGACAGGAGCATCTGGGAGCTTGTCAGGAGCCCGCCGCCGGAGGCCCGGGATCGCCGCCCGATCGCTCATCGTGGCTCTCGTCGTGGCGGCGTGCGGCTCGACCCTCCCGCCGATCCCGACCTCCGCTCCCACCCAGAGCAAGGTGCCCGAGACGCCGGTCCCGAGCGCCGGGCGATTCGTGCCCAGTGCCTACCCGGCGAACGCGGCCGCGCCGTGTGGCGAGACGAAGCCGCCGGATGCGGCTCACGCGGCGTACACCGGCGAGCTCAAGCGGATCACGGCCAAGGATGCAATGACGGTCGTCTTCGAGCTGTGCCGGTCCGATGTCGCGTTCCTGTCCAAGATCGCCTGGCCGGCGTTCGCGATCAACGACTCGAGCTGGCTGCGCTCCCACATCCAGGCCGGCGCGACGGGCCCCCAGGCGATCGCGAGGGCGGTCAACGGGACGGGCCCGTACCGGCTCGAGGAGTGGCACCCGGGATCCGAGATCAGCCTCGCCCGCAACGACGCCTATTGGGGGAACAAGGCCGCCAATGAGCGGCTGATCGTCCGCTGGAACGCCGACAGCGCGGCCCGCGTCACGGAACTCCAGAACGGCACCGTCGACGGGATCGACGCGCTCGATCCGACCGTGATCTCGAGCGTCACCAACGACGTCAGCCTCGCGCTGACGCCACGGGCCGGGATGAACGTCTTCTACATCGGCTTCAGCGACACGTTCGCCCCCTTCGACAACGAGAAGGTTCGGCAGGCGATCGCGATCGGCATCGACCGGCAGCACATCATCGACACCGACTTCCCGCCCGGCACCGAGCTCGCGACGGGCTACACGCCGTGCCCGATCCCCCACGGTTGCGCGGGAAGCCCGTGGTACGACTACGACCCGGCACTCGCCAAGGAGATGCTCGCGGCGGCCGGCTATCCGAACGGATTCGACACGACCATCCAGTACGGCGAGGGCGCCCGCTCGTACCTTCCCCACCCCTCGCAGGTGGCCCTGGACATCCAGGCCCAGCTGCTCGACAACCTCGGGATCCGGGCGAAGCTGGTGTCGGAGCCCGATGGGACCTTCGTCTCCGACGCCGAGGCCGGCAAGCTCGCTGGCATCCACCTCCTCGGCCAGACACCGACCTACCCGGACGTGACGGCCTTCCTCGATCCACGGTTCGGCGCCGGGGCGTCAAAGGAGTTCGGGAAGACGTTCACCGATGTCGTCAAGGCGCTGGCCACCGGCGGTTCGACGGCCGACGACACGAAGCGCGAGGCGGCCTATGCCAAGGCCAACGCCGCGATCCGCCAGCACGTCCCGATGGTCCCGATCGCGCGGACCGTGTCGACGACCGCCTTCCGGGTGGACGTCGACTCGACCGCCGCATCCCCGCTCGGACTCGAACGGTTCGCGGCGATGACACCGGGCGATCGCCGCCAACTCGTCTGGCTGACCACCGCCGAGCCGCCCGGCCTCTACTGTGCCAACGAGACGGACCCGATCGCCGATCTCGTGTGTGCCCAGATGCTCGACGGGCTATATGCCTACGACCCGACCGGCGCGGCGCCGATCCCGGCGCTCGCCACGTCGTGCGATCCGAACCCCGCGCTGACCGTCTGGACGTGCCACCTGCGTCGCGACGTCACCTTCCATGACGGGTCCAGCCTCGACGCCAACGACGTCGTGCTGAGCTACGCCATCCAATGGGATGCCGAGCATCCGCTCCATGGCGGACCTGCGGCGGATGCCACGTTCGCCGACTGGTTCGGCGGCTTCCTCCACCCGACCGCGGTGCCGCCCGGCGGTTGAGCGAGGCGCGCCTCAGGCGGGCGGCGGTGAGCTCGGTGGGACCGACGGGGCGGCGGGCGGTGGCGGCGCTGTCGCCGGGGCGGCCGCGACGCTCGGCACTGGGCGGCCGGTCGCCTGGACCTGTTCCGCTGACCCGTCGACCATCTCGGCGAAGTGGCAGGCGACCTCGTGCCGCATGGCCATCACCCGGAGGACCGGATCCTCGGTCGAGCAGCGCTCGGGACTCCCGAGCTTTTCGCGCAGCCAGCATCGAGTGTGGAACCGGCAGCCCGATGGCGGATTGACCGGGGACGGCACGTCGCCCTTCAGGATGATCCGGCGCCGACGCCCCTCGACGACGGGGTCCGGGATCGGGATCGCCGAAAGAAGCGCGACCGAGTACGGGTGGAGTGGATAGAGGGCCAGATCGCGCGAGCCCGCCAGTTCGACCATCCGCCCGAGGTACATCACCGCGGTCCGGTCGCTGATATGGCGGACGACGCTGAGGTCGTGGGCGATGAAGAGGTAGGTGAGCCCGAACTCACCCTGGAGCCGCTCGAGCAGGTTGATGATCTGGGCCTGGATCGAGACGTCGAGGGCGCTGATCGGTTCGTCCGCGACGATCAGGTCGGGCTGGAGCGCGAGCGCGCGGGCCACGCCGATGCGCTGGCGCTGGCCACCCGAGAACTCGTGCGGGTAGCGCGAGGCGTAGGCCGGGTTGAGGCCGACGGTGGCCAGGAGTTCCCTGACCCGCTCGCGTCGCTCCCGGGGCTCGCCGACGTGATGGACGTCGAGCGGCTCGGCGATGATGCCGCCGGCGGTCATCCGCGGGTCAAGGCTGGCATACGGGTCCTGGAAGATCATCTGCATCCGGCGGCGCAGCCGTCGCAGCTCGGCGCCCTTGAAGTCCGTGACGTCCTCGCCATCGAAGATGATGCGGCCGGCGGTCGGCGGGCTGAGCCGGATGATCGCACGGCCGGTCGTGGTCTTGCCGCAGCCGGACTCGCCGACGAGACCGAGCGTCTCCCCCCGGGCGAGGTCGAAGCTGACGTCATCGACCGCGTGGACGTCGCCGACGTGTCGCTGTCGGATGATCCCGTCGCGGACGGGGAAGTAGACCTTGAGCGATTCGAGCCTGAGCAGCGGCCGCGCCGGGTCGCCGGGCACGGCCGTCGGTGCGGTCCCGGCCGCCCCTGCCGTCCCGATCCCCGAGCCGGTCTCAGTCGTCATGGAGGATCCCACCCGGATGGTGCTCCGGCTCCGGTGGGATCGGCAGGCCGCCGGCACCGGGTGCGAGGGAGAGCGGGCCCTCCTCGGCCTCGATCGCGGCGTCGAGGCCCTCGAGGTCGTCGGTTGACGCCAGCCGTCCGGCGCCGACCTCGTCGAGGGTGCCAGGCGGCGGCGGCGCGGCCTTGAAATCGGGGCGGAGCGGATGGCCGGCGACCTGCTCGTCGGGTGTCGGTGGGTTGAAGCAGGCGATCTGGTGGGTCGCCTCGGGTCCGGTCATGACCAGGCGCGTCCCCTCGACGAGCGGCGCCAGCGGCGGGTTCTCCTGCCAGCACCGCTCGAGCCGCCAGCGGCAGCGCGGGGCGAACGGACAGGCGGTCGGGGCGTGGCGCATGTCGGGCGGCCGCCCCTCGATCGGCACGAGCGGCGAGCCCTCGACCGCGTCGAGGCGCGGGATCGAATGCAGGAGGCCGACCGTGTACGGGTGCGACGGGTTGGCGAACAACTCCGCGGTCGTGGCCGATTCGACGATGTACCCGGCGTACATCACGTTGATCCGGTTCGTCATCCCGGCCACGACCCCCAGGTCGTGCGTGATCAGGACGAGCGCCGAGCCGAGTCGCTCGGTCAGGTCTCGGAGCAATTCGAGGACCTGGGCCTGGATCGTCACGTCGAGCGCCGTCGTCGGCTCGTCGGCGATCATCAGCTTGGGCTCGAGGGCGAGGGCCATCGCGATCATCACGCGCTGGCGCATCCCACCGCTGAACTGGTGGGGGAAGCTCTTGAGTCGCGTCTCGGGCTTGGGGATGCCGACCATGGAGAGCAGCTGGACCGCCCGCGCGATCGCCTGCGCACGGGTCATCTCGCGGTGCGCCCGGATCGTCTCGACCATCTGCTCCTCGATGGTGAGCACCGGGTTGAGGCTCGTCATCGGGTCCTGGAAGATCATCGCCACGTCCCGGCCGCGGATGGCCCGCAGCTCGTCTTCGCGCAGATCGACCAGGTTCTGGCCATCGAACATGACCCGGCCACCCTCGATGCGGCCGGCTGGCTGGGGCAGGAGGCGGATCAGTGCGAGGTTAGTCACGCTCTTGCCACAGCCCGACTCGCCGACCAGGCCGAGTCGTTCGCCTTCCTGGAGCTGGAAGGTGACGCCGTTGACCGCGTGGATCGTGCCCTCGTGCGTCCGGAACTTGACGACCAGGTCCTCGACCGAAAGGAGCGGCGGCGAATCGATCACCGCCTCATCCGTGGGTCGAGCGATTCACGCAGACCGTCACCGAGGAGATTGAAGCCGATCGCACTGATGACGATGGCGGCCCCCGGGAAGAAGAGCAGCCACGGCGACTGGCGGATGAACTTGGTCGCATCCGTCAGCATCGTGCCCCATTCCGGGGTGCGAGGATCCGGCGGGCCGAGCCCGAGGAAGCCGAGGCCGGCGACGTCGATGATGGCCGTCGCCAGCGCGAGCGTCGCCGCCACGATGAGCGGCGAGAGCGAATTCGGGAGGAGGTGGCGGAACAGCAGCCGCGTCCCGGACGCCCCGATCGAGCGCGATGCGGTCACGTAGTCGGCCTCGCGCAGCGAGAGCAGGCTGCCCCGCAGGATCCGCGCGAAGATCGGCACGTTGACCACCGCGACCGCGAACATGATCTGGGGCAGGCCACGGCCGAGGAAGGCGACGATCCCGATCGCCAGCAGGATGCCCGGGACCGCGAGCATGACATCGACGAAGCGCATCAGCGCCGAATCGACCTTGCCGCCGACCCCGCCGGCGAGCGCTCCGATCGACCCGCCGATGAAGACGCCCATGACGACCGAGGCGATCCCCGCCACGAGGCTGACCTGCGAGCCGTAGAGGACCCGGCTGAACTCGTCGCGACCCTGGGAATCGGTGCCCATGATGTGGGCCCCCGAGGGCGACTGGAGCCGCTGGGCGAGGGTCCCCTCGAGCGGACCGTACGGGGCGATGACCGGCGCCAGGACGGCGGAGAGGACGAAGAGCGCGATGAAGACCAGGCCCAATAACGCGGGCCGGTTGCGCATGAGGCGGCGGAGCGCGTCGCCCCACAGGCCGCGACTGGCACGCCGGTCCGCCTGACGGTCAAGGGTGATGGCCGGTGCAGCCATCTAGGCGTACCGGATGCGCGGGTTGATGACCGCGTAGAGGATGTCCACCAGCAGATTCACCACGAGGAAGACGAGGGCGAAGATGAGGATCGAATTCTGGATGACAAAGTAGTCGCGGTCGAAGATCCCGTCGACCACGTACCGACCGACCCCGCCCCAGCCGAAGACGGTCTCGGTGATGACGGCGCCGGCCAGCAGACCACCGACCTGGAGGCCGAGCACCGTGACGACCGGCAGCCAGGCATTGCGCATGATGTGGCGCGTGCTGATCCGCCCTTCGGAGAGACCCTTGGCCCGGGCGGTCCGGATGTAGTCCTCGTTGGTGACGTCGAGCACCGACACCCGGGTGATCCGGGTGATGATCGCCAGCGGGATCGACCCCAGCGCGATCGCCGGCAGGATCAGGTGGCTGAGGCCGTTGAGGAAGAGGTCCGGCCGGCCCATCAGCAGGCTGTCGATGAGCACGAAATTCGTCCTGAATTCGAGGCCGGCCCGCGGGTCGATCCGGCCCGACGCCGGCAGGACCCCGAACTGGACCGCGAAGATGTACTGCAGGGTCAGCCCGAGCACGAAGACCGGGATGCTGATGCCGAGTAGCGAGATGATCGTGACCATGCCGTCGGACCAGCCTTGGGCATGCTTGGCGGCGTAGCGCCCGAGGGGGATGCCGACGCCCGCCGCGAAGATCATCGCCGCGACGGTCAGCTCGATGGTGGCCGGGAACCGGACGAGGAACTCTCGCAGCACGGGCTGGTTGTTGATGACGCTCGAACCCAGGTCGCCGTGGATGACGTTGTCCAGGTAGCCGAGGTACTGCTGCCAGAGGGGGGTGTCGAGCCCGAGGTACTCGCGCATCGCCGCGACCCGTTCCGGGGTCGCGTGCTGGCCGAGGATGGCGGCGGCGGGATCGCCCGGCAGCAGGTGGACGAAGGCGAACAGAATGATCGACAGCCCGAACAGGACGGGGAGGACCCCGAGCAGTCGACGAACGATGAACCGCGTCATCTGGCGGGTCCTGCCTCACCGCGCGATGGGAATGGGGCGGATCCCCCGGGGTCATGGCCGCCGGGGGACCCGTCGCGATTCGTCTGATGGGCGCCGGAGACGCCCGTCAGCCGGTTACTTGTCGAGCCAGACGCCCTGGAACAGTTCCAGGAGCGTGGGTGACGGGATGAAGCCTTTCACGTAGGTCTGGCCGGCGGATGGGGTCTTGCCCGAGACAATCGGGACCGACGGCATGTCGGCGACCATGAAGTCCTGGGCCTTCTCCCAACCGGCCTTCTGGGTGGCCTGGTCGGACGACGCGAGCGCGTCGACCATGGCCTGGTTCATCGCGTCGTTCTTGTAGCCGTATTCGACGCCGGGCTTGTTGTCCCGGTAGGCGAAGAACGCGGTGTACAGGAAGTTGTCGATGCCCAGCCAGTCGCAGTTCCAGCCGATCAGCCATGCCGGGTACTTCCCGCTCGACTCGGCGGCCAGGTAATCGGGCCGCCACGGCGAGGTCTTCGGGTTCGGCTTGAAGCCGACCGCCTCGAGGTCGCGCTGGATGGCCTCGAACTCACCCTTCGGATCTGGCATGTACGGCCGGCTGACGCTGGACGGATACCAGAAGTCGAAGGCGAGATCCGCCGGTGCCACGCCGCTGTCCGCGATGAGCTGCTTGGCCTTGGCCGGGTCGTAGTCCGGCACGGGCTCGTCTTTGGCGAAGATGGTGCCCGGGGGCGCCCAGGTCTTGAGGACGACACCGGTCGTGCCGAAGAACGCGTCGACGATGGCCTGGCGGTTGATCGCGTAGGCGACCGCCTGGCGGATCTTGACGTTGTCGAACGGCTTGTGGGTCTCGTTCATGCCGAGCACGCCCACGTTGCAGGCGCTGCCGCGGTCGAAGAACTGGAGCTTGGTATCCGCGGTCACGGTCGGCACATCGACCGGGGCCAGGGTCTGGGAGATGTCGACGTCACCCGACTGGAGTGCGTTCAGGGTCGCCGTCGTGTCGGCGATCGGCTTGAACGTGATCGCATCGAGGTACGGCCCGCCGGCCGCCGTGTTCCAGTAGTTCGGGTTCTTGGTCAGGGTGACGTGGTCGCCCGGGACCCACTCCTTGAACATGAATGGGCCCGTGCCGACGGCGGCAGGCGGCCCACCCTGGGCGTACTTGTTGTTCTTGAAGTCCGGTGCGCTCGCGTTGCCGTCGGCCAGCGCCTTGGGGCTCGAGATCCCGAATGGCGTCAGCGTCTGCGTGACGAGGAACGCCGAGTTCGGCTTCTTGAGGGTGAGGACGAAGGTGCCCGGGTCGGGCGCCGCGGTCGAGGCGACCGTGCTCGCATCGCCGTGCCCGAAGACCGTGTCGATGTAGTAGGTGTAGCCAAGGTCCACGTAGGCCTTCGGGATCGCCAGCCAGCGGTCGTAGTTGAACTTGACCGCGGCGGCGTTGAAGTCGGTCCCGTCCTGGAACTTGACGCCGGTCCGCAGCTTGAACGTATAGGTCAGGCCGTCGGGGCTGATCGTCCAGCTCTCGGCCAGGCCGCCGACGATCTCACTGCCGCTCCCCGGCTTGAGGGTGACCAGCGTCTCCATGATCTGCTGGAGCACGTAGGACGAGTTGGCGTCATCGACCAGGGCCGAGTCAGTCCGGTTGATGTCGCCCGGGATCGCGACGACGAGCGTCCCGCCCGATTTCGGGGTGCCCGCCGTCGAGGGCTGGACCGACGGCGCGACCGACGAGGGCGGCGTCGACGCGGCGCCGGTGGACGGGGCCGCCGTGGGCGCGGTGCTGGCGGTGCCGCCGCCGCAGGCAGCGAACGCGATCGCCGCTGTCGCGAGAAGCGCACCGAAGCGCACTGGTTTCATGGATCCTCCTCCTCTTGTGGACCATCCCCGGCCAGCGCTCACGGCGCCGCAACGGTCGCGGATGACCCGAACGCGGGACAGGATACCGTGGGACTTCCACAGACGCACCCTTGCTATTCGGGCTGGTTTGGCGGGTTCCTCAGGATGGACTGGGCCGATCCGTCGGCGTGTCGGTCGAGGCCGGATCCTCGGTCGAGAACGCGTCCGGCGGGCTGACGGCTCCGGTCGTCGTCGGTTCTTCGATGAACGCGGGCGCGGCCAGGACGGGCTCGCGCTCGGTCTCGCCGTTCGCGCTCGCGAGGGTCGCGAGCGCCGTCGCCGGCGTCCCGCGCCGGATGAGCTCCTGGCCGATGTGCGCGATCCCGACGTCGGTCTTGAGCGCCTCATCGGCGTGGTGACAGGCGGCCCGGTGGTCGGCGACGTCGGCCACCATCTTGAGCTCGGGATCGATCGTCCGGCAGTCCTCGGGCTGGCCGAGGCGCTCATATAGCCAGCAGCGGGTATGGAACCGGCAGCCGGGCGGCGGGTTGACCGGGCTCGGCACGTCGCCCTTGAGGATGACGCGGCGTCGCTTCCGCTCGGCGACGGGATCCGGGACCGGCACCGCCGAGAGGAGGGCCCGGGTGTAGGGATGACCCGGCGCCGAATACAGGATGTCGGGCGGGCCGACCTCCACGATCCGGCCGAGGTACATGACCGCCACCCGGTCGCTGATGTGCTTGACCACCGACAGGTCGTGCGCGACGAAGAGATAGGTCAGTCCGAGGCGCTTGCGCAGGTCGGTCAACAGGTTGAGGACCTGTGCCTGGATCGAGACGTCGAGGGCCGAGATCGGCTCGTCGCAGACGATGAACTCGGGTTCGACCGCAAGCGCTCGCGCGACCCCGATGCGCTGTCGCTGCCCGCCCGAGAATTCGTGCGGGTAGCGCTTGATGTAGTTCGGGTCGAGGCCGACCAGCCTGAGCAGGTCGGCGACCCGCTCGTCCTTCGCGTCACCGGACGCCAGGTGATGGGTCTCGATCGGTTCACTGACGATCGAGCCGACGGTCATCCTCGGGTCGAGCGACCCGTATGGATCCTGGAAGATGATCTGCATCCGCCGCCGCATCTTGCGCAGCTCGCCGGTGCTGAGGGTCGTCAGGTCGACACCGTCGAAGCGGACCGACCCGCTCGTCGCGTCGCGCAGCCGGATCATCGCCCGGCCGATCGTGCTCTTCCCGCAACCGGACTCCCCGACCAGGCCGAGCGTCTCGCCGCGGCGCACCTCGAAGGTGACGTTGTCGACCGCCTTGACCGTCCCCTTCTGCGTCTTGAAGATCCCCGAGCGGATCGGGAAATAGACCTTCAGGTTGTCGATCTCGACGAGGTTGGCCGGGTCGTGCGGGCGCGGGCCCGGGGTCACGGTGGGCGCCGGGGTCGCGGTCGTCACTCGATCCACCCGCCAGTCTCGGTCGCCCAGCAGCGGGCGAGGTGGCCGGGTTCATCGCGGTGCGTCAGGGCCGGCTCGTTCGCCCAGCAGACGTCCCGGGCGAAATCGCAGCGCGGGGCGAACCGACAGGCGTTGGGCGGCGAGATCAGGATCGGCGGCAGCCCCTCGATCGTCCGCAGCCGGTCGCCGCGGACATCGTCGATGCGCGGCAGCGAATCGAGCAGGCCCCACGCATACGGCATGCGCGGCTTCTCGAAGAGCGTGTCAACCGACCCGGTCTCGACGATCCGGCCGGCGTACATGACGTTGACCCGGTCGCACATCCCGGCCGCGATGCCGAGGTCGTGGGTGATGAGCAGGACCGCGGTCCCGAACTCGGACGACAGCCGCTGGATGAGCTCGAGGATCTGCGCCTGGATCGTCACGTCGAGGGCGGTCGTCGGCTCGTCGGCGAGGATCAGCTTCGGGTCGCACGACAGGGCGATCGCGATCATGACACGCTGGCGCATCCCCCCCGAGAACTGGAACGGGTAGTCGTTGAGCCGATCCTTCGGTCGCGGGATCCCGACCTTGGCCAGGAGCTCGGTGATCCGTTCGCGGGCGGCCTTGGGCGAGAGTCCCATGTGCTCGCGGATCGACTCCCCGATCTGGTAGCCGATGGTCAGCGTCGGGTTGAGGCTGGTCAGCGGGTCCTGGAAGATGAAGCCGATCTCCTTGCCCCGGAGCTTGCGCATGTCCTCCGAGCTCAGCTTGAGGACGTCGATCCCGTCGAACAGGATCGATCCCGCAATGATCTTGCCCGGCGGGTCGGGGACGAGGCGCGCGATCGAGAGCGCCGAGACGCTTTTGCCGCAGCCCGATTCGCCGACCAGGCCGAGCGTCTCGCCGTAGCCGACGTCGAAGCTGACGTCATCGACCGCCTGGACCACCCCATCCGGCGTGAAGAAATGGGTCGACAGGCCGCTCACCTCGAGCAGATGGGCGGCCTTGCGCCCCACCCCGGCGTTGGCGACGGCCTCGGTGCGCGCCCGCAGGACGTCGTCGGCGGACAGTTCGATGATGGACGGTGCGTCGGTGGCGGGGATCCCCTCGTCAGCGCCCACCACCTATTGCTTTCCCTTGAGCTTCGGGTCGAGCGCGTCGCGCAGGCCGTCACCGAGGAAGGTGAAGCCGATCAGCGCGAGCGCGATGAAGATCGCCGGGAAGAGCACCAGATGGGGCTCGGAGCGGATGAACGTCTGGCCGTCGGCGATCAGGCTGCCCCACGATGCGCGCGGCGGCTGGACGCCGACCCCGATGTACGCCAGCGTCGCCTCGGCCAGGATCGCGGTCGGGATGCCGAGCGTGATGGCGACGATGATCGGGCCCATGCCGTTGGGCAGCAGGTGGCGGGTCACGATCTTGCGATCAGAGACGCCGATCGCCTTGGCCGCCTCGACGAACTCGGTCTCCTTGAGCGAGAGCAGCTGACCGCGGGTAAGCCGCGCGACGGTCACCCAGCCGACCAGGCCGATCGCCACGAAGACGAGGAACAGGCCGTCGAGGGCCTGGCCGAACGCTGTCTCGCGGAAGGCGACCGACAGCAGGATGATGAACAGCAGGTCGGGGAAGGCGTAGATGACGTCGGTCAGGCGCATCAGGAAGTTGTCCGTTC
Organism: Candidatus Limnocylindrales bacterium; assembly: GCA_038319665.1. GTDB lineage: Bacteria > Chloroflexota > Limnocylindria > Limnocylindrales > CSP1-4 > SPCO01. The sequence goes on from JBBQDL010000011.1 coordinate 45,855, forward strand.
GACCGCCGAACCAGCCCGCGATCGCGCCGACCGGCACGCCGATGAACAGGATCACCGCCTGCACGACGAAGGCGACTGTCACGCTGATCCGGGCGCCGTCGAGAAGTCGGCTGAGCAGGTCACGGCCGAGCTGGTCGGTACCGAGGAAGTGGTTGGGCGAGAACGGCGGCAGCGGCCGGTCGCCGTTGGCGAAGACCGCCTTGAGGTCCTGGACCTGATAAGGCCAGGGCGCGATGAGCGGCCCGAAGATCCCGCAGAACAGGAAGAGCGCGACGATGACCAGGCCGACCACGGCCAGCTTGTTCCGGAAGAGCCGGCCGGCCGCCTCGCGCCACGGACCGGCCGCGGCCTTCGGCTTCGCGATCCGGGTCCCGACGACGGTCGTGTTTGTCGCCATCTCGCGCGCTCCTAGCTGTAGCGGATCCGGGGATCGATGTACGCGTACAGCACATCGACCACCACATTGAGGAACGCCACCGCGAACGCGTACAGCATGGTCATCGCCATCAGCAGGCTGTAATCACGCGTCGAGATGGCGGTGATGTAGAACTGGCCCACGCCCGGGATCCCGAAGATGCGCTCGATGATGAAGGAACCCGTGACCAGGAAGGCCAGCGTCGGCCCGAGGATCGTCACGACCGGGATCAGGGCGTTGCGAATCATGTGCCGCGTCACCACGGATTGGTCTTTCAGGCCCTTGCTGTGGGCGGTCCGGATGTAGTCCTTCCGGGTCACCTCGAGCATCGACGCCCGGGTGTAGCGGGCGATCACCGCGATCGGGAAGCCGGCAAGCGCGACCGTCGGCAGCACCCAGGTGTTAGGACCCTTCCAGTTCCCGGTCGGGAACCACCGTAATTGGACCGCGAAGAACACGATGAGCATGATCGACAGCACGAAACTGGGCGTGGCGATGCCGACGATGGACAGGCTCGTGGCGATGTAGTCGGGCAGCTTGTTGTGCCCGAGGGCCGCGAAGATCCCGAGCGGGATGCCGACGATGACCGACAGCAGGAAGGCCATCACGCCAAGCTGGACGGTCGTCCAGATGCCGGAGGCGACGATGTCGTTGACCGACCGATCGGTGTACCGATACGACGGACCGAGGTCGCCCTGGATGAACTTGCCGGCCCAGGTGATGTACTGGATGTAGATCGGCTGGTCGAGCCCGTACTTGGCATTTAGACGGTCCTGGGTCGCCGCCGGGAGCTGCTTCTCGCGGTCCCATGGTCCGCCCGGGACCGAGTGCATGAGGATGAAGGTGATGACCGAGACCGTGAACAGCACCGGGATGATCCACAGGAAGCGCCGGCCGATATATGCGATCACGGTGTCACTCTGCTAGTGAAGTCCGGACGTTGTTCCGGTGGACCGGCCGTGAGGCCGGTCCACCGGGGACCAGTCGCCGTGGGCGACTAGTGCTGCTTGATGTAGATCGTCTCGTAGAACTTGTCGCCCGGCAACTGCGAGTCGGCCGGAGTGATGCTGAGGCCGCCGACGTATGGCTCGACCTCATATCGGGCAGTACCGAAGCGGAGCGGGAGCATGGCCGCGTCGTTCATCAGGATCGTCTGAGCCTGATTGTAGAGCGCGACCTGCTTGTCCTGATCGGACTCGCCGGCCGCCTGGGCCATGAGCGCGTCGTAGTCCTTGTTGCAGTACTGGTTGTCGTTGTTGCCGCCGCCGCAGGTGAACAGACCGAGCTGGTTGTTCGCGTGCGGGTAATCGGCGCCCCAGCCATCGCGGGCGATGTCGTACAGCCCCGCGGTGCGCTGCTGCAGGAAGACGCTGAAGTCGCTGCCGATCTGCTCGGTCTGGAGACCGAATGCCTGTCGCCAGGCCTCGGCCAGGAACGCGACGCGAGGCTCGTGGCCGGCGCCGGAGTTGAAGCCGAACTTCAACTTGCCGAGCGAGGCCGCGTCCTTGACGCCGAGGGCCGCGAGGGCCGTGTTCATGTGCGTCTTGGCCGACGCGAGATCGAACGGATACGGGTTAAGGTCCGCCTGGTAGCCCGGGATGCCCGGCATCACGAAGCTGTTGGCCTGCTGACCCAGGCCGGCGAAGGTCGCGTCGATGAAGGCCTTCTTGTCGATCGCCTGCGTCAGCGCGATCCGGAAGTCCTTGTTCATGGTCGGGCACGCCTTCGGATCGGCGCACCGCTTGAGGGTGGTCAGGGTCTTGGGATCGACGCCGTTGTTGAAGTCGTAATAGGTGATCGCGAGCTGCGGCACGTCGACGACCTGTGGACCGAGGGTCGGGTCATCCTTGACGCGCTTCGCATCCGGACTCGGCGTCAGGACCATGTCCAGTTGGCCGGCCTCGTAGGCCGCCTGGCCCTGGGCGGGCTCGGTGGTCATCGACATGTCGATCTCGGTCAGGAGCGGCTTCTGAGCGCCGTACCAGTTCGGGTTCGGCTTGAGGATGATCTGGCTGTTGTGGTTCCAGGTGTCGAGCTTGAACGGGCCGGACGACACGTAGTTCGCCGCCTCGGTGGCGTTCGGGCTCTCGATCCACTTCTTCTCGACCGGCACCGTGATCCACAGCGCGCAGACGGACAGGAAGTAGGTCGCCGGCTTGGTCAGCTGGACGATGAAGGTCTTGTCATCCGGAGCGGAGACACCGACCTTGTCGAGGAGCGCCTGGATCGCGGCATCGGTCGGCGGGGTCTTCGCGCCAGCGAGCGCGAGGAGGTCGTTGGCGCCGACCACTTCGGCCATGACATAGGAATAGGGGGCCGCTGTGCGCGGATCGAGCAGCCGCTTCCAGCCGTACACGAGGTCGCCGGCCACGATCGGGTCGCCGTTGCTGTACTTGGCGTCGCGCAGGTGGAAGGTGATCGTCTTGGCGTCCGCCGAGACTTCGTGCGACGCGGCGAGCTCGTCGACGATCTTGAGGTCCTTGTCGAAGTAGACGAGCGGGCGGCTGATGCCCTGGAGGACGGCGATCGAGGTCGAGTCCTGGGCCTTGTTCGGATCGAGCGTCGGCGGTTCATTGGCGAGGTCGATCTTGAGGACCTGGGTTGCCGCCATATCCGCGATGCTCGGGGCCGCGCTCTCCGTCGTCGATGCGGCCGGCGACCCACCCGGGGCGACCGAGGTCACCGGTGCCGTCGATGGCGCAGACGATGTGGTGGCACCGCCGCACGCCGCCAGGATGATGGCGAACGTGGCAAGGATGCCGGTGAGTCGTTTCTGCATGGATTCTCCTCCGAACGGGTCTCTAACCCGATACCTCGCTACCGCGGCCCACCCGCACATCGTCAGCGCTGCCTCGGTTCTCCCTCGTTTCCGGATCGAGCCTCCCGCTCGAAGCGGTCGATGGGCGAGCAACAGCGCCAGCACGGATCGGTCGGTGCGCTGCCGGTACTATCCACAGCGCCTCACCGACTGTCAACTTCGAACCTAACGAGCGTTCGCTTGGCGGGTGACGGTTGTCTTTCAATCGGGGCAGGGCGTCTCCGCGCCGGTCATCGGACGCCAGCGGAGGTTCGGGTGGCGGGCGGCGCTGGCCTCGTCGAGACGGCGGACCGGGGCGCTGTGGGGGGCGCCCGTGACCAGCTCGGGCGAGGCTTCCGCCTCGGCAGCGATGGCGATCAACGCGTCCGCGAAGGCGTCGAGCGTCTCGACCGATTCGGTCTCGGTGGGTTCGATCAGCATCCCCTCCTCGACCGTCAGGGGGAAGTAGATCGTCGGCGGATGGTAGCCGTAGTCGATGAGGCGCTTGGCGATATCGAGCGTCCTCACCCCGGTCCGCTTCTTGATCGTCTCCGCGGACGCGACGAACTCGTGCTTGCAGGGACGGTCGAACGGGATGTCGTAGGTCCCCGCGAGCCGGTGCTTGAGGTAGTTGGCGGCCAGGACGGCGTCGTCGCTCACCTCGCGCAGGCCAGACCCGCCGTGGGCGCGGATATACGCATACGCGCGCACGAGGACGCCGGTGTTGCCGACGAAGGCCCGCAGCCGACCGATCGAGGTCGGGCGCTCCCCCGGCCGCTCGAGGCGATAGGTGCCGTCGTCCTCGCGCAGGACCCGGGGCGACGGGAGGTAGGGGATGAGCGTCTCACCGACGCCGACCGGGCCGGCCCCCGGCCCACCACCGCCGTGCGGCGTCGAGAAGGTCTTGTGGACGTTGAAATGCATGACATCGAAGCCGGCCTCGCCGGGCTTGAACCGACCCAGGATGGCGTTGAGGTTCGCGCCGTCCATGTAGGCCAGGGCGCCGGCGGCGTGGACCTCGTCGAGCAGCTCGCCGATCCTCGCCTCGAACAATCCGAGCGTCGAGGGGTTGGTGATCATGACCGCGGCCGTGCGTGGTCCGAGGGCCGCCCGAAAGGCATCGAGGTCCACGCCCCCGTCGGCGGCCGACGGGATGGTGATCGTCTTGTAGCCGGCCATGGTGGCCGTAGCGGGGTTGGTCCCGTGACTGGAGTCCGGGACGAGGACCTCGTCGCGCTCGGTGTCGCCGCGAGCGCGATGATGCGCACGGATCATCAGGATCCCGGTCAGCTCGCCCTGGGCTCCGGCCGCCGGCTGGAGGGTGACGGCGCTCATCCCCGAGATCTCGGCGAGCGCGCGCTCGAGCTCCCACAGGAGCTGGAGCGTGCCCTGGGCGATCTTGTCCGGGGCGAGCGGATGGAGGCTCGCGAAGCCGGGCAGTCGGGCGGCCCATTCGTTGAGCTTGGGGTTGAACTTCATGGTGCACGAGCCGAGCGGGTAGAACCCGGTGTCGACGGCGTAGTTGAGCTGCGACAGGTTGACGTAGTGGCGGACGACGTCGGCCTCGTTCATCTCGGGCAGCGCCGGTGCGCCCGTCCGGCGGGCGGCCGCCGGGATGCGGTCGAGGGCGTCCTTGGGCGGGTGCGGGATCTTGCCCCCGCCACGTCCGGGCCGGCCGCGCTCGAAGAGGGTCGGCTGGAGACGCTCGCCGGTGACGCTCATCGAGCGACCGCCGCGGCGTCCGCGATGTCCGGGATGTCCGCGTGGCCGAGGACCGCGGCCAGGGCGACCGCGAACTGGACGATCTCGGCCGGGGTCGTGACCTCGGTCGCACATACGAGGAGGCCGTCGGTGAGGCTCGGGTCGTCGGGTTCCGCATCGGCCAGGACGAGACCCGCCAGCACGCCCGCATCGAGCAGCCGGCGGTGGACGGTCCGGGCCTCCGGGATGCGGATCACGAACTCGTTGAGGTACGGCCCGGGGTGCAGCCGCTCCGCGCCGACCGCAGCCAGGGCCATTTCGAGCTCGGCGGCCCGGGCGGCGCCGAGCGCCGCCACGTCACGCAGTCCGTGGGGACCGATCGCCGCGAGATAGATCGACGCCGCGAGCGCGAGCAGGGCCTGGTTGGTACAGATATTGCTGGCCGCCTTGTCGCGCCGGATGTCCTGCTCGCGCGCGCGCAACGTCATGACGAAAGCCCGCCGGCCGTCGAGGTCGGCGGTCATCCCGACCAGCCGGCCCGGGATCTGGCGGACGAGGGCATCGGTCGAGGCCAGGATGCCGAGGTAAGGGCCGCCGTATTGCGGGGCGATCCCCAGGGGCTGGCCCTCGCCCGCCGCGATGTCGGCGCCATAGGCTCCCGGCGGTGCCAGGACCGCCAGGCTGACCGGCTCGATGACCGCAACGAAGAGGGCGCCCGCGGCGTGCGCCAGCCGGCCGATCTCGGGCATCGGCTCGAGCAGGCCGAGGAAGTCCGGCTGCGCGGCGATGACACCGGCGACCGGGCGGCCCGGTTCGGCCAGCATCCGCTCGAGGGCGGCCAGGTCGGTCGTCCCGGCGGCCTCGCCGTCTGCGACGAGCGGGATCTCCTCGAGCTCGAGCCCACCCTCGAAATAGGTCCGCGCCGTTTGCCGATAGTGGGGATGAACGCCGCGCGAGATGAGCACGCGTTCGCGTCGGCTCGCCCGACAGGTCATCAGGGCCGCCTCGGCGGTGGCCGCCGCGCCGTCGTAATGCGATGCCGAGACGACGTCGAGATCGACCAACTCGGCGAGCAGCGATTGATACTCGTAGATGCTCTGGAGGGTCCCCTGGCTGATCTCCGGCTGGTACGGCGTGTAGGCCGTGTACCACTCACCGCGCAGGAGCAGCTGGTCGACCGCCGGCGGGCTCCAGTGGCGGTAGACGCCCGCGCCGAGGAAGGACGCGAGGTCGGTCCGGTTGCGGGCCGCCAGCCCCGTCAGCCGCGCCGCTAGCTCGAGCTCGGGCTCAGGATCGGGCAGGTCGAGGTGCGAGGCGCGCAGCTCGACCGGGATGTCCTCGAAGAGCTGGTCGACCGATGTGAGGCCGAGCGCTCCGAGCATCCGGGCTCGGTCGTCAGCCGTATGGGGACCGTATGGCATCGCGGCAGTCAGCCCGCCACGACCAGGGCGTCGTAGGCCGCCGCGTCGAGGAGGTCGTCGACCTGGGTCGGGTCGGCAAGCCTGACGCGGATCATCCAGCCACCCTTATATGGATCGGAGTTGACGAGCTCCGGGCTCGCGGCCAGGTCCGGGTTGGCCTCGGTGACCTCCCCGCTCACCGGGGTGAAGAGGTCGCTGACCGCCTTGACGGACTCGACCACCCCGAACGTGGCGAACTGCTCGAGCGTCCGTCCCGCTTCGGGCAGCTCGACGAAGACGATGTCCCCGAGCTGGTCGGCGGCGTACGCGGTGATCCCGATCGTCGCCGACTCCCCGTCGACGCGGACCCACTCGTGATCCTTGGTGTAACGAAGGTCGGTCGGCACCATCGGCGTCAGGTTTCCCTCCTGTAGAACGGCATGGCGACGACACGCGCCGGGACGCGAGCTTCGCGGATCTCGATCTCGACAACGGTGTCCGGCTCCGCGTCCGCGGGTGCGACATAGGCCATCGCGATGGGCACGCCGAGCGTCGGTGACTGGGTCCCGCTGGTCACCACCCCGATCCGCCGCTCGCCGGACCAGACGGGGTAGCCATGCCGTGCGATCCCCCGGCCCTCGACGATGAGTCCGACGAGACGCCTGGCCGGGCCGTCGCGGGCGACCTTCTCGAGCGCGGCACGACCAACGAACTCACCGGGTTTGTCGAGCTTGACGACGCGCCCGAGACCGGCCTCGAACGGGTTGGTGTCGAGATCGAGCTCGTTGCCATAGAGCGGCATCCCGGCCTCGAGTCTGAGCGTGTCCCGAGCGCCGAGCCCGATCGGCTGTCCGCCCGCCGCGCGGACGGCCGGCAGCAGCGCCTGCCAGAGTGCTTCGGTCTGCGCCGTGTCCACGAAGATCTCGAACCCGTCCTCCCCGGTGTACCCGGTCCGGGCGACCAGGCCCGGGATCCCGGCAACGTGCCCCTCGGCCGCTGCGTAGTAGCGCAACGCCGCAAGGTCGACGTCGGTGAGCGGCGCGAGCACCTCGACCGCGAGGGGGCCCTGGACCGCGAGGAGGCCGGTGGCCAACGACCGATCGTCGAGGACGGCCTTGAAGCCGGTCAGCCGCTCGGCCAGCGCATCCGAGACGATCGCCGCGTTCCCGGCATTCGCCACAACGAGGAAGCTCGTTTCGCCCAACCGGTAGACGATCAGGTCGTCGATGATCCCGCCGCTGGGCATGCAGATCATCGAATAGCCCGCGCGCCCGACAGTAAGCCTCGGCGGGTCCGAGACGAGCGCGGCCGCCAGCGCGGGCCCGGCCTCGGGTCCTTCCACGTACAGCTCGCCCATGTGCGACAGGTCGAACAGCCCGACCCGCTCGCGGACCGTCCGGTGTTCCTCGATGATCGAGCCGTACTGGACCGGCATCAGCCAGCCGCCGAATTCGATGAGCCGCGCCCCGAGCTCGCGGTGCGTCTCGCTCAGCGGCGTGAGGTGGATCGGCGTGTCCGTGGCGTCGGTCACGACGTGGCCTCCGCCGTCGCCGGCCCGGCGAGCGACTCGGCGGCCCGGGCGACGAGCGCGCGTTCGGTCTCAAAGGTGAGCATCGTCGCCGCCTGGTCGAACGGGATCCAGCGCACCTCGTCGAACTCGTGGTCGTGCTGCTCGAGCTCGCCGCCGATCGGTTCCATCATGAAATAGTGGACGGTCTTGTGGATCCGGGCGCCCGATTGGACGAACCAGTACTCGATCGAATCGAGCGGACCCGTGATCCGGACCTCGAGGCCCGTCTCCTCCTTGACCTCGCGAAGGGCGGTCTCCTCACGGCTCTCGCCCCGGTTCGGCGTGCCCTTCGGGAGCGTCCAGGTCCGGCCGTCGCGTTCGCGGCGCCGCATCCCGACCACGAGCCACGGCTGCCCCGACTCGCGTCGCACGACGATCCCGCCGGCGGAGGTGGCGGTCGACGTCCTCAGCCGGACCACGGCGCCGACGCGGCGCCCGGACGTCGGGTCGCGCCGGGGCGCCCGGAGCGGGCCCATTCCATCGCCACGAGCGGGCGCAGCCGCCCGCTTCGCTGCCGCCGCGAGACCGCCGGATGGATGGCCCGCCAGCCGGCTCGCAGGCGCGCGAGCGGCGCGACCTCGGGGCCGAGCAGGACGGTCGCGCCGACGCCCGGGGCGTGGAACGACCCGGACGGGCGGAGGCCCAGCCGGCGCTCCCTGACGCGGGTCGATGGGCGGACGAATCGCGCCGCCGGGCGTGCCGCGTACTTGGCCGCGATGCTGTGATCCATGGGAGGCTATGGTACTGGTTCAGGCGGGCGTTGCAAGGCCGATGCGAGCGCGGCCCGCATCTCCGTCGAGACCTCCGGTGCCAGGGCGCCCCGCCCCTCCGCGAGCTCGATCTCGCGCCGCGCCGCGGCGACGTACAGCTCGAGGACGCCGGGCGCGTGAGCCCGAAGCGTGGCGAGATGTGCGACGAGTGTCCCGACATCTCCCCGCGTCATCGGCCCGGTCAGCGCGGCCCGGATCCCGAGCGACCGGGCGTTGCCAAGTGTGCCCTCGATGAGCGGTCCGTAGACCGCCAGAGCGCCAGCCTCGTCGAGACCCGCCACCCGGCCGAGCTCAGCGATGGCGTCGAGGAGCGCGACGAATCCCCCGGCGGCCAGGACGGCCGCGGCGTGATAGGCCGCCTTGGAACCTTCGGCGAGCCGGACCGCGGTCGCCCCGACCGCCTCGGCCATGTCGGCCAGCATCGCCACCAGCTGATCGTCGCCTTCGATGGCCACGGTCGCCCCGTGGAGCGCGGCGACAGCACGCTCTGTGTCGGCGAAGGCGACCAGCGGATGGAACGCCCCGATCTGGGTGCCGGCCGCCATCGCCGGGGCGAGGACCTCGGCACCGAGCGCGCCGCTGGTATGGACCATCGCCTGCCCGCTGTACATCCGGAGCGAGGCGGCGAGCGGCGCGATGGCGTCATCGGGGACGGCCAGGATGATGAGCTCCACATCGTCGAGGATCGGTTCGGGGTCCGCGAAGACGCGGCCGACCTCGACCAGCGAACGGAACCGCTCGCGGCGACCGGCGTCGCGGCTGGCGACGGCGTGGATCGGCCAGCCACCCCGGCTGAGCGCCAACCCGAGGGCCGTCCCGACCGCCCCGGCTCCGACGATGCCGATGATCGGCGGCTGGCCCGGCCCGGAATGGACATGGGGATGGGCGTGATCACTCGGGTGCGTCTCGTCGCCGTGGCGGTGCAACCCCGGCGGTGGTGGGTCGAGATCGATCCCGGCCGCCTCGATAGCAGCCTCGGTGTCGGCGCGGTCGCGGCCCGGATCGTCACCCGGCAGGTCGCCCCAGGCTCTCACGAGGCGTTCGGGGCGGCCGTCGGTCGAGCGCGGTAGGCTTGCATCCGACGAGTGTAGCCAGCGAGCGAGGACCGACGCGTTGTCACGGATGGACCCATTCGGCGCCCGGACGTCCCTGGGCGAGGGGCTGCCCGACGTCTATCGACTCGATGCCGTCGCCAATCGGATCGACCTCGCGACGCTGCCCGTCACGATCAAGATCCTGCTCGAGAACCTCCTCCGTCACGCGGGTGGCGGGACGGTCCATCCGGAGGACGTCGAGGCCCTGCTGGCCTGGCGGCCCGGGGTCGCGGCCGAGGCCGAGATCCCGTTCATGCCCGCCCGCGTCCTGCTCCAGGACTTCACTGGTGTCCCGGCGGTGGTCGATCTCGCGGTCATGCGCGACGCGATGGCCGATCTCGGGGGCGATCCGGCCAAGGTCAACCCACTCGTCCCCGCCGACCTCGTCATCGACCATTCCGTCCAGATCGACCGGTTCGGGACGCCGAGTGCGTTCGCCTTCAACGTCGAGCGCGAATACGACCGGAACGGCGAGCGCTACCAGCTCCTGCGCTGGGCCCAGACCGCCTTCCGCGACCTGCGCGTCGTGCCGCCCGGGACCGGGATCGTCCACCAGGTCAACCTCGAGTTCCTGGCCACGGTCGTCACTGACAGGGATGACGGGGAGGGTCGCCGGCTGGCCTTCCCGGACACCCTCGTCGGCACCGACTCGCACACGACGATGGTCAACGGCCTGGGCGTCCTGGGCTATGGCGTCGGTGGCATCGAGGCGGAGGCGGTCCTGCTTGGCCAGCCCCTCTACCAGCCGATGCCGCACGTCGTCGGCGTCCGGTTGCACGGCGCGCTGCCGCGCGGCTCGACGGCGACGGACCTCGTGCTGGTCGTCACCGAGATGCTGCGAGCCCACGGCGTGGTCGGCGCCTTCGTGGAGTTCGCGGGCGACGGCCTCGCGACCCTGGCCCTCGCCGACCGAACCACCATCAGCAACATGAGCCCCGAGTTCGGGGCGACCGCGACGCTCTTCCCGATCGACGACGAGACGATCGGCTACCTGCGCATGACCGGCCGCTCGCCTGAACGCATCGCGCTCGTCGAGCAGTATGCCCGCGCCCAGGGCCTGTGGCGCGAACCTGGCGGCGGGCCGACCTTCGACGAGCTCCTCGAGCTCGACCTCGCGAGCGTCGAACCATCTGTCGCCGGGCCGCGGCGGCCGCAGGACAGGGTCGAGTTGCCGGGCCTCCCGGCCAACTTCCACGCCGCATTCCCGGCGGTCGCGCTGTCGGCGGCGGCCAAGGAGGACCTCGGCCGGCTGACCGATGAGGGCGGAACGACCGGGGCGACCGACAATGGCGGCGTCGCGATCGAGATGGGCGGCGAGATGGCCGTCGTTCGCCACGGGTCGGTCGCGATCGCGGCGATCACCTCCTGTACCAACACTTCGAATCCGACCGTGATGGTCGGCGCCGGCCTGCTCGCCCGCAACGCGGTCGCCCGTGGGCTGCGCGTCGAGCCGACGGTCAAGACCTCGCTGGCCCCGGGCTCGCGAGCCGTCACCGGCTACCTCGAGGCGGCTGGCCTGATGGCCCCGCTCGAAGCGCTCGGGTTCGCCCTGGCGGGTTATGGCTGCACGACGTGCATCGGCAACTCGGGGCCCCTCGACGAAGCCGTCGCCAGGGCGATCGAGGCGCACGACCTGGTCGTGGCCGCCGTCCTCTCGGGCAACCGCAACTTCGAGGGCCGGATCCACCCGCTCGCGCGCGCGAGCTACCTTGCCTCTCCCCCGCTCGTCGTCGCGTTCGCGCTGGCGGGCACGGTCGACATCGATCTCACGAGCGAGCCGCTCGGCATCGCCACCGATGGCACGCCCGTCTTCCTCGCCGACATCTGGCCGGAGCCAGAGGAGATCCGCTCGGTCATCGCCGACAGCATCGACCCGGAGCTCTTCCGGCGGACGTACGCGACGGTCTTCGACGGCGACGATCGCTGGCGAGCGCTACCGATCCCGTCGGGCGACCGCTACGACTGGGTCGACGATTCGACCTACATCGCGAAGCCGCCGTTCTTCGACGGGTTGACGCTCGCGGCCCCACCCGTAGGCGACATCACGGGCGCCCGTGTCCTCGCTGTCCTCGGCGATTCGGTGACGACCGACCACATCTCGCCGGCCGGCTCGATCGCGCCGATGTCGCCCGCCGGCCAGTGGCTCCAGGCGCGGGGAGTGAGTCCGCTGGAGTTCAACTCGTATGGCGCCCGACGCGGTCACCACGAGGTGATGATGCGCGGCACCTTCGCCAACATCCGGTTGCGAAACCGGCTGGTCGAGGGCCGGGAAGGGCCGTACACGATCCACCAGCCCGACGGCGAGCCGGGGTTCATCTTCGATGTCGCGATGCGCTACGCCGCCGAGGGCGTCCCGCTCGCGGTCATCGCCGGGCGGGAGTATGGCTCGGGCTCGTCGCGCGACTGGGCGGCCAAGGGCCCGGCGCTGCTCGGCGTGCGACTCGTCCTCGCCGAGAGCTTCGAGCGGATCCATCGCTCGAACCTCGTCGGCATGGGGATCCTGCCGATCCAGTTCAACCCTGGCGAGACCGCCGCCTCGAACGGTCTGACGGGCCGCGAGACGTTGTCGGTGAACGGGCCGAAGGGTGTGCCCACCCCGCGCCAGCGCGTGACGGTGGTCGCGCGATCCGACGATGGGCGGGAGCGCCGGTTCGAGGCGATCGCCCGGCTCGACGGACCGATCGACGTCGAGTACTACCTGGCCGGCGGGATCCTGCCCGCGGTCCTGCGCCGGCTCGCGGTCGAGGCCTAGCTGTGGTGACCGAAGACGTTGTTGACAAATGAGAGCCCCGCGGCACGGTGTGAGGTGTTGAGTACCCATACCGGTCGGAGGCTCTCGTGGCACATCCTAGTGCTCGTCTCACCGTCTTCAGTCGGCAACTGCTGGTGAAACGGGTCGTGATCGACGGCTGGCCGGTGGCGACGGTGGCCGAGCAGCTCGGGATGAGCCGGGCGACGGCGTACAAGTGGGTCCGTCGCTATCGGGCCGACGGTCTGCCCGGCCTGGAGGACCGCAGCTCGCGACCCCATCGCTCGCCCCGCCGATCGTCCGAGGAGATCACTGCGACGATCCTCCGGGTGCGAGCCCGTCGGCGCTATGGCCCGGCCCGCCTGGCTCCGCTCACCGGATACCCGCGCTCGACGATCTATGGCGTCCTCCGCCGCGCCGGCCTGAACCGGCTGCGCGACACCGACCGGGTGACCGCTGCTCCCGTCCGCTATGTGGCCTGCCATCCGGGCGCGCTCGTCCACCAGGACCACAAGAAGCTCGGACGAGTGCCCGACGGCGGGGGCTGGCGCGTCCTCGGGCGGGGTGTGGCGTCGCAGGATCGCCGCGTTCGGGGCTATGACCACCTAGTGTCGCGCGCCGGAATCGGCTTGCGTCTTGCGGACGGCCTTGGCCAAGATCTCGTCGGCGTTCTTGACCCACTTGAATGGCGTCGCCCCCTCGTTCCATTCGCGGGTGAACCGCTCGATCACGGCGCTGACGGCCCGGACGCTTTCGAAGCTGCCGCGCCGGATGGCCTGCCGGGAGAGGATGCCGAACCACGTCTCGATCTGGTTCATCCACGACGCCGAGGTCGGGGTGAAGTGAAAGTGGAAGCGCTTGTGGCGGCCGAGCCACTGCGCGATCTCGGGCGTCTTGTGGGTGCTCACGTTGTCGAGGACGACGTGGATCGGGCGACGCGGGTAGGTCCGGGCGAGGAGGTTGAGGAAGTCGAGGAACTCACTGGCCCGATGGCGAGCCGCTGCCTGGTTGGTCACCTGCCCGGTCGCGACCTCGAGGGCGGCGAACAGGCTGAGCGTGCCGTTGCGCTTGTAATCGTGGGTGTGGCGCTCAACCTGGCCCGGCCGCAGCTGGAGCATCGGCGCGGTCCGATCGAGGGCCTGGATCTGGGTCTTCTCGTCGACCGACAGGACGATCGCCCGCTCGGGCGGGTTGAGATACAGCCCGACCACGTCGGTCACCTTGGCCACGAGCTCGGGATCCCGGCTGAACTTGAACGTCTCGACCCGGTGCGGCTGGAG
>JBBQDL010000012.1:0-57318 GCA_038319665.1 Candidatus Limnocylindrales bacterium
CGTCCGCGCTCGAACGAGCGCCCGGAGGACCTCGAGATCGGATTCGCTCACCGACAGTGGAGGCGCCGGATGATTGGCCATGCCGAGCATCGTAGCTGCGATCATCAGTATCGTCTAGCTATTTCCGCAAGGAGACACTAGTTGCGGCCGCCGAGCAGTCGCAGCATGAACAGGAACAGGTTGACGAAGTCCAGATAGAGCTGAAGTGCGCCGATGACCGCGGCCTTCTCCATCGAACCCGTCTGGGCGGCGATCGCGCCCGACTGGATGCGCTGGACGTCGTACGCGGTCAGCGCCGTGAACAGGACGACACCGACGATCGAGATGATCCAGCTGATGGCGCTGCTCCCGACGATGAAGTTGATCAGCATCGCGACCAGCAGCCCGATGATCCCCATGAACAGGATCCCGCCCAGCCCCGCCAGTGAGCGCTGGGTGACCTTCCCGTAGACCGCGGCGGCGCCGAACATCGCGGATGCGCTCAGGAATGCCGTGGCGACGGATCCGGTCGTGTACGCGGAGACGATCAACCCGACGGTGATCCCGAGGGTCGCGGCATAGACGAAGAAGAGCGCAAGCGCCAGCGTCGCGTTGATCCTGTTGATCGCAGCGCTGATCACGACCACGATGCCGAGTTGCGCGATGAACAGCAGGAAGAAGTTGCTAGCGGCGAAGTCGAGCAGCCTCGTATTGCTCTGGACGGCGAAGACGACGCCGGCGGTGACCAGCAGGCCGGCGAACATCCAGACGAAGGCCTGGGCGAGGAACGCATTGGCCAGACGAGCGTCGGGCTTGACGCCGAGCGCGGCCGGCGAGACGCCCGAGAGCGGGTGTGGCGTGTTGGCGGGGAGTGGCGAGCTGGTCCGCTCGGAGGTGTACGGGAATTGATTCTGACTCATCGGATCATGCCCTCCTGGAGGTCTAGGTTCACCACATCAGGCCGGCGTCGCGCGGGTCCCAGCGCTCGGCCAGCAGGGTCACGGTCACGTCGTGGTCGACCACGGACTCCGTCTGCTCCTTGACCTGGGCGATCATCGACCCGGCATACGGACAGAACGGCGTGGTCAGGATCATCTTGATCTCGGTCGAATCGGGGCCGAGGATGATCTGCTTGATGAGCGCGAGCTCGACGACATTCATCCCGATCTCGGGGTCGACGACGCCGCGCAGCGCATCGAGGATGGCAAGCTCGGTCGCCCGGCGAGCGGGGTCGAAGGCAGGGTCAGCGGCGGGTCCTGCCGTCGTGCTTGCGGTCTCGGATGGGGTCTCGGTCGTACTGTCGGACATGCGGGTCTCCGGGTGTGTCGGATGAGCGTACCATCCAGTCGCCGGAAGGCCCGTCGAGCGTGGCCGCGCCTGATCAGGCGGCCGGCGCCTGCGCCTTGATCACGACGCCCGGGACCCGGTATTGGGCCGGCAGACCGGCGGCCTCGGCATCGCTGTAGCCCGGTCCGACAAGGGAGCCGTCCGCTTCGAGGAAATCGCCGTAGCGTTCCCGATCGGCGGCGGCGTATACATAGGCCGCGGCGATGCCGAGGACGCGCAGCTCGGGGTGGTCGGTGAGGATGCGGGTCAGGTCGTAGCCGTTGGAGCGCAACTCGAGGAGCTGGCGGACGGTCAGCCGCGAGCCGTAGCAGAACGGTTCGCCATTGAGCACGAGTGGGTCCTGCTGGACCCACTTGATCGTCATCGCTCAGGCGCCCTTGTAGAGGAACGCGATGATCGGGTTGCGCTTGCGGGCGTCGCCCGCGATCCGGCGGTGCCATCGATAGGCGCCGATCGCCGCATCGAGCGCCTCGGAGGCTGGCGCGACCTCGCCCGGGGCGAGAACGCTCGGGAACGCGGTCCGAAGGCCCTCGCACAGCGCGATCAGGTCGTCCATCGGGGTCCGGCGCCGACGATAATGCGGCGCGGTCCACTCGCCGTATTCGTGGGCGAGGTCGGGCATGCCGGTCTCGAGGCAGAGCGCGACCCGCTCGGCGAGGAGCTCCGCATCGCGCAGCAGGTGGCGCAGTCCCGCCTCGTCGTAGCGCGTCTCGATCGAGGGGTCGGCGTCCATCGCGATGCGCAGCGCCCGCGCGGCGAGCCGCTCCTGGTTGGTGCGGATGCGCTCGGCAGCTTCGGGGAGACCGGCGGTCCGGTCGAGCGGCGGCAGGCCCAGGCTGGGGTGGCTCACGATGGCTGGAGTCTAGCGTGGCGAGTGTGCGGCTGCCACGCGTACGATGGCCGGGTGTCCGACACGAGCGCGCCACCCGACGAGGCGCCGGCCCCGTCACCGTCGAGTCCGGGCGAGCGCCGGCTCGCCCATCCACCATCGGATCGATATCGGGCCGCCGAGGCCGCCGCGGCGGCCCCAACATCCGATCCCGGGGCGTCGGTGGCGCGTGGCGCCGCGATCTCGACTGTCGCCGCGATCGCCGGCGCGGTAGCGATCGTCCTCCTCGGCGGGGTCTTTGCGATCACAGCCGGGCTCGTCGCCGTCGCCGGCGGCCTGGGCTGGGCGGTGGCGGCGGGGCTCGCCTATGGTGCGGGTGATCACATGTCTCGGCGGCGCCGCGTCATCGCGGCGGTCGGACTGTCGATCGCCGCGGTCGCCCTTGGACAGCTCGGCCTGTGGCAGTACGCCCGGACCGAGGGCGGCATCCTGCCGCCGGTGGAGTACCTGCTCGAGGTCTTCGGCCCGCTGGTCCCACTCGAACTCGGTGCGGCGGCGATCCTCGCCTGGCTTGCGGCCCGGTGAACGACGAGGTCGTCCTGCGGCGTCCGGTCGAGGCGGACCACCTACGTCTCGTCGGCCATATCGACGACTGGTGGGGCGGCCGGAACCTCCATCCGCCCTTCCTGCGGATGTGGTTCCGGCACTTCAGCGGGACCTCGTGGGTCGCGGAGGACCCGAGCGGCCGGCTCGTCGGGTTCCTCGTCGGCTTTGCTAGCTCGGATCACCCGGACGAGGCGTACATCCACCTGGTCGCGACAAGCCCGAACCATCGTCGCCGCGGCCTCGGGCGAACGCTCTACGAACGCTTCTTCGAGGATGTCCGTGGTCGTGGGGTCAGGCGAGTCTCGGCCACCACGTGGCCGGGCAACCGGGTCTCGGTCGGGTTCCACCGGGCGATGGGGTTCACCCCGTCCGATGGTCCCGGGACGCAGAACCTGTACGGCACGCCGGCATTCCCCGACTACGACGCGGAGGGCGACGACCGGGTCGTCTTCAGCTTGGAGTTGTGACCGGCCGTGGCGGCGGCACGCCACTGGCGGTCAGCGCTGCATCCGGTCGGGGCGCGGGGCTCGTGGGGCGTCGTGGTCGAGGTGCTCTGCGGCGCGGCGTCGGGCCTCGGCGAGCCGTTCGGTGAGGGCAGGATCGGCTGGGAAGCCGGCACGGTTCGGCGGGGGGTCCGGCGGGCTGTCCGGCGCGCGGTCTGGCGCGCGACCCGCCGTCGTCCCCGGCGCCTCCCCCGGTCCCACGCCACCCGACTCGCCGACGAAGGGCATCCCCTGCCGCTCGACGGCATCGAGGCTCATGCGCAGGGCGGCGGTCTTCTGCTCGGCGACCTCGCGGACGTAGGCGGCCTCTTCGTCGAGCGTCATCGGGCGGCCGCGCACGATCGCCTTGGGCTTGCCGACCATCAGCCAGGCGAGGTGGTATCGGTCCATGCTCCCCCAAGCCGTCGCGAGGAGATCGTCCGACCGCTTGAGCCACATCTGGAGCGAGGCCAGCGACGGGTTTGCGCGCAGTCGATCGCCTTCGTCGACGAGTTGTCGTGTCCCGGCGATCAGCTCGTCTCGTGTCACGTCGGCGCCTCCGGCTCGGTGGCCTCGTCGGTCGACAAGCCGGGCCCAGCGCCGGCCACGATCAGCGCCTCGCGATCGCCCCGCGCCCGCCGCGTCCACGGCCCGGGCAGCCCGTCACCGATCGGCGCCCCCTCGAACCGGGTGACCGGCAGGACCCCGGCCACGCTCGATGACAGGAACGCCTCGTCGGCGGCAGCGAGGTCGGCCGGGGTGAGCCGCCCCTCGACCGGGCGGAGGCCGACCCGGGCACCCCACGCCAGCAGCCACGAACGGGTCGTGCCCGGCAGGATCGCGCACTCGATGGCCGGTGTTGCGAGCTCGGTGGCGAGCTCGGTGGCGCCCTCGCCGTCGCTCGCGCCGCGGCGCACGAGGAAGAGATTGGCCGACGTCCCTTCCGAGAGGTGGCCGTCGATGGTCAGGAAGAGCGCGTCGTCGGCACCGGCCCGACGGGCCTCGAGTCGGGCGAAGACGTACTCGGCCCGCGAGGTCGTCTTGAGCGCGGCGAGCGGGCTGGCTGGATCACGCCGCACCGCCGAGGCGACGAGATGGAGCCCACGCTCGAGATGGTCGGCCGGTGGCGGGACGACCGGCCAGGCCTGGATCGCGATCGTGGGCTCGACGACCTCGTCGGGCGGCAGCAGGCCTCGGCCCCGGAACGGGCCGCGCGAGACCGTGACGCGAACAGAGGCATCGCCGCCCGGACCATCGAACCCCTCGGCCGCGAGCAGGGCGGCGATCCCGGTCGCCAGTCGCGCGGCGATGTCATCAGGGAGCGGGATGCCGAGCCCGACGGCGGACCGTCGGAGGCGGGCGGTGTGCGCGGCCAGCTCGGTCGCGTGCCCGCCGCGGACCCGGAGCGTCTCGAAGATCCCGTCGCCGAGCTGGAAGCCGCGATCGAAGACGGACAGGTGGGCTCCGTCCGCGGGCAGCAGGCGACCGTCGACCCAGACGTGACCGACCGCCGACCCGGCTCCGCTCACTCGACCTCCACCGCGCCGATCGCCCCGAGCGGACCGTGCGCCTTCGCGACCGTCTCGTCCCATTCCGCGGCCGGATCGCTCTTCCAGGTGATCCCGCCACCGACATGGAGCGTCAGCCGGCGGCCGTCGGCCACGAACGTGCGGATGACGATGCTGGTCTGCATCGCCCCGTCGGGCCCGATCCAGCCGATGGCGCCCGTGTAGGCGCCTCGCCGGACCGGCTCGAGCTGCTCGAGGATCTCCATCGCGCGGATCTTCGGAGCGCCCGTGATCGAACCGCCCGGAAATGATGCGGCGAGCAGGTCGAACGCGTCGCGGCCCTCGGCGAGCACCCCGGTCACGGTGGAGACGAGGTGCTGGACAGAGGCCGTGCGCTCGAGACGACAGAGGCGTGGCACGCGCACGCTCCCCGGCCGGCAGACCCGCCCGAGGTCGTTGCGCAGGACGTCGACGATCATGACGTTCTCGGCCCGGTCCTTGGCGCTCGACAGGAGCTCGCGTGCGAGCGCCCGGTCGGATGCGGCATCGCGGCCGCGCGGCCGAGTCCCCTTGATCGGGTCGGTCTTGACGTTGCCCTCAGCATCGACCGAGAGGAACGGCTCGGGCGAAGCGGAAAGGAGCGCCCGGGGACGACCGCTGAGCTGGCTCGGACCGAGATCGAGGTAGGCCGAGAAGAGCGACGGGTCGCCGGTCCGCAGCCGTCGGTAGAGGCCCCATGGATCGCCGTCGAAGGGCGCCTCGAGCCGGCGGGTGAGGTTCGCCTGGTAGACGTCGCCGCGGGCGATGTGCTGGCGCACCTGCTCGACACCCGTCTCGTACGCATGGCGGCCGAGACCGGATCGGAAGACGAGCGGGCCCGTCGGTGCCGGCTCGTCGGGGCGTCGCACAGGCGAGGTCAAGCGGGCGTGGACGTCGTCGAGCCGACGAGCCAGGCGCCGTCCATCGCCGTCGACGGCGCGGCCGCCGAGCCAGGCATCGCCGGTCCGGCGGTCCCATGCCACGACCCAGTCGTGGAGCGCGAGCCGGAGTGGCGGAAGGTCCTGATCGGCAGGCGCGATGGCTGGCAGGCGCTCCAGGACGGCACCCAGGTCGTACCCCAGGAACCCGACCAGGCCAGCGAGGAACGGCGGTGCGCCGGCGGGGTTGATGGGCGTCCGCTCGAGGCGTCCCAGGAGGCGCCGCGCGACGCTGAACGGGTCGGGTCCGGCAGCTGGCGACTCGAGGACGGCGATCGGGTCGGCCGTGAGGTAGGTCCAGCGGGCATTGCGGCCGGGCCGGGCGCTCTCGAGGAGGACGAGCCCGGGCAGGTCTCGGAAGCCCTCGGCAACATCGATGGCACGCAGGCCGGCGATCCGGTCCGGCAACCGCCGGAGGCGGAGGGGCGCGCTGGACGGGGACTTCGGGATCACGTGGCGATGATACGGCCGGGCCCGCGACGCCCTGTTCCGCAGGACGCCTCGACCGCCACGCTCGAGCAGCCTCGCAACTAGCATCCGCGCATGCGGACGCGAGATCTGGGGATCGTCATCGGATTCGGACGGCCCGGCCGGGGCAACGCCATCACCGATGTGGCCGGCGTCCACGTCGGGCACACGACGATCATCGCGGGCGACGGGCCGCTGGTCGTCGGCGAGGGCCCGGTCCGGACCGGCGTCACGGTCGTCGTCCCGCGCAGCCCCGGCGACTGGGGCGCACCGGTCTTCGCGGGCTGCCATCGGCTGAATGGCAACGGGGAGATGACCGGCCTCGAGTGGATCCGCGAGTCCGGCCTCCTGACCAGCCCGATCGCGATCACCAACACCCATAGCGTCGGCGTGGTGCGTGACGCCTTGGTCGCCGCGTCGCTCGAGGTCCATCCGCGCGTTTCGGCCTGGTCGCTGCCGGTCGTCGGCGAGACCTGGGACGGATGGCTCAACGACGTGGACGGGTTCCATGTCCGTCCCGAACACCTTCGGTCCGCACTGGCGTCGGCCGCCAGCGGGCCCGTTCAGGAAGGCAACGTCGGTGGCGGGACGGGGATGGTCTGCCACGGCTTCAAGGGCGGGATCGGGACCGCCTCGCGGGTCCTCCCGGCCGATCTCGGCGGTCACACGGTCGGGGTCCTCGTGCAGGCGAACCACGGCAAACGCGCCTGGTTACGGGTCGACGGCGTGCCGGTGGGCGTCGAGATCGGCCCCGACGAGGTGCCCGGCCCGGATGAGGGTCCGGCGGGACCGAAGCGGCGCACGCCGGCCCCGGGTTCGGGCTCGATCATCGTCGTCATCGCCACGGACGCGCCGCTCCTGCCCCATCAATGCGAGCGGCTGGCACAGCGGGCCGGTCTCGGGATCGCCCGGGCGGGTGGGACCGGCGGTCACACGAGCGGCGATCTCTTCGTGGCGTTCGCGACCGGCAACCGTATCCCGATCGACGACGAGAACCGCCCGGAGACGCTCGCTTACGACGCGCGCGCGGTCGGCGACGGCGTGATCGATGAGCTCTTCGACGGCGTCATCGAGGCGACCGAAGAGGCGATCGTCAACGCACTGATCGCCGCCGAGACCATGGTCGGACGCGACGGGGTGACCGCCTACGCCCTCCCGCATGAGCGTCTGCTCGAGGTGATGGCCCGCTACGGCCGCGGGGCAGCTGCCCAGTCCTGACAGATGCTCGTCACACGGGCGTTCGACCGACGGTGCGTGCACGAGGCAGCGGCCCACGCTCGACCTCACGCACCTTTCGTGCGAATCCCGGACATTCGCTTATCAGGGGAGCGGTTTGCCCGGAATCTCCTGACCAACGCTCGCCTGGTGAGCCTTTGACGGAACCAAGCCGCATCGACCGCGGCGAGCCCGGCCCCGCGTCGCCCTGACGCTCAGCCCGCCGTGACCGGCGCCGGCTTCTCGATCGGAACGCCGATCATGCTGCCGTATTCGGTCCACGATCCGTCGTAGTTGCGCACCCGCGAATAGCCCAGCAGCTCGTGCAGGACGAACCAGCTGTGGCTCGATCGCTCGCCGATCCGGCAGTAGGCGATGACGTCCTTGTCGGGCGTGATGCCCTTGGCTTCGTACAGGGTCGCGAGGTCCTCGGCGCCCTTGAACGTGCCGTCTTCCTTGACCGTCTGGGCCCACGGGATCGAGGCGGCACCTGGGATGTGACCTGCCCGCTGGGCGGTCTCGCTCATGCCGGGAGGCGCGATGATCTCACCGTTGTATTCGGCCGGTGAGCGGACATCGACGAGCGCGAGCTCCGGATCACCGAGGCGGGGCAGGATATCGTCGCGGAACGCCCGCAGGCTGAAGTCGGGCTCAGGCAGCTCGTACCCGGTCGGCGCGTACGACGGGGCGTCGACGCTCAACGCGAGACCCTTGTCGAGCCAGAACTTGCGTCCGCCGTTGAGGATGCGGATGTCCTTGTGCCCGTACAGCTTGAGCTGCCAGTACGCCCACGCCGCGAACCAGTTGTTGTTGTCGCCGTACAGGACGACGGTGGTGTCGGGCCCGATCCCCGAATCGGACAGAAGCTTGCTGAAGTCCTCGCGACCGGCGATGTCGCGCCGGATGCCGTCGGCCAGCTGGCTCGTCCAGTTCCAGCCGACGGCGCCCGGCAGGTGGCTCTGCTCGTAGGCGGTGGTGTCGACGTCGACCTCGACGAAGCGGACGTTCGGGTCGTCCAGGTGTGCGACCGCCCAATCGCTGTCGACGAGGGCGTTCTCGGTGGCGTAGGTGTGGTGGCTCATGACGAAGGATCTCCTCTGGGCTGGCTAAGCGGAATGCTGTGTGGAAACGGGTGGATTCGCGGCTCCTGGATCAGCCGCCCGATGTCGGTCGGTCACGGCGGCTGAACTCGGCCAGCCGCTCGGTACACGCGGCCGCTTCGCGGTTGGCCTGGCGGACGATCCACGGATCGACGCGGCTGGAATCCTCGATGGCGATCGTCGGGCCGAGCGGCGCGTCCTCGACGGCGATGCCCGAGCCATTGCGGTAGTCGGCCATCCAGTTCGACTGGAGCTGGAGGATCACGTCTGCGACCACCGGGACCGTGAACAGCCAGTCGAGGTAAGTCGCGTTCAAGCGATCGACCACGTCAGACAGGCGGATCGGCGTCCCGCGCTCCAATCGCGCAAGCAGGTCGATCACCCGCAGCCCTGTGAACGGATCGCCCGCCTCGGCGATCGTCGGTGGCACGGCGGTCGGGTCGGGGAGCCCGACCGGGGCCGGACGGAGCGGCCCCAGGCCGATGGTCGCGGTGGGAGTGTCGGTCATGCGGTCGGTCGTCTCCGACGGGTTCATGCGGGATGGCTGAGCGTAGCACCAGAGGCCGCGGACCACCACGGGATCGTCGGCGGAGCCGACGCGAACGAACCTTCACCCTCTCGATATCGCATCTCGCGACGGTTACGTCATGCTGCGCGCTACCGGGTGAAGCGCCCGGTGATGGTTCGCGCCGTGCGGCCCATCCAGACGTCACCACCACACGAGTGCGATGACCACGACAGAACCCGAGTCGATCCCGACCGAACCGACCACTGACACCGAGCCACCGGCTGCGGCGTATACCGCGACCGGCACCTCCCTGGCCTCGGCGTCACCGGCGGCCGATCGTCGACGCGGCTCGACGCTCCGTCGCCCAGCCATCCTGCTCGCCCTGGTGCTGGCGTTCAGCGTCGGGATCGGGGTCGGACGCCTGGGGCCTGCCGTATCGGGCATCCTCGGAACGTCGGCCCCGGCCCCCTCCGGCAGCGCCGGGCCGACGGACTTCGGTCTGATCAAGGAAGCCTGGGACGTCCTCCACAGCAAGTACGTGGGGGCCAGCCAGCTCAACGACCGTGACCTCATCTACGGCGCGATCAAGGGAATGACCGACGCGGTCGGCGACACCGGCCATACGACGTTCCTGACGCCCGAGGAACGGGTCCAGCGCTCCAACGACCTGTCGGGCAAATACGTCGGGATCGGCGTCCGGATCGATGTCGCCAAGGATGGCCTGCCGCTCATCATCGGCGTCTTCGCGGGCAGCCCGGCGGAGAAGGCCGGGCTTGTCGCCGGGGACGAGATCGTGGGGGTCGATGGGAAGCCGGGGGCCGGGCAGACGACGGACGTGGTCGTTGGCTGGGTGCGGGGCCCGGCTGGGACGACCGTCAAGGTCACCGTTCGCCATGGCCCGACAGGGCCCGAGCGAGACGTCTCCATGGTCCGCGCCGACGTCGCCGTAGCGCCCGTGACCTGGACGCTCGTGCCGGGGACCAAGACTGCCTTCATCCGGCTCGACCAGTTCTCGCAGGGAGCAGCCGATGACCTCAAGGGCGTCCTGACCGACGCTCGCAAGAGCGGCGCGGACCGGATCATCTTCGACCTGCGCGGCGACCCGGGCGGCTACGTCAACGAGGCCGACGCTGTCGCCAGTCAATTCCTCAAGGACGGGACCGTCTTCATCGAGAAGGCGGCCGATGGCCAAGAGACCACACATCCTGTCGCGCCTGGCGGGCTTGCGACGGACCTGCCGATGGTCGTCCTGGTCGACGGCGGGACGGCCAGCTCTGCCGAGATCGTCTCCGGGGCGATCCAGGATGCCGGGCGGGCGTCGATCGTCGGGACCAAGACGTTCGGGACGGGGACGGTCCTCGGCGAATTCCCACTGTCTGACGGGTCCGCGCTGAGGGTCGGGACGGTCGAGTGGCTGACGCCCAAGGGCCGCGAGATCTGGCACCAGGGGATCACTCCCGATGTCGTCGTCGAGCGCCCGAGCGATGTCGCGCCGCAGACGCCCGACCAGGTCGCGAAGCTGACCACGGCGCAGATCGCTTCGCTCACAGATCCGCAGCTCGCTCGGGCACTCAAGCTCGTGGTGGCCGCGAAGGCGCCCTGACCCGGCGACGTCTCAGCCGGCCGCCGGCTCGTCCGCGGGATCACGGGCCTCATCCCCGGACGGGGCCGGATCGCCCGGCATCCCGACACGCATCGTCCCGCCACCGGCGGCCGCGACGGGCGCCAGCCGATCGCCCTGGGCGACCAGCTCGTTCACCGGTGGCGTCGTCCTGAAGATCTGCTGGTCGAACCCGACCAGGATCCCCCCGATGGACTGCCCGACGGACGCCGCCTTCTTCTTCGCCACCTCGGGAGTCTAACGACCAGAGGCGACACGGCTACCCTCAGGCTCCTGCCGCTTGGTGAGGCACGGCAGGGTGGCGACCCGGCTGCTACCGTTTTCCGGAGGATCGCCCCGTCACGAGGAGGCAGCTCGCTTGGCCCGAACCACGGATGTGCTCGTCATCGGCGGCGGCATCGTCGGCGCGTCGACGGCCTACCAGCTCGCCAAGCGTGGCGCCTCGGTCACGCTCCTCGAGGCCGACCGGCTGGCGTCGGGCGCCACGGGCCGGAATCTGGGCTTCATCTGGCTGCATACCCGACGCGCGGGCCCGGAACTGGACCTCGTCATGGCGACCCGGATCGGCCTCGAGGACCTTCCAGACGAACTCGGGGCCGACTTCGGCCTGCGCTGCAACGGCGGGCTGACCTATTTCCGGACCGAGGACCAGGCGACGGTGATGCGCGAGTTCGTCGACCGGCGGGTCGCGGACGGGGTTCCGATGCGCCTCCTCGACGGAGACGAGGCGCGGTCCATCGCCCCCATCCTCCCGGACGACATCCTCGGCGCGACGTACTGCCCGCTCGACGCCCAGATCGACTCGCGCCGCTATGTCCGGGCGTTCGCCGCTGCCGCACAACGGGCGGGTGCCACGATCGTCGAGGGCAGCTCGGTCCGGACCCTCGAGGCCGACGGCCGGCGAATGGGGCGCGTCCTGACTGACGTCGGGCCGATCTCGGCCGGACAGGTCGTGCTCGCGGCCGGCGCCTGGAGCCCGTTCCTCGGCGCCCAGCTCGGGCTGGACCTCCAGATCCACCCGATGCGGCTCCAGATCGTCCAGACCGAGCCGATGGCGCCCCGGCTGGAGCAACTGCTCTACGGCCCAGCGGCGATCAAGCAGTACTCGATCTTCCAGGACCTGCCGTCGTTCCGGACCGAGACCTTCGCCACGGATCTCGAGGATCGGCTCGGCGGGGCCCTGCTCGAATCGGTGTGCCAGACGGCCGACGGGTCGTACCTCCTGGGCTGCGCGATGGACTACCCGGGCTTCGACTGGCAGCCCGACCTCGCGGGCGTCTCGCTGGTCGCGGAGGGCCTCGTGGCCGCCCTTCCCGAGTTGCGCGCCGCCCGCTTCGCGCGCGCTTGGGCGGGGATCCTGCCGTTCACCAGCGACAACCTGCCGATCATCGGCCGCGCCCCCGAATTCGACGATCTGGTGATCGCCGCCGGGCATGTCTTCGGCAACGGCGCCGGCCCGACGACGGGCCGCCTCGTGGCCGATCTCATCTGCGGGACCGAGCCGATCCTCGACATGACGCCGTTCCGCCCCGACCGTCCGGGCCTGCAGCCGGTCTCCGGCGCGAGCGTCTGGTAGCCATGGAGGCACGCATGGATCGCCGGATCGCGTTCATCAACCCGTTCGGGACGGCCGCCTTCGACTCGATCATCGAGGAGACCCTGGTCCCATATGCCGCGGCGGGCACCTCGGTCGACGTCATCCACCTCGAGGGTGTCCCGAAGAACATCGACTACTACTACCCGATGCACCTGATGCAGCTCGCGATCTTCGACGAGGTCCGCCGGCTCGAGGAGCGTGGCTACGACGCCGTCGTGGTCGGCTGCTGCTACGACCCGGGTGTCCGCGTGGCCCGCGAGCTGGTGGACATCCCGGTCGTCGGCCCGCTCGAAGCCGCGATGAACCACGCTTCGTACTTCGGGCACTCGTTCACGGTCGTCACCGATCATGCCAAGGCCCGGCCGTGGCTCGAGGACCTGGTGCGGATCCACGGCGCGGGCAACTGCCGCGGCGTGCGCTGTATCGACTGGTACGTCACGGACATGATCCAGGACACGACCGCCGTCGCCGACGACGCCGCCGCGGCCTGCCTCCAGGCGCTCCAGGACGACCAGGCCGAGGTGGTCATCCTCGGCTGCACGATCATCGGCGGCTGTCTCGAACGGGAGATCATGACGACCGGCCGCCACCGTGAGCTGCCGATCCTTAATCCGAACCTGCTCGCGCTGAAGGCCGCCGAGACGCTGGCCGACCTCCATCGGATGGGCAAATACAACATCAGCCGCGTCGGGCTCTACCAGCGCCACGAGCAGCACGATGTCGCCGAGGCCGAGGAGGTGCGCCGGCGCTGGCACCTGGTCGACCGCGGCGCGGTGGAGACCGAGGCATGACGGTCGCGCTCGTGAGCGTCGCCGAGATCGCCGAGCGGGTCGTGCGCGACTACCTAGGCATCGGGCCGGGCGAGCGATTCGCGATCGTCGTGGACGATCGGACCGACGTGGAGATTCCCTCTGAGCTCGCCCGGGCGGCCAGGGACCTGGGCGCCGACCCCGTCGTCGTGACCATCGCGCCGCGCGCCCGAAGCGGGACCGAGCCGCCGGGACCTGCCGCCGCCGCGATGGCCGCCGCGGATGTCGTCCTCTGCGCGGCGAGCACGTCGCTCTACCACACGAAGGCCAAGGCGGCCGCCCAGCGCGCCGGCGCACGGGGCGTCTTCAACGCGCCGTATCGTGCCGACGCCTGGCGGAACGGGGCGATGACCGCGGACTTCGTCGCCGTCCGGGCCCGCGCCGAGCGCCTGGCCAAGCTATGGCGCCGGACCCGCGAGGTGCGCATCACCTCCCCCGCCGGCACTGACCTGCGGGCGACGGTCGAAGGCCGCGAGCCGATGGCCTGGCTGACGGGGATCTGCCGCAACCCCGGCGAGGTCTCGGCGTTGCCCGGCGGCGAGGTCTCGCTACCGCCGCTCGAGGGCACATCGGATGGCACGGTCGTCTGGGAACGGGTCGCCTCGGATCTGGGCGCGCTCGAGGGACCGGTGCACATCACGGTCCGGGCCGGGCGCGTGGTACGGATCGAGGGCGGCGCTTCGGCCGACCGCCTTCGCGCGATCGTCGAGAGCGTCCGCGATGCCGACAACATCGGCGAGATCGGGATCGGGCTCAACCCGGCCGCCCGGATCGCCGACGAGATCACCGAGGCGAAGAAAGCCTACGGCACGGTCCACATCGCTCTCGGCGACTCCGCCAATGAGTACGGCGGCCTGGTGGAATGCGACGTCCATCTCGATGGCCTGGTCATGGAGCCCACCATCGAATTCGACGGCGTGGCCGTCGTCGTCGACGGGCGCCATCTGTACGATCTCGAGCCTTGAGCGCTGTCGAAGCCGCCGGGCCGGCGATCCTGACCGCCTACCCAGGCCCGCGCGCCAAGCGTGTGATCGAACGGATGCGGGCCATCGAGGGCGCCGGACCGCGGACCGGCGGCGACGATCCGCCGCTGGTTGTCGAGACGGCCTCGGGCTCGACCCTGGTCGATCCCGATGGCAACCGGTTCATCGATCTCGCCGGCAGCTTCGCCGCGGCCACGATCGGTCACGCCCACCCCGATGTCGTCGCGGCGATCCGCGACCAGGCCGGGCGCGTCGGCCACGTCTCGTCGGCCTCGATGAGTGAGACCCGGGTCGCCTTCGAGGAGGCGCTGCTCGGGATCGCGCCGGCCGGTCTCGATCGCGTCCTGCTTGGCATGAGCGGATCGGACGCCAACGACACCGCGCTCAAGCTCGCCCGGACGTTGACCGGCCGGCGCGAGGTCATCGCCTTCTCGGGCGGCTATCTCGGGCGGTCGAGCTCGGTCCTGGGCCTCGATGGCAAGTCGGCGATGCGGGCCCAGGCCGGCGTGGACGTGGCCGCCCAGTTCCTGCCCTACCCCTATCCGTATCGCTGGCCGCTCGGACCGGATGAGGACGCCGGCCGCCAGGCCCTGGCCCTCGTTCGCCACGCGCTCGAGGACCCGGCGTCCGGCGTCGGGCCGGTCGCGGCGATCATCGTCGAGCCGGTCCAGGGCAACGGCGGCGTGGTGATCCCGCCCGACGGCTTCCTGGCCGGTCTGCGCGAGCTGTGCGACCGCAACGGCACGTTGCTCATCTTCGACGAGATCCAGTGCGGCTTCGGCCGGACGGGTCGGGCCTGGGCGGCCGAGCACTGGGCGGTCGTCCCGGATCTGATGACGGTCGGCAAGGGGATCGGCGGCGGGATGGCCGTCTCGGCGGTCGTCGGGCGGGCGGCATTCATGGCGCACTGGCGACCTGGCACGCACACCTCGACCTTCATGGGCAATGCGGTCAACCTCGCGGCCGGTCGTGCCGCGATCGGTGTCTTCCGCGACGAACGACTCCCCGAGCGCTCGGCCGACGTCGGGTCGCGCATGCTCGAGCGCCTCCGCTCGGACCTCGCGGACGAGCCGCACGTCGGCGAGATCCGCGGGCTCGGCCTCTTCGCCGGCATCGAGATCGTGACCGACCGTGAATCGCGCGAGCCGGCGCCCAAACGGGCCGCGGCGATCCGGCGGGCTACCTTCGGACGCGGCGTCCTCGTGGGAGCCGGCGGCCACGCCGAGAACGTCCTCAAGCTGTGCCCACCGCTGACCATCGACGAGCGCGTCCTCGAGATGGCGCTCAACCCGTTCATCGACGCGATCAAGGGGAGCCGATGACCCAGACGACGACCACCCTGATCGAGGTGGCCAACTACATCGACGGGGCTTGGTCCCCGGCCGAGTCCGGCGCCACGCTCGAGAGCCGGGACCCGGCGACCGGCGACCTGGTGGCGACCGCGCCCCAGTCCGGTGTGGCCGACGCGGAACGGGCGATCGCGGCGGCCCGCGCCGCCTTCGACGACGGCGCCTGGCCCTCGACGGCCGGCCGCGAACGGGCGGGGATCCTGTTCGAGCTCGCCCGACTCCTTCGCGAGGAGGCCGAGCCGTTGTCGCGCCTTGTCGCCATCGAGATGGGCAAGCCGATCCGATACGTCCGCGAGCGCGAGATCGAGCCGGCGATCGACCGCATCCTGTTCTACGCCAGCGCCGCACGGATGATCCGCGGGGAGGTGACCGCCTCCGCGCCAAGCCACCTGCTCAACTTCATCCTCAAGGAACCCGTCGGCGTGTGCGGCCTGATCACGCCCTGGAACGACCCGGTCGACCTGCCATTGCGCAAGATCGGCGCGGCGATCGCCACCGGTTGCACGTTCGTCCTCAAGCCGGCGAGCGACGCACCGGCGTCGTCGATGGCCATCTTCGGGCTGCTCGACCGGATCGAGGCTCTGCCACGAGGCGTCGCCAACGGGCTGGTCGGGGACGGCGCCGTCGTCGGCGAGGCGCTCGCCACCGACCCGCGAGTCGACAAGCTGAGCTTCACGGGCAGCAGCGAGGTCGGCCGACGGCTGATGGAGCTCGGCGCCCGGACCTTCAAGCGCGTCTCGATCGAGGCCGGTGGCAAGGCGCCGGTCATCGTCTTCCCGGACGCGAACCTCGAGAAGGCGATGGATGCCGTGGCCGTCGGGATCTTCCTGTACGCCGGGCAGTCGTGTACGGCGGGGTCGCGACTCCTGCTCGAGCGCTCGATCCACGACCGGGTCCTCGACGGACTCGTGGAGCGGGCGGCCTCACTGAAGGTCGGTTCGCCGCTTGACGAGGCGACGCAGCTCGGGCCGATGGTCTCGCCGCGGCAGCTCGAGCGGGTGCTCGGCTACGTCGAGCGCGGCCGTGCCGAAGGCGCCCGTCTCGTGACAGGCGGCGAACGACTGGCCGGCGAATGGGCGAACGGGCAATACATGGCCCCGACGATCTTCGATGGAGTGACGCCCTCGATGGCGATCGCGCGCGAGGAGGTCTTCGGTCCGGTGTTGTCCGTGATGACGTTCGACACGGAGGACGAGGCGCTGGCGATCGCGAACGACAACGAATTCGGGCTCGGCAGCGCGGTCTGGACCAACGACCTCGATCGCGCGATCCGGCTCGCGCGTCGGCTGCGCGTCGGCGACGTGTGGGTCAACACGCATTACGTTCGGCTCGCCGAGAGCCCGTTCGGTGGCGTCAAGCAGAGCGGGATCGGGCGGGAGCTCGGGATGGAAGGCCTCGAGGCGTATCTCGAGTCGAAGCGCGTCTGTATCGACAGCTCGCCGACGTTCCACATCCGCTGACGTGCCGCTGCGCCGAGTGCCCGGTCCGCCAACCGACGGATCCAGCCGCGGGCCGCTGGTCCGTTTCACCTTCGACGGTCGTTCGTATGAGGGGTTCGACGGCGAGCCGCTGGGCGTGGCGCTCCTGGCCGCGGATCGCCGCATCCTGTCACGCAGCTTCCGATTCCACCGCCCGCGCGGCCTCATGTGTTCGACCGGGGGTTGTGGCTGGTGCGAGTGCGAGGTCGATGGCCGCCCGAGCGTACGATCCTGCCGCGTGCCGGTGCACGAGGGGCTCGTGGCGCGCGGGGAGCACGCGTGGCCGTCGGTCGAGCGCGACCTCGTCTCGCTCGTCGGGGTCTTCTCGCGCTGGATCCCGCCGACCTTCTATCACCACCGGTTCCTGCGCCCGCGCCGGCTGCGCAAGCGCTATCTCGACTTGCTGCGTTCGTTCGGTGGGCGCGGCCGGCTGCGTTTCGACGGGCCGATCGACCTGGCCGTCGCGGGCCGTGCGAGAGAGCGAATCGCGACGGACGTGCTCGTGCTCGGCGGCGGGCCGGCCGGCGTCGCTGCGGCGCTCCGAGCGGCCGCATCGGGCGAGAACGTCCTGCTCATCGAAGCGGACCGGACGACGGCAGCGGTCGCGCACGCCGATAGGGCTGGCCTCACGGTGCTGACCGGGGTCGCGGCGGTCGGCTGGTACGGGGGCATGCTCGCGGCGCTCGGGGACGGGGTCGCGTATGAGATCAGGGCACGGACCGTCGTGGCGGCCACCGGTTCGTACGACCGCGTGCCGCTTGTCCCGGGTGCCGACCTTCCGGGCGTCATGGCCGCGCGCCTGGTGGTCGACCTTGTGCATCGCCACGGTGTCGTGCCGGGTCGCCGAGCGCTGCTCGTCGGGGCGGGCCTGGAGCTGGCGACCGCCGCCGAACAGCTCGAGCGGGCGGGCGTCGCGATCGTGCACGGGCCGATCCCGACGCCGTCGCTGATCGTTGTCCGCGGACGTCGCCGCGTGACTGGCGCCGTTGTCGCGGTCAACGGCGATCGGCAGCGCATCTCGGTCGACCTCGTCGTATTCGGCGATCGGAGCCCGAATCTCGATCTCGCGCTGTCGGCCGGCGCGGCCGTCGAGCGGCGCGGCGAGACGCTCGTCCCGGTGCTCGACGCCGACGGCCGCACGACGGTCCCATCGCTTTCGATCGTCGGGTCGGCCACGGGGCGGTCGGGCGCCGCCACAGGCCATCCGACGAACGCCGCCGACCCGCACCTCGACACGTTCGTGTGCTTCTGCGAGGACGTCCGCGTCTGGGAGATCCGGTCGGAGCTGGCGGCCGGCTACCTCGATCCCGAGCTCGTCAAGCGTCGGACCGGCGCCCTGACCGGACCGTGCCAGGGCAAGTACTGCCTCCAATCGTTCGACTGCCTCGCCGGCCCGGCGCAGGATGGCCCCGTCAAGCTGCCCACGGCCCGCCCGCCGTTGCGCCCTGTCCGCCTCGGAGATCTTGTGGCCGCCGAGACAGGGGCCCCCGACATCCCTGACGAGCGATGAGCCGCCACGGCCTCGCGTCGATGTCGAGCACGGAACCACCACGCTCCGCCGAGGTCGTCATCGTCGGAGCCGGGATCGCCGGGCTCGGGTTCGCTCGTGAACTCGTCGCCCGCGGGGTCCGCGACATCGTCATCGTCGAGCGCGGCTACCCGGGTGGCGGGGCGACCGGCCGGAATGTGGCCCGCATCCGGGCCATGCAACTGACCGAGGCGCTGACCCACGTGGCCCGGGCGTGCCAGGCGAAGTACGAGCGGATGGGCGACGAGCTCGGCTTCAACATCCTCTTCTACCGGCTCGGCTATGCCTGGGTCCTGTACGAGCCCGACGAGGTCGCGCGGATGCGCGAGATCGTCGAGATGCATCACCGGATCGGCGTCGGCAGCGCGCTGCTCACGCCGGACGAGACGCTCCGCCACTTGCCGATCCTGCGCGGCGGCGAAGCGGTCGCCGGTGCCGTGCTCAACGACGACGCCATCGTCCATCACGACGCGGTCGTATGGGCGCACGTCGAGCACCTCGAACGCACGTCGGTCCGCATCGTGACCGGGACGAAGGTCCAGGCGATCGCGCGGGGCGAGCACGGCGTCGAGGCGGTCGAGACCGACGGCGGCCGGATCGAGACGCGCGCGATACTCAACGCGGCAGGGGGCTGGGCCGGCGAGCTCAATCGGCTCGCGGGCGTGAACGCTCCAAACCGGCCGTATCGCCGCGAGGTCCTTGTCACCGCCCCGCTGCGCCGTTCGATCGAGGCGGCCGTCACCTTCTACCGGCCGAACGAGGGCTGGTTCAACCAGACGCTCCGCGGCGAGATCGTGATGGGCGTGGTCGACCCGACCGAGCCGCCGGGCGTCGAACAAGGCTCGACATGGGACTTCCTCGGGCGCACCGCGGCGCTGATGGTCCGCAAGGCCCCCGCCCTCGCCGACGTGGCCGTCATCCGGCAGTGGGCCGGGATGTACGACATCACCCCAGACCACCTCCCGCTGGTCGGCGCGACGAACCAGCTCGAGGGCTGGTGGCAGGCGAACGGCTGGAGCGGACGGGGGATGCTCCTAGGGCCATATCTGACCGAACTGCTCGCCGAACGGTTCGTCAGCGGCCAGACGCCACCCCATCTCGAAGCCTTCGACCCCGATCGATTCGGTCCGGAGCCCCTCGCCGATGAAGCCGAGGCGGATTACTACGCCCGCTATGCGCGGCGCTGAGCGACGGCGCTAGAGCAACTCGCCGTGCGCTGACGCCGTCGGCTCGCCCTCGCGGGGTCGGGGCTCCTCGCCCGGTGCATAGACCGGCTTCGCGCCGTTCGCTTCGGTCGAGCCCGGCCCGAGGACCGGGAGCGCTTCGCTCGCCGTCCCCTCGATGGCGCCGACGCCGAACGGGATCCACTTGGCCGGGTCCTGGAGTCGGTGCGCTTCCGTGTTGCCGCGGGTGTGGATCTCGGCGAAGCCCTTGGGCTCGATCCACATCCGCTCCCCTTCGAGCAGGCCCAGGACCCCGGACTGTCCGGGCTCCGCGCGCCCGTCCTGGCAATACGAGCAGGCGGCCGAGTCGTGCTTCTGGTAGGTGTCGGGCTCCTCGTAAGTCGTGATGTAGCCCTCGTAGTTGCGCAGCACGACCTTGTGATCGCTGTACGAGATGAGGTAGTTGGGCATGACCGGGATCTTGCCGCCGCCCCCGGGTGCGTCGATCACGTACGTCGGCACGGCATAGCCCGAGGTGTGGCCGCGCAGCCCCTCCATGATCTCGAGGCCCTTGCCGACGGGGGTCCGGAAGTGCCCCGAGCCCTCGACCAGGTCGCACTGGTACAGGTAGTAGGGCCGGATCCGATTGGCCACCAGCTTGTGGACGAGCGAGCGCTGGATGTGGACGCAGTCGTTCACGCCGGCCAGCAGGACGCTCTGGTTGCCCACAGGGAGGCCCGCCTTGGTCAGCTTGTCGACCGCGCGGCTGACCTCCGGCGTGATCTCGTTCGGATGGTTGAAATGGAGGTTGATCCAGAGCGGGTGGTACTTCTCGAGCATCTCGCACAGCTCGTCGTCGATGCGCTGCGGCAGGAAGACCGGCACTCGGCTCCCGATCCGGATGATCTCGATGTGCGGGATCTCGCGCAGGCCCTTGAGGATCGACTCGAAAAGCTTGGGCGCGAGGGTCAGGCCGTCGCCGCCCGAGATGAGGACGTCGCGGACCTGCGGGGTCCGGCGCAGGTATTCGAGCTGTGCCTCGTGGTCCTTGCGATTGAAGTTCTGGGTCGGGTCGCCGACGATGCGCGACCGGGTGCAATAGCGGCAGTAGCTCGCGCACTGGGTGGTGACCAGCATCAGGACCCGGTCCGGGTAGCGGTGGACGAGGCCCGGCACCGGCGAGTGGCGGTCCTCGGCCAGCGAGTCCTCCATCATCCCGGTGAAGGCGCCGTGCTCGCGGGCGGTCGGGATGACCTGCACGCGGATCGGGTCGTTCGGGTCGTTCGGGTCGATCAGGCTCATGAAGTAGGGCGTGATGTCGACCCGGAACTTCTCGGGGGCGGAGAGGCCTTCGCGTTCCTCGTCGGTCAGCGCCAGGATCCCCTCGATCTCCTCGAGGTCGTTGACCCGGTTGCTGAGCTGCCAGCGCCAGTCGTTCCACTGGGCGTCGGGGACGTCCTCCCAGCGCGGGGCGCGGCGGCTGACCGCGGGCGCACCCGTTGGTCCCAGCGCGCGCGCGGGATCGGCGAGGTTGACGAACGGCAACTCGGCGGCGGTCCGGGCGGCGTCCTGGTGGGCGACCGCGGTCTTGATCTCCTGGGCGTCCAAGCGGGCGAGCCTCCGGGTCCGGCTGTCATCCAAGCGTCGATGCTGGCTCGATGGCCAGCCTCAACGCATAAAGTCTATGCAGTCTGCATGCTGGGGCATCATAGCGCGAAGGTCCGGGGTGGTCCACGGTGCCGTCCCGCATCAGCCGGCCGCCGGCACCATCAGCACGAGCTTGCCGACGTGGCGCTTCGCCTCGAAGTCGCGCTGCGCCTCGGCGATCTGCGCCAGCGGATAGGTCGCGGCCACGAGCGGGACCAGTTCGCCGCGCTCCAGGTAGCCGATCAGGTTCGGGAAGACCTCGGCGTCCTGCGACGTGCAGCCAAGGAGCGTGAGGTCCTTGAGATAGAGGGTGCGCATGTCGAGCTCGACGATCGGGCCGGCGATGGCGCCCGAGACCGCGTACCGGCCGCCCGGTCGGAGCACGGTCAGCAACCCCGGCCAATCCGGCCCGCCGACGAGGTCGATGACCACGTCGACCTGCTCCCGGCCGATCGCCGTCTCGAGATCCGCGCCGCGGGGGACGACGAGGCCGGCTCCC
The DNA here is from genome assembly GCA_038319665.1 of Candidatus Limnocylindrales bacterium. GTDB lineage: Bacteria > Chloroflexota > Limnocylindria > Limnocylindrales > CSP1-4 > SPCO01. The sequence goes on from JBBQDL010000012.1 coordinate 21,694, forward strand.
AGGGCGCGAACCGCGTCAGCCTTGTCCTCGCCTGCGACCGCGATGATCTCCGCGCCACGCCGCCGCGCGAGGAGGACTGCCGCCGATCCCACGCCGCCGGAGGCACCTGTGATCAGGACGCGTTCGCCGGGACGGACGCGGGACCGGTTAAGCAGGTTCTCGGCGGTCGCGTAGGAGCACGGCACGGCCGCGAGCTGGGCATCCGAAAGGTCGCATTCGACGTGGTAGGTGTCGGCCGACGGCGCGCTGACGAACTGGGCGAAGCCGCCATCGAACTCGGAGCCGAGCCACGGGTCGCGGCCGTCGCGTCTGAGAGATCGAAGGCAGCCCTGGACGATCACCCGCTCGCCGATCCGCGCCTCGGGAACACCGTCGCCTACGGCGACGATCGTGCCGCAGACATCGGCCCCCTGGATCCGGGGAAACCCGATCCCGGCGCCCGCCCAGCTGCCGCCCGGATACCAACCGATGCGGGTGTTGATGTCGGTGTTGTTCACGCCGGCCGCTCGGACGGCGATGAGGACCCCGCCCGGTCCAGCCTGCGGTACTTGCACGTCCTCCCGGTAGACGAGTTGTTCCGGGCCGCCCTGTCCGAGCAGCAGCACTGCGTGCATGGTTTCGCGAGGCTGATCCACAGGCGCGAGCGTTACTCCCCGATCACCGCCCAGAGGAAGCCCATCATGATGAAGAAGCCGCTGAACAGGGCGATCAGGCCGATCCCGCCGTACGGCGAATTCGCGCCCTCGTGCGGGACGAGCTGGAGCCCGATCCCGAAGACGACGGCCCAGCCGATGAACAGGAAGAGGAACAGGAACTTCGCGTTCGGGCTGGTGATCTTGCGGACCCAGCGCGAGCCGCCTTCCGCGGTCATCGCCGAGCGGAGAATGATCGCGATCATCGTGATGACGATGATCGCCGACACGCCGAATGGGATCGGCTGCTGGAAGGCGATCAGGAAGAGCTGCACGCGGCGATGCTAGCAGACGGGCTGGACGCCCGGAACGGACATCGCGGGTACGATTCCTGACGTGACCCCGTTCGACCGACTCGGGCGATTCGTCGTGCGCCGCGCCTGGTGGGTGGTCGCTGCCTGGACGGCGCTCCTCCTGGTGGCCATCCCGTTCGCGCCGCAAGTCCCGGGGAAGCTGAGCGCCGGCGGGTTCATCCTCGGCGACCTCGAATCCGCGCGGGCCAAGTCCCTCCTCGAGACCGAGCTGGGCGCCCCGCCGTCCGCCCTGGTCATCGTCTTCTCGAGCCCGAGCCTCAGCGCGGGGACGCCCGACTTCGAAGTCGCGGCCGCCGACGCCGTCCGCGACATCCCGACGGCGCCCGATGTCGTCCGGGTGGTCTCGCACCTGCTCTCCCCGCAGCAGGTCTCGGCGGATCGGCACACCGCGTATGACGTCGTCTTCCTCGACCTCGCGCCCGACGATTCGCCGAAGGCGCTGCCGATCCTGCGCGCGCGCCTTCGGCCGGCACCCGGGCTCGATGTCGAGCTGGCCGGCGGACCGGCGTTCTACGGCGACGTCCAGACCGTCTCCGAAGCGGACCTCCGCCGGAGCGAGGTCATCTCGTTGCCCTTGGCTGCGCTCGCACTGCTCTTCGTCTTCGGTTCGGTCGTCGCGGCGGGCGTCCCGCTCATCGTCGGCGGCGCGGCCGTCATCGTTGCCCTGGCGGGGATCTTCGTCGTCGCCTCGTTGACGCCGATGAGCATCTTCGTGCTCAACCTCGCGACGCTGCTCGGGCTGGGCCTGGGCGTGGACTACTCGCTGCTGATGACCAGCCGATTCCGCGAGGAGCTGGCGAGCCGTCCGGACGATCCGGACCGCGTTGCCGAGGCGGTCAGGATCACGGTCGCGACCGCCGGCCGGGCGGTCTTCTTCAGTGGCCTGACGGTGCTGCTGGGCCTGCTCGGGCTGGTCCTCTTCGAGTTCATGATCCTGCGCTCGGTCGGCATCGCCGGGGCGATCGTCGTCGGGCTCGCCGTCGCGTCCGCGCTGACGCTGCTGCCCGCGGTCCTGACCATCGTCGGCGCCCACCTCGACCGTTTTGCCGTTCGGCGGGTCGCGCCGACAGCCGGGACGGAAGGCGCCTGGTCGCGCCTGGCCCGGCGGGTCATGGCCCATCCGATCGCCGTCATCGTCCCGACGCTGGCGGTCATCCTGCTGCTCGGTTCGCCGTTCCTGCACGTCCGGTTCAACGCGCCCGACGCGTCGATCCTGCCGCCCGACGTGCCATCTCGGGCCGCGTTCGACCGGCTCCAGGCCGACTTCGGCGAGGGGGAGTTCGCGCCGATCGTCATCGCGATCCGCACCGATGGACCGGCCACGAGCGCGCCCAACCTGGCCGCCCTCTACGACTACTCCCGCCGGCTCGCGGCCGACCCGCGCATCAGCCGGGTGGACAGCCTGGTGAATGTCGATCCACGGTTGAGGCTGGCCCAGTACACCCTCCTTTACGGCGACCCGAACGGGCCGCGCGACCGCTACGTCCAGGCGGCGCTGACGGCCACGACCAAGGGCGACCTGACGGCATTCACGCTCACCACCCCGTATGGCCCGAACCGGGACGAGGGCAAGACCCTGGTGACCGACCTACGCACGGCCGGGAGCCCGCTGGCGCCGCCGGCCGGCATGACGATCCTGGTCGGTGGCGGGGCGGCGGACGTCGCGGACGTGGTCGATCGCGTTCGGGCCGACTTCCCGAGGACCGCGATGTTCATCGTCGTCTCGACGTACCTCGTCCTGTTCCTGCTCCTGCGCTCGGTCGTCCTACCGGCCAAGGCGCTCGTGATGAACACGCTCTCGATCGTGGCGAGCTTCGGGGCGCTCGTCTGGATCTTCCAGGACGGCAACCTCTCGGCACTCCTCGGCTTCCAGCCACTGGGGTTCGTCGAGACCACGCAGCCGGTCATCCTGTTCTGCGTCCTGTTCGGCCTGTCGATGGACTACGAAGTCTTCCTGCTCACGCGGATGAAGGAGGTGTGGGACCGGACCGGCGACAACGTCGAGGCGGTCGCGGGCGGGATGGAGCGCAGCGGCCGGATCGTGACTTCTGCCGCGCTCATCGTGGTCCTCGTCGCGGGCTCGTTCGCCTTCGCCGACATCGTCCTCATCAAGGCGCTTGGGATCGGGATGGCGATCGCGGTGGCGCTCGACGCGACCATCATCCGGGCACTCCTGGTGCCTGCCACGATGCGCCTCATCGGCCATTGGAACTGGTGGCTCCCGGCCTGGCTGGAACGGTTCCTGGCCGGCCGGTTGCCGGCGTCCGAAGCCGAGGTCGAAGCGGCCATCCGATGAAGCCTTCGCTGCGCGCCCTCGCGCTCCTCGCCCTGACCCTGCTCCCGGCCGCCTGTACCGGGACCGCGGCCGGCGCACCCATCCTCGCTAACCCGACCCCGGCCCGGCCCGCCCTGCCATCCCCGGCCGTGGCGCCCACGGCCGTCACCGATCCGCTCCCTGTCGTCCTGCCGCGCGACGACGGCCCGCACGACCGGCTGACCGAATGGTGGTACTACACCGGTCACCTCAAGACCGCCGGCGGTGCCCGATATGGCTTCGAATTCGTCGTCTTCCGGGCCGAGCGCGGGCGCTTCCCGACCTCGTGGGTCTCGCACCTCGCGGTCACCGACGAGACCGGCCATCGCTTCCTCTACAGTCAGCGACTCGAGGTCGGATCCCAGGTCGACCGCTCCCCGCTCGGCGCAGACGGATCCCCGGCGGGCTTCGATCTTTCGCTCGTCGGTGCGGACCCGTCGCGTCCGGAGACCTTCGGGCGTCCAGCCTGGACGATGTCTGGGATGAACGGCCACGACCATCTCACGGCGACCCTCGCCCCGGACGAGGCCGCAGCCGCCCATGTCCCGGCGGGTCTCGGCCTGGACCTGGCGCTGACGGCCACCAAGCCGCCCGCCCTCCACGGCCAGGACGGCTGGATCGACTTCGGGCCGGCCGGTGGGTCGTACTACTACTCGCGGACGTCGATGACAGCGACCGGCAGCCTGACCCTCGACGGGAAGACGCTCAGCGTCGACGGCGCGGTCTGGTTCGACCATCAATGGGGCGACTTCATCTCGGTCGGCGGCGGTGGTTGGGACTGGTTCGCGGTCAACCTCGCCGACGGCACCGACCTGACGCTCTCGCTCGTGCGCGACGCGGACGGGACCTACCCGCTCATCTACGGGACGCTCGTGGCCGCGGGTGGGAGCGTGCACCATCTGGCGCGCGATGCCTTCACGGTCGAGGTCACCGGGCGCTGGGTGAGCCCCGCGACCGGCGCCGACTACCCGGCCGGCTGGATCGTCAAGATCCCGGGCGATGGCCTGACGATCAGCCTTCGGCCCACCGTGGCCGGCCAGGAATTGGACACGCGAGCGACGACAGGCGTCGTCTACTGGGAGGGCTCGCAGGTCGTCAGCGCCGCGCGCGACGGGAAACAGATCGGCGGACAGGGCTACGTGGAACTGACCGGTTACGCGGGGGCAGCGACGCCCACGCCCACGCCCACGCCCACGCCCTGACGCTTATGAGACTGGGTCTCAACATCTGCTACACTCCCGGAAGATGAGTGAACCACGACCGATCGAGACCGCACTGGACCGCGCCGGCTACCGGCTGACCGAGCCGCGCCGATCGCTGGCGACGTTGATCGCGGACCAGGATGGCCACTTCACCGCCGCCGAGCTGGTGACGGCCGCCCGAGCTCGCCGCCTTGGCGTCGGCCGCGCGACAGTCTTCCGAACGCTCGAGGTCCTCGCCGAGCTCGGCGTCGTCGAGCGGCTCGACCTGCCGAGCGGAGAGCACGCCTATGTCGGCTGCGCGCCCGCACATCACCACCATGTCGTCTGTTCGCGGTGCGGTCGCACGAACGAGATCGACGATGCCGGCCTGCGCGCGGTCATGCGCGAAGTCGCTCGCCAGACCGGCTACCGGATCGATGAGCACCGACTCGAGCTCTTCGGGCTCTGCCCCGCCTGCCTGGCCACGCTGCCCGCTCCGACCAGCATCACCGCCTGAACGCTCCCATCAGAAAGGAGGATCCTGCCATCACACGCATGCTATCGAGACTCGGTCTCAGCCCGGTCCCCCTCGCCCTCTTCGCGTCCCTCGTCGTGGTGGCTGGCTGCGGTCCGAGCGGCGGCGCCTCCACGTCGCCATCGGCCGGAACCAGGCTGTCGGTCGTCGCGACCACGACGGTCTTCGCCGACATCGTCCGAAACGTCGGCGGCGATCGGGTCTCGGTCGCCTCGATCATCCCGGCCGGCGCCGGTCCGGAGGATTACGAGCCGAAACCCGATGACGCAAAGAAGCTCGTTGGCGCCGACCTCATCGTCTCGAACGGGGTCGGTCTCGACGATTTCCTCGACAAGCTGATGACCGCTGCCGGCGAGGGCAGCGCTACCAGGCTCGTCCTCGCCGACGGGATCCCGACGATCCTGGTCGATGGCACGCCGAACCCGCACTTCTGGCTCGATCCAAGCCTCGTGGCGGGCCACTATGTCCCGTCGATCGTGGCCGCCCTGACCACGCTCGACCCCCCGGGCGCTTCGGCCTACCAGGCGAATGCGACTGCTTACATCGCGCAGGTCAGCGCCATGGATGCCGCGAACAAGGCCAAATTCGACGCGATCCCAGCCGCGAACCGCAAGCTCGTCACCTTCCACGACGCGTTCCCCTACTTCGCGAAGCATTACGGCTTCGAGCTGATCGGGGTCATCCTTGCCAACGTCGGCCAGGAACCGAGCGCGTCTGACCTCGCCGCACTGGTCCAGAAGGTCAAGGCCGCCGGCGTCAAGGCGGTTTTCTCCGAGGCCCAATTCAGCCCCCAGCTCGTGCACACGCTGGCCCAGGAGACCGGTATCACCTCGGTCGTGACGACGCTCTACAACGACACCCTCGGGCCACCGCCGGCGGACACATACCTCAAGATGATGGCGTGGAACGCGGACCAGATCGTCACAGCGCTCAAATGACCCCGGCCGTCCGCCTTCGGGGCGTGACGGCCGGCTACGGCACCCGCGTCGCGCTGTCCGACGTCGATCTCGAGATCGCCACGGGCTCGCTGCTGGCCGTCATCGGCCCGAATGGCTCGGGCAAGAGCACGTTGCTCAAGACGATCGCGGGTCTGCTCCGGCCGTTCGCCGGGACGATCGAGGTCTTCGGGCAGCCGCCACGAGACAGCGCCAAGCGGATCGCCTACGTGCCGCAGGCCGAGACGGTCGACTGGGGGTTCCCGGTGACGGTCGGCGACGTCGTGATGATGGGCCGCGTCCCGATGATCGGTATCGGTCGCTCGGCGGGGCCGGTCGACCGCGAAGCCGTCGCCGCGGCACTCGAGACGGTTCGCATGTCGAAGGAGCGCAACCGCCAGGTCGGCGCGCTCTCGGGCGGGCAGCGGCGCCGGGTCTTCCTCGCCAAGGCCCTCGCCGCCCAGCCCGACCTGTACCTCCTCGACGAGCCGGTGACCGGCGTCGACGTCACCACTCAGGAGGACCTGATGCGGATCCTGGAGGCCGAGTCGAATGCGGGCCGAACGGTCGTGGCGACCACCCACGACCTCGCCAGCGCCGCCCACCACTTCCACCAGGCGGCCTTCGTCAACGGACGGATCGTGGCCTCCGGCCCGGCCGATCTGGCGCTGGACCCGGCCCTGCTCACGGCCACCTACGGCGGCCACGTCATCGTCCTCCCCGCCGGCGACCGGACCATCATCGACGACGCGCATCACCACGACGACGCCGCCCCAGGCGAGCGCCACTTCCACGACGGGGCGGGCTGAGATGCTCGATTTCCTCTTGGGTCCGATGGCCTACGGCTTCATGCAGCGCGGGCTCGTGGCGGCCATCCTGGTCGGCGTGGTCTGCGCGGTGATGGGCGCCTTCGTCGTCCTGCGCGGGCTCGCCTTCATCGGGGACGCGGTCAGTCACGCTGCCTTCCCGGGTCTCGTCATCGCGTATCTGCTGGGCATCCCGCTCTATATCGGCGGCGCGATCGCCGCGGTCGGGACGGCGCTCGCGATCGGGGCGGTCGCACGGCGCGGCGCGCTGCGTTTCGATACGGCCGTCGGGGTCCTGTTCGCGGGCACCTTCGCCTTCGGCATCCTGCTCTTCAGCACGATCCAGAACTACGTGGCGGACCTGTTCAGCTACCTGCTCGGCAACGTCCTCGGCATCACGTTCGCGGACATCGTCCAGATCGCGATCCTCGGGGGCATCGTCCTGGTCATCGTGGCCGTCCTGCGCAAGGAACTGCTGTACGCGTCGTTCGATCCGGCCGGGGCCGCCGCCTCCGGGCTCCCGGTCGTGACCCTCGACTACCTGCTGCTGGGGCTCGTCGGGGTGACCATCGTGGTCAGCATCCAGGCGGTCGGGATCATCATGGTGGTGGCCATGCTCGTCACCCCCGCCGCGACCGGCCAGCTCCTGGTCGACAAGTTCTGGGACCTTGTCAAGATCGCCGTGGGCGTGGCCATGGTCGCCGCCGTGGTCGGCCTCTACGTCAGCTTCTATGCCAACGTGGCATCGGGCGCGTCGATCGTCCTGGTCGAGACCCTCTTCTTCGCGCTGGCGCTGGTCTTCTCGCCCAAATCGGGCTGGCTCAGCCGGCGCCGCGGCGCGCAGGCACCGGCCGAACCCATCCCCTCGGGCTGATCGGAGGACCTTCGCTCAACGCGCCAGAGCGCTCTCAAGCTGGTCGGCCGTCGGCATCCCCGCGCGGGCGCCCTCATGCGCGACCGAGAGCGAGGCCGCGACCACCGCCCGGCGCGACGCCTCGGCGAGGTCGAGCCCGGCCGCCAGCCCCGCGGCGAGCGCGCCGTTGAGCGTATCGCCGGCACCGATCGTGTCCACGACCTCGACCCGCAGCGCCGGGAGGGCCTGCGCTCGGCCGCTCGCGAGGAGCAGCGCACCCTTCGCCCCGAGGCTCAGCAGGACCGCGCGTCCGCCGGCCGCCGGACCGAGCAACCGCTTGGCCCGCGCCGCGGGGCTCCCGGCGTCGCCGACCAGCGTCGCCAGCTCGCCTTCGTTCGGGGTCAGGATGGCGGCGAGATCGAGCGTCGGCCGGTCAAGACCGTGCGCCGGCGCCGGGTTGAGGATGGCCGTCGCGCCGGCGATCCGGGCAAGGCGGAGCGCCTCGTGGGTCGCCCCGGTTCGAATCTCGTGGCCGACAAGGACGACGTCGTCGGACGTCAGGGTGAGCTGCTTCAAGGCGGCCCGGACCTGGACCGACGAGAGCGCGGCATTGGCGCCGCTCGCCACCGCGATCAGGTTCTCGCCCGTCTCGTCGACGACGATCAGCGCCACCCCCGTCGGCACGTCTGGGAGGACGAGAAGACCTTCGACATCGACCGCCTCGGCGGCGAGCGCGGCCCGCGCATCGACCCCGAACGCGTCGTCACCGACCGCGCCGATGAACGTCGTCCGCGCCCCGAGCCGTGCCGCGGCTACGGCCTGGTTCGCTCCCTTGCCGCCGCGGTGCCGCCCGAACCGACCGCCGACGACGGTCTCACCAGGGGCCGGCAGCCGTGCCGTGCTGACCACGAGGTCGATATTGACCGAGCCGACCACGATGACCCGGCCATTCATCGAACGAGGCTCGACGAGCGGGCCATGGACGTTGTCCTAGGAGCCCGTGATGAACTCGCCGCCGTCGACGCCGATGATCTCGCCGTTGATGAAGTCGGTGCCTTCACCGGACAGGGCGAGGATGGCGCTCGCGACGTCCTGCGGCGTGGTCATCCGGCCGGTCGGGTTCCGCTTCGTGGCCGACTCGATGATCATGTCGTGCTCGGGGATCTTCATCAGCGCCGGGGTCATGGTCACGCCGGCCCGGATCGTATTGGCGGTGATCCCCTTCCTGGTCTGGGCGAGCTCCATCGCCAGCTGGCGGATGTGCGATTCGAGGGCGGCCTTGGCGGATGAGACCACGCCGTACGACGGCACGACCCGGGACGATCCCTCTGAGGTCATCGCGAAGATCCGCGACCCCTGTTCGAGGAACCTGCCCCGATAGAGATCCTGGACCCAGTAGACGAGGCTGTTGGCCATGACGTCCTGGGTCATCTCCATCTTCTTCCGATCGACGGCGCCCTTCGGGTCGTCGCTGATGAACGGGACGAGCGAGCCGAACGCCAGCGAGTGCATCACGACGCGGACATATGGGTGGCGCCCGGCCGCCTCGGAGGCGTCGAACCGATCGCGCAGGGTGGCCAGGGCCGAGGCTCGCTTCTCATCGTCCGCGGCATTCATGTTGATGTAGAGCGCCCGGACGCCAGCCGCCTCGATCTTCGCCTTGACCTCCTCGACGTGCGCGACCGCGGCCCGGAAATCGAGATGGATCCCGCAGATGTTGTAGCCGGCCTTCGCGAGCGTGATAGCGGTCGCCTCGCCCATGCCGGACGATCCTCCGAGGATCAGCGCCCAGCGCTCGCGGTCGTCGGTCATTCGGGGGCCTCCAGGGTGTCGGGGAGCGGACTCGCCGAGTCTAGCAGCGGCTCAGCGGCGGTCAGTCGCGGGGTGCGTGCAGCCCTGCATCGGGAGGCGGTCGCCGTCAGACGATCGCCCGTTCCCGCAGCGCAACGACCTCGGCCGCCGAGTAGCCGAGCTCGCCGAGGATCGCGTCCGTGTCCTGGCCGAGCGTCGGCGGTGGGGTCCGGATCGAGGCGGGCGTGCCGGCCAGCTGGAATGGCAGCCCGACCTGGCGGATGACGCCCCACGCCGGGTGTTCCTGTTCGACGGTCATGCCGAGCGCCACGGCTTCGGGCGAGGCGAACGCGGTCAGGACGTCGTTGATCGGCCCGCACGGGATCTCGGCCGTGCCGAGGGCGGCCAACCACGCGCCAGTCGAACCCTCGGCGAACCGCGCTGCGAGCATCGGGCGAAGGTCGGCGCGTCGCTCGACCCGATCACCGTTCGTCGCGAACCGTGGGTCGGCCGCCAGCTCCGGAAGCCCGACGGCCTCGCAAAAGCGCGCCCATTGCCGCTCCGACCCGACCGCCACCGCGATCGCGCCGTCGGCCGTCGCGAAGGTCTCGTACGGCACGATGTTCGGGTGGGCGTTGCCGAGCCGGCCCGGCGCGACACCCGTGGCGAAGGCGTTCTGGGCCTGGTTGACCAGGCTGGCCAGCGTCGCACCCAGGAGCGAGAGATCGACCCGCTGACCCTGCCTCGGCGCAGGGCCGTCGTCCCGCTCGCGGCCGACGAGTGCCGCCAGGACGCTCACCGCGCCGAGCATGCCTGAGACGACGTCGCTGATGGCGACCCCGACCTTCATCGGTTCGCCGCCCTCGGCGTCGGGCGCGCCGGTGATCGACATGAGGCCGCTGGCGGCCTGGATGACGGAGTCGTAGCCGGGCCGGTCGGCCGCCGGGCCGGTCGTCCCATAGCCGGTGATCGCGAGATGGACGAGCGCCGCGTTCAGCTCCCGGAGCGCCGTGTCGTCGAAGCCGAGCCGCGCGAACCCGCCGACCCGGAAGTTCTCGACCAGGACGTCCGCATTCGCGAGCAGGCGGCGCAGGATCGCCACGCCCTCGGCCGTCTTGAGGTCGAGCCGCAGCGCTCGCTTGTTGCGGTTGACCGACAGGAAGTAGGCCGCCGTCCGGGGCGCTCCGGCAGCGCCTCCGTCATCGGCGGCACCGACCCACGGTGGTCCCCACCCGCGCGTGGCGTCACCCTCGGGCGGTTCCACCTTGATGACGTCCGCCCCGAGGTCGCCGAGCAGCATCGTGCAATACGGCCCGGCCAGGACCGTCGAACAGTCGATGACACGCAATCCCGCGAGGGGACCGCTGGCGTGTGCCGGTCGGACGCCCATGGTCGCCCGATGGTAGCGGCGCTACGGTTGGTCGGTCGCCAACTTGCGCTGGTGGACCGGGAAGTCGGCGCGATCTGGCTCGACGGCCTCGATCCACTCGATCTGGTCACGGTTGACGATCAGGGTGTCGACACGGGCCTGACGCGCTTCGCCACCGAGCGTGTACTCGATGCGGGCGCCCGTGATCGGCACCATCGGCTTGCGACGCCGGATGGCCGTGACCGGGTCCGTGCCGGGGAGCGCGTGGTAGAAGCCCCGGATCGAGTACGGGCCCATCTTGATCGCCACGTATTGCTGTGCCGTGCGCTGTCGGCGGTCCGCATCACCACGGGGCCCGCTCGCGTGGACCATCGACAGTTCGTCGCGCGGAACGACGACGTCGGCGACCTCGATCGACGGCCCGCCGTCGAAGCGTTCGACAGTGACGCCGATGAGCGCGTATTCGTCATTGGCGTTGAGCATGTCGGTCAGGCGATCGTCGTCGAGGCGGGTCCTGCCGGAGAGGACGCAGTCCTCGCCATAGGCCACGAAATCGACCTCGGCGCCACCGTCCGGCCCCGCGCTCCTGGTGGACGTGTCGACGGCCGTTTCGAGGGAGGTATCAGCGGGCGCATCAGCGCGTCTGAAAGCAACGCGCAGACGGCGCGGCATCCGGTCGATCATGCCTCGAATGGTCCCGCCGCTGGCCAAGCTTGGCGCCGGCCCGAAAGTACGGGGTGCGATAGCATCCAGACCATGACCGACGACACTCGACCGCACCGCCCGACCCTGATGACCGTCCACGCCCATCCGGATGACGAAACGATCGGTACGGGCGGCGCGATGGCCAAGGCGGTCGAGGCCGGCCACCGCGTGGTCCTCGTGACCGGGACTCGTGGCGAACTGGGCGAGATCGTCGTCGCCGAGATGGACACGCCCGACAACCACCGGCGGCTCGGCGAGATCCGGGCCGGCGAGCTGGAGCGCGCGATGGGCGCGCTCGGCGTGACCGAGTGGGAGAACCTCGGCTATCGCGATTCGGGGATGATGGGCACCGACGGCAACCGCGACCCGCGCTCCTACTGGCAGGCCGACCTCGACGAGGCCGCGCGTCGGCTCACCTGGCTCGTCCGCCGCTACCAGCCCGATGTCATCACGACCTACAACGAGTTCGGCGGGTACGGCCATCCCGACCACATCCGGACCCACGATGTCGCGGTCCGGGCGTTCGAGCGCGCGGGCGATCCGGCTTGGTACTCGGAGCAATTCGAGGAGCCGGACATCGCGCCGTGGCAGCCCTCCAAGCTCTATGAGCAGGCGATCCCGGCGTCGGTCCGGGAGCAGATGAACACACGGATGCGCGAGGCCGGGCAGAAGCCATTCTGGGCCCCGCCCGACGACGCCACGCCCGAGCAGATCGCCGAGATGGAAGCCTTCGCCGCCAAGATGCTCGTCCCGGACGAGCTCGTGACCACCTGGATCGATGTCTCCGGCGCGCCCCTCGAGGCGAAGTGGAAGGCGATCCACGAGCATGTCACCCAGATCAGCGACCAGAGCCCGTTCATGCTGATGGGCTTCGACGGCTGGCGCGACAGCTGGGCCAACGAGGCCTACATCCTGCGCGAGTCGCGGGTCGAATCGGCGATCCCCGAGTCGGACCTCTTCGCCGGCGTCATCTAGAGCGCAGAGGAACGCCCCGTCCGGGCGGGCGGACGGGGCGTAGGAAGAAGCGAGGATGGCGGACCCGACCGGATTCGAACCGGCGATCTCCAGCGTGACAGGCTGGCATGTTGGGCCGCTACACCACGGGTCCAGTTGCGGCGAGGGCGGAGCATAGCAGAGGCCAACGGGGTTGTCGCCGCTCGCGGTGGCCTCCCGGCAGCCAGCCCTATACTCGGCGTCCATGCCACGTATCGACCTCCGCAGCGACACCGTGACGAAGCCCTCGCCGGCGATGCTCCGCGCGATGGCCGAGGCCGAGGTGGGTGACGACGTCTTCGGTGACGACCCCACGGTCAACGCCCTCGAGGCACGTGCCGCCGAACTGCTGGGCAAGGAGGCGGGCCTCTTCGTCGCCTCGGGCACGATGGGCAACCTCGTCGCCCAGATGGCCCATCTGGCGCGAGGCCAGGAGACGATCGCGGGGCGTGAGCACCACCTGGTCATCGACGAGGCCGCGGGTCACGCGGTCGTCGTCGGGACGAGCATCCGCACCCTCGCGGACCAGCCCGACGGGACGATGGACCTCGCCGAGATCGAGGCTGCCTTCCGCGACCCCGACGACCCGCACGAACCGCTCAGCGGCCTCATCACCCTCGAGAACACCCACGCCCATTCGATGGGCCAGCCGCTCACGCCCGAGTACACCCGAGCGGTCGCTCAGATCGCCCACGCGCACGACGTCCCGCTCCACGTCGATGGCGCGCGGTTCTGGAACGCGGTCGTCGCCCTGGGCGTCCGACCGACCGACCTCGCCGACCCCGCCGACACCGTCACGTTCTGCCTCTCGAAGGGGCTCGCCTGCCCTGTCGGGTCGGTGGTGGTCGGGCGTCGCGACGTCATCTGGCGGGCACGACGTGCCCGCAAGTTGGTCGGTGGCGGGATGCGCCAGGCAGGGTTCCTCGCGGCCGCCGGGCTCGTCGCGCTCGGGGACGGCCCGGACGGGATGATCGATCGCCTCGCGGAGGACCACGCGAACGCCCGACGGCTGGCCGAGGCCTTCGCCGGGATGGACGGCGTGGTTTCGGCCGGCGGGACGATGCAGCCGGGAACCGGCCCGCTGGACCCCGAGCGTGTGCGCACGAACTTCGTCGTCTTCAAGGTCGAGCGCGATCGGCGCGCCTTTCTCGCTGCGCTCCGAGCGCGGAACGTCGAGATGGTGGAATATCCGCACGGGCAGGTGCGCGCCGTGACGCACTACGGGGTGACCTCCGCCGATATCGACGCCGCGATCGACGCGACCCGGGCGGCCCTCGCCGAAACGAGCCCGCTGGCCGTCCCTGCCACAGCCTGACCGGCCCTCGACGGGCCTCCGATACGCCCAACCGACCGCACGACCCGCGCCCAGACGCCCGGCGCGATGGAGGTTCCCGCACCTTGACCGATCCACGCCCCGTCGAGCCGCTCCCACGCCCGGCGCCCGCAGCCGATCCCGGCCCGCTCGACGACCGGCTGTACGACCTGGTGGAGGCGCGCTTCGAGCGGCTGGTCCGGGACAATCCAGTCCTGGGCACGGCCCTCGGACTCCACCGTGACGACGACCTCCTCGGGGATCCCAGTCGCGAGGCCGTCCTGTCCGAGCTCGCCGCCGACCGTGAGCACCTCAGCCAGGTCGAGGCACTGGACCCCGCGCAACTCTCGGCCGAGGCGCGCTTCGAGCGTGACCTCGAGTTGCACAACGTCCGGCGGTCGATCTTCGATACCGACGTCCTGCGCATCTGGGAGCGTCGTTCGTTCGCGCTCGATCACATCGGCGATAGCCTCTTCCTGCTCTTTGCCCGGGATCACGCGCCGCTTCCGGAGCGACTCGACGCGATCTCGGGCCGGCTCGAGGCCATCGCGACCTATCTCGAGGAGGCCAAGACCCGGGCGACGGTCCCGCAGGTCCGGCTGTGGCAGCAGCTCGAGATGGAGACCGGTGACGACCTGCCGCGGTTCTTCGATGAGCTCGTCGGCGCCGGGACGGGTGTCCTCGAGACGGCGGACCAGCGACGGCTGGAGCGGGCGGCCGGATCAGCCAAGATCGCGATCGAGCTCTACACCACGTTCCTCGAAGGGACCCTCCCCGGCGGGACGGACGAATGGGCCGTCGGGCGCGAGCGGCACGACGCGATGGTCGCCCTGCGCGGCTTCAACGGCCTCACGGCTGACGACATCCTCGAACTCGGCTGGCAGCGCCTCCACGAAGAGCACGCCGCGCGCGCCGCCATCGCGAGCGAGATCGATCCGACCAGCGACGAGATGGGCGTCATCGGCCGGGTCAAGGCCGACCAGCCGAGCACCTTCGATGAGGCGCTCGAGGCCTACCGCGATGCCATGCACCGGGCGCGTCGCCACATCATCGAGCGCGACCTGATGACGGTCCCCGACGACGAACGGATCGATGTCATCGCGACTCCCGAATACATGCGCAACGTCATCCCGTTCGCCGCCTACTTCGACCCGGGCGCCTTCGATCGCGACCCGAAGGGGATCTACATCGTGACCCCGTCCGTGGGAGGCGATCCGGACGCGATGCGCGAGCACAACTACGCCTCGATCAGCAACACGAGCGTTCACGAGGCGTATCCGGGTCACCATCTCCAACTCGACACCGCCCGCCGGAACCCGTCGCTCACCCGGCTGCTCACCGACGCCCCCGAGTTCGTGGAGGGCTGGGGGATGTACTCGGAGCTCCTCATGCGCGAGCACGGCTTCGACGACGACCCGCGCTTCCAGCTGATCGTGCACACCGATGCCATCTGGCGGGCCTGCCGGATCATCCTCGATATCCGGATGCATCGCGGCGAGGTGACTGTCGGTGAGGCGACCGACTTCCTCGTCGAGCACACGCGGTTCGAACGACCGAACGCTCACGCCGAGGTCCAGTGGTACACCTATCGCCCGACCTACCCGCTGTCGTACCTGCTCGGGCGGACGCTCCTCCTCGCCCTTCGCGCCGACGAGCAGGCGAGGCTCGGCGACGCGTTCAGCCTGAAGGCCTTCCATGACACCCTCCTGCGCAACGGCTCGCTCCCGATCTCGTTCCACCGCCGGCTGCTGACACCCGGATCCTGACGCGCCCGTGCAGGTCATCCCGGCGATCGACCTCGAGGCGGGCCGGTCGCGCATCGTCTACTGGCCCGGAGCGGGCGCCGGCGTCGGCGTGCCGACCGACCGGCCGGACCGGATCGCCGAGCGGTTCGTGGCGATGGGAGCGCGCCTGGTCCACCTCGTCGACTTCGACGGTGCGAGGGCGGGCGCGCCGGTGAATCTTGAGGCCGTGGGTTCGATCGCAGCGAGGATCGCGGTCCCGCTCCAACTCGCCGGCGGCATCGAGACGGAGGACGCGATCCGGCTTGCCTTCGCCGCGGGCGCAACGCGGGTGGTGCTGACGACCGCCATCGCCGACCGCCCGGACGACCTGCGGGCCTGCCTCGCGATCGCGGGCGACTGGCTGGCGGTCGGGCTCGATCCCCGCCCTGAGCGTCTGGCGGCCTTCCCGTGGCGCCGGACCGTGCCACCGACCGTGGACGGCCTCGTCGGCGAGCTAACCGGGGCCGGCGTGGCGCGGTTCGTTCTGAGTCACGGCGGCGCCGAGCCGGACCTCGCACACACCCGCGAGCTCGTTCGGTCGTACGATGCCGAGATCCTGGTGGCCGGAGGGGTTCGGGACCTCGATGGGCTCCGCCGCCTCCGCGACACCGGCGTGGCCGGCGTCATCCTCGGTGAGGTCCTCCTCTCCGGGGCGATCGACTATCCCGCAGCCCTGGAGGCCGCCGCATGACCAAACGCCGCCGCGGCTCGCAACGGACCGGGCGTCCGGATGGCTACCGCCGCGCGACCACGACCCCCGTGGGCGGACCGACCGTCGCGAACCGACTGCCCGCCCTGTCGGTGTTGACGCTCGGCGCGGTCATCGTCGTGCTCGTCGTTGCCGGTGTGCTGTTGGTGCTGCGACCCGGTGCTGGCGGTGGGACGGGCGGCCCTCTGGCCAGCGCCTCGGCCAGTGCCGGCGCCTGCCCCACCAGCCAGCCCGCGGCCCTGCCGGCCGGCGAGACTCGCACGGTGACCATCACCACCCCGAAGGGAGCGATGACCATCAAGCTCGTCGCCGACCTTTCGCCTATCGCGGTGGGTAACTTCGCGGCGCTCGCGTTCTGCGGCTTCTACGACGGGTCGCCGTTCCACCGGACCGCCAAGCTGCCGGACGGGACGCCGTTCGTGATCCAGGGCGGCGACCCGACCGGGACCGGGACAGGCGGACCCGGGTACACCATCACGGACGAGCCGGTCTCGACGCCGTACCAGCGCGGCACGGTCGCCATGGCGCGCTCGAACGCCCCGAACAGCGTCGGCTCGCAGTTCTTCATCGTGCTCGATGACAAGGACGGCGCAATCCTCGGCGGATCCGGGGCGAACAACTACCAGATCATCGGGAGCGTCACCTCGGGGATGGAGACCGCGGACGCGATCCTGGCCGCGTCGGCCGGCGTCGAACTCCCGACCACGCCGATCCGGATCACGACCATGACCGTCGCCAACCCCTGACCCTGCCGACCCATCGAAAGAGGAGCCCGACCCATGACCCGAGCCACCATCGCCACCGACCTCGGCGACATCGACATCGAGCTGTTCGATCAGAGCGCGCCCAAGGCGAGCGCCAACTTCGTCAAGCTCGCCGGCGACGGCTTTTACGACGACGTCATCTTCCATCGGATCATCCCCGGCTTCGTCGCCCAGGCCGGGGACGGCCAGTACGGCAAGAAGGGGTCGCTCGAGCGTGGTCGGGTGGGGACCGGCGGACCGGGCTACAAGTTCGAGGACGAGCCGGTCACGGGTGACTACGTGCGTGGCGCGCTGGCGATGGCCAATGCCGGCCCGAACACGAACGGCAGCCAGTTCTTCATCTGCCACCAGGACCTGACCGGGAAGCTGCCCAAGAACTACACGCTGTTCGGCCAGGTGACGAAGGGAATGGATGTCGTGGACCGGATCGTCGGCGCTGGGCGGGACGCACGCGACCTCCCGAACGAGCCCGTGGCGATCACATCGGTCACGGTGCACCTGGACGAAGGTTAAGGAATTTATATCCGGGGGTGTGTCAAAACCCTTGGAAAAGGGGCCCCGGCAAGGTAGGATGCACGTGCTGCTCAGTCAGCGCTGCCCCAGCGACAAGGTCATGGGTAGGTAGGGTCAGGGTAGTCGGTGCAGCCGACGTGATAGATGCCCTTGACGCGCGGCAGAAGTGTTCGCCTCGGCGAACACCTTCACCGGGACAGCTTCGAAGCGGCTCCTTCGGGAGCCGCTTCGGCGTTTCCGGCGACACGACGCCGTCGCCGCTGCAAGATCACAGCCGCGGTATCCTGTCGCCTCGCGCGCCTGTAGCTCAGTGGATAGAGCGTTGGGTTCCGGACCCAAAGGTCGCAGGTTCGAGTCCTGTCGGGCGCGCCATGACAACCTGCGGCAGCGCCAGCGCCAAACCGTGCCATCCGTCACCCGCTCTGCAGCCTATCGCGGAGCCCGCAGCATGGAAACGATGGGTGGGCATGCCCCCGCCTGGGCCTCGCCGGTGACCTCGAAACCGTGGCGCTCGTAGAACGAGATGTTCCGGGGATTGGGGGAATCGAGATAGGCGGGCAGATGATCCTTGTCGACGATCCGGAGGCAATGCTCCATCAATCGGCCGCCGAGGCCGCCGCCCTGCAGGGCCGCGTCGACACCGAACCAGGCGAGGTACCAGTGCGGGAACCTCGGATGGGCCTCGTCCATCTGGCCAAGGACGGAAAGCGTGTCGTCGTGCTGGTCTGGCGCGACGGTTTCCGTGAGCACCGCGACGATGGCGTCGCCGTCGAGCTCCACGCGCGGCGGTAGCCACAGCGCGACCGCCGAGAATGCGCCGAGCCGCCAGACGGTTCCCTCGGCGAACGCCTTGCCACCGAACGCCGTCAGGAGTGCCGGGAAGTCCCTCAGGTACTGCTGCGCTTCGGGATACAGCCAGCGGATGACCGGGTCTGCCGTGAACGCCAGGACGAGAATGTCCAGGGCCCTTCCTTCTTCATCGTCCTCGACTGGCGCGAATGGCAATGCACCCATGTCACGCTCCCTTTGCTCCCAATCCCGATCGGAGCCGACGGATCGATGGCGCGAAGCGGGCCGCTGCGCAGCCACCTGATGCCAGATCTGCGCCCGACGAGGATTCTGCGACGTGCCACCGCCGAAAGTAAACGCTCCCCAGTGCAGCGCTGTCGCAGACCACTCAGAACCGCGCTCCCGACCAGCGCGGCGACCCCGACCTGAAACAGCCTGCCCGCCGAGTCAGACCTCCCAAACGCGAGGCCAGCCGACACGCTCACGGGTTCCTCCGATCGGGATGCGTCTTGGCGGTACTCCTCTGCGCTCAACGTCCCGGGTGGGCGAGCCCGAGGGGATTTCGACCCCTCGAAGGTACACACACGTCGCGACCCGTGACAAGGACATGCGAGCCCGTGCCTTGCGTCGACAGCTCGGTGGTCGACCGCCACTGGAGCCGGGCCGCCGGCCAAGGCCGGATCATGTCTGACCGGGCCGAATCCAGCGTACTCAAGGACGGCTGCGGACCGAACGATGGTCCCGTAGGCGTGCGTCCTCGCACCACCTACCGTCCCGAGCAGGGCGACCCTGGTCGCCGAGCTCACGAGGCCTTGCGCATCCATGCGTCGTCGATCGTTTCCTTCTGGCTGGCGTCCCGGCCTCCGGGCGGGCGTCCTGGCCGTTTCCGCCGTCCTCGTCACGGGCACGGCTCTGGCGGTGTCTGCGAACGTGTCGGACCACTTGGCGCGGACTGCTGTGGACGAGGCCGTTCGCACCACGGAGGCAGTCGTCCGCGGCTTCGTGGACCCACTCGTATCCACTAGCGGATTCAGCCTCCATACCAGTGCTCAAGGCGACGCGATCGACGCTCAGCTGAGCCGCCTCGTCGCGGCCGGCAAGATCCTCCGGATCAAGATCTGGGCTCCTGACGGAACGGTCCTTTTCTCTGATCTCGCTGCCCTGCGTGACCGTCAGTTCCCGGTCGGCGCGGAGCTCTCCGAAGCGCTGGGGGGAAGTGTCGCGACGGACTTCTCGAGCGGCAGCGACGAGGAAAACATCTTCGAGCGCGGGCTCGCGAATCGATTCCTGTCCGTCTATCTGCCGATCCGGGTGCCAGGCAGCAGCGACGTCGTGGGGGTCTATGAGATCTACGAGGATGCGGCGCCGATCGAAGCCAGCATCGCGACGACGCGCCAGGACGTCCTGCTGATCGTCGGTGCGATGGCGCTGGCCCTGCTGGCGCTCTTGTTCGCCGCGTTCTCGGGCGCGTCGCGCCTCCTCACTCGCCAGAACCGCCAGTTGCGGCGCAGCGAGGAGCGCTTTCGCTCGCTCATCCAGAACTCGGTCGACGTCAACATGGTCGTCCGGGCCGATGGGACGATCGCCTACGAGAGTTCCGCGGCCGAGCGCGTGCTCGGCGTGCGCCCCGATGAGCGTGTGGGCCGGCCCGCCTTCCAGCTCGTTCATCCGGAAGATCGCGAGTACGGCGAGCGCCTCCTGGCCGACGTCATGCGAGCGCCGGGTGCCCAGATGACCGCCGAACTGAGGATCCAGCATGCCGATGGGTCCTGGCGAGCGATCGAGGCCGTGCTCAAGAACCTGCTCGATGACCCAGCGGTCGGCGGAGTCGTCGTCAACTACCGCGATGTGACCGCGCGCAAGGGGCTCGAGGAAGAGCTGCGGCGCCAGGCCTTCCACGATTCGCTGACAGGTCTGGCGAACCGGGCGTTGTTCGCCGACCGGCTCGAACACGCCTTGGCTCGGACACGTCGCTTTGGACAGCCCATCGCCGTGCTCTTCATCGATCTCGACGACTTCAAGACCGTCAACGATAGCCTCGGCCACGGCGAGGGGGATCAACTGCTGATCGCCGTGTCCCAGCGACTCGTCAAGGCGGTCCGGTCAGGGGACACGATCGCCCGGATGGGAGGCGACGAGTTCGCGGTCCTCATCGAGGACCCTGCCGAGGCTGGAGCCCCCACGGTCGTCGCCGAGCGGCTGCTGGCGGCGCTGGAGGGCCCGTTCGAACACGGTGCCAAGGAGCTCTTCGTCCACGCCAGCGTCGGGGTCGCGACCTCGGCGTCGAGCGGGCAAAAGGCCGACGATCTCCTTCGCGACGCGGACGTTTCGATGTACACGGCCAAGAGCAACGGCAAGAACCGTGTCGAAGTGTTCGTGCCGAGCATGCACGAAGCGGCCCTTGCCCGCCTGGCCTTGAAAGGTGACCTTGAGCGTGCCCTGGAGCGCGGGGAGTTCGCCCTCGTCTATCAGCCGATCATGAACCTCGAGACAAACCACATTGCCGGAGTCGAAGCTCTCGTTCGCTGGAACCACCCGCGACGAGGCCTCGTCGGCCCGACCGATTTCATCCCCGTCGCGGAGGAGACCGGACTCATCGTCCCGCTCGGCCGGTGGGTCCTCGAGCAAGCCTGCTGGCAAGCGAAGACTTGGCAGAACGGGACATTCGAGCGGCTGACGATGAGCGTCAATGTCTCGGCCCGACAGATCCAGGAGCCAGCCTTCGTCCAGGAGGTGGCAGACGTCCTTGCAGCGACAGGCCTGGCGCCGGAACGCCTGACCCTGGAGCTGACCGAGAGCGTGCTGATGCAGGATGTCGATGCGATCGCCATGACCCTGGACGCGCTCAAGGGGCTCGGCATCCGGCTGGCCATTGACGACTTCGGGACCGGCTTCTCGTCGCTGAGCTACCTTCGCCGATTCCCGATCGACGAGCTCAAGATCGATCGGTCATTCGTCGCGACGATGAACACGGGTCCCGACGAGTCCGCGCTCGTCCGTTCGATCCTCAAGCTCGGCGAAACCCTGCACCTCGAAACCGTCGCGGAGGGGATCGAGCAGGCCGACCAGCTCGCGGAGCTCCGAACCTTGGGTGCTGCTCTGGGACAAGGCTATTACTTTGCGATGCCGCTGACCCCGGAGGACCTTTCAGTCTTTCTTGCCGGAGAAGCCGAACACAACGAAGACCGGATCGAGCCCGGGGCCGCCTGAAGCGGCCAGGTGAGCAGCAGTCCGCCGCTCGCCGCACCTCGATGGGTTCACCGTGTGCGTGGTCATCCGCCGCTCGACACCTCGTGTCTGGCCCATGCGTACAGGGCGTCGTATACAGGCAACTCCAGCGCCAGCTGGCGCTGGTCGTCGATCCCAAGAAGCGCGAAGCCCTCGGCGATCGCTTCCAGACCCGCGGATTGCGGTGTGGCGTCACGGTCCGCAGAGACATCGGCACCGTGGACCACCTGAGCCATGAGCGCCACGGCCGGGTCATCGATCGTGTACGCGGCGATCAGGGTCTCGAAGGAGCACAGCCCGTCCCGGTGGGTGTAGGTGGCGCCGGGCGCATCGAAACTGGTCGCGCCCTCGCGGTCGGCGTAGGCGAGGACCTCGTCCTTGGGCACGTACACGATCTCGGCGTTGGGATCGATGAACTTGCGGATCAGCCATGGGCAGGCGATGCGGTCCGTCCTCGGGTGTTCACGGGTGACCCACTTCATGCCGTTCCTCCCGCCTCAAAAGCTCGTCCGTCAGTAGCCGTCGTCGATCCTGGATATTGTGACGACGTCATGCCCGGGTGCCGATTGGGCTCGTTGGTGCGGGCGCCGGCGAGGTAGGGAGCGGCTGGGGCGACTGGCAGTGGCAGCCGGACGTTCCGTGATGCGCTCGATTCACCGATGAAATCCGACCGTGTTCGTCGCGTCCTGTCTCACGCCCGTCACGCGTTCCCCTGATGCGGCGGACGTCTCGATGGCGGCGAGGACCTCATGGCGCCGGACGGCGTCGGCAAAGTCCGGCACGGTATGCGTGCCCTCGATGATGTCTGCCGCGAACGCGGCATAGGCACGCCCGACGTTGTAGGCGGGCGCTCCTTCAAGGGCTGTGAGTGTGGGCCATTTCTGCGTCAGCGCCACCGGGACAGGGAGCTCGACGGGCTCGCCGCCGCCGCCGCGCGTTCCCGCGACCGTCAACGGAAAGATCTCGGGTAATGCGGCTTCGGCCGTGATCCGGAGCGTTCCGTCCGTTCCATTGATCTCCCACAGGAACCCGACACCGCCGGCCACTGCCTCACGGACGTGGACGCTGGCGATCGCCCCGGACGTCAGCGTGCCGATCACCGCGATCTGATCGACGGCCGTCTTTGTGATCTGCTCCCGGGTTCCTTCGACATTGATCAGCGGCCGGCGTATCGCCGACACGGCCGACAGGTCCGCGAACTCGCCCAGGACATGGTTGAGGGTGTCAAGGCTGTGACCGACCGCGACCGTGAGCAGGTTGGCCCCGTTGTTCGCGTCCAGCATGTAGACGTTGGGCTGGACCACGACGTCGCCCGGGACCGAGACTCCGATCATCGTCGTTGACAGGACATCGCCGACGTATCCATCGCGGAGGAGGTCCCGGACGAACTCGATCGCCGGGGCCTGGCGGGCCTGCAACCCGACGATGGTGCGCACCCCCCTGTGCGGCGGCCAAGGCCGCCATCGCTCGCGCCTCCTCGACGTCGCGGCCAAGCGGCCACTCGCAGTAGACGGCCTTGCCGGCCGCAAGGGCGGCGGAGACGAGCTCTCGATGGTGTGGGACCTTGACGGTGACCGCGACCACGTCGATGTCTTGTCTAGTGACCAGCTTCTGGTGATCCGAGAACACGGCACTGACACCGAACACTTCGCCTACTTCGCGCGCCGATCCCTCGCTGCGTGCGCCGACGGCTCGGATCTCGTAGTTCGGGAGCGCGCGCAGGGCCGGTATGTGGGCGGCAGCGGCCCAGCCCCAGACGGGACTGACACCGATGATCCCGACCCTCAGTGTCGATTCAGCCATCGCTGAAGGCTGGTGCCACTTGAACTTCCCGCCTTTTGGTCCGTGTGGTTGCAACCGCAACTACATTACCGGCATTTGGTTGCACATGCAAGTACAGGCGGTGGTGGTTCCGCGTCGACGCGCGAACTCGACTGGTACGCGACCGGCAGGTCGGAACGCGTCCCCTTAAGCCTCGATTGCCCGCGTCTCGAGGAGGTCGAGGATCAGGGCCGACCAGCCGAACGCGGGCGCACCTCGGCCCTCGCCGGTGAGCGCGTGGTAGTACTCGCGAAAGCCGTCGCGTTCGATCATCGTCGCCGTGGAGTCTTCGATGCGTCGGGCCAGGTCCGGACGGCCGTGGCGTCGCAGCCCACGGCAGAGGAACCAATTGACGTTGATCCAGGTCGCGCCGCGCCAGAGCAGGTGCTCGCCGATCTCCCCTGGCCGGAATGCGGGTTCGCTTCGGGAAACGGACGGGATCGGCCAGGGGGTCGCGTAGTCGGCCGGGTCTTCGAGGTGAGCGATCAGACGTGTCGCGATCGGCGCCGGCAGATCGGGCAGGAGGAGCGGGAGCAGGCTCGTGAACGTGCTCGTTCGCAGGGGCCGTTCGGCAAGACCGGCGAGGTCCCAGAAGAGGCCGGCCTCCGGATCCCAGCATTTCTCGACGAGGGCATCACGCGTCCGGATGGCGCGGGCCCTGAAGTCCGCGGCGGCCGCGGTGTCGCCGACCTGTTCCAGGAGATCGCCGAGGACGCGCTGGTTCTCGGCGTACACCGTGTTGACCATCACGTCCTCGTCGATGAACCGGTCGAGGGCGAACATGCGCGCGGGATCGCGTCCGACCTCGGCGTAGGGATCCGCGACGCGATGCCATGCGGCGTCGTAATCGGGTCGGACATCGCCCGAGACGCCCAGGTACGCATCGAACTTCGGCGATTCATCGAGCCCCGTCTCATCCGCCTGGAGGACGGCGATGAGGCCATCGTGGTCCGGGTCGCGCACGTCGCGCAGCCAGTCGAAATAGCGGCGGACCGCGGGCAGCACCTCGTTGAGGAAGGCCACGCCACGACCCCGCGCCGCAACGGCCGCGACCGCCTCGGCCAGCAGCGGAGCCTGCATGCAATCCGACAGGTACGGTGTCCGGTAGGCGATCGAGTAGTCCGCCAGCCGAGCTTCGTACTCCTCGCGCCGCCAGAAGGTGGCGTGCGACACGAGTCCATCGGGCGACTGATTCGCCAGCAGGCTGGTGATCTCCGCCTCGGCCCGGACCAGGTCGAGGTGGCTGAGGATGATGGCGTGGAAGCACGAATCCCAGAACCACTGGAACGGGTAGGTGGTCATCGATGGGCAGACGAAGTCGTAGTCGTGGTCACACCACGCGGCGTGGCCACGTTGGCGGTTGAAGTCGAACAGCGTTCGGACTGCCGCGCGCATCGTCTCGAGGCGGGTGGTCTCGGGGTTCACTTCACCCATGGTTCCTCCGTGGCTATCATCGGTCTCGGCGCTCAGGGGACGAGCGCGAGGGTCAGTCCGTCGTGATCGATCAGCCGGTGTAGCCCCGGGATGCCCGGAAACCGCTGCTGCCCCCCGGCGACCGCCCGGCTCACATCGTTCGGATCGAGCAGCGTCGCACCTTCGGCATCGAGGACCACGATGTCGCCGTCGTGGCGCACGGCGACGGGACCGCGCGGCTCGGCGGAGATCGCGACGCGACCGGCCCGCAGTGCCTCGATCACGCCGGCCAGGCTTGGGTCGCTCGACTCGACCCAGGTGGTGGGTTGGCCAGGCAGCCCGCCGTGACCGTGGAAGTGGTGATCGCTGCCGCCGACCGGCACTCCACCCCAGCCCGCCCACCATTCGAGGGGCGCTGGACTGCGCCGGTCCCAGGTGTGGTGCCAGACCTCGGCGAGTGGCGGACGGCGGGTCATGGGGCGTCGCCAGCGACAGTCGCCGTAGAGCGGGTGGTTGATCGACAGCAGTCCCCCGCCGGCCTCGACCGCCGTCAGCCAGTCGTCGGATGAGCGACGAAAGTCGATCCATGGCAGGGCGCCGAGGGCGTTCGCATGCCCCTCGTCCGTCGTCACCTCCTGGCCCGGCAGGACGAGGATCCCGGCATGTGCAGCGGCGGCCGGGAGCTCGCGATGGTGGGCGATGACGTTGTGGTCGGTGACCGCCACGAAATCGAGCCCGCGCTCGGCAGCCAGGCATGCCAGCGCCGCTGGCGTGAGGACCCCGTCCGAATGGACCGAGTGCGTGTGGAAGTCGCCGGCCAGCCAACGCCGCCCCGCCGACGCGGGCAGATCGCGACCCGGTGGACGCATCGGGCGTGGCGGAGGCGACGGCAACGGCTCGGGCTCGGCCGGCCCGACATCCACCTCGACGGTCCAGTCGAGACCCGCCGCCGGGACACGTTGGAGACCGAACATGACCCGCCACTCCCCGGCGACGAGGGGTCCGGGCAGGTAGCCCGGCGTCGCCACGTCGGCCGTGACGATGACCTCGCGCCGATCCGCTCCCGACCAGCCTCGAAACCCCTCGCTATCGAAGAGCCCGAGGTCGAGGACCGAATCCGGCGCGAACTCGAAGGCGTAGCGCACCGTCACGGCGGCGGCATCCACCGGCACCTCGAATGGCACGTAGCGGTAGAAGGCCTCGGACCGATCGTCCGGCGTCCATCGACCCCGCAGGCGGATCATCGAGCGGGCGTGTTCACGACATCGGGCGTTCCGGGCGAGGTTCCGGCGGCCGCCCTCGGCGCCCCCACCCGTTCGCCGTCGTCCTCGCGGTAGAGGAGGACATGGCGCGGATCAGCGGTCAGCCAGACGTGGTCGCCGGGCGTCGGCACGCTCTCGTCGGGTGCCGTAGCCTGGACACGCAGGTCGCCCACGTCGACCGTGACCAGGGTGTCGACGCCGAGGTTCTCGAGGATGCGCACGGTCCCGTTGAGCGCCCCGGGCACCTCGGTGCGACTGAGGCTCATGTATTCGGGTCGTACGCCGAGGATCAGGTGCTCATCCCGACTGACGTGCGCTCGGACGTCCTCAGGGATGGGCAGGCGGCAACCTGCCACGTCGAGTTCGCCATCGACGATCCTTGCCGGCAGCAGGTTCATCGGCGTCGACCCGATGAATCCGGCAACGAACAGGTTGGCCGACTGTCGGAAGCAGGCGGTCGGCGTGTCGAGCTGGCGGATCTGGCCTTTCTCCATGACGGCCATGCGGTCCGCCATCGCGAGAGCCTCGGATTGGTCGTGCGTCACGTAGATGGTCGTGATCCCGAGTTCGGTCTGGAGCTGCTTGAGGAACGTGCGTGCTTCGAGGCGCAGCCGGGCGTCGAGGTTCGAGAGGGGCTCATCGAAGAGGAAGACCCGCGGCCGGTAGGCGATCACACGAGCGAGTGCAACGCGCTGTTGCTGCCCACCTGAGAGCTGACCTGGGCGCCGATCGAAGAGGGCCTGGATCTGGAGGCTGCCACCGACGGACTCGGCCGTGCGCCGGCGTTCGTCCTTGGCCACCTTCCGGATCTTGAGGGGGTAGGTGATGTTGTCGGCCACGGTCATGTGCGGGTAGAGGGCGTAGTCCTGGAAGACCATCCCCACGTCGCGGGCGCCCGGCGGCAGTCCGGTCACATCGCGCCCCCCGATGAGGATCTGACCCGAGGTCGCGCCCTCGAGCCCGGCGATCGTCCGTAGCAGGGTCGTCTTGCCGCAACCGGACGGCCCGAGGAGGGCGAAGAACTCCCCGTCATTGATGTGCAGGTCGAGTGCGTCGAGCGCACGGACACCGCCCGGGAAGACCTTGGTCAGGCCACGGATCTCGACGTCGGCCATCAGCCCTTGAGTCCTCCGTAGAAGCGGAAACCGTAGCGACGATTCACAAAGAGGTACATGACTACGACCGGTATCGAATAGAGGAGACCGAAGGTGGAGATCAGGCGCAGGTCCGCCTGGCCACCCTCCGTGTAGAAGTTGTAGATGACCACTGCGGCGGGCTGCGAGCTCGGGGTGCGCAAGAGGATGAATGGGATCAGGAAGTTGCCCCACACGTTGACCATCACCCAGACCGCGATGACGGCCAGGCCAGGGCGTGCGTACGGCAGGACGATGTCGCGAAGGATCTGGAAGGAGCTGGCACCGAACAAGCGCGCCGACTCCTCATAGCTCGTGGGGATCGAGTCCACGAAATCCTTGAGGATGAAGATCCCGGCCGGGACAAGTCCACCGGCCAGCACGAGGACGACGCCCAGATGCGTGTCTGTCAGCCCCAGATCGAAGATCAGGAGAAAGAGCGGCACCATCGCGGCGGTCCCGGTCACGATCGAGGAGAACAGGAGCAGGAGGTAGAGCAGCAGGTCGCGGCCGGGCAATCGGACGCGGCTCAGGGCATACGCGGCCGGCGCCGCCAGGACGACCACGAGAAGCATCGTGCCGACAGCGAGGAGGATCGAAACGCCGAGTGAGCTGAGCGCGTAGGGGTCCTTCAACACGTCGCCGAAGTTGCCGAGCGTGAAGTCGGGGAGGGCCGCGTTGAGCGTCGGATGGGCATCGAACGGCGCCAGGACGAGCCACACCATGGGCAGGGCGAAGAAAGCCCCGACGATGACGATGAAGACGTAGAAGGCGACGCGGCCCAAGAACCGGCGCACCACGAGCTCGGACTCCGATGGCTCGCCTCGGACGGTGCTCGCCGGGCCTGTGCCGCGCATCAGTCGCGCGCCCGCAGGACCCGCAGGTAGGCGAGCCCGATGACGAGGTTGATGAGCAGCATGATGGTCGAGATGGCGGCCCCGTAGCCGAACTGCAGATTGCGGAAGGCATTCCGGAAGATATAGACGGGAAGGGTATCGGTCGCGAAGTTCGGACCGCCGGCGGTGATCAGGAAGGGCGCGAAGTCATTGAATGTCCACAGGCTGATGAGCAGCAAGTTGGTCAGGATGTGGCCGCGAATGGACGGTAGGACGATGTCGCGGATCTGCTGCCAGCCCGAGGCGCCGGCCAGTCGCGCGGCCTCGAGTTGCGAGGGCGGCACCGTCGTCAACGCTCCCCCGAAAAGCAACATCGAGAAGGCCGTGCCACGCCAGATGTTGACGACGATGATCGACAGGAGCGGCCAGCTGAACAGCCACGGGATCGCGGCGTTGCCGAGGAGCCCGTTGAGGGTGCCCTCCTTCGTGTCGAGGAAGGCGATCCACAGGAACGCCACGACCGAACCCGGGATGATCCAGGCCAGGATCACGAGGATCTCGACCGCGCTGCGGACCGGCCCCCGCCAGGCGCGAAGGGTCCAGGCCAGGATGAAGCCGAGGACCGCCTGACCGACGATCGCCGAGCCGAAGACATACACGAACGTGACCCACAGCGAGTTCAGCAGCCGCGGGTCCGAGAGCGCGGTGGCGTAGTTGGCGGCGCCCACGACCTGCGGATGCAGGGCCTGGGCGCCGGTCAAGGCGTAATCGGTCAGCCCCAGGAACAGTGTCCAGAGGGCCGGGAAGATCAGGAAGACGGCGATGAGCACGAAGGCGGGTGCGACGAACGCCGCCGCCGCCCGTTTCGGGAGGACGGCGGTGGCGTTCGAGGCTCCCACGCCGGATGGCGGGGGCTGAGGAGAAGAAGCCTCAGCCACCCGACGCGATGTGGTCGGCGCCGACGAGCTTGGTGAGGGCGTTCTGGTAATCGGTTGCGGCGTCCGCAGGCGACTTGCCAGCGACGACCTCCTGCGAGGCCAGTTGCAACGCCTGCGAGACCTGGTCATATACGGCCAGGCCGGGCCGGACCGCTGTGATCGGGAACACCTTCGTGGACACGAACGTCAGGAGCGGATCCTGGGCGAGCGTGGCCGCGTTGACGTCGGTGCGCATGGTGATCCGCACCTGCTTGGAGACGCTGGCGGTCACGGCATCCTTGGACGACATGAAGGCCAGCAATGCCCAGGCCTCCGCGGGAGCCTTGGTATTCGGGTTGAGGACGGATCCGCCGCCACCCGAGATGCTCACGAAGTCCTGGCCCTTGATGCCACTGCCGGGCGTCATGGCCGGGATGAGCGAATAGCCGATGTTGGTGTCACGGTCGGCTTCGGGGTCGATCCCGCCCTTCGGGTTGATGACGCTACGCCACAGGTAGTCGCCTTCCAGAAGGATCCCGATCTTCTTCTGCGAGAACTCCAGGAAGGACTGGTCCCGGCCCTTGGCGGCCAGCTGGATCTGCGGATCGCCGAGACCACTCCCGCCGTAGATCTGCTGGTAGAACTTCAGGACGTTCTGGATCTGGGGCGTGTTGCCCTGCCACTTCTTGGTGGTCGCGTCGTAGATGTTGACACCGGTTCCGACGAGCAGGGGCAGGAAACCCTGGGCGGTGGTCGCCTCGCCCATCGCCGTCCCGGCGTTGATCTGGAGGGGCGTGACGCCCGGTTCCTTGGCCTTGATCGCCTGCGCGGCGGTGATGATGTCAGCCCAGCTCTTGGGCTGCCAATCCGCTGGCAGGCCGGCGGCCGCCATGACGTCCTTGTTGAAGTAGAGGACTCGGCCGTCGAGGCCGGAGGCGATGCCGAAGCGCTGGCCGTTGTAGGACATGTCGTCCTGGGCCGCCTGCGAGATCTGGCTCCAGCCGTCCCAGCTGTCGACGGCCGCGCCGCCGACCTGGTTGAGCGGCTTGATGTAGCCAGCCTCGGCGAACTCGCCCACCCAGATGTCGTCCAGCCCGACGATGACGTCAGCGCCGCCGCCGGTCGTGAAATCGAGACCCAGCTGCGTCTTGTAATCCTCGTCGGCCGCGCCGCTCCCGGCGAACGTGACCGTCACGTTCTTGCCCTGCGCGGCCATCATCTGCTGGAAGGTGGGGATCACGTAGGTCGTGATCCACTCGGCGGCCAGATCGTTCTTCCCGCCGACGACCGCATTGGCGGAGATCTTCAGGGCGATCGGTGCTCCGCCGACAGCGCTCGAGCCGCTGGGGGCGGCGGACGAGGTCGTCGTCGCCGAGGCGCCCACGGCCCCCGAGCTAGAGGGCGATGTGCTGCTTGTGGAACAGGCCGCGGCGATGAGCACCACGGCCGCGAACAGCACGCCCAGACGGCCGTGACTCCGCGGTTTCAAGCCACTCGTGGTTCGTCTTCCCGTACGGTCCAGATCTTCCATTGGTGCGAACCTGCGCATCATCTGCCTCCTCCTATCCAGCCCAGCGGCCCGACCCAACGAGTCGCCTCGCGACGCGCCGATGTACCGTTTGCAGGCACATTCGCCGCATGAACGAGCGTCATAACGATCCATCGACGGTGATGGCGCCGAGCAGCGCCGATGGCTGCGACCGTCGACGTGCGAGGTGGACCGCGGCTGCGATCGCGCCGACCACCGTCGCATTCGGCCCAAGTCGTGACACGCACAATTCGGGAACGGCGGGAAGGTGGCGGTCCAGCCGTTTGGCGATGTGCTCGAGGTACGGTTCGAGCGATCGACCGACCGCGCCGTCGAGGATGATCCGATGCGGATCGACCATCCCAACGACGGCGATGATGGCCAGGGCAAGGTTGTCGACCAGCTCGTCGATGACAGCCGTCGCGACCGGGTCGCCTTGGTGGGCGGCTTCGAATACGGCCTCGGAGGTCACGGCGCCGCGCCGCAGCGTCGAAGTGGCGTGCACCCCTCCGGCCAGGGCCGCCTCGGCCTTGCGCGCGATCGCCGGACCGGACGCGAGTTGCTCGAACCCTCCGATCCCCCCTTTCGAGGTCCCCTCGAACTGGTCTCGGGTAAGGATGAACAGCGCGATCTCACCGGCGGAGTTGTGGCGACCCTTGAGGAGCCGGCCGTCGGAGACGACGCCGGCACCGATCCCGGTCCCGATCGAGATCGTGACGAAATCCCTGACGTTGCGGCCGGCGCCGCGCCAGGCCTGGGCCAGCGCGGCAAGGTTGACGTCGTTCTCGATGGTGAACGGGACCTCGAGGTGAGCCGTCAGACGACCGGCAAGGTCGAAATCCTCCCAGTGGACGTTCGGTGCGCGCGTCGCTCTGCCGGTATCGGGATCGAGGACCGCCGGGACCCCGACCGCGGCCGCCACGATCGGCAGGCCACGCCGGGCGGCTTCTGCCTGGAGCACGTCGATGCATGCGATGAGGGTCTCGTACGGGGAGCCGGCCCGAGCCGTAGGCTGGATCTCCTCGGCCAGGACATCGCCGTTCATGTCCGCAAGGGCGCCGTGGCATTTCGTTCCGCCAAGATCGATGGCGAGGACAGAACCGGCGTGATGATTGAACCTGATCTTCGATGGGGGCCGGCCGGGCGCGCTCCTGGAGCCGTCGGTGACGGACACGAGGTCGTCCCTCAGGAGCCGGCCGACGATGCGACTCACGGAGGCGGCCGACAGCCCGAGCTCCCGGGCGATCTCGGGGCGGGTCGTCTCCGACTGGGCGCGGACGAAGTCGAATACCAGGAATTCGTTGACTTCCAGCACGTTGGCGTGCCGCATGCCCAGCATCTTTCCTTTCTGACAGAAAGTATCGGCGATACTGCCGCTCCGTGAGCAGCATGTCAAGCTTTACGAGCAGACCACGTAGCGCCGTCCGTCTGTCGACTTCATCCCGCTGCCGTATGGTCCACCGAGCGGAGCTGGACGGCCGACACCGCGTGATCCCAGGTTGCGAGGAGGACGAGGATGCCGAGGATCGTGGTCAGCGAGTTCCTGACCCTCGATGGGGTCATGAAAGTGCCGGGCGGCGCCGACGAGGACAAGAGCGGCGGCTTCGAGCGAGGTGGCTGGCAGCAGCCCTATTTCGATGACATCTTCGGCAGCACGATGATGGACGCCTTCGCCACGACCGAAGGACTCCTGCTGGGGCGCCGGACGTACGACATCTTCGCCGCCTACTGGCCGGAGCAAGCGGCCGACGATCCGCTCGCCGCCACCATGAACGGGCTGCAGAAGTAGGTGGTCTCGACCACGCTGACCGAGCCACTCCCCTGGCAGAACTCCACGCTGATCAAGACGGATCTAGCCGGCGAGGTTGCCATGCTGAAGCGTGGCTCCGGCAAGGACATCCAGGTCATCGGCAGCGGCGAGCTGGTCCGATCGCTGATCAAGCTGGACCTGGTCGATGCCTATCGGTTGATGATCCATCCACTCGTGCTCGGCACGGGCAAGCGCCTGTTCAGGGAAGGCACGACGCCGGCCAACCTTCGGCTGGTCGATAGCAAACCGACGGGCACGGGCGTGCTGATCCTCACCTACGTTCCGGAGTCCTGACCGGCCTGAGCCGCCGGGTCCGTCCGTGCGAGGGTTTCGGTCCTCGCGCGCAGGAGGTCGGCGCCCTCGGCATCGGCGATGCGACACGACCAGCCGCCGGCAGCCGGCCACGCATCGGCGACCAGGCTTGACCCGGGCTCGGCCGCCCGTGCGTAATCCAGCCGGATGAGTCGCGGGACGGCGCGCACAGCGGCCTGGCCACCGGACACGATGATCGCTTCGTCGAGCCAGTCGGCGTAGACCGCGTTGTTGACGTGGTCCATCGGATCGATCTCCTGCGGTCGGACGTTGAGCGTCATCCGGGCGGCCCCGGCCGGGACCGAGCCGACGTCCACGCGGGCGAGCCCGAACGTCGCGGCCGGGGCTCCGAAGACAGCGTCGAACTCGGCCGGGATACGGGTCGGTGCACCGCGCGAGTCGAGGAGGACCCAGTCGATGTGGACCCAGGCGACGAGCTTTCCGTCGCTGTCGACGAACTCAGTCCGACGGCGCGCCCAGACGCGACGCCAGCCGACGACCCGGGTGGTGCCGACCAGCTCGGCACCGACGCCCATCGGGGCGATCACCGCGACCTCGGCGGCGCGGACCAGCCAGGTGATGCCGCGCTCGGCGTACCAGTCCCGACCGTAGCCGCGGAGCGTGGAGTGGTAGCCGGCGAGGTCCTGCGTGTAGCGCAGGAGGACCGAGGTCCGGATCAGGCCGTCCGGACCGCCCTCGTCGAAGCGGACGCGGTACGGCGCCGAACACGTGTCGGGCTCCCGCGCGCTGATCCGGTCCGTCACGCCGGCGACTCGGCCAGCACCTCGAGCGACTCGATGGTGACGAGCGAGGTTCCCTCGTGCGGGGCGGTCTGCCGCGCCAACCGGACGTCGCATGAACGGCGGGCGTCGAAGACCACGAGGGCGACGCCGAGGCGCTCTTCCTCCTCCCCGGCGTGCGTGCGCGCGTCGTCGAGCTGATGCAGGACGTCGGCATCGATCCCACGGGCGCCCCATTTGCAGTCGTACGCCTCAGCAGCTCCGTCGCGCTCGACCGTCACGTCATAGGGATGGATCTCGGCGCGGACGCCGTCGAACAGGATCCGCCGCTCGCGTCGGACGGCGGCGGCGCCGACCCGACGGGCCAGCAGCTGCGCGGTCAGCTCCTCGATGAGGGCGCCGCGGACCTGGCTCCGCACCTGCTCGCCACGGTCCGCGACCGCGAGCGACGCAACGAGGATCGCCTCGGAGCGTACGGTGTCCGCCTCGTCCCCGCTCGCCGACGGCCCGAACAGGGTCGGGAAGATCGCCCGCCAGGCATCAGGATCGGTCGTCTCGCCGTTCATCACCGCGCGGGCGAGGAGGCGCTGGGTCGAGCTGGCGTCGGCCAGGAGGCTCGCGGTCCCAGCCACGAGGGGTTCGGCCTGGATCCCCGCATAGACGACCGCCCGGGCATCGCGCGCCGCGTCCTGGAACCTCACGGCCGCTCGCCGAGCGCGACGAGGACGACCTGCGGGAAGGTCGACAGCCAGTCGATGGCGCGGTGGGGATCCTCGATGCGCCGGATCTCGTCGATGGCGAGGTCGATGGCGAGGCTGGTCTCGTCTGGCGCGTCGGCGTCGCCGTGGTGGGCGGCGACCTCATCGAAGCGTGTCCGCCAGACGTCGGTCAGGTCCGCGACGTAGGACCACTCGTCCTCGATCTGCTCGCCGAGCTCTTCGAGGACGACATAGGCATCGAGGCAGCGTTCGATCGCTTCACGGATGGTTTCGGCGGACACCCCGGTAGCCTACGCCGCGAGACCGGCGGCGAGGACGTCAGGCGGCGCGCACCGACCGTCGGCCGCGATCACGTCGAGCCGTCGGCCGAGCGGCGACATCGATCGTATGGCGGCGCAATATCGTCTGGAGATCGCGTCGGGCTCGATCGTCCCAGGCCCGCGAGTAGATGCGCGTCGCGTCGGCCCGGATCCGGTTGGCGACGTCGCGCTTGCCGGATGCCTCGTACTGGGCGACACGGTCGAGGACGGCGCGATAGAGCGCAGGCAGCTCGTGGGCGGCAGAGTTCGGCTCCACGTGGATGAGGATGACGCTCGACCCCGTCGCGGCGGAATAGCCCACCGGTCCCGATTCGCACGTCCGATAGGGTCAGCCCTCAATCACCACGATGCGCCCCGCTCCGCACACCGAACGGACCCAGCGACCCGGTCGCCGGCATCCACGCCTCGCTGACGCGGTCGACCCGGGCGGCGGCCGGGCCCTCGCGCAATCGCCCGAGCAGGACCTCGAGCCGCTCGCGAGGTCCCTCTGCGACGCAGCGGAGCGAACCATCGGCCGTGTTGGCGACCCAGCCATCGAGCTCCAGATCCATCGCTTCCGTCACGACGAAATATCGGAACCCGACGCCCTGCACGCGGCCCATGACGGTCGCGTCGAGCCGGACCTCGGATCGCTCATCCGCCACGGAGCGACCGTCAGGCGGCGGCCGCGCGACGCGGCCAGGCGAGGACGACCGAATCGAGGATCAACTCGGGTGAGACGTTCGAGTCGAGGAGATCAGCGGCCCGCGCCACGCGCTCGAGGAAGGCGACGGCCGAGCCGGCCGGGATCGCGGTCGAGACCGCCACCAGCTCCTCGAGGAGCACCGTATCGCGGACGGAGCGGGCACCGCCGGCTTCGACCAGGGCCAGATCCCGAGCCACGTCCGCCCACAGGCCGAGGAGGATCTCGACGCCGCGGCGTCGTTCGGTGGCTGGCGTCCGGGCGGGCGTCGCGAGCGCCTCGTCCGCGGCCTCGTCCGACGCCTCGTCATCTCGTGTGGGCGGGGCGACGGCCTGCGGAGCGGGCGCGACCGCGGCGTCGCCCGAAGGCACGCCGCGACGACGCGACGTCCGGACCGGCTCGGCCCCCGGACCCCCCGCGGCGAGGCTCGCGGCCAGGGCGATCGCTCTCGGGATGGCCGCTCTCGCGGCCGCCAGGCGGGCGGAGGCGCGGCCGTCGGTCAGGTCCAGCGCGATACGCGTCAATTCGGCGCGGATGAGGACCGC
>JBBQDL010000013.1:0-55718 GCA_038319665.1 Candidatus Limnocylindrales bacterium
TCGAGAGCGGATGCCCGGAGAGCGTCCCGGCCTGGTAGACCGGGCCAGCCGGCGCGACGAGCTCCATCAGGTCCGCCCGACCGCCGTAGGCGCCGATCGGCATCCCGCCGCCGACGATCTTGCCCAGCGTCGTCAGGTCCGGCCGGACACGGAACCGCGCCTGCGCGCCGCCGCGCTCGAGGCGGAAGCCGGTGATGACCTCATCGAAGACCAGGAGGGCGCCGTCGGCACGTGTGGTCTCCCGCAGGAGGTCGAGGAAGCCAAGCCTCGGGGCGATGACGCCGCTGTTCGCAACGACCGGCTCGGCGATCACCGCCGCGATCCGACCCGGGTGGTCGGCAAAGGCCTGCGCGACCGCCCCGGGATCGTTGAAGGGCAGCACGATCGTGGTCGCGGCGACGGCATCTGGAACCCCGGCGCTACCCGCGATCGCCAGGGTCGCGACGCCGGATCCCGCTTCGACCAGAAGGGCGTCCGAATGCCCGTGGTAGGCGCCGGCGAACTTGACGACCAGGTCCCGCCCGGTCGCGGCCCGGGCGAGGCGCAGCGCGCTCATCACCGCTTCGGTGCCCGACGAGGTGAACCGCAACCGCTCGATCGAAGTCATCGCATCGCGGATCGCCTCGCCGAGCTCGATCTCGAGCGGATTCGTCGCTCCGAGCGCCAGACCGGCGGTCGCGGCCGTCGTGATCGCCTCGATGACGGCCCGATGGGCGTGGCCGAGGATCGCCGGACCCCACGCGCCGATGAAGTCGATGTAGCCCCGGCCATCGGCGTCCCAGACGTATGGCCCCGCGCCACGCTCGAGGACGAGCGGCGGCCGGTCGACGGCGCGGAATGCACGGACGGGGCTGTTGACCCCACCCGGGAAGAGGTTCTCGGCACGCTCGACGAGGGACGCGGTCCTGGCATCCATCTCGATGGCCGCCATCAGCCGGCCCCGAGCAGGGTGAGGATCTCTTCGATCAGATGGTGGATCCCGAGCAGGATGGGGGTGTCGCTGACGGTCGATCGGCGGCTTTCGGTCGAGCGAAGCGCGCGGACGAGGTCTCCGAAGGCGACCAGGTCGTCCATCTCGTACGCGACGACGAAGTCCTGCGAGTCGAGCCCGAACGAGTACGCCAGGGCCTGGCGGATGGTCGGGTAGTCGTGACCGACCCGCATATGCTCGTTCATCACGCCCTGCCGGGCCTCCTTCGAGAGGAGGTACCAGTCGGTCGACTTGGTGAACGGGTAGACGACGAGATAGCGGGACCGCTCGCCGCTGAAGAGCGACTGCTCCTGGTCGGTCGGCTTGCGTACGTACTGCGACGGCCCGATCCGGCCGATGAGCGAATGGGTCACGGTCAGCCAGCGCCCGAGTCCCGCGCTCAGGAGGGCGGCGGCCGCCGACTCCAGCGCATCGACGCTCGGCGCCATCCGCCAGAACAGGAGATCGACGCCGGGCTCGAGCCCGATCGACGAATAGGTGATGGTCCGGACGTTCTCGAGGTCCCCTGCGGCGAGGGCCTCGCCGAAGCGGCAGCCGTCGTCGTGGCGTTCGGCGTCGGTCCGGCGCCGCCAGGCGGGATCCAACCCGAGCGCGAGGGCCTGGATGTAGACCTGCTCGTCGGCGCTCATCGGTCCTCCCGGATCCACGTCGCGAGGTCCGCCGCGGCATAGGTCAGGACGATCCCGGCGCCGGCCCGGACGATCGCGGTCACTGCCTCGGTCATCGCCCGCCGGCCGTCGAGCCAGCCGCGCTCGGCCGCGGCGGCGATCATCGAAAACTCCCCCGAGACCTGGTAGGCGGCGATCGGCACGTCGAAGCGAGCCCGGGCCGCGGCGATGAGGTCGAGCGCCGAGAGCGCCGGCTTGACGAGCAGGATGTCGGCGCCCTCGGCGATATCGAGGGCCATCTCGCGGACCGCCTCGCGACCGTTGGCCGGGTCCATCTGGTAACCGCGCCGGTCACCGAACGCCGGGGCGCTGTCAGCGGCCTCACGGAACGGCCCGTAGAACGCAGAGGCGTGCTTCGAGGCGTAGGCCATGATCGCGGTCCCCTCGAACCCTTCGGCGTCGAGGGCGGCCCGGATGGCCGCGACCTGGCCGTCCATCATCGCGCTCGGCGCCACGACCTCGGCCCCCGCCCGGGCCTGGCTGACCGCCGTGGCGGCAAGGCGGGCCAGCGCGGCGTCATTGTCGACGCTGCCATCGACCGCGAGCGGGCCGCAGTGGCCGTGGTCGGTGTACTCGCACAGACACGTGTCCGCGATGGTCACGAGCGGCAACTCGAGCGCGCGGATCCGCCGGAAGGCGTCCTGGACGACCCCGTCCTCGGCCGACGCACCTGATCCGTCGGGGTCCTTCGACTCCGGCAAGCCGAACAGCATCACCCCGCCGACGCCAAGGTCGGCGAGCCGCGCCGCTTCCTCGGCGGCGAGGTCGGGCGTGAGCCGCGCCTGGCCGGGCATCGATCCGATCGACTCGCGCCGGCCGGTCCCCGGGTGGACGAAGAGCGGGGCGACCAGCATCGACGGATGGAGGCGGGTCTCGCGGACCAGGGCCCGGAGTGCCGGTGTGCGCCGCAGGCGGCGGAGCCGGACCGGCAGTGGAGTCGTCGGCGCGGTGGACCCGGCCGACGGCGGGGCGTCCAGATCGATCGTCACGACATCTCCCGTGGGTGAATAGCAAGGGCGTTGGCCGTCGTCGCGCCGAGCGCGGCTGACGTTGGGGTCGGCGAGATCGCGAGGATGGCGAAGCCCGCCGTTCGGGCCGCGTCGGCCGTCTCGGGCCCGATGCAGACGGCCGGGATGGCCCGAACGTCGATGTCCTCGGCCTCCCCGACCGAGATCAGGCCACGGACGGTCGAGCCGCTTGTGAACAGCGCCGCCGCGATCGGCCCGTCCGAGGTCGCGGCCCGCAGCAGGCTTCGTGAGGTCTCGGGTGCTTCGCGCGTCCGGTAGCCGATGACGTCGTCGACCTTCATGCCGCGCTCGCGAAATGCCGTCACGAGGCCGTCGGCGAGGTCGCCCCGCACGACGAGGACCCTGGCGCCGGCGACGACCGGGAGCTCGGCGGCAATCGCTCGGCCGTTCTGCACGCTCGGCTGGAACGTGACGTCCAGGCCCGCGCCCTCGAGGACCGCGCTCGTTCTCGGGCCGATGGACGCCCAGCGCGTCGCACTCGGTTCCGTCTGGGTCCGCGCGGCGGCCGCGATGATCGCCCGGGCCCCGTTCGCGCTCGTGACGACGACCCAGTCGTAGGTGTGGAGGAGGGCGGCGGCCCGGTCGAGCTCGCCGCCCGGCGGTTCGGTCTCGATGGCGATGGTCGGGACCACGACGGGGTCGAGTCCAGCATCTCGAAGCGCGGCGACGAGCTCATCGGTCTGCCCGGCCGCGCGCGTGATGAGGACGCGGCCGGCGGTCGGACGACGTCGAATGCGGGCGCCAAGCTCCCCCGCCAGTTCGCCCGCGAGGTCCGGACCCGTCTCGACCGGACCGCGTCGCCGCCCGAGCGCCGTGCTGGATCCATCCGGATCGGCATGGCCTCCGAGCAGGTCGAGCTCGTCGCCGACGATGGTCGCGAGGGCCCCGATCGGGGAGCGGCAGCCACCGCCGGACGCGTGCAGGAACGCCCGCTCCGCCTCGACCGCCAGCCGCGTCGGCCGGTCGTCGAACGCGCGCGCGACGCCGAGCATCCGCGCGTCATCGCCTCGGACCTGGACGGCGATCGCCCCCTGGCCCGGCGCGGGCGGGACGACCTCGGGGTCGAGCCGTTCGGCGATGCGCTCGCCGAGCCCGAGCCGGTCGAGACCCGCGCAAGCGAGCACGAGCGCATCGGTCTCGCCGGCGTCCAGACGTCGGAGCCGGGTGTCGACGTTGCCATGGATCGGATGCACGAGCAGGTCGGGACGCGCGGCCAACACGAACCCGGTCCGGCGCGGGCTGTCGGTCCCGACGCGCGAACCCGCGGGGAGGTCGGCCAGCCGCCATGCCGGTGCGTCTCCGCGCACGGCGAGCGCGTCGCGAGGGTCCGCCCGCGGCAGGTAGGCGGCGATCCGGAGCCGTGGATCCTCATCGGTCGGTACGTCCTTCGCGCTATGGACCGCGAGATCGACGCGGCCGTCCAGCAGCGCGCCCTCGATGGCGGCGACGAATGCCCCCTCACCCCAGGCCGTGTCGGGCGCCCGGCGGTCACCGGCGGTCTCGACGATCACGACACGGGTCGCGTGACCATCGCGTTCGAGCGCCTCGCGGACCAGCCGCGCCTGGGCAAGCGCCAGCGCACTGCCCCGTGACCCGATGGCGATGCGGGCGTCGCTCACAGTGCGAAGAGGTCCCGGACCGCCTGCCCGTCCCGGCCGTCGGGATCCCGGCCGAGGCGCTCGAGCGGCTTTCGAAGCAGCCGGCCGGCGAGGTGCCGGGTCATCCCCTCGATCGCGATTCGAACGTCCGGGTCGAGGTCGGGAAGGCGCCGCCAGAGCGCGGCCAGTTCGGCTTCGCGCTCACGATCGGCGTGCAGGACGAGCGCCTCGGCCGCCGACCGTCCGCCGACGCGGGCGCCCCAGGCGAGGAACTCGGCGACCGTTCGGTCGACGAGGGCGTCGAGCCGGGCGGACGTAGCGTCCAGGCTGCCGGCGGCCGCAGGAGCGTCGGCGCCGAGATCGGCCGTCGCGAGCCCATCGGCCGTGACGAGCCGCGGACCGAGGATCTCCGCCAGTTCCGGCAAAACGGCCGCCGGAACCGAAAGGTCGACCACGACGGTGCCGCTCGCGGCCAGGGCATCCCTGGTGGATGGCCCGACCGGCCACGGTCCGGCGAGCGCCACGATGACGCCCGCGAAGCCGCCGATCCGCGCGCCAGCGTCGAAGCTCTCGACGCGTGCACCCAATGAAGCGGCGAGCGACTCGGCGGCTTCGGGCGTGCGGTTCGCCACGGCGACCGAAGCCCCCGCGGCGCGCGCTGCCCTCGCGCTAAGTCGACCCATCCGGCCGGCCCCGACCACGAGGACGTCGCGCCCACGAACGCCCCCGCCCAGACGCTCGATCGAGGCGACAGCCACGTCAGCCAGCGAGCGGCGTGGGCCGGGCTGCCAGGACCGAGCGCGCCGCCCCGCCTGCAACGCGAGCGCGAACAACCGCTCGAGCCCCGGGGCGAGACCTTCCTCGGCCCGCGCGGCGTCCACCGTGGCCCGCAGCTGGTGGAGGATCTGGTCCTCGCCGACGACGACGGAATCCCGCCCGACCGCGACGTTCACCGCATGTCGGACGGCGTCCTCGCCGGTGAGCGCCCGCCCGCCCGCGGGCAGTTCCGCGGAGAGCGCAACGGATTCGGGCTCGTCCGGGGTCGCGATGTAGGCCTCGACCCGATGGCACGTCTCGAGGATGAGGGCCCGCTCCCCGAATGTGCGATCCAGCCTCGTTCGGAAGCGCGCGCGCTCAGCAGCCGGAACGTGACGGGCGTGGGTCACGAGGGCCACGACGGCGCCCGAAGCTGCCTGCGTCACGCCCCGGGACCCTCGGCGGCTCTGGCCGCGACCGCGATCTTGCGCTGGCCTCGGCGGACGGCGAGGCCGTGACCGCCCATCGTCGCCACGAGCAGCCGGTCCATCGCTCGCTCGGCTGTCTCGAGCAGGTCGGTCGTCTCGGCGGTGTCGAAGCCGCGTCGCCGAGCGGCGACGGCCAATTCGTGATGGAACGGGGCCCGGAAGCGGAGGAAGCCTTCGACGGTCTGGCTCAGCGACAACCCGAGTGCCGCAGCCACCCGGCCGTACTCGGCGGCCGACCCGGACGCTTCCTTGAGATGGTGAGCCGCGACCGGCGGCTGCGTCGCGTCGAGGTACTGGAGGAGGCTGGCGGCGAGGACGTGGCCGCGCTCACGGAACAACAGCCGCTGCTCATCGGTGAGCTTGAGGACCCAGGGCAGTTCGGGAGCCGCCTCACGGCTCGCGCGCCGGTAGGTGCGGGAGATCCGGCTCGCGGTCATCCCACCGCCGCCGATCGACGGGCGCCGCGAGCGATCGGCGGGAAGCAGTCGCTCGAGTCCGGCGCGCGAGAAACGCCGGTGGCCACCGGGCGTCGTGAAGACCCGCAAACGGCCCGCGTCGCTCCAGCGGCGAAGGGTCGCCGGTGAGACGCCGAGAACGCGGCTGGCCTCTGAGAGGCTCACCCAGTCGGGGTCGCGGGGCGTCGAGCGAGTCACAAAATCTACTCAAATCTACCAGAACATGTCCGACTCGCTCACGTTACCACGTCGGACGCAAGGAGTTCATGCCTCCCGCCCGCGTTGCCACGGCCACATCCCTGTCAGTTCGACTTCGAGGCTGAAGCTCAAGAACGTCCGCACAAGCACGATCCCAGACAGAACGGCGACCGACTCGATCGTCGGACTGACCGCTACCGTTCGGATGATGTCGGCCGCGACGAGCAGCTCGAGGCCAAGCAGGATGGCGCGCCCAACCCCCTGCCGAAACACTCGATACACGTCGGACTCACGCCCGAAGAGTCGGCCAGCCGCCAGGACGATCGTGAGCCCGATGCCGCCTGCGATCGCGAACACGCCCGCGATGTCGACTCCTCGGCCGATCGCCTCGACCGCCTGGTTGAAGATCATGCGT
The DNA here is from genome assembly GCA_038319665.1 of Candidatus Limnocylindrales bacterium. GTDB lineage: Bacteria > Chloroflexota > Limnocylindria > Limnocylindrales > CSP1-4 > SPCO01. The sequence goes on from JBBQDL010000013.1 coordinate 6,598, forward strand.
ACCTCAGCGCTCGATCAGTCCCAGGCCCGATCTCTCATCCCACGCGGCGGTAGGCTACGGCACTGGAGAGGGGCATCGGTGGCGCCGAACTCCGACTCCGTCGGTCCGCACCCCACGTTGCGTCTGCAGGACCTCACCGGCCTGTCTCGGCCGCGGCCGTGTATCCCTCGTTCACCTCGCCCTTGTGTGCCGCAAACGCAGCCAGTACCTCCCCCTTCTCCCGCTCGGGCACCTTGAAATGATCCAGGCTGCGCCCAAGTTCTGCCGCGACTTCATCGAACTCGTCGGGAGAGATCTGGAGGTCGCGATGAGCTTCTTCCAAGCCCAGGGGCGTGCTTCCTGGCTCTGTGGCCGTGTATTGGAAGGGTCCACCCGCAACGCTGCAGACCCACAAGGTACGCATGAACCTCAGACCCGGAAGTCTGCCCGGTTGCTCGACGCTCCACTCGCGCAAGGCGGGGTTCTGCGAGAGCTTGCCAACGGCAGGATTCGCGACGACCGCATCGCTGAAGTGATCGATGACTGCTGCGATGGCAAATGCGCCACCGAGCCGTTCGTACAGACTTGACTCGGCCATGATTCGTCCACCTCGTCTCATGAAGGCTCTGGCGCGGCTCATCCGCGACCTTGACTGGCGGCCGGCGTCATATGCACCGGCAGATCGAGCTTCAAAGATCGTCGCGAGCCAACACCTCCTCGGCTCCGCCGGCGGGTCTCGGATGGGTCGCCCCTTCCCTGCTGCGCGCCTGGCACAGCCCCGATGCCTCGGTGACCAAGTGGACGATATCGGGTCTGCCATCGGACGCGCGTCGATGAAAACCATGACATCGGTGTTCGCCCGACCACGTCTCTGACGTCGACGATTCGTGGCTAGAGAGTCAAGCCGAACAGCCAGCCTTCGCCCTCCGCCAACCTGGCGAGCGCGGTCCGATTCGGGACCGAATAGCGGTCGAAGAGGCGCCTGAGCACGCCCTCGACGGTCGGTAATCCGATCGATAGGCGACGCGCGATCTCGGTATTGCCAGCACCTGCGGCCACAAGCGCGACGATCTCGAGCTCTCGCCGAGCGGGTCGACGACGTGCGGCACGGGCGCCATCGAGCGCCGCGGCCGAGATGGCCTTCCCCCCCTGCGCGACGGCCCGGATCGAGCGAATGATCTCATCGGGGGGCGCCGATTTCGACAGAAAGCCAGCGGCGCCCCCGGCGACCGCGTCGAAATAGAAGCAGGGATAGGCATACGCGCTGAACACGATGAACGCCGAGCGGCTCTGCATGGTGTGGCGCAGGAGGTCCAGGCCACTGTTGTCGCCCTGCAGGTGGATCTCGGAGAGGACGACGTCGGGACTGCGCGCATCTAGTGCCTCGATCGCCGAGCTGACATCGGTCGCGGTTTCAACCGAGACGTCGGGTTCGTCGTGAAGGATGGCGCGAATACCCTCGCCCACGACCGGATGCTCGTCGACGACCAGAAGCCGGATCATGTGAGGGTGAGCCGTGCGACTCCGCCCCGACGTACGACCTTCACATCGACAGCGACTTCCGCCGCCATCGGTCGTTCTAACGTGAGCATTGGTTAGTATTACAATGCGGCGCGGCGAGTGTCAACCGCTTGCGCAAGCGAATGTATGCTTTAGAATAGCGACGTGCCAAACGATCCAACCGACATCGAGGCGGTCGCCCTGCTCAACGAGCCGGTGCGCCGCGAACTCTACGAATGGGTGGCCGGAGCCGGGCACGCCGTCAGCCGCGATGAGGCGGCGATCGGCGTCGATGTCTCACGTGCGCTTGCGGCCTTCCATCTCGATCGACTGGTCCGGGCCGGGCTGCTCCTTGCTGAATACCGGCGACTGTCGGGTCGTACCGGACCGGGCGCTGGCCGTCCCGCCAAGCTCTACCGGCGTGGGTCCCGCGAGGTCGCCGTGTCGCTGCCCGAGCGCCGCTACGAGCTTCCGGCCCACTTGTTTGCATCGGCGATCGAGCAGATGGGAGGAGCGGCACCTCCCGGCGCTCTGCGCGCCGCGGCTCACGACGTCGGCGAGACGGTCGGATCAGCTGCCCGGAAGCGCGCGGGGCCGCGGCCCAGCCGCGAGCGACTACGTGGCGCCCTGCTGGAAACGCTCGAGGAGCGTGGATATCAACCGCATGAGGCGCCGCCGGGCGAGATCCGATTGGGCAACTGTCCGTTTCACGCTTTGGTCGACGACCATCGCGCGCTCGTTTGCGGTATGAACCTTGCGCTGGCCGACGGCCTCCTCGATGGGCTCGGAGACGACCGTCTCCACGCCCGTCTCGATCCGCAGCCGGGCCACTGCTGCGTCGCCGTGACGACGACGCCGCGCGACAAGGCTCGGCCGTGATACGCGCGCCTGGCGGCCGGTCGGCGGTCGGTCGTCGGTGTCAGCCCGGTTCGATGACGATCCCGAGCTCGTCGAGCGAATCGAGTAGCTCGGCCGGGTCGCGATAGACACGAAAGGCGCCGGCCGCGCGAAGCTCGTCCTCGCCGTACCCGCCGGTCAGGAGCCCCACGCTGAGCATCCCGGCACGTCGCGCAGCCAGCAGGTCCCAGACCGCGTCGCCGACGACATAGCAGTCCCCGATCGCGACCCCGAGCCGCTCCTGGCAGGCGAGGAATAGGTCGGGCTCGGGCTTGGCACGCAGGACGTCGCCACGCTCGACGACGACCATGTCCGCCGGAACGCCGAGCGCGACCAGCGATTCGTCGATCTCGGGTCGCCGGCCCGATGTGGCGATGCCGTGGGCGACCCCGCCGCGTCGAAGGGCGGTCAGCAATCCGATGGCGCCGGGGAGCGGCCGCCGGACCGGGAGGATCTCGCGGAAGATCTCGCCGTGCCGACGTTGGAGGGTCTCGGTCTCGTCGTCGGTCAGGCTGCGGCCGATCTCGCGTGCCACGGCCCGCGCGAACAACCCGCCGCTCATCCCGATCCGTCGGTGGATCCGCCAGCCGTCGACCGGATGGCCGCTCTCGAGCAGCGCCCGCTGCCACGCGAACACATGCGCGTAGACGGTGTCCACGAGGGTCCCATCCAGATCGAAGATCAGGGCACGCATCCCAGGGGAGTATGGCGCTGCCTGCCGTAACGTTTCCGGGACGGAGCGGGTCTAGCGTAGGGTCAGAAATCGCCACGACGAGAAGCGACATGACCAGCGAACGCGACCACTCCGCTGCCTCCCGGGCTCCACGGCTGCCGCTGATCGGCGTGGCGGCCAGCCTGGCGACCGTGGCCTTCATCATGGTCGTCAACGTCGTCTTCCTGCTGCATGGACAGGTCGGATCGATGGCGTTCTCGCTGGTCCCGACGCTCCTGATCCTGGATATGTCCCTCGTCGGCGGCTTGCTGGCGATCCGGCGACGGGACAACGCGATCGGCCCGGTCCTGCTGGGCGCAGGGCTCTTCACCGCCTTGTCGTTCGGCTCCGGGTACTACGAGAATCTGAACGTGCTCATCGGCCAGGGTCACCTCCCGTTCGTCGTGCTCGTCGCCTGGATCGGCAACTGGACCTTCGTGCCCGCGATCGGGTTGATGGTCATCGTCCTGCCGTTGCTCTTCGCGACCGCAGCGAATCCACCACCACCTGGGCAAGCAGCACGATGCCGACGAAGGTCGCTCCGAGGATGCCGGTGACGATCGCGTACCCGATCGTGCGTGACACCACGCGGTCGATGTCGTAGAGGCGGTAGCGGAGGATGGCGATGGCGATCGCGATCGGAAGGAACGCGAGCAGCAGGGATGACAGCGCGCCGATCAGGGGATCGAGGACGGCCACGACAAGCGTCGAGGCGGCGACCGCCGGCGTCCCGGTCTCGGTGACCTGCGGCAGTGGACTCGACGACGCAGCGGTTGGAAGAGTGCGAACACGGCCAGCGTCGAGGCCGCCACCGCCAGCGTGTTGGCCTGGGTCGTGCTCGCGAACAGCGCTTCGAGTGCCAGGTCGACGCCGGCAAAGACCGTCACGAGCACCGTGGTCACGACCGCGTAGGACACGGTCCGCGAGACGACCCGGTCGATCTCGTACAGCCGGTAGCGCATGATCGCGATGCCGATTGCGAGCGGCAGGCAACCCATCGCGACCAGGCCCACGATCCACCCAGCGTCGGAGACCGGTCCCTCGAAGGCGATCGAGATACCGAGCGCGAGGGCCGCGATCGAGGCGACGAACAGGAACCATTTCAGCTGCTGGCGCTCGACGCCACGTGCCGTGCGGAAGCGACCCAGCACGCTCGCGACGGCGATGAGGAAGATCGGCGGGGCGGTCAGACTGCTGATCTTGCCCATCGCCTGGAGCCAGTCGAGGAACGGCGGTGGCACGTGGACCGGGTTGACGAACTGATCCGCGTTGTTCAGCGGTCCGGGAACCGTGGCCGACTGGAGCGTGCCGATCGACAGGGCGACGATCACGAAGCCGGCCAGGATCCGCCAGCGCGGGCTCGGCAGATGACCGCTGCTGGTCGCTGGTGGGTCCGCATCGGCCGAGCTTCTCAAGTGGGCCGCCCTCACGGACCTGTTCAGCTATTACCTTCCGACTGCGGCCGTCGCGGTGGCACTCTGGATGGCTCTCCGTGGCCGCAGACCGATCGTGGCCCTCGGGGCACTGCTGGGCGCTCTTGGATACGTCATCGCAGGATCGATCGGGGCGGCGAGCCTGGCCCTGGTCGGCCCGGCGCTCTTGCGCGAGTACGCCCAGGCTGGCGCCGACCAGGCCGCGATCGCGGTCGCGTTCGGCCTGTTGACCGAGGTCGTCTTTCGCGCGATCTGGCAACTCCTCGACGGGATCCTGATCGCGGTCTGGATGATGGGGGTCGCGTTGTCGGTGTGGCCGGATCAGCCCGCGTTCGCCCGTCTTTCGGTGAGTCTTGGCACATTGTTCCTGGTGAGCGCGACCTTCGATGCCGTGGGCCTCGGCCTGGCTCGCGATGCGACGCTCGGGCTCATCTTCGGGCTCTGGTTCATCTGGGACGCGTGGCTCGCGGTCTTGCTCTGGCGCCGGAGCGCCCCGTTCGGAGCCTTCGGTGATGACGGAGGGCCGGCCCTCGCGAGCCGGCCCTTTGAAAACGAACGCTCTGTCGCGGACGGCTAGTTGCCGCCCTCCTTGAGGGTGATCGTCGCCTTGGTGAAGCTCGTGCCCTTGGTGTCGGTCCCGGTACCAAGCGCCGTCAGCGCCTTCTGCGCGAGGTCCGTCCGGGTCGCGTCCGCGGAGGGCGCGGCCTTGAGGATCTTGTACGTCGTTGCGATGGAGACCGTCTGGTCGTAGAGCGTCTTGTCGAGCATGCCGATCCCATTCGGCGATGGCCAGATGAGCGCGTTGATCTCGTTTGTCTGCCAAGCCTGGTGGCTGGCGCCCAGCTGCGAGCCCTTGGACAGCACGATGGCGACGCACTTGTCCGGATTGTCACGGCAATAGATCCAGCCCTTGAACGACGCCTGCAGGAACCGGGTGGCGACATCGGCGTTGTTGCCCGCCTTGAGCCACTTGTCACTGGCGAAGACCTGGTCCTGGAGCATCGCCGTCCCGACGGCGGGATCGTTGAAGTCGACGAGGTTCAGGTCGGCCGGCGTGTACAGCGCGCCGGTCTTGGGGTTCTTCGCCTCGAGGACCTGAGCGTACTCGTTGTAGATCATCGCCTGTGCCACGTCGAGGTCGCCCTTGAGCAGGCCCGACATGTCGAAGTTCTGCTTGATGATGTTCTGCTTGGTCGGGTCGAGCCCGGCCTTGGTCAGGGCCGCGAAGAGCTCGGGTTCATCGCCCTGCAGCCAGCTGCCGATCTTCTTGCCAGCCATCGACTTCGGGTCGCTGATGTTGGCGGCCTTGAACGAGGCCATCCGGGTCCCCGAGCGCTGGAAGATCTGGGCGATCGACACGAGGTCGGTGCCGCCTTCGCGCGACTGAAGCATGTTGGGCAACCAGGCGGTCCCGATGTCCGCACCGCCGGTCGCGACGACCTGGACGTTGTTCACGTTCGGCCCGCCGAGCAGGAGCGAGACGTCGAGGCCGACGTCCTTGTAGTAGCCCTGGTCGATCGCGGCGTAATAGCCCGCGAACTGCGATTGCGCGACCCACTGCAACTGGAACTTGACCGGTGTCGACGCGCCGGCCGAGGCACTGCTGCCACCGCCCGTCGAGTTGCATGCGGCGACGACCAGCAGCATCGCCGCCATGGCGATGGCCGTCATCCTGCGAGACAGGCTCATATCGATCCCTCCTCCTCCGAAACGACGCCGGCCCGCCGATGGCGGCCGACTTGGCGTGTATTCCAGGCTTGCCAGCTTACCGAGGGGCTGATGGTAGGCGAAGCCCGCCCCAGTCACCGGGCCATCTCGCGCGCGGACCGCCACGGCATCACGAGCCGCTCGAGGGCCACGGCGGCGAGATGCAGGCCGATCCCCATCGCGCAGGCGACCACGATGGCCGCCCACGCCGTCGGGTAGCGACTGTGGCCGGATTCGAGCGTGATGTAGATCCCGAGCGAATACAACGGCCCGCCGAAGAACTCCCCGACGACCGCGCCGATGACGCTCAGCGTGGTGGCGATGCGCAGCGCCGTGAACCAGTACGGCAGGGCATTCGGTGCGCGCAGCTTGGCCAGCGTCTGCCGCTCGCTGGCCGCGTACGAGGAGAGCAGCTCCAGCGCGGCTGGCTCGACGTTGGTGAGCCCGCGAATGGTGTTGATCATCACCGGGAAGAAGACCATCAGCGCGACGATCGTCAGGCGGGGCAGGATGCTCTCCGGGCCGAACCAGTTGAGCGTGATCGGCGCGAAGGCGATGATCGGGATGGCGCTCGCCCCGATCGCCACCGGCAGGAGGAGCTCACGAGCGGTCGCCCAGCGGGCGGTCGCGAGCCCGCCGACCGTACCCAGGGCGACGCCCACGATGAGTCCGCCGACCGCCTCGGTCCCGGTGAAGGCGATGCCCTTCGTCAGTGTCGGCCATTCCGAGACGAGGCTGGCCGCGATCACGCTCGGTCGCGGGATCAGGAACGACTGGATCCCGAACGCGAGGAGCGAGACCTCCCAGACCACCAGGACGACGACGAAGACGATGACCGCCGGGAGCCATTCGCGGAGCGCCTGGCCGCTCATCCGCGGCTCATCCGGGGCATCCGTCGCGCCCGCCGGGCGGCTCACGCCAGGCCCTCGGCCCGGATCCGGTCGGCGCCGGGCCGCCCCGCGCCGTCCTCGGCACCCTCGTGCTGGCGGAGCGCCTCGCGGACGCGGGTCACCAACTCGAAGTAGCGCTTCGATTCGCGCGTCTCGACCGACCGGGTCGCGGGTAGGTCGATCTCGACCACCTGCGAGACGCGCCCCGGCCGGGCCGACATGACCACCACGCGGGTGGACAGGAAGACCGCCTCGGGGATGCTGTGGGTCACGAACACGATCGTGGTCCCGGTCCGCTGCCAGATGCTCATCAGTTCGGCATTCATCCGCTCGCGGGTCATCTCGTCGAGTGCTCCGAACGGCTCATCCATCAACAGCAGCTTGGGGTCGAACGAGAGCGCCCGGGCGATCGCCACCCGCTGCTGCATCCCGCCCGACAGCTCCCATGGATGCCGGTCGGCGAAGGCCTCGAGCTCGACCAGGCGGAGGAGGTCGCTGGCGCGCCGTCGTCGCTCGTCGGCCGGGAAACCCATGATCTCGAGTGGCAGCTCGATGTTCTTGGCGATCGTCCGCCAGTCCATCAGGACGGGCGCCTGGAAGACCATCCCGTAGTCCCGGTCCAGCCGCGCCCGGGCGGCCGGCTTGCCATTGACCCGCACCGAACCGGTGGTCGGGACGGTGAGGTCGCCGATGAGCCGCAGCAGCGTCGACTTGCCGCAGCCCGACGGCCCGATGAGCGAGACGAACTCGCCCTGGCGGATCGTCAGGTCGATGCCGTCGAGCGCCGTGACGGCAGTCGGACCGGTCCCGAAGACCTTGCCCACCCCGGTCGCCTCGACTACGGCGGCCGCTGGCTCCGGGACGGGGCCCGGGGTCGTTTCGGTAGTCACTGCAGCCCCTCCACGGGCCGGTAGCGGCCACGCATGACGATGGTCTCGGCGATGTTGATCGCGCCGACGAAGAACAATCCGAGGAACGTACACATCACGATGGTCGCCCACAGTCGCTCCGGCGCCGAGATGTAGTACTGGTTGTAGTTGATGATCGCGCTGCCGAGACCGGACGCGACCCCCGCCGTCTGCTCGCCGATGATCGCGCCGATGATCGATGCGGCCGCTGCCACGCGGAAACCGGCGAACAGGTACGGCACCGATGCCGGCAGCCTCAGGCGCCACAGGACCTGGCGGCGCGTCGCGGCGTACGAGCGGAAGAGCTCGATGGCGCGCTGGTCGACCGCGCGCAGGCCGCGCAGCGAGGCGATCGTGACCGGGAAGAAGGTCAGATAGGCCGCCACCGCCATGACCGAGAGCCAGTCGGCCTTGATGGCCACGACCACGATCGGTGCGATGGCCAGGATGGGCACGGTCTGCGAGGCAACCACATAGGGAACCAGCGCCCGCTCGGCGAGCCGCGAGTGGACGAAGAGGATGCCCAGCGCGAGGCCGAGCGCTCCGCCGATCACGAACCCGGCGATCGCCTCGGCGAAGGTGAACGTCGCCTGCCCGAGCAGGACCGCCCCGAGCGGTGGGCCGCCACGCTGGGCCGGATCGATGAAGGCGCGCACCACGTCCCAGACGTGCGGCAGCGAGAGGTCGTCGGCGATCCGCCAGGCGAACGGGGGCAGGTGCTCGTAGTCGATCTGGAGTCCCGCGACGTTGCCGTGGATCCGCCACGGGTCGCCGCCGAGCCACTTCGCCCCTTCCCAAACGATGGCCAGGGCGACGAGGACGACGACCAGTCCGGCGAGCCGGCGGCGACGCGAGTGGCCGGTTCGCGGCGCGGCGGCCGTCATCGGCCGGCCGGACGCCCGGCGCAGGGAGCCGCTGGCGGTCGTCATCGAGTCGGTCCCGGCGCTCGAGCGCGGGCCTCAGGCGACCGCGGCGTCTGAGATCTCGAGCGCGCGATCGATGATCTCGAAGCCCTCCGCCAACTGCGCCTCGGTGATGCACAGCGGCGGATTGGTGTGGATCGAGTTGTTGGCGATCATCGTGTACAGCCCAGCTTCGCGGAGCGACTTGCCGATCGCCTTCATCTCGTCGGACGTGCCGTTGAATGGGGTCAGCGGCGTCCACGGGTCGCGTGACCGGACCAAGTCGATGATCCCGAACAGCCCGAGGTTGCGCGTGGCGCCGACGCTCGGATGGTGCGCGGCCAGCCGCTCGTGGTGCTCGCGCATGACGCGGCCCATCCGCGTCGCGTTCTCGAGCAGGCCGTCCTCCTCGTAGACGCCGATCGTCGCGAGCGAGGCCGCCAGGCTGACCGGATGATTGCTGTAGGTCAGGCCGCCGTAGAACATCTGCGTCGCGAACTTCTCGGCGGTCCCGTGACGCATGGCTACGGCGCCGAGCGGCAGATACGAGCTGGTCAAACCCTTGGCCATCGTCATCAGGTCAGGCGTGACGTCCCAGTGGTCCACCGCGAACCAGCGACCCGTCCGACCGAACCCGGCCATCACCTCATCGGCGACCATCAAGATGTCGTTGCGGTCGCAGATCTCGCGGACACCCTTGATATAGCCGTCGGGCGGGATGAGGATCCCGTTCGTGCCGACGATCGTCTCGAGGAAGACAGCGGCGATCGACTTGGCTCCTTCGTAGCGGATGACGTCCTCGAGCCCCTGGAGGCTCTCCGCTACGGGACGGGGTTCAGCCTCTCCCCAGCGATGGGTGTCGGGATAGCGCACGACCCCCACGATGCCGGGCTCGTTCGCCCAGCGACGCGGGTCGCCAGTGAGGGTCATCGCCCCGAGCGTCGCACCGTGGTACGACCGATAGCGCGCCAGGATCTTGTGCCGGCCCGTGGCCGCGCGGGCGAGCTTGATCGCGTTCTCGATCGCCTCGGCCCCGCCCAAGGTGAAGAAGACCTTGTCCATGTCGCCGGGCAGGATCTCCGCCAGCTTGGCCCCCAGCCGCGCTCGGATCTCGGTGGCGAAGGCCGGCTGGACGTACTGCAGCTTGGTGGCCTGGGCCGTGATGGCGTCGATCACCCGGCGATCGCCGTGGCCGATGTTGACCGACATCAGCTGGCTGTTGAAGTCGAGGATCCGGCGCCCCTCGGGCGTGTACAGGTAGACGCCCTCGGCGCGGTCGATCGCGATCGGGTCCACGGCGCCCTGCACGGACCACGAGAAGAACGTGTGCGCTCGTGACAGGGCGACGATCTCGTCGCTCGTCATGGAGCCCGGCGCGGTCGTGATGCCCATGGATCACCTCGGGGGCGGTGCGGCCGGCGCCGCGAGTGGTTCGGACCTCGGAGGGACGGCGCGTCGCGCCGTCCGCACGCTCGCATTACAGCACAATGGCAGGACAGGCGGACCGGCGGGCCGCCACCGCACCGCGCTGGTCCGAATGAGCCTGCGCGCCCCGGGATTCGGCCGACTGACACGCATCTGCAACCTCGGGTAGACTGGCCCCGCCAAAGACCCCCAGGTCAGATGGGAACCCCGGAAAACTCGAACAGCGCCCCCGTTCGCACGGCTTCCCCCGACCGCGTCCCAGCGCGTCGGCCCCTCCAGGACCAGATCCCAGTCTGGTTCGCCACGTCCTTCCGTGCGCCTCCGAGGGGCATCGACCGTTCGTCGCGCTCACCGCGACGTTCTGGCAGGAAGGAGCACCATTGCGCACGCTGCACATGGGCGCACGAGCGTTCATCCCGGTCGCCCTCGCGGGGGCCATCCTGTTCACCCTCGCCCCGTCGACACCGGCTGCGGCCACGACCACGACGGAGGCGCAGCAGATCGTCCAGATCGCCCGGACGAAGCTCGGTGACCCGTGGCGCTACGGCGCTGCCGGCCCGAACGCCTTCGACTGCTCGGGGCTTGTCATCTACGCATACCGCAAGGCCGGCGACGGTTGGGCCATCCACAGCTCGACCCTTCGCACCGCCCGGTCGATCTATCTCTGGTTCAAGCGACACGGCCGTGCGAGCCGGACCAACCCGAAGATCGGTGACCTGGTCGTGTGGGGCTACGGCACGCACATCGGCATCTACATCGGGCGCGGCAGGGCGATCAGCACGCTGCTGAACGGGGTTCGGATCCACGGCGTGTTCGCCGTGACGGCGCGGTTCACGGCGTATCTCCATACCGGGATGTCCACTCGTCCGGCGTCCTGACCCATCGGATCTGCGCTCGAGCGATCGAGCCCCGTTCACGATCTATCCGGTCGCCGCGTCAGCCGTGTCGACGGCTCCGAGACAACGGAGGATCGCCGCCGCCGACCGCTCGATGTCGTCGGTGGTCGTCTGCCAGCCGGAGACCGAGACGCGCATCGCGGCGCGGCCGGCCCACATCGTGCCGCCCAACCAGCACGTGCCATCGCGTTGGACCCGATCGATGACGGCGCGGGTCCGGGCGTCCCCCGCCGTACCGTCGGGGTCGTCAGCGGCGTCGAAACGGACGAGGACCTGGTTGAGGACGACCTCGTTGAGGATCGAGACGCGCGGTCCCGTCGCCAAGCGCTCGGCCATCAGGCGGGCGTGCGCGCAGTCGCGCTCGATGAGATCGACCAGCCCGGAGCGCCCCAGCGAGCGCAGGGCCGCCAGGACGGCGAACCCGCGAGCGCGTCTCGAGGACTCGGGCGTCCAGTTGTAGTTGTCGCGTTCGCCGCCCGCGGTCTCGACGTAGTACTCGGCGCCAAGGCGCATGGCCCCGTAGTGCGTGGACGCATCGCGGACGAAAGCGAGCCCGGAGTCATAGGGCACGTTCAGCCACTTGTGGGCGTCGGTCGACCACGAATCGGCGGCGTCGTGACCATGCATCAGTGACTGGAGAGAAGGGGCGGCGGCCGCCCAGATCCCGAATGCGCCGTCGATATGGACCCATGCGCCGCGCTCGTGGGCGATCGGGACGAGCGCGTCGAATGGGTCGAAGGCGCCAGTGTTCACGTTGCCCGCCTGGGTGCAGACGATGACCGGGCCATCGATCCCCGCCAGTGCGTCACGGAGCGCGTCCGGGCGCATCCGACCCTGGTCGTCAGCGGCGATCTTTCGCACCCGGTCGCCCTCGCGACCGAGTCCGAGCATCTGCAGCGAGGCGTAGATCGTGATGTGCGAGCCGCCGTGGGTGATCACCGTGACCGGCGGCGCGCCCTGCAAACCGAAGCGCTCCACGTCCCAGCCGGCGCGTTCGAGAACGCCGTGGCGAGCCGCGGCGAGTGCCGTGAAGTTGGCCATCGTGGCGCCCGTCACGAACCCGACGCTCGTGGCGGCGGGGAGCCCGAGCAGATCCACCAGCCAGGCCCCGGCCACCTCCTCGGCGACGGCGGCGGCGGGCGAGAGCGCGTATAGACCGGCATTCTGGTCCCACGTGCTGGCCAGCCAGTCGGCGCCCAGGGCCGCCGGCAGGCTGCCACCCACCACGAACCCAAAATAGCGCGGGCCCGCGCTCGCGATGAGCCCGGCATCCGCTGCGACGGCGAGACCCTCGACCACGTCGAGCGGGTCCGACGGACCCTCGGGCAACGGCCCGCCGAGCGCGGTGCGCAGCGCGGCCAGGTCGACCGGGCCCCCGACCCTGCGCGTGTCGAGCGACCCGAGATAGTCGGTCGCGATCTCGGCCGTGCGGCCGAGGAGTCTGGATCGGTCGGTCATGCACCCTCCTCGCGCCCTGATGCTACCGTGACCGCAGGCCCGAGATGAGGAGGCGCCCGATGGACCACGCCGCGTTCCAGTCCTGGCTCGCTCGCTACATCGATGCCTGGCGACTCCTCGATCCGGTCGCCATCGGGGATCTGTTCAGCCCCGATGTCCGCTACGCCTTCGACCCGTTCAGCGAAGCCGTGGTGGGCCGCGCCGCGGTGGTGACCGCCTGGCTCACGGACCCGGACGAACCCGGCTCATGGGAAGCCGACTACGAAGTCCTCGCGATCGACGGCGACACCTGCGTCGCGCACGGCCGGACGCGCTACCTGACCGACGATCGATCCACGGTCGACCGGGAATTCGCGAACGTCTTCGTCTGTCGCTTCGGTCCCGAGGGCAGGTGCCGAGAGTTCACCGAGTGGTACATGCGCCGCCGACCCGAGGCTGTTCCCGACTGAGGGTGGCGCGGACGGCGCGGACGGCGCGCAACGGCCGAAAAACGGCGCGACTCGGACGGAGCTCGGTGACTCACAGGCCCCACTCACCCGCCGAACGGGCCCGGTCGGTCGTCGACGGGTCCCCTCGGCTGTCTTCGGTGACCGACGGACCCCAGATCGGTCCGGACGGAGCGCCAACTCGCCTTTCGAGCCCTCGATGGTGTCTGACAGTCCCCAAGCGACATCCGATGGACCCGAGGCCCGCCCCGACCGAGGGCGTGCCGAGGGCCACCGCGCGGGGGTCGCGCGTGCGGTGTACCCTCTGCCAACTTCGACCCGTCCACGCTGACTCCGAGGTGACGCGCGACATGGTCCGAACCGTCCGAGGGGCGCTCGTCCAGGCGACCTGGACCGGCGACAAGGAATCGATGATCCAGAAGCACGAGGGCCATGCCCACGAGGCCGCCAAACAGGGTGCCCAGTTCATCCTGTTCCAGGAGCTCTTCTACGGGCCGTATTTCTGCCAGGTCCAGGACGCGCAGTACTACAGCTACACCGAGCTCATCCCGGATGGCCCGACGACGAAGCGGATGCAGGACCTGGCGAAGCAGACCGGGATGGTCGTCGTCGCCCCGATGTATGAGGAGGACGAGCACGCCGCGGGGATCTACTACAACACGGCGGCCGTCATCGACTCGGACGGGAAATACCTTGGCAAGTACCGCAAGACGCACATCCCCCACGTCAAGGGCTTCTGGGAGAAGTTCTACTTCCGGCCGGGCAACCTCGGCTATCCCGTCTTCGAGACGGCGGTCGGGAAGATCGGCGTCTACATCTGCTATGACCGCCACTTCCCGGAGGGCGCCCGGGCCTTGGGGTTGAACGGCGCCGAGATCGTGCTCATCCCGAGCGCGACCTCACGCGGTCTGTCCGAGTACCTGTGGCGGATCGAACAGGTCAGCCACGCCGTGGCCAACGGCTACTACGTCGGGACGATCAACCGGGTCGGCATCGAAGCCGACATCGGCGATGACGACTTCTACGGCCAGAGCTACTTCGTCGATCCGCGCGGCCAGTTCGTCGGCGACCTCGGCAGTGCGCACGACGAGGAGCTCCTGGTGCGCGACCTCGACCTCGACAAGATCCTCGAGGTCCGCAACACTTGGCAGTTCTACCGAGACCGGCGGCCCGACGCGTACGCCGACCTCACGCGACCTTAGACGCGCTACCATCCCTCCGGCTCGGCCGTCTGGAGGAGGACGGCCGAGCCGCCTCGATTCCCCGCGGTGAGAGGCGATGCATGCAGTTCGGCTTCACGCTCAAGCCCGATCACACCATCGAACGGACACTCGCCCTGACCCGACAGGCTGAGGAGGCGGGCTTCGCCTACGGCTGGCTGTTCGACTCGCACGTGTTGTGGCGCGACCCCTATCCGCTGCTGACGCTGATGGCCGGGGTGACCGAGCGGATGCGCCTGGGCACCTGTGTCACCAACCCGGGGACCCGCGAGCCGACCGTGACCGCGTCGGTCCTCGCAACCCTCGAGGAGATCAGCCACGGGCGGATGGATCTCGGGATCGGGCGCGGCGATTCCGCACGGCGGGTCCTCGGCAAGCCACCGATCACGCTCGCCAATACCGAGGAAGCCATCCGCGTCATCCGGACGCTCGTCGCCGGCGAGCGGATCGAATACGAAGGATCCGAGCTCCATTTCCCGTGGACCAAGGGCTGGACGCTCCCGGTCTGGGTCGCCGGCTACGGCCCGATGGCCCTCGCGATGACCGGCCGCGTCGCCGACGGGCTGATCCTCCAGCTCGGCGACCCTGACCTCATCGCCTGGTTCGCCGGCCAGGTTCGCGAGGCCGCGACGGCGGCCGGACGGGATCCCGCGGCCATCAGGGTCCAGGCGGCTGCGGCGGGGTTCGTCGGCCCTCGCGAGCTCGGCCGGGACCGGACGCGCTGGTTCCCGGCGCTCGTCTCGAACCATGTCGTCGACCTCGTCAACAAGTACCCGCGCGAACAACTGCCGCCGAGCCTGACCGGCTACGTCCGCGATCGCTCGGGCTACGACTACCAGCATCACGCTGAGGTCGGCTCGTCGAACGCGGCCTTCGTCGAGGACGAGGTGACCGACCGGTTCTGCGTCCTCGGCTCCGTCGACGAGCACATCGAGAAACTGAACGAGCTGGCGAGGGCCGGCGTCGATCAGTTCAACCTCTATCTCATGAACGGTGACGAGGAGGCCCAGCTCGAGGCGTACGGTCGGGACATCATCCCGGCCATGCGCGACGTCGAGGCAGGGCGGTAGGAGGGACCGATGCGCACGCTCATCGCCAACGGCACCGTCGTCACCGCCGAGGTCAGCTACGCGGCCGACATCCTGGTCGACGGCGAGACCATCGTCCAGATCGGTCGCGGCCTGGCGGCGACCGGGGTGACCGCCGACGAGACGATCGACGCGACCGGCAGGTACGTCATCCCGGGCGGGATCGACGTCCACACCCACATGGAACTGCCGTTCGGCGGCACCTTCGCCAAGGACACCTTCGAGACCGGGACGCGCGCGGCGGCCTTCGGCGGGACGACCTCGATCGTGGACTTCGCCGTCCAGGGGAAGGGCCAATCGCTCCGCCAGGGCCTCGATGCGTGGCACGCCAAGGCCGAGGGGATGGCCGTCACCGACTACGGCTTCCACATGATCATGAGCGACGTCAACGACGCGACCCTGGCCGAGATGGACGGGCTGGTCGCCGAGGGGATCCCGGACTTCAAGCTCTTCACCGCCTACCCGGACGTGTTCTACAGCGACGACGGGGCGATCTTCCGGGCGATGCAGCAGACGGCCAAGAACGGCGGGCTGATCATGATGCACGCCGAGAATGGGATGGCGATCGACGTCGTGGCCGCGCAGACCGTCGAAGCTGGCACCACGGACCCGATCGGGCACGGCCTGGCACGGATGCCGATCTTCGAGGGCGAGGCGACCAACCGGGTCATCCGCCTGGCCGAAGCCGCAAGCGCGCCCGTCTACATCGTGCATCTCTCAGCGCGTGAGGCTCTTGATGCCGTGCGCGTCGCGCGCGATCGAGGCGGCCGGGTCTTCGCCGAAACGTGCCCGCAGTACCTCTTCCTCTCGCTCGATGACCTCGGCCATGGGTTCGACGGCGCCAAGTTCGTGTGTTCGCCGCCGCTCCGGACCAAGGACCACTGGGACGAGCTGTGGACGGGTCTCGTCAAGGACGACCTCCAGCTCGTCGCGACCGACCACTGCCCGTTCGACTTCCACGGCCAGAAGGAGCTCGGTCGGGGCGACTTCCGCAAGATCCCCAACGGGCTGCCCGGGATCGAGGACCGGCTCGACCTCCTCCACGACGGCGGTGTCGTGGCCGGCCGGATCACCCGTGAGCGTTGGGTCGAGATCGTCTCGACCGCGCCGGCCCGGCTGTTCGGGATGTACCCGCAGAAGGGCGCGATCGCGGTCGGTTCGGACGCCGACCTGGTCGTCTACGACCCGGCCCGCAAGCGGAAGATCTCGGCCAAGACCCACCACATGGACGTGGACTACTCGTGCTACGAGGGCCGGACGGTCCAGGGTGCGAGCGACGTCGTGATGAGTCGCGGCTCGGTCGTCGTGCGTGACGGGGCGTTCACCGGGCGGAAGGGCGCCGGACGGTTCGTCAAGCGGGCGCCGGCCGACTACGCCCGGATCTCCTGAGCGACCGCATGGCGCTGCCGAACGAGGGCGAGATCGTCGTCCTCGACGGAGGCCTCGCCACTGAGCTCGAAGCGCGTGGATTCGACCTCTCGGACGGACTCTGGTCGGCGCGGCTCCTGGTCAGCGACCCGGACGCCATCGAGGACCTCCATCTCGACTATTTCCGGGCCGGGGCGCGCGTAGCGACGACGGCGAGTTACCAGGCGACGGAGCCCGGCTTCGAGGCGGCCGGTCTCGATCGGCACGCGGCGCTCGACGCGATCAGGACGAGCGTCATGCTCGCCCAGCGTGCCCGGACGCGGTATCTGGAGGAGCGCACGGACCCGGTCGGTGAACGGTTCGTCGCAGGATCGATCGGCCCGTTCGGGGCGATGCTGGCCGACGGCTCGGAGTACCGCGGCGACTACGACCCGGGCCCGACTGTCCTTCGCGACATCCATGCGCCCCGGATCGAGGCGCTCCTCGAGGCGGGCGTGGACCTGCTCGCGTTCGAGACGATCCCGACCGTCCGGGAGGCTCGCGTCCTGCTCGACCTCCTGGTCGAATTCGGTGCCTCGGGCTGGCTCTCGTTCCAGTGCGGCGACGAGGGGCACACCGCGGCCGACGAGCCGGTCGGCGAGGCGTTCGCGATCGCGGCCGGGGTGCCGGGGGTGGTCGCCGTCGGCGTGAATTGCGTCGCCCCGCGTCACCTTCCGGCGCTGCTGGCCGCCGCGCGGGGCGCGTCGGGCCGGCCAGGGATCGCCTATCCCAACGGCGGCGACCGATGGGATGCCGCTTCGCGACGCTGGCTCCCGAGCGACGGCGATCGGTTCGATCCGGCGGCCGCCCCGACGTGGGCTGAGGCGGGCGCGACGTGGCTCGGTGGCTGCTGCGGGACGAGCCCGGCCGACATCGCCGCCATGGCCGCGATCGTCGGCCGAACGACGGACTGATCCGCCACTTCAGGACATCGCCCCGACTACTCGGCGGGCGGTCTCGAACGTCTTCGGGTGGCCGGTGACGGCCTCGAGGAATGGCGCGCGGCCGACCATCAACATGACCGACACCGTCTCCGAGGTGACCGTGGCCGTCCGCGGCACGTCGCGAAGCAGCGCGATCTCCCCGACACCGGCGGCACGCGCGGAGAGGACCCGCAGCAGCTCCCCGTGCTTGGTGACCCGGAGCGTCCCTGATTCGAGGACGTAGTAGGCATCGCCCGCGTCGCCTTCGGTGATGACGACCTCGCCGGGTTCGAAGGTGATCCATCGCGCCTGGCGGGCGACCCATTCGAGTTGTGGCGGTGGCAACGGCGCGAAGATCTCCGCCCCGCGAAGTAGGTCGAGCGCCCGCAAGGGGACGAGTGCGTGTCGGTCCATCGCCCGCAGTCCCAGCCACGAGATGGCGATCCCCGCCGGCAGGATGAGCCCAGCGACGACCAGCGCTCCCTGGACTCCGACCGCCAGGACCACCAGCGGCGCCAGGATGGAGCCGAACGCGAGGCCGGCATCGGCGAGCCCCTCGAGGGCACCGAAGACGCGAGCGAGGACTCGATCAGGTGTGACTCGCTGGAGGATCGTCCGTCCAAGGACATCACACGCAGCCAGTCCGATCCCGGTCGTCACGACGAGCGGGGCCGCCCAGACCGGGCTGACGGCCGACAATGCCGCAAGGCCGACGCCGGCCGTGGCAGCCGCGATCCCGAGGACCGGCGCCAAGCGCTGTCGACCGACGACCGCGAAGGTGGCCGTCCCGCCGGCGATCACCCCGAGCCCCAGCGCAGCGTTGAGCAGACCGGCGCCGGATGCACCGATATGGAAGACCTCGAGCGCGAGCAGCACGAACAGCACATCCAGGGCGCCGATCACGGCCATCCGCAGCGACAGGATGGCGACCACGAGCCGGGTGTCGCCGTGCCGCACAACGATCCGGAGCCCGTCAAGGAGCCCACCTGGATCCGCCGGTTCGACCAGGCCATCCGACGTCGCGAGGTCGACGGCCGTCGCGGGCCGGGGCAGCCGGACGACCAGTGCGGCCGCGAGGAGACATCCCGCCGTCGCCACACCGAACACCGCAGCCGGGGTCGCGCTGCCAAGGATCGCGGCCGCCAACAGCGGCCCGAGCAACAGGCCCACGCCTTCGACCATCCCCGACAGGCCGTTCGCCGCGGTCAATTCCTCGGGCGTCCGGGCGAGACTGGGCAGGAGCGCACCCTGGGTCGGACGGGTGACCGAGAGCGACGCTGAAGCGAAGGCTGCGGCGGCGACCACGGCGGCCGGCGGAGCGTCGGCGGCCATCGCGATCCATGTCGCGCCGAACGCCACGGCCATCGCGATGTAGCCGGCGAAGAGGACCCGGTCACGAGCGAATCGGTCGCCCAGGTTGGCCGATAGAGGCGCCACGATCGCGGCCGGGACGAGCTGGACGACCGCCACCACGCCGACGCTCGTCGGGCCGATCGCGGCATAGGCGTAGAGCAGGATCGCGACCCAGGTGCCGAACTCGACGGCGTTGAAGGTGAGGAACGCCAGCTCGACCCGTCGGAGCGCCGGGCTGCGCAGGACGGCCCGAACCACGCGGACCGTGACCCGCAACTGCGTCCACAGGCGCGACCGAGTCGTCATGCGCCCGAGTGGGCGGTCGGCATCGCGCCAGTGTACTGACCGGTTCGGCACCATCGAGGGCCGCGCCGCAGAGAGGCCGATCGTCGTTCCACGGGCACGCAAAAGGGCACGCCCGAAGGCGTGCCCCTTGGAAGGGCCGGGTCAGGTGCGGGTCAGACCTCGGACGGCCGCCGCGCGAAGATCCGGATCGCTGCCAGGATCAGCATCTCGACCAGCGTCCAGCCGATCAGCGCGACGAGCGCCGCGATGTCGAAGGTCGAGCCCTGGTCGGCAGTCACGCGGTTGAGCGCGAACATGCCCAGGAACGGCTCGACGAACGGCTGAGTGACACTGAACACGAAATGGACGATGTCGTTGCCGGCATTCGCCACGAGCACGAGCAGGATGATCCGCAGGATCAACAGGGCCTGCAGGATCCCGAACAGGAAGGTCACGACCCGGGCCGCGAGCGACGCGCCGCCGGGGCCTGGTGCCACATGCGCGGACTCGGTCGTCCGCACGTCGGTGACGGCCGGCGCCGGCGCGCCGTACGTATCCGTGCGTGGATCCGTCGTCTGGGTCTCGCGGGTGGTCCGCTGGTAATCGGTCATGGTCACGCCTCCTACGGCTGGGCACCCAGCTTGAGCGTGCGGGTGTGTCCGCTGGTCGCGGACTTGGCCCCGAGGGCTTGCAATCGCATGTCACGTCCGAAAAGGCGGGCGTTTTCCGTTGCGCGACAGCACCGCGACGACCGACGTGGGCTCTCAGCGCGTTGCCCGGGCGCGGAGCCCTTGCAGGCAGTCCCTAGCGCGTGCGCGGGAACCCGAGATCGATCTTGGAGGTCCCCGGATCCGGCCAGCGCGAGGTCACGATCTTGGCCCGCGTGTAGAACTGGACGCCCTCGGGACCGTACATGTGCAGGTCGCCGAAGAGCGAGTTCTTCCAGCCACCGAAGCTGTAATACGCGACCGGCACCGGGATCGGCACGTTGATGCCGACCATCCCGGCCTGGACCTCGAACTGGAACTGGCGGGCGGCGCCCCCGTCGCGGGTGAAGATCGCCGTGCCGTTGCCATACGGGTTGTCGTTGACGAGCCGGACCGCCTCGTCGTACGTCTTGACCCGCATGACCGTCAGGACCGGCCCGAAGATCTCATCGCGATAGGCGTCCATCTCGGGCGTCACGTGGTCGATCAGCGAGACGCCGAGGAAGAACCCGTCGGATTCGTCGTAGAGCGGATGCTCCCGGCCATCGGTCACGACGACCGCGCCCTGCGCCGGCCCCGAGTCGAGGTACGACGCGACCTTGTCGCGGTGTTGCTTCGTGACAAGCGGACCCATCTCGGATGACGGGTCGTTGCCCGGCCCGACGATGATCTTTGGCAGGCGCCGCTTGATCGCCTCGACGAGTGGGTCGGCGACGTCGCCGACGGCCACGATCGTGGCGATCGCCATGCACCGCTCGCCGGCCGAACCGTACCCGGCCGAGACCGCCGCGTCGGCGGCCATCTCGATGTCCGCGTCGGGCAGGACGATCATGTGGTTCTTGGCACCACCGAGCGCCTGGACGCGCTTGCCCGCCTTCGTCCCCGTCTCGTAGATGTAGCGCGCGATCGGCGTCGAACCGACGAACGAGACAGCCGCGATGTCCGGGTGCGCCAGGATCGCGTCGACCGCGACCTTGTCGCCGTGCACGACGTTGAAGACGCCGTCCGGGACGCCAGCCTCGTGGAGCAGCTGGGCGAGGTAGTTCGCGGCCGACGGGTCCTTCTCGGACGGCTTGAGGACGAAGGTGTTGCCCGCCGCGATGGCCGTCGCGAACATCCACATCGGGACCATCGCCGGGAAGTTGAACGGCGTGATCCCGGCGACGACGCCGAGCGGCTGGCGGATCTGGTAGACGTCGACGCCGCTGGAAACCTGCTCCGAGAAACCGCCCTTGAGGAGACTCGGGATGCCCGTCGCGAACTCGAGGTTCTCGAGCCCACGGGCGATCTCGCCAAGCGCGTCCGAAGTGACCTTGCCGTGCTCGGCGGTGAGATGCCCCGCCAACTCCTCGCGGTGCATTTCCACGACGTTCCGGATCTTGAACATGATGTCGGTGCGCTTCGAGAGCGACATCGCGCGCCACGCGGGGAAGGCGGCCTTGGCCGCCGCGACTGCAGCGCCGACCTCGTCGACCGATGCGAAATCCACCTGGCGGGTCACCTGGCCGGTCGCTGGATCGTAGACCGGTCCCTCCCGACCCGAGGTGCCGGCGACGCTTCGTCCGCCGATCCAATGGCTGACCCGGCCGGGTGTCGAGGGATCGGTCCGGGCGGTGCCCGGCTCTGCGACTTGTGTCATCGGAAGATCTTCCTCTGCGTAGGGCCCCACGATACTCTCTCGCCTTTGGGCGGTCAGGTACGTCCCTTCCGTCAGAACCTCGAGCGCGTCTCCGGATCCGGCCAGATGACCTCCGGCCCCGCTCCGGTCGAGCGCCCATCGGAGGCGTCGGCTGCCATGTCGCGACGGCGGACGGTCAGGATGACCAGCGCCAGTGCGCTGCCGACCGCGATCGCGACCGCGATCAGCCCGCCGGCTCCCAGCCCGGCCGCCACGACGGGGTCGCGCCAGGTGGTCGAGACGAGCGCCCTCGCCACCGCCCAGGCGCTTATCGCGACGAAGAAGAGCCGGCCGTCGCGGCGGCGGAAGGCGCCGGACATCAGGGCCAGGGCGAGAACGGCGAGGATCGCGAGGGTGGCGATCCCCTCGAAGGCCTGCGCGGGCTGGGACGGTAGCGCCGGAACGAGCGAACCCCATGGACCCGGCCCGAGGTACGCGGTCGCGGTGCCGGCGTCGCTGGGCAGACCCTGGCCCGTGCCGGTCAGGACCATCGTCAGCTTGCCGGCGGCGAGGCCCAACAAGAGCGGGGCCGCCGCGAGGTGCAACCACCGCCCGACCGGCGCCCCGAGCAGGCTGGCTACATAGCTGCCCGTCAGAAACCCGCCCACGACGGCCACGCCCAGCTCCAGTCCGCCGACGGCGGGATCGAGCAGCCGCTCCGGCGCGGAGCCGTAGGACCCGACATGGAGGATCAGGAATCCGAGCCGTCCCCCGACCACCGCGCCGGGGACGATCCCGACCGCGACGAACGCGACGTCGTCCGGCCGGAGGTCGCCGCTCCGGGCCAGGATGCCGGCCAGCAGGAGGGCGGCGACGATGACGCCGGCGAGGGCGATCGTCCCCCACCGAACGGTCAGGTCGCCGAACAGGTGCGCGTAGGGGTCGAACTGGAACGAGACAAAGGCGATCGGCACGATGACCGTGAGTGTATCGCCGGTCCAGCCCGGCGCCCGGCTTGGCCCGGCGCCTTCAGAGCTTGGCGACCAGCTCGCGAACGGCTGCCGCCGAGGCGTCGAAGGCTACCTGCTCATCGGCGGTCAGCTCGATCTCGAAGATCCGCTCCATCCCGCGGGCACCCAGGACGACCGGGACGCCCACGACCACCCCATCGGTCCCGAACTCGCCCTTGAGCAGGACCGCACAGGGCAGGACGCGCTTGCGATCGAGCAGGATCGCCTCGACCATCTCGAACGTCGACGCGGCCGGCGCATAGAACGCGGACCCGGTCTTCAGAAGCGCCACGACCTCGGCGCCGCCGTTGGCCGTCCGATCCACCAGGGCGGCGACACGCTCCGGGCTGAGCATCTCCGTGATCGGCACGCCCGCCACCGTCGAGTACCGGGGCAGCGGCACCATCGTGTCACCGTGGCCGCCGAGGACGAAGGCGTGCGTGTCCTCGACGGAGACCTCGAGCTCCTGCGCGATGAACGTTCGGAACCGCGCGGAGTCGAGGACGCCGGCCATCCCGAGCACGCGCTCGCGGGGGAAGCCCGACGCGTCGAGCGCCACGTGGCACATCGCATCGAGCGGGTTGGTGACGATGATCAGGATGGCGTCCGGGGAGTGCTCGGCGGCCTGCTCGACGACGGCCCGGACGATCCCGGCGTTCTTGGCCAGGAGGTCGTCGCGGCTCATCCCGGGCTGGCGTGCCAGGCCGGAAGTCACCACCACGATGTCGGAGCCGGCCGTGTCGGCGTAGTCGTTCGTGCCGAGGATATGAGCGTCGTGCCCGACGATCGGCGCCGCCTCGGCCAGATCGAGACCCTTGCCCTGTGGCAGGCCCTCGACGATGTCGACCAGGACGACGTCCGCGAGGCCGGCCTCGGCGATGCGTTGCGCGGTGGTGGCGCCGACGTTACCGGCGCCGATGACGGTGACCTTGTTGCGGGCCATGCGGATCGGGACTCCTTTCAGGATCGCGGCGGTACGGACGGGCCGGCCTCAGCCGGCGCCGGGACCGGCGGCGGCGATCTCGGCGCTGACGCCGTCGGCATAGGCCGCGAAATTGTCACTAAACATCGTCGCGAGCTTGTGCGCCGCCTTGTCGTAGGCGTCGGGATCGGGCCATGTCGTGCGCGGATCGAGGAAGGCCGCCGGCACGTCGGGGCAGGACGTCGGGACCGCGAACCCGAAGTTCGGGTCGAGCCGGGTCGGGACGTCGTCGAGCGCTCCTGAAAGCGCAGCCCGGACCATCGAGCGGGTGTGGGCGATATCCATCCGCTCCCCCACCCCATAGGGTCCGCCCGTCCAGCCGGTGTTGACGAGCCAGACCGGGACAGCGTCACGCTCGAGCCGTTCGAGGAGCATCCGGGCGTACTCGCCCGGATGGCGGGGCATGAACGGCGCTCCAAAGCAGGTCGAGAAGGTGGCGGTCGGTTCCTTGACCCCGACCTCGGTCCCGGCGAGCTTGGCCGTGTATCCGCTGATGAAGTGATAGCCCGCCTGTTCGCGGGTCAGCCGCGAGATCGGCGGCAGGACGCCGAACGCGTCGGCCGTCAGGAAGACGACCGCTCGGGGAGCGCCCGCGATGCCGGTCGGGTCCGCGTTGCCGATGAACTCGAGCGGGTACGCACCACGCGTGTTCTCGGTGAACCGCTCCGAG
The DNA here is from genome assembly GCA_038319665.1 of Candidatus Limnocylindrales bacterium. Lineage (GTDB taxonomy): Bacteria > Chloroflexota > Limnocylindria > Limnocylindrales > CSP1-4 > SPCO01. The sequence continues at coordinate 31,014 of JBBQDL010000013.1, forward strand.
TCGAGATCGAGCTCACGCGTGCGCGGGTCGAGATCGACGTTCTCGAGGATGGTCCCGAAGCGGCGCGTGGTCTGGAAGATGTCCGGCTCGTACATCGGCGAGAGTCGGATCGTCTTGGCGTAGCAGCCGCCCTCGAAATTGAAGGTGATCCCGTCGCCCCAGCCGTGCTCATCGTCGCCGACGAGGCTCCGTTCCGGGTCGGCGGAGAGCGTCGTCTTGCCTGTCCCCGACAGGCCGAAGAAGACCGCGGGGTCGCCTTCCCGACCGACGTTGATGGCCGAATGCATGGGCAGCACGGCCTCGTCCGGCATGAGGTAGTTCATGACCGTGAAGGCGCCCTTCTTTATCTCGCCGGCGTATTCGGTGCCGACGATGATGATCTCCATCCGCTTGAGATGGAGGAGGATCGCGGTCCCCGTTCGGGTGCCTTCGGTCTCCGGGTCGGCCTTGAACGACGGGACGCAGATGATGGTGAAGTTCGGTGCGAAGGCACGCAGGTCTTCGGCGGCCGGGCGGCGGAAAAGGTTGCGGGCGAAGATGCTCGCCCAGGCCGTCTCGGTGTAGACGCGCAACGAGCGGCGGTGCGCCGGGGCCGCGCCGATGAAGCAGTCCTGGGCATACAGGTCGCGACCCGCGCAGTAGGCGACGAGGCGCGCGCGAAGCCGGTCGTAATGGGCCTCGCTGATCGGCCGATTGACGGGTCCCCACCAGATCTTCGCGTGGCTGGACGGCTCATCGACGATGAACTTGTCCTGCGGCGAGCGCCCAGTGTGCTTGCCGGTCCGGACGACCAGCGGTCCATCGGCGGCGATGAGGCCGTCGCCGTGCCGGATGGCGTCCTCGTACAGCTCCGCAGTGGAGAGGTTCGCTCGGACGGTGCGCCCGAGCGTGGGACGCGTCCTCGGAGGAGCGGTCGTGGCCATCGGTCTGGACTCCTGTGCGCAGGCGATCACGGTCGGATCGACCGGCCGCGCGTGACGCGTGCCCGAAGGCTCGCAGGAGTCGGCTTCCGCAGTCGTTAGTGCCGCGATGCTAGCACGTTGCGGGATGGTTGCGGTCATATCGCCAACGGCAACCATCCGGCCGGTTGGCCGCGGGCGGCGGACCTGCTAGCATCCGGGCACAACCGAAGAGCTCTTATCAAGAGTGGCAGAGGGACCGGCCCGTTGAAGCCACGACAACCTACCGACGAATCGGCAAGGTGCCAAGCCCGGGCAGGTCCTCCTGCACGATAAGGGATCTCCCTTCGGAGCCCCCCTTCCGTCCCAGTCGGTCGCCCGTACCCGGTCCCGAGGCGCTCCCCAGCCTCCCGGAGACGAACCATGGCGATCGAGACCCTTCCCGCCCCGACCACGAACACACCGCGCATCGTGGGCCTGCGCTGTTGCAACTGTGGCGGCGGCCAGCCGATCGACCTGTCGTATGTCTGTCCGGCCTGCTTCGGGCCGCTGGAGGTCGAATACGACTACGCCGTCGCGGGCGCGACGCTCAGCCGCCAGGCGATCGCCTCGCGCGCTGCCGGCATCTGGCGGTACGCCGAGCTCCTGCCGATCGATTCGCCGCCCGCTCGTGGGCTGCCGGTCGGGTCGACGCCGCTGCTCGCTGCGGACCGGTTGGCGCCGCTCCTCGGGCTCGAGCGCCTGTGGATCAAGGACGATACCCGCAACCCGACGCTCAGCTTCAAGGACCGGGCGGTCGCGATCGCCGCGGCTCGCGCGGTCGAGTTCGGCGTCGAGGCGCTGGCCTGTGCCTCGACCGGAAACCTGGCCGGCGCGACCGCGGCGGCGGCGGCGGTCCTCGGGCTGCCGGCCTACGTCTTCATCCCGGCCGACCTGGAGCCCGCCAAGGTCGATCATGCCCTCGCGTATGGTGCGACCGTCATCCCGATCGAGGGCACGTACGACGACGTCAACCGACTCTGTCTCGAGGTCGCCGACGAGACGGGCTGGGGGTTCGTCAACATCAACCTTCGGCCGTTCTACGCCGAGGGCTCCAAGACACTCGCCTACGAGATCGCCGAATCGCTCGGCTGGCGCTCGCCCGATGTGGTCGTCGCGCCCGTCGCCTCGGGGGCGATGTTCACGCGCATCGCCCGCGGTTTCGAGGAGCTAGTCGAGGTCGGGCTGATCGCCCGGCGGCCGATCCGGTTCGTGGGTGGCCAGGCGGCCGGCTGCGCCCCGGTCGCGACGGCGTGGGCGGCCGGAACCGACGTGATCGAGCCGGTCCGAGCGCCCGACACGATCGTGCGCTCGCTCGCCATCGGCAATCCCGCCGACGGCCGCTACGTGGTCGAGCTCGTCAGGGCGACGGGTGGCTCCCTCGAGGCGATCCCCGACGACGTCACGGCGGCCGCCATCCGCGACGTGGCCCGGCTCGAGGGCCTCTACCCGGAGACCGCCGGCGGCGTGACCCTGGCGGCGGCTGCGGCCGCGCGGCGGCGGGGCGTCATCCGGCCCGGCGACGAGGTCGTCGCGCTGCTGACCGGCAACGGGCTCAAGACGCCCGATGCCCGGACCTTCGGGGCGCGGGCCGGAGCAGGCGTGGCCCGACCGGGTCAGCCCGGCCTCGCGCCCGTGATCCGGCCCAGTCTCACGGCATTCGAACGCTGGCTCGGCGGCGAGGCGTGAGCACGGTCCGGATCCCGCCGACACTCCGGGTCGCGACCGGCGGCGCGAAGCAGGTCGAGGTGCCCGGCGGGACCGTGCGCGAGGTGGTCACCGGGCTGGTCGCGCTCCATCCCGGCCTCGAGGCCCAGCTGCTGGCGTCCGACGGCGACCTGAACCGCTTCGTCAACGCGTTCCTCAACGACACCGACGTGCGACACCTGCAGTCGCTCGACACGCCGGTCGGCGAGGGCGACACCCTGCTCCTCCTTCCCGCCATGGCTGGCGGCTGAGGCGGCCGGATCAGGCCTCGTCCAGGGCGCGCGAGAGGTCGGCGATGAGATCGCCCACGTCCTCGATGCCGACCGAGAGCCGCACCAGCGCGGGCGAGACCTCGAGTGGCGAGCCCGCGACCGACATGTGAGTCATCGCGGCCGGGAGCTCGATGAGCGATTCCACCCCGCCGAGCGACTCCGCCAGGGTGAACAGGCGGGTCCTCTCGGCGATCCCGACCGCCCGTTCCTCGGGCGTCCGGCCGTGCCGGCCGCCGGGCGCCGGCAGGAACGAGACCATCCCGCCCATCGCCGGGTAATTGACCTCGGCCACGTCCGCCCGTCCATCGAGGAAGGTGGCCACGGCCGCGGCATTGGCGCTGTGACGCTCCATCCGGAGGTGCAAGGTCCGCAACCCGCGCAGGACGAGGAAGCAGTCGAGCGGCCCCGGAACGCCACCCATCGCGTTCTGGAGGAAGCGCAGGCGCTCGGCGACCGCGTCGTTCGAGGTGGCCGCCACGCCAACGATCGTGTCCGAGTGGCCGGCGAGGTACTTCGTCGCGGAGTGGAAGACGATGTCCGCGCCCAGCATCAGCGGGCGCTGGAGGGCGGGTGACGCGAACGTATTGTCGACCACGACGAGCGGCCGGGCGCCGCCCTCGGCCTCGCGACGAGCGACTGTCGCGACGATCGCCCGGATGTCGACCACCTTGAGCAACGGATTAGACGGGGTCTCGAACCAGACCAGCCGCGTCCGCTCGGTGAGGGCCTCCCAGAGCGCATCCTGCCCGGCGGCCAGGTCGACGTACAGGCTGTCGACACCAGCGCCGCGCCGGACGCGTTCGAGGTAGCGGTAGGTGCCGCCGTAGACGTCGTCACCGACGACGATCTCCTCGCCCGGCCCGGCGAGCTCGGCGATGGCTGCGGTCGCCGCCGAGCCGGAGGCGAACGCGATGCCGTGCGTCCCGCCCTCGAGCGCAGCGATCGCGCGTTCGAGCCGCTCGCGCGTCGGGTTCTGGGAGCGGGCGTATTCGTAGCCGCGGCGCGGTCGTCCGACGCCGTCCTGGGCGAAGGTCGATGTCTGGTAGATCGGTGGCGAGACCGCGCCGGTCAGCTCGTCCGGTTCGGCGCCGGCGTGGACGGCCAGCGTATCGAACGCCATCATCCCGGGCTTGGGCTCGCCGTCACGCTCGTTCACGGCTCGACGGTGACATCGAGACGGGCGAACGCGGCCCGTGGGTTCGCGGGCGCTCGGCGGGCGGGTGGCCAGCCATCGAGCTCGAAGACGAGCTCCTCACCGTCGATGTCGTCGATCTGGACCCCGACCTGGCGGAAGCCGAGGCCCCTGATGATCGCCAGCGACCCGACGTTGCCGGGCGAGACCGAGGCACGGAAGCGGTCGAACCCCTGGCCGTGCGCCCAGTCAAAGAGCGCGTGGACGACCTCGGTCGCGACGCCCTGGCGACGATATGGCGGCTGGATGTTGTAGCCGACCTCGACCCGGCCGTCCGTGCCCGGCGGGGTATGGAAGCCGCACGACCCGACGATCCGGCGCGTGCCGTCCGACTCGGTCAGGACGATCGCCCGGCCGAGCCACGGCTGCGTGGCGGGATCCACGGACAGGTCGGCGATCCGGAATTGCAGGAAGTTGTCGAGGAGGTCGGGCATCTCCACCGGGACGATGGCGCCGATCTCGGCCTCGGCCCCGTCCAGATCGCGCGCGACAAGGAGCTCCATGAACCGGAGCGACATCGAGACGAGCTCGAACCGCGGCGTCGGGATCGGCGGGACGTTCACCCGGTCATCTTCGCACGCGCCAGCCGGCCCGAGACGATCAGCCGCGGCCGTTCGGACGATGCGCGAGGTATTCGAGGACGTCGAGCTTGGTGACGACCCCGACCGGGCGCCCGCCACTGGTTGCGATGACCGCCGACGCGCCGCCCGACAGCAGCGCGAACGCCTCGTCGAGGCTGGTTGCGACATCGACGTGCGGCAGCGGCCGATCCATCACCTCGCCGACCGTCCGCTCGACGATGGTCGGGTCGCGGAACGCCCGATCGAGCAGGCCCTTCTCGGTGATCGAACCGACGATCCCTTCGATCGCGTCACCGTCGGGCTGCTCGGAGACGGGCAGCTGGCTGATCCCGTACTCCTGGAGGATCGCGATCGCCTCGCCGACCGGTTGTGTCGTCCGTGCCAACACGAGGTCGGGAAGCGGTCCGGCGTGGTGCCGGTCGTCGAGGAGGTCACCGACCCGCACGATCGCGCCGGTCGTGGCAAGCAGGCCGTTGGCGCGCAGCCACTCGTCGTTGTAGATCTTGGACAGGTAATTCCGACCGCTGTCGGGCAGGAGGACCACGACGACCGCCTCGGCTCCGCCATCGGAGATGGTGAGGTCGCGCACGACCTCGCGCGCGGCGACCATCGCCGTCCCGCACGAACCGCCGGAAAGGATCCCCTCTTCGCGCGTCAGGCGGCGCGCCATGGCGAACGAATCGCGGTCGCTGACGCGGATCCAGCGATCGACGGCCCCGGGGTCGTAGGTGCCGGGCAGGAAATCCTCGCCCACCCCTTCGGTCAGGTACGGGCGGGCGACATCGCCCGACAGGACGCTGCCCTCCGGGTCCGCCCCGATGACCTGGATCGCCGGGTTCCGCTCCTTGAGGGCCCGTGCCGCGCCTGAGATCGTGCCGCCGGTCCCGACGCTGGCGACGAAATGGGTGATCCGGCCGTCCGTCCCCTCCCACAGCTCGGGGCCGGTGGTCCGCTCGTGGGCGGCCGGGTTCTCAGGGTTCCAATACTGGTCGGGCTTGAACGCTCCCGGGATATCTCGGGCGAGCCGAGCCGCGACGGAGTAGTAGCTCTCGGGCGAATCCGGGCTGACGTTGGTCGGGCACAGGACGACCTCGGCGCCGTACGCCCGGAGCAGCTGCTGCTTCTCCGCCGACTGCTTGTCGGCCATGACGAAGATGCACCGATAGCCCTTGAGCGCCGCGGCGATGGCGAGGCCGTGACCGGTGTTCCCCGAGGTCGGCTCGATGATCGTGCCGCCGGGCTTGAGCAACCCCGCGCGCTCCGCCGCCTCGATCATCGGCAGCCCGATCCGGTCCTTGACCGAGCCGCCCGGGTTGAGCATCTCGAGCTTGGCGAGGAGGATCGGCTGGCGCGCAGACGGCCCGAGTTCCCGCGTGAGTCGGCTGATCCGGACGAGCGGCGTGCCGCCGACCAGGTCGAGGATGGACTCCGCGTACTGCATCCGGGCGAGGATACCGTGCGCCGCCTTGAGTGACCGGCTCAGCCGTCGCGATCGATGCGGCCGGGGCGAAGGAGCAGCCAGGTGAGCCGCCGCCGGAGTCGTCGCGGATGGCCCGGCGGGTCCTCGGTCCACGGATAGAGCGCCTGGACGGCGGGGCCGAGGATGGCCGCCAAGGCGTCGCTCAGCCGATGGGCGAGCGCGAATTCCTCGCGCGAACCCTCGGCCGGGAACGGTGCGTCGTGCGCGAGACCGGCCAGGGCACGGGCCGAGGTGACCGGCAGGATCCGCGACGCCAGCCGCCGGCCGAGATAGAGCTCTTCGGTGCCGGCGATCGCGACCGGCACGATCGGGGCGTCGGTCCGCAATGCGATCACGGCCCAGCCGGTCCGGAACGGCCCGATCCGTCCCGGCGGGCCGCTGACGGTTCCCTCGGGCATCTGGGTGAAGACCGCGCCGTTGGCGATGACCGCTCGGGCCGACGCCACGTGCTGCTCGATGCCGACCCCGCCACGCCAGACCGGGAGGAGGCCGCCGAGGCGGTGGACCAGCCGCTCGCGCCAACGGGTCGTGAACGTCGAGGGGCCGCTCCCCAGGAACCAGGCGCGCGGCTGGGCCGGGATCGCGTGCATGACCACGAACGGGTCCATCCAGCCGCGGTGCGCGGCGGCCACCAGGAGGTAGCCGCGCGCCGGCAGGTGCTCCTGGCCCGAAGTTCGAATGCGGAACCGGAAGACCACGAAGATGAGGAAGCGAGCCACGAGCCGAACGAGCCGATACAGGATCGACGCGTTGGCCTCCGGCGGGCGTCCAAGCCACGCGAGACCTTCGACCGCCCCGCCGCGCTCCGCGGCGAGGGCCTCAGGCGAGATGCGACCCGGCGGGGCACGCCGATGGGCCGTCTCGGGCGGGCGATCGCGATCGGCCACGGTCAGGGCGTGGGCGGATGCCGTTCGGTGCCGGGCCCCGGTGGCCCGCCGTCGTCGCCTTCGCCCGCGCCGCCTACGTGCTCCTCGTCGTCGTACTCGTCGTCGTCGTGCTGGTCGCTCGCTTCGTCGTCGTCGAGCTCGTCGTCGTCGAGCGCGTCGTCATCGTCGTCGTCGTCTTCGTCTTCGTCGTCGTCTTCGTCGTCGTCGGGTTCGCCGGGTCGTCCGATCGCTCCCCAGGTCGCCATCGCGGCCCGGCTCGGCGGATCGTCGAGCTGATGGCCGGGGCGATGCCGCCAGGCCAGGATCACGAGCGCCGGGACGACCACCAGGATCGAGACGATCTGGGCGACCGGGACCCCGAAAAAGGTCCAGTTGTCGACCCGGAAGGTCTCGAGCGCGAAGCGGACGATCCCGTACCAGACGAAGAAGAGAAGGAGTAGATCGCCGGCCCGGAGCCAGCGGCGTGCGTGGAAGCCGAGCCAGATCAACACGACCGCGCCGAGCAGGCCGGACAGCGATTCGTACAGGAACAATGGCTGGTAACGGTCGGCTAACACCGCCGACGGGTCAGACCCCGCCGGACAGAAATACGGGGCGACCCGATGCGCGCAGTCGATCGGGATCCCCCACGGGAGATTCGTGGGAGAGCCGTAGAGCTCCTGGTTGAAGAAGTTGCCCCAGCGCGCGATCGCTTGCATGACGAACAGCCCGGGCGCCACGATATCGGCCCAGCGCAGGAACGACTGGCGCTTGAAGCGGACGTACAGGAACGCCGCGACCGTTCCCGTCGCGATCCCGCCGTAGACGCCGAGGCCCGAGTACGGCGGCAGGAAGATCCTGATCGGGTCGTCCTTGTAGAGCGCCCACTGGTCGATCACGTGGTACGCGCGCCCGCCGATGAGCGCGGCGATCGCCACGATGATCAGCCCGTTGCCGAGGAGCTCAGGGTCCTCGCCGGCACGTTCCGCGAGCCGGACCATGACGAAGTAGGCCACCGCGAGCCCGAGCGCGTAGCCGATCCCGTACCAATAGACGGGGATCGAGCCGATCTGGATCGCGATGGGGTTCGGGGTGAGATCGAGCATCCGCGGAAGTGTAACGGCGGGCTCCCTATACTTCCGGCGGGTGAATGCCGAGTTCAACGTATGGCTGCTCATCGTCGGGCTCGTCGTGGGAGCCGGACTTGTCTGGCTTGTGGTCGTGGATTCGCGCCGGCGAGATGCCGAGGTCGACGCCGTCGAGCGCCCGCGCGAGGCCCTGTGGTTGTCCGCGGTCCTGCGTGAGGACGGCTACCAGGTCAGCCCAGAGGCCGCTGAGCGACTGCTCCTGCTCCATCGCGCCTATCTCGATGCACCGCCTCCGGATGCGGAGGGCGAGGAGCAGGCGGTCGAGGACGACCCCGGGAAGGGCTGAGACTCAGAGCGCACCGACCAGGACCGGGGCCGCATCGACCGCGCTTCCGCCGGCCCCGACGAGCGAGACCCCGAACGTCGCCCGACCCGAGATCCCGGAGACGGCCGGCGCGGCGCCGACCCAATAGGCGAGATCCTGGCTGAAGAACATCTTGCCGACCGGCCGACGCGCACCGCCGACCTCGACCCAGCAGCGGTACTCCATCCCGGCCGGCGGCGGCGTCAGGCCCGTCGCCACGACGACGAGCTGGGCGATCGACGGCGAGAAGGCCAGGCTGCCCGCCACGGTCGTATCCGACGCGCTCGCCAGCGCCACGTGGTGAGCATCGGGCTGGGCTGTGACGGTCAAGGTGGCCGTCGTCACCTCCTCGAGCGTCGCGATCTGATCGGCCTGGCCGGCGAGCTGGCCGTCCACCCGGCCGCCGACGATGATCGACGTACTCACGACCGAAAGGACGACCGCAGCGGCGATCGTCGCGACCAGGCCGAGGACCGGGGTCCCCCGCCAACGGCGACCGAAGGGCTGCGGTGCGACGGCGGCCGCCGTCCCTGGGACGGGCGGCACGGCCGTGGCCGGATGCGTCGTGGCTGGCGCGGACGTGGTCGCGCCCGGAGCCGCGACAACAAGGGGTCGGATGACGCCTTCGGCCCGGATCGCCGCCATCGTCCGGGCGCGCAGGTCGGGGGCCGGCATCTCGCGGACGACCGAACGGATGACCGGAACCGCCCGCTGCAACCGGACCAGCTCCTCCGTGCACGACGGGCAGCCGGCCAGGTGCGCAGCGACGGCCTGGGCCGGGGCTGTGTCGCCCGCCATCAACCGCTCGAGCCCGCCGGGCTCGAGGGCTGCCAGCTCCAGCTGTTCGCGCGCCGCGTCGTGGTCCATCGTCTTCTATCGTTCCTCGCCGGCCGGGACCGGCATGTCTTCGTGTTCGGCCGCCGGTCCGAACTCGGCACCGAGCCCCGCACGCAGCCGCAGGAGCGCCCGCCGCGTCCGAGTCTTGACGGTCCCAAGCGGCCAGCCCAGCCGATCGGCGATCTCGGACTGCGACAGTTCCTCCTGGTACGCCAGGAGGATGACCGTCCGCTCCGCCTCGGGCATCTCCCCAACGGCCAGTCGGATCGCCTCGCGCCGTCCGACCGCCGCGTAGGCCTCTTCCGGGCCCGCCGGGGCCACGGCGCTCGCGACGACCGAACCGCCCGAGACGAGCCGTTCCAACGCCTGCGTGGGATCCTCGTCCAGGCCCGCGGCCGACGACAGCGCGACCAGCGACGGCCGGCGGCCGGCGGCGCGGAGCCGATCGATGGCCCGGTTCCGGGCGATCGTGTGCAACCACGCGGCGAGCGAGCCGGCCGCCGAGTCGAACGACTCGGCCCGGTTCCACAGGGCGAGGAATGTCTCCTGCACGACCTCCTCGGCGGTCCCTCGATCCGATGTCAGTCGATACGCCGCAGCGAAGATCGCGGACGCGTACCGGTCATAGATGGTCTCGAGCGCCGCCTCTGACCCCGCCGCCATCCTGAGGACGACCTCGGCGTCGTCAGTCGGGCCCCCTCGACCGTTCATCACGGGTTACGCCTCATCGGGCTCAACGGTTTCCCCTCCGGCAAGGCGGACATGCTACCCCGACTCGCGAACGGACAGGGATCGCCGAAAGGTTCACCACGTTCCCGCCGCGCGTCGACGGACGACCGCCAGGCTGCCAGCCGGAAGATGTGCCTCGAGGCAGGTCACCCCGGCAGGCCCGACGACCGCGTCGTGGCGCGTGCCGGCCGGCATCTCGAGCCGGTCACCGGTCTCGAGTTCGACCACCCCGGCCGTGCCGGGGAGCCCGAAGCGGATCGCCCCGCGCTCGACCGCGATGACCTTGTCGTATCCGTGCTCGTGCGCGCCGTAGGTGCCGCTGGGGTCGCCCGACCAGGCCGACGGATCCAGTCCCTCAGCGCGCAGGCGCTCTGCGACGGGATCGGCCATCTCGTCAGGCCGCGGACGCGACGCCGATGAGCGACCCGATGAGATAGGTCACGACCGCCGCCGCGAGACCGATCCCGAGCTGGCGCGCGCCTGAGAAGGCCAGGCTGCGACCCGTCAACAGACTCACGCCGGCACCGACCGCGAACAGGGCGACCAGGCTCAGGCCGAGACTGACCAGCAGGATCGCCATCCCGCCACCGAACAGGTAGGGCACGACCGGGATCGCGGCACCGACCGCGAAGGCGACGAACGAACCGAACGCGGCACCCCATGGCGAGCCCAGCTCGTCGGGATCGAGGCCGAGCTCCTCGCGAACCAGGTGGTCGAGGGCCGTTTCCGGGTCCTGGAAGATGCGGTGGGCGATCCGCGCGGCCTCGTCGGCGGTGAACCCCTTGGCCCGGTACGAGGCGGCGAGCTCGGCCTCCTCCTCCTCGGGCATCGCCTCCATCTCCGCGCGCTCGAGCGCGATCTGGCGTTCGAACAATTCGCGTTGGCTCTGCATCGAGATGTATTCGCCGGCGGCCATGCTGAACGATCCGGCCAGCAGCCCCGCGATCCCGGCCAACAGGATGAAGCTCGGGTTGGCCGATGCGGCGCCGGCCACGCCCATCACCAACGAGAGGTTGCTCACGAGGCCGTCGCTGACCCCGAAGATGACCGCCCGGAGCGTCCCCGATCGACCGCCGGCGCGGTGCCAGGTCTCGCGCTGGCCGACCTCCGCGGCACTCCGAGCCCGACGCGCGATCGCGACCCCGTCGCGGCCAGGCTCGCTGACCTCGCGGGCCCGCCCGCCGGTCTTGAGGCGGTCCCAGATGACCGCGTGCTCGCGCTCGTCGGCGGCGATCGCGGCAAGCTCGGGCGACGCGCCCTGCTGGTCGTAGGCCTCCTCCTCGTCACCCTCGAGTGCCTTGACCAGGTCGGCGACGGCGGCGGTGCCGAGCACGCGCGCCGCCAGGATGATGAAGCGGACGCGCAGCCGAGGGCCGTCGGGTTCGGGCACCTGGGCGCCCGTCTCGCGGAGCTTGGCTGCCCAGATGTCCGCGTGGCGGCGCTCGTTCCCGGCGATCCGCTTGAAGGCTTCGGCGCGGTGCGGGTCCTTCTCGATCGCGGCCAGCGAGTCGTACAGGACGATCGCATCGCGCTCGAGCTTGAGGTTGTCGAGGCTCTGCTCGAGGTGGGCGGGGGGCATGGGGCCCAATCCTAGGTCATCGCCGCGTAGACTCGCGTGGATGGCCGCGAACGAGGCGCCCCCGCTCCGCTATCTGAACGCCGCTGACGTGCTCGCGGCGATGCCCGACCTCAACGAGCGCCTGAGGCTGGCGCAGCTGACGCTCACTGCCCTCGTCGCCGACGCCGAGCTACCCCCGAAGATCGGCGTCCATCCGCGGCCCGCGGGCTCGTTCATCCATGCCATGCCGGCCTTCCTTCGCGGCGCCGATGCCGACGGTCGTGACGACCTGGTCGGGATGAAATGGGTGGCCGGCTTCGGGTCCAACAACGCGCTGGGCCTCCCGGCGATCAACGCCGTGGTCATCGTCAACGACGCCGCCTCCGGCTTGCCGAGGGCGATCCTGGACGGCGGACCGATCACCGCGCTCCGGACCGCGGCGGTCTCGGGGGTCGCCATCCGTCGGTTCGCCCCGGTCGTGGCCGGGCGGGCGCTGCGCGCCGCCCTGATCGGCGCGGGCGTCCAGGGTCGGAGTCACCTGGCCGTCCTTGGCCGCGTCTTGCCCGGTGTCGAGCTGACTCTCTTCGACCGGCATCCCGAACGTGCGGCGGCCCTCGCTGAGGTCGCGCGGCCAACGCCGGGGATCGGCAGCGTCTCGGTGGCGTCCGACGCCCGCGACGCGGTCCATGATGCCGACGTGGTCGTGACCGCGGCATCGTTCGGCCCGGTCCGCCAGGTGATGACCGCCGACTGGCTGACCGACCAAGCGCTCGTCGTGCCGGTCGACTATGCGACCTACCTTGCGGCCGGGGTCGCCCGCGATGCTTCGCTCTTCCTCGTCGACGACCGGGGACAGTTCCTCGCCAACCGCGACGCCGGCCTCTTCGAGGGTTACCCCGACCCGACCGCGACCCTGGGCGAGGCGCTGCTCGAGGGAACGGAACGTCCAGCGTCCGGGCGCGTCGTCGCGACGCACCTAGGCGTCGGTCTCGCCGACGTGGTGTTCGGGGCCGCGATCGTCCGCCGGGCGGAGGCGCTCGGGATCGGGACCCTGCTCTCGCGCTGACGAGACGCTCGCGCGCAGGCCACACTAGCGGGCGATCGGCGGCGGGCGCCGAGCGCGTGGAGGGATCCGTGCAAACCAGGAAGGGCGGCGTCGGCGGGCCGTCATCGGACCTCGTGGTCGTGGGGGCGGGCGTCATGGGCGCGTGGATCGCCCTCGAAGCGCAGCGCGACGGTCGGCGGACGACGCTCATCGACGCCTTCGGGGCCGGCCATCCGCGCGCGACCTCGGGCGATGAGACCCGGATCATCCGCGCCGCGCACAGTCGAGACCCGTTCTACAGCCGTTGGTCGCGGCTCGCCCTGCAGGCCTGGAACACCCTCGCCGAGGCGACCAGCGAACGCCTCTTCGTCCCGGCCGGCGTGCTCTGGCTGGCCCACGACGAGGACGGCTGGGAAGCTTCCTCGGAGGCGACGCTGCGGGAGCTCGGCATCCCGGTCGAGCGGATCTCCCCCACCGAGATCGAAGCGCGCTGGCCGGCGATGGCTGCTGACGACCTGGCCTTTGCGATCTTCGAACCCGAGGCGGGCCTGCTGATGGCGCGTCGAGGTGTCGCGGCGGTCGCCCGGACCTTCTCAGCCGAGGGCGGCCGGTTCGAGCTCGCGTGGGCTGAGCCGGGTGCGGCGGACGGCCGCCGGCTGCTCGATGTCGCGACCCGCGACGGCACACGCCACCTAGCCGGCGAATTCGTCTTCGCGGCGGGTCCGTGGCTGCCGCGGCTCTTCCCGGGGGTGCTGGGCGACCTCATCCGGGTGACCAAGCAGGACGTCGTCTTCGTCGGGCCGCCGGCCGGCGACGGCCGCTTCGCCGCCGAGTGGCTGCCGTGCTGGCTCGACTCGCGCGGGGCCGTATACGGCCTCCCCGCGGTCGACGGCCGCGGGATGAAGGTCGGGCCCGATCGCTACGGTCCGATCTTCGACCCGACCGGCGGTGAGCGGCTGGTCGACCCGGAGAGCGTCAGCCTCGTTCGTGCCTACCTGGCCCGGCGCTTCCCGGATCTCGCTACCGCGCCGGTCGTCGAGACGCGCGTGTGCCAGTACGAGACGACCCCGGACAGCCACTTCGTCATCGACCGGCACCCGGACTTCGACAACGTCTGGCTGGTCGGTGGCGGTTCGGGGCATGGCTTCAAGCACGGCCCGGTCATCGGGCGACACCTGGTCGGGCGGCTGAACGGGGCAGGCCTGGCCGACGGGGAGGAGTGCTTCGGGCTCGATCACCCGCGGACGCCGCAGACGACGCTCCGAGCGGGGTCGTTCGCGATGGACGCGGGCCCGTCAGACCTGTAGTCGGGCGGCCCGCATGCCGCCGGTCATGTCCTTCTGGAGCCGCTGTGTGAACGGCGATCGGACCGGAACATCCGGGAAGAGTGTCGCGGCCTCGGTCGTCGGCGAGATCCAGTCGACCAGGAGCCGGTTGATGATCACGGTAGGGACGTCCTGGGCGACGATCGCACCGGCCATCTCGTAGGCGATCGTCACGTTCGTCAGCGGCAGCATCGGTTCGCGCTTGAGGACGCTAGCGACCGCGTCGGCGCCAGCGTTGGTGTGGAGCCGGCCGAGGAGGAGATACGGGCCGATCGAGACGTGGATCCGGGCCGTCTGGAGCGGGACGCGCTGCTTTTCGTTGCCGCGCGGGCCCGTGCCCACCACGGCCAGCAGGTCGTCCCGCTCGATCGAGATGCTGTCGACCGGGACGCGATGACCGTCCTCGAGGCTCTCGCACTCGATGTGGTGGACCCGGAAGCGTTCCTGCCCGTTCAGGAAGTCGCTCAGCCGGTCCCCGAACATGGTCATCTTGCCGGTGATCGTGCAGTCCGCGGCGAAGCCCAGGAATTCGATGGGTTGCATGGTCCGGTCACGCTAATCGCACGTTGCGGCCGGTCGCAACGGGACATTCGTACCGCCTCGGGGTCACTCGTTGACGGGCAGCGGCCCGTCCGGGACCTCGATCAGGATGCGGCCGTCCTCGACGACGACGGGGTAAATCGCCAGCGGCAGCTCGGCGGGCGGATCGAGCGGTTCGCCCGTCTCGAGATCGAAGCGCGACAGGTGCAGCGCACAGGTGAGCGTTCCGGCGGTGAGGAAGCCCTTGTCGAGCTCGAAATACTCGTGGCTGCAGATACCCTGCATCGCGTCCAGGCGGCCATTCCTGTTGACGACGAGAACCTGATCGGTGCCGTCCACCCAGGCCATCTTCATCGTGCCGTCGGGGACCTCGTGGACCCCGAGCAGATCGATCCGTCTCACGCGGCGGCGACGGCCCCTGCGCCGATCCCGGCGTCCCATTTGGCCTCGAGCAGGTCGCGCAGCCGGTCCTGGGCGTCGGCCAGCGGCACGCGCGCGACGACCGGCTCCAGGAATCCGAGGACGATGAACTTGCGTGCCTCGTCAGGCGGGATGCCCCGGCTCTCGAGGTAGAACAGCTGGCTTTCGTCGATCGGGCCGACGGAGCTGGCATGTGCCGCACGGCGGCAGTCGGGCTGGTCGATCTCGAGCGAGGGGATGGCCACCGAACGGGTCGCCTTCGAAAGGTTCATGCCGAACTCGCCGAGGAAGCTGTCGGTCCCGACCGCCGAGCGATCGATGACGATCATGCCCTTCATGAACGAACGGGCACGGTCGAGCAGCGCCCCCTTGGACAGGAGGATGCCGGTCGTGTCCCGCCCGATGTGATGGGTATACGAGGTGAGGTCGAACAGCTGATCCTCGCCACCGAACACGATCTCGACCTGCTCGACCTTGCTGCGGTCACCCTCGAGACGATTGTCGACCCGGCTGCGGACGAGCCGCGAGCCGAGCTGCGCGAGCGCCCAATGGAGCGTGGCGCCCTCGCCGATGACCGCGTTCCGGTGCTGGAAGGCGACCGTTGACGAAGGGAGTTCCTGGAGGCTGGCCAGCTCCAGGCTCGCCTCGCGCCCGAGGCGGACCTCGAGCGTCCCCGCAAGGAACGACTGGCCGCCATCGAGCTCGGGCGGCCCTGAGGCGACGAGCTCCTCGAGGACGGTCGCCGCGGCGCCGTCGCCGAGCGTCACGAGCGTGCGCGAGATGAGCGCTCGATCGGGAGCGCCCGCGCGCCAGCGGAGGATGATCGGTCGCTCGAGGCGGACCCCGGCAGGGATGTCGAGGACGACGCCCTGGCTCCATAACGCGCGAGTCAGCTGCGCGAAGCGGTCATCGGCGGGAAGGATCGAGCCGCCATCGAGCAGCGCGCGGATGCGCTCCGGTTTGCGCCTGGCAAGATCCGCGATCGTCGTCAGCTCGACCCCGGCGGCGGTCGCCTCGGGCGACAAGACGATCCCTGCCAGATCGCCCTCCTCGATCACGAGCAGGCCGTCCGTGCCTTCGGGAAGGTCGATGGCGACGGGCGCCGAACGCGGTGAACGGGTGAGCCGGGCGTCCTCGAGCGCGACCGTCCGCAGGTCGATGTAGGTCGTGTACAGCATGTTCGACTCGGTAGGGAGCGCCTCAAAGGCGTCGAACCCGGCCTGACGGTCGGCCTCGAGCCATTCCGCGGCCTCGCCGAGGCCCGGGAGGCCGTCGAGATCGGATCGCTGGACCGGGAGCGAGAAGTCGGTGAGACCCCGACGAGCCGGACGCGGTCGTCCGGGGGCGACCGTCATCCGAGCGACCCCTCCATCTCGAGCTTGACGAGACGGTTGAACTCGATGGCATACTCCATCGGCAGTTCCTTGGTGAAGACCTCGAGGAAGCCCTGGACGATGAGGTTGGTCGCCTCGTTCTCGGTCAGGCCGCGGCTCATCAGGTAGAAGACTTGCTCCGCGCTGACCTTGCCGACCGTCGCCTCGTGGGTCATCGACGTGTCGTCTTCCTGGATGTCGATGTAGGGGTAGGTATCGCTCCGGCTGATGTCGTCGAGCATGAGCGCGTCGCAGCGGACGCTGGCGACGACGTTGGTGGCGCCGGGCGAGACCTTGAGGTGGCCGCGATAGGTCGCGCGGCCGCCGTCCTTGCTGACCGACTTGCTGACGATCCGCGAACGGGTGTTGGGCGCCAGGTGGACGGCCTTGGCCCCGGTGTCCTGGTGCTGGCCCTTGCCCGCGACCGCGACGCTGATGATGTCGGCCGTGGCGCCCTCGCCACGCAGGTAGATGGCCGGGAACTTGACGGTCTTGCGCGACCCAGTGTTGGCGTCGATCCACTCGACGGTCGAGTTCTCGTAGGCGTGCGCGCGCTTGGTCACGAGGTTGTAGACGTCGTTCGACCAGTTCTGGATGGTCGTGTAACGGACCTTGGAGCCCGGCAGGGCGACGACCTCGACCACCGCCACGTGGAGCGATTCGGTGGCGTAGATGGGCGCCGTGCAGCCCTCGATGTAATGGACCTTGGCGCCTTCCTCGACGACGATCAGGGTCCGTTCGAATTGGCCGGTGTTCTCGCCGTTGATCCGGAAGTAAGCCTGGAGCGGGAGCGGGACCTCGACGCCCTTTGGGACGTAGACGAACGAGCCGCCCGACCAGACGGCCGCGTTGAGCGCCGAGAACTTGTTGTCCTCGGCCGGCACGACGGTGCCGAAATGCTTGCGGAAGATCTCCGGGTACTCGATCAGCGCCTGGTCCGTGCCCATGAACACGACACCGAGCTTGGAGAGCTCCTCCTTCACCGAGTGATAGACGACCTCCGAGTCGTACTGGGCGCCGACGCCCGCGAGGAACTTGCGCTCCGCCTCCGGGATGCCGAGCCGCTCGAACGTCGCCTTGATCTGTTCAGGGACGTCGTCCCACGACTTCTCTTCGCGCTCGGAGGGCTTCCGGTAATAGACGATCTTGTCGAAGTCGATCTTGTCGAGCCCGTCGGTCCAGGTCGGCATCGGGCGCTTCTGGAAGTGCTCGAAGGCGCGCAGCCGGTACTGGAGCATCCAGTCGGGCTCGTTCTTGAAGCCGCTGATCTCCTCGACCGTCGCGCGCGTCAGGCCGCGCTTGGTTTCGACGAGGTACGAGATGTCGTCGTGGAAGGCGAACTGTTCTCGCTGGTCGGTGACGATCTCGCGGGTTGCGGTCATCAGGTCTCCGGTCTTGGTTGGGCGGCGCCCCGGCGCGTCGCTGGTGGCCCATCGGGCTCGTTTCTAATTCCGAGTCAGATTATCGGGATTAACGGGCCAAGCGTCAACGACCCATGCCCAGCGGCAGGTCTGCGTCAGCCGCGGGCTACCATCGGCCCGTTAGCGAGGATCGCATGGCGAAGATCCACTACGAGGCCGACGGCACGGTCCCGGCCGACCGTTTCATCGCGGCCCTGACCGATTTCAGCGAGCGGCGTCCCGAACTCTGGTCGACGCTCGATGCCAAGTACTACCGACTTCATGAGGCGGGCCCCGACTGGGCCGAGGTCACCGAAGGGACCGATCTCCTCGGCGGCGTCTGGGCACGCGAGCACTACGACTGGTCGGAGCCCGGGGTCGTCCGGCTTCGACTGGTCGAAGCCGTCGACTTCAGGCCCGGCACGGTCACCGAATACCGCGTCACGCCGCGCCCGGACGGCGGCTGTCATGTCGCGGTCGACTTCCAGCGCATCGCCGCCAGCCCACGGGGCAGGGTCGTCGGGTTTCTGGTCCAGCTGGCCGGATCCCGTCGGTTCGCGGCGGATCTGCGCGAGACGCTCGCCCGTCTCGCGCGGTCGCCGGTCTGATAACGGTTGCGGTCCGCGTCAGTCGCGGACGCCGCTCTCCTCGAGCTTCGGGGCGCCGTTGACGTGGGCCTCGGCCCCGAGGCCATCGGGATAGCCGGTCACGTCCGCGGTCGTCTCGTCAGCCAACGGGTCGATCGGGGCGGTCTCGGCCGCCGTGAAGGCCACTGGATCGTCAACGTCGATCTCGAGCATGTCGTCCCTGCGCATCGAGCTGAGTCGCGTGCGGAGCGCGTTGTACGCGCTCGCGAGCCGATCTCGGATGGCACGGTTGGAGAGAATGACTGTGGTGGCCACACCCGCGATGATGAGCCCGCCAACGGCGAGCGGCCAGCGCGGCCGGGATCGCTTCGGCCGGAACGGCGTCATGGCGACGACACCGGCGACGGCCTTGCCGAGGTCGACCTTGGCCATCCGGTCGGGCATCTTCGGGCGCTCGATCCTGGGCAGATCGAATTCGGGAATGTGGATCTCGGAGAGGGATCGCGCGATGTCGTCGCGACCGATCTCGGGGAGGTGGAGCTCCGACAGGCGGGCCTCCTTGACGGGGAGCTCAGGCATCTGACTCCTCCTTCGTTTCGGGGTCGGCGTGGACCGCAAGGATACGCCCGGAGCCGTCCCTGCGGGCCGGGACGAGCATTACAAGAAGGGGTCAGGACGTTGCGAACGCGACCGTCCGGGCCGAGGGTACCCGAGTCAGGTGTTGATTCGGACGACCTTCCAAGCACCCCAGTTGCCGGCCCGATCGCGGGCGCGGATGCGGACCTGGTAGTGGCGGCCACGTGTCCAGAGCACACGCTGATGATGGGCCGTCGTGGTGATCGAGTGCCACCGGCCGCCGACGCGGCGTCGCTGGACCTGGAAGTAGCGGAGCCCCGACGTCAGGACCTGGAGTCTCGTGTCGCCGCCCGACCAGCGGATCGTCACCCGGACGCGGTGAGCGCCCACCCGGTGCTTCGAGATGGTGCCGAACCGGGCCCAGGCGCCCGTCTGGTCGGGCTCCTCGACGAAGACCCCGGCGTAGTAGCGGAGGCCGGTCGCCGAGACCGCAGCCCCGAAGCCGACGTAGTTGTAGCCGGTCGAGACCATGATGTCGTGATGCGAGGGCGAGTTCATCCAGGCGTAGATCGCCTCGCCGACGGAGAGGGGTTCGGTCGGATAGTTGTTCCAGGCGATGATCTCCCCGGCGCTGTACCAGGTCAGCCCGGCCGCGTCGAGCCGATCGAAGACCTTCTGGCCGTTGGGTTCGGTATGGCTCATGACGTCGTTCGCGGCCATCACCTCGGCGCGGGCCCGCGCGATGGCCATCAGGTCGGGGTCGACCCGAAGGGCGACCAGACCGAGCTCGGCGCGCTTGCGGTTGGTCAAAATCACGAGATCGGATCCGGACTGGGTCAGGATCGCGGCACTGACCGGTTCAGGGGCGGGCGGATCTGACGCAGCGACGGTTCCGCTGAGCGGCACGGCGAGGAGGCCGGCGAGGATGAACGGGATGAGACGGCGGGTCAGGGTGGGCACGGATCGATCGTCGCGGGCGCACGGCCCAGCCGGCATAGGTCGGCTGTCACGGTCAGCGTCCGCGTTCGTACGGGACCCCACTGGTCCGGATCGACCCGCAATACCCTCGTCCCGTGCGGACCACACAGGGCGATGTGGGACCATGCGTCCCTCAGCCCACCGCACCCACCCAAGGAGAGATCGATGGCTGCCATCCGACGCGCCGAGGCGACATGGTCCGGGGCTCTCGCGACCGGTTCCGGCGAGGTCTCGGGGATCTCGTCCGGCACCTTCTCCGGCCTGCCTGTGAGCTGGGGCTCACGGACCGAGAGCGCCGACGGCCGGACCAGCCCCGAGGAACTCCTTGCCGCCGCGCATTCGGCCTGCTACGCGATGGCGCTCTCGGGCGCACTCGGTCGCGCCGGGACCCCGCCCGAACGACTGGACGTGTCGGCCGAGGTCACCTTCGACAAGCTGGAGGCGGGCTGGCGGGTCGTCTCGAGCGCCTTGACGGTGCACGGCGTAGTGCCCGGGATGTCCGCCGCGGACTTCGACGCAGCGGCCCAGGCGACCAAGGACGGCTGCCCGATCAGCGTCGCCCTGGCGGGCAATGTCGCGCTCAGCGTCGAGGCGACGCTCGAGTCATAAGGGCCCGGGAGTGGATCTCGGGGCGTCTAGCCGATCGTCAGGAGCCGCCGCGGGTTCGCCACGGTCATCGTTTCGATCTCCGCAGGAGAGACCCCCGCGGCGCGGAGTCGCGGCAAGAACGTTTCGCTGAGGTGGACGTACCCGTTGCCGCCGTAGCGCCCGAGCTGCGAGTCGTTGCAGACGTCCTGACTGAGGAAGAGCCGGTCCACGTGACCGCGCGAGAGCAGCTCGCACGTCAGCTCGACGGTTCGGTCCTCGTCGTGCCGTTCCTTCGGCCAAGGCATCCCGAGGAAGTCGAATTCGAGGTTCGCACCGCGCTCGATGATCGCGAGGTAGTGGTCGAGGACCGGGTACGAGTCCGCGTGGCCGATGATCAACCGGCCGGGATCGGCGCCTTCCTCTTCGAAGATGCGCAGCTGGGCGAGGCCGACATCGGACAGGACGCCATGGGTCGTGATCCCGAGGCCGGTCCGTCGCGCCGCCCGCGCCGCGGCCCGGTGGACCCGCTCCTCCAACGGCGAGAGCCACGGCTTGTCGGTCCCGATCTCGCCGATGATCCCGGGCCGAACGCCGCTATCCCCCACCCCTTCGGTCGCCTCGCGAACCAGCTCGTCGGCAAGGTCGTCCACCGACCGTCGATCGATCCGTGCCTCGGGCGGGTAATAGGCGGTCCGATACCAGCCGCAGCCCATCACGATGTTGAGGCCGCTCGCCTCCGCCAGGCCGCGCAGCCAGGCCGGGTCGCGCCCGACTCCGGGCAGCGTCAGGTCTACCAGACCGCCGCCGCCGGCGGCGTGGAACCGTGCGAGCTCTTCGAGGATGACCGTCTCGTTCCGGGTCAGCTGCCAGTAGTCCCAGCGGCCCTCGATGTGCCACAGCGCGATCTGCGTGTGCTCGTGCGGCAGCGTGACGCCGAGATCCGCCGGATGGATGGGGCCGAGGACGGTCTGGACATGGGCCATGAGGCGCGATGCTACGCCGTCGCGGTGGACTCCGGGGGTCGGATGGCCGCGGCGGCGGTCGATGGCCTATCGTCGTGGTATGCGCCTGATCCTCGATGCCGAGATCCGTCCCGAGACCGTCGATCGACTCCGCGCGCTCTCGCCGGCGCTTGAGGTCGTCGATGTCAGCGGCGACGCCGGCTTCGACGCGAGGGCACTGGCCGACCCCGAGGTCGAGGTTCTGATCGGCGCGCGGCCGCCGACCGATCTGGCGCAGACGCCCGCGTTGCGCTGGCTCCAGGTGCGCTCGGCCGGGGTAGATCACCTTGCCGCCGATCCGCCATGGCGGAGGGGTCTCATCGTCACGAACGCCAGGGGCGTCTACGCGGTCCCGATCGGCGAGTACGTCAGCGGAATGGTCCTGCGGGTCCATCAGCCCGCGGCCACGTGGAGCGCCGACCAGGCCGCCCACCGCTGGCCGACGAGCGATCCACCGCCCTTGATCGAGATGATCCGAGGCAAGACCGCGGTCATCGCCGGGTACGGCTCGATCGGTCGCGAGGTGGCCCGCCAGCTGTCGTCGCTCGGGATGCGGGTCCTCGCGATCAAGCCGCGCCCCGAAGTCCGGCACGATGTGGCCTATCGCGTGCGGGACACGGGCGATCCCGACGGCTCGATCCCGGAGCGGATCGTGGGCGTCGACGCCTTCGTCGAGACCGTTCGCGAGGCCGACATCCTAGTCCTCACGATGCCCCTGACCGACGCGTCGCGTGGCATCGTCGGCCGCGAGGTGCTCGCGGCCGTGCCGAAATCTGCCTGGCTCATCAACGTCTCGCGCGGGGCGCTCGTGGACGAGCCAGCGTTGCTCGATGCCCTTCGCGCTGGCCGCATCGCGGGCGCGGTCCTGGACGTGTTCGGGGAAGAGCCGCTGCCGGCGGAAAGCCCCTGGTGGGACGCTCCGAATGTCATCGTCACGCCGCACGCGTCGGGCTACACGCTCCGGTTCTTCGACGAGCTGGTGGTCGAGAACGTCCGCCGCTATCTCGCCGGCGAGCCGCTCCTCAACCCCGTCGACCCCGAGCGCGGATACTAGGCCCAAGGAGGGCGAGATGGACGATCGTGGGCAACCCGTGACGAGGCTCGGGCCGGACAGCGGTGGACGCGGGCCTGCCAGTCCTGCCAGTCCTCCCAGTCCTGGAAGCGCCGGCGGGCCTGCGGGGTCGTTCGGCCCCGGCGGTTTCGGGCCCCGGATCTACCGCTGGGAGTGGGGCCCCGACGATGCGCGGCGGCCGGGCTTGCCGTGGATCGGCATCTTCCTGCTCGTCTTCGGGGTCCTGCTCCTGATCCAACAGGCGTACCCGGAGTTCAAGGCGGCTGGGTCGGTGGTCGTTCTCGCCATCGGTCTCGCGTTCCTGATCCGGTGGGCGATCGAGCGCGGCACGGGGTCGCTGTATGCGGGAGCGATCATCACGGCGCTCGCCGCCCCCGGCCTGCTGAACGCGGCCGGGGTCCAGGCGGACGGACTCGGCACGTTCAGCTTCGGGGTCGCATTCCTGTTCATCGCGGCCGTCCGCGCCGCCTCGGGGGGCGGGGTCGGCTGGCAGCTCTGGTTCGGTGCCTTCCTGGCGCTCCTTGGCGGCGTCAGCATCGCCGGCGCGTCCTTCGGGCCCTACGTCGTGCCGATCATCCTCGTCGCCCTCGGGGCGATGCTCATCCTGCGTGGCTGGGGCGGCCGAGGGCGCTAGCGCACCGCCGGGCCGGCGAGCGGAGCGACCGGCGGCCTCGTCGCCGGCGCGGCGGTTGTCGCGGTCGCCGCGGCGGCATCGATCGCTTCGCCGAGGACCGCGACGATCGTCTCGAGCTCGTCGTCGGTCACGATGAACGGCGGCCCGAGCAGGATCGTGTCCCCGTCGACGCCGTTGGCGTTGCCCGTACCCGAATAGAGCAGGACGCCGCGATCGCGTGCCTCCCGGACGACGGCCTCCGCCACGCGAGCCGCGCGCGGGTACGGCGCTCGGGTCTCGCGATCCGCCACGAGCTCGACGCCGACCATCAAGCCCCGGCCGCGGATCTCGCCGACCGCCGGGTGGCTGCCGAGTGCTGTCGTTGCCAGATCCCGCAGGCGCTCGCCCTTGACGGCGCTCGCCTCGACGAGCGATTCGGTCTCGAGGATGCGCAGGACCTCGCGGGCGACCGCCGCGCCGACCGGCGAATGCGAATAGGTGAAGCCATGGACGAACGGAGCGCCCGCGCCCGTGATCGTGTCGTAGACCTCGGCCGAGGCCGCGGCGAACCCGAACGGCCAGTAGCCGGATGAGGCGCCCTTGGCCGCGACCAGGATGTCCGGTCGGACGCCCCAGTGATCGAGCGCGAACCAGCGTCCGGTCCGTCCGAACCCGGTCATCACCTCGTCCGCGATGAGCAGGACCCCGTGCACGCGACAGACCTCGGCGATGGCCGGCCAGTAGCCGTCGGGCGGGACGGCCGCCGCGAGGGTGGCCCCGACGATCGGCTCGGCGACGAAGGCCGCGACGGTCCCCGGCCCGGCCGCCTCGAACGCCCGGTCGAGCTCGGCAGCGAGGGCGTCGGCCTCACCCAACGCATCGGCGCCCGGGAACCCGGCGCGGTACGGATAGGCCGCCGAGACGTGGCGGAACCGGCCGAGCCAGCCCTCGTATGGGCGCCGGAGCGTCTTGCGACCGGACAGGTCGAGGGCTCCCAGGGTGTTGCCGTGGTAGCTCCCCCAGCGGGCGAAGACGATCAGCCGATCCGCCTCGCCGTGCGCGAGGTGATAGGCGCGGGCGAGTTTGAGCGCCGTCTCGATCGCTTCCGAGCCGCCCGAGACCGGGTAGATGGCCGGGTCGTCCATCGGCAGGTGGACGGCCACCTCGCGCGCGTACGCCTCGAGCGGCTCGGTCGTGAAGGCGCTGCCGTGGGCGTAGGCGAGGCGGCCCGCCTGGTCGGCCATCGCGGCCGCGATCTCGCGTCGGCCATGGCCGACGTTGACGACGATCGCGCCGCCGGCGGCGTCAAGGTACACGCGCCCGGTTGCGTCGCGGATCGTCGAACCGAAGGCTTCGACCGCGACGGGGACGTCAGGATCGAGCGAGCGGCGGAAGACGCGACCGGTCATTGGGCGGGGCCTGCTGGGATCATGGCAGTCGTGGGCATCGCGCTCGATCCTAGCAGCGGCGGTCGCGACGGTTCGCCCTGTCGCCTGCACGACCACCCACGGGTCGCATGAACGACACACCGCGGAGCCGCCGCTACGATGGAGCCGACGGGGGCCGTTCTGGGAG
>JBBQDL010000014.1:0-54996 GCA_038319665.1 Candidatus Limnocylindrales bacterium
GAGCACGAGCCCGAGCTCGATAGACCGCACGGGACCTCCTTTGCTGCCTGGGTGACCGAGTCTAGTCCGCCAGCGAGGCACATCCACGCCGACAGGCCTCCCCGGACCCGCGCCGGTACCATTGACGTCCCTTGACGACCCTCGCCCCGAACGACTTCACGCACCTCCACGTCCATTCCGAGTTCAGCCTGCTTGACGGCCTCGGCCGGATCACCGAACTGGTCGACACGGCCGCTCAGCTGGGCATGGATTCGATGGCCATCACCGACCACGGGGCGCTCTACGGAGCCGTCGCCTTCTACCAGGCGGCGAAGACCAAGGGCATCAAGCCGATCATCGGGGTCGAGACCTACGTCGCCCGCCGGTCGATGACCGACAAGGAGGGCAAGGCCGACGCCCAGCCGTTCCACCTGATCCTGCTTGCCCAGGACCTGGTCGGCTATCGGAACCTTTGCCGCCTGGTCACCGATGCCCACATCGATGGCTATTACTACAAGCCGAGGATCGACCGCGAGCATCTCGCCCGCTACAGCGAAGGGCTGATCGGCCTGTCGGCCTGCCTGTCCGGCGAGATCGCAAAGGCGCTCGAGGTCGAGGACCTGGAGCTGGCGCGCAACCTCGCCGGCGAGTACGGCGACATCCTCGGCAAGGACCACTTCTATCTCGAGCTCCAGGACCACGGCATGCCCGAGCAGCGACGGCTCAATGAGCAACTGATGCGCCTCGCGCCCGAGGTCGGGCTCCCGCTGGTCGTCACCAACGACCTCCACTACGTCCGCGAGGACCAGTCCGAGGCGCATGACGTCCTCCTCTGCGTGGGGACCGGCAACAACCTCGACACGCCCAACCGGATGCGCTTCGACACCCACGAGTTCTACGTGAAGTCGGCAGCCCAGATGGCCGCCCTCTTCCCGGACCACCCGGACGCGATCGCCAACAGTCGCCGGATCGCCGAGATGACCGACATCACCCTCCCGCTCGGGCACCTCCGGATCCCGCATTTCCCGGTCCCCGACGGCCACACCGTGGAGAGCTGGCTCAGGGCGGAATGCCAGCGCGGTCTCGAGCGCCGCTATGGGACCGTCACCCCGGAGCTCCAGGCGCGGCTCGACTACGAGCTCGGGGTCATCCTGTCGATGGGCTATGCCGGCTACTTCCTGATCGTCGCCGACTTCATCGCGTTCGCTCGCGAGCAGGGGATCCAGACGACGTGCCGGGGGAGCGCGCCGGGCTCGATCGTGACCTACACGCTGGGGATCACCCCGGTCGACCCGATCCTGTACCAGCTCCCGTTCGAGCGCTTCCTCAACCCCGACCGGGTGACGATGCCGGACATCGACGTCGACTTCGAGGACGGTCGGCGCGAGGAGGTCATCGCCTACGTCGGCCGAAAATACGGCCAGGATCACGTCGCCCAGATCATCACCTTCGGCACGATGCTGGCCCGGGCGGCGATCCGCGATGTCGGCCGCGTGCTGGGTCACTCGTATGGCGAAGTCGACCGCATCGCCAAGGCCGTCCCGAACCAGCTCGGGATCAAGCTCGACGAGGCGATCGCGACCTCGCCGGAGCTCCGCGGGATGGTCGAGGGCGACCCGGCCGTCAAGCGCATCACCGACTTCGCGCGCCACCTCGAGGGCGTCGCGCGCAACGCGTCGACCCATGCCGCCGGCGTCGTCATCAGCCGCGAGCCATTGACCGAGTTGATGCCACTTCAGAAGGCGACCAACTCGGACGGGTTGATGAGCCAGTACGAGATGCACGCCATCGAGGCGCTGGGCCTCCTCAAGTTCGACTTCCTCGGGCTCTCGAACCTGACCATCCTTCGCCAGGCGGTCGACCTCGTCCGCGAGAACCGCGGCGTCGAGATCGATCTCGATGCCATCCCGCTCGACGACACGACGACCTTCGACCTCCTCGCCTCGGGCGAGACGACCGGCGTCTTCCAGCTGGAGTCAGCCGGGATGCGGCGCTATGTCCGCGACCTCCGCCCGAGCTCGGTCTACGACCTGGCAGCGATGGTCGCTCTCTACCGGCCCGGGCCGATGGACAACATCCCGGCCTACATCCGGCGCAAGCACGGCCAGGAAGCGGTGACCTATCTCCACCCGCTGCTCGAGCCGTACCTGGAGAAGACCTATGGGATCTTCGTCTACCAGGAGGACATCATGTCCGCGGCGATCGCCCTGGGCGGCTTCACCGGGCCTGAGGCGGACACCCTGGGCTACGCGATCCGGAAGAAGAAATCGGCGGTCCTCCGCGCCCAGAAGGAGAAGTTCGTCACCCAGGCGGCCGAACGCGGTGTTGCCGCAAACGTCATCGATGCCGTCTTCAAGGCATTCGAACCCTTCGAGCGCTACGGCTTCAACAAGGCGCACGCGACCTGCTACGGGCTGATCGCGTACCAGACCGCCTATATGAAGGCGAACCACACGGTCGACTACATGACCGCGGTCCTGACCGCATTCCGCTCGAACGAGGAGAAGGTCGCGGCCGCTGTCGCCGAATGCCGCAGGATGGGGATCGAGGTCCTGGCGCCGGACGTCCACCGCAGCCACCTCGAGTTCACGGTCGAGGGCGACGCGATCCGGTTCGGGCTGCTCGCCGTCAAGAATGTGGGCCAGGGCGCCATCGAATCGATCATCGCTGCCCGCGATGAGGGCGGGAACTTCCGTTCGCTCACCGATTTCTGCACGCGGATCGACCTCCGTCTCACCAATCGCAAGGTGCTCGAGGCGCTGGCCAAGGTCGGCGCCCTCGGCCCGTTCGGGCATCCGGCGCAGATCCTGATCGGGCTCGACGACGCGGTCGCGGCGGGCCAGGCGACGCAGCGCGACCGGATCTCGGGGCAGACCTCCCTGTTCGACCTGGGGGCGGCGGACGCCACCGCCTTCGAGCGACCGCTCCCCACCGCGTCGGAGGCGCCGGTCCGTGAGCGGCTGCGCTGGGAGAAGGAACTGCTCGGCCTCTATCTCTCGGAGCACCCGATGGGCGAGGTCGCGGAACGGGTCGGCAAGTTCGTGACCGCCTACTCGAGCGACCTGCGCGACGATTCGCTCGACGGCCAGCGGGTCGTCGTCGGCGGCATCGTGACGGGCGTCCGGACGGTCATCACCAAGGCCAAGGCGTCTATGGCGATCGTCACCATGGAGGACCTCCAGGGCACGATCGAGGTCGTCGTCTTCCCGCGTCTCTACGAGCAGACGCTGGGCACATGGCGCGATGGCGAGATCCTGCTGGTAGCGGGCCGTGTCGACCACAAGAGCGAGGAGGTCTCGCTCCTGGCCGACCTCGCGGTCGAATGGGACGAGGCAGCCGCGGCAGGGGAAGATGCGTTCGCGCGCCAGGTCGCGGTCGGTGAACGGGGCGGGGGGGGCCGGCGCGGCAACGGCTGGAACGGCACCGGGAACGGGGGCGGACACGGCAACGCTCCGCGGCCGGGAGCCTTCCCGGGGGTCGCTCGAACCCTGGTCCCGGTTGGGCCCGGCCAGCCGGCCGAGGTGGCCGTGGCCGCTGGGTCCCTCGGCGCCGGAGTGGGTCTGCGGTCAGCCGGGGTCCCGTTCGTTTCGCCGCGTCGCGGCGGCGGCATGATCGACCCGGGCCCGGTCGCCACCCTGCCGCCGATCGCGCCCGCGGAACCCGTCTCGACCTACCCGCAGACCGCCGGCGCCGCGACCGGCCCGGACCAGGACGACGAGCCCGCCGTTCCGGACGAGGCCTGCGCCAGGATCGTCGCCGATGCGAGTGCCGACTCCCCGGTCGAGGCAGGCCCGGAGACCGTCCTGCATGTCCGGTTCGCGGGGAGCCTGCCGGCCGACCAAGTCGTCAGCGCGATGGAGACGTTCCGGGCGGTCCTGCGCGACCGGCCGGGCGGGACGCAGGTGATCATCCACATTCCGGGACCCGACGGAGGCCCGATGGCGCTCCGGCGCGGCGTCGCGTATGACGCGGAGCTGTTGGCCGAGGTGCGTCGTCGCCTGGGCGACGGCCTGGTCGAATTGCGTCTAGCCGGCCTCTGACGCCCGTGGGGTAGCCCTCGCCCGGTGGACGGCGGGGTCGGGGGCCGTCAGGGACCGGCGGGCGGGCCGGACGTCCCGAGTCGGTCGGCCATCGTCGCCTCGGCCGCAGCCCAGGCCGCCGGCCCCGCCATCGCGGCCTTGAAGGAGAGCGCGTCGAGCGCCAGGACCCGGGTCGGCTCGATGACGACGACCGTGGCCGTTCGCGGGATGTCACGGAGCAAGGCGATCTCGCCGATGCCCTCGCCGGGTCCGCACGTCCGCAGCGGCCGGCCCTCGGACGAAACCGCCACCGCTCCGTTCGCGATGATCAGGTAGCGGTCGCCCACGTCGCCTTCACGCATCAGAACCTCGCCCGTCACAGCGTCGATCGGAACCATGGAGCTAGCCAGTCGTTCGAGCGTCGACAGGTTGAGTGGCGCGAACAGCGGTACCTGGCGGAGGAGGTCCGGCCGTCCTTCCGGGACGAGCGATTCGAGCTCCAGTCGGCTGATCCGCGGCCACGTCGCCACGGCCATGATCGGCAGCAGCGCGCCGGCCAGTCCGAGCGCCCCGCGGATGCCGACGCGGTCCACGAGGATCGATCCGACGATCCCGCCGACCGCGAAGCCGAAGCCGCCGGCACCTTCGAGCAGCCCGAACGCCGCGAACCGCTCGCGTGGAGGGAAGCTGCGCTGGAGGACGGTGAACCCGGAGATGTCGAGCGACGCGTTGCTCAGGCCGGTCACCACCATGGCGCCGAGGGCGACGAGTGGCACCGGCCATGCGCCCATCACTGCGATCGGCAGGCCCCACAGGGCGAGCGAGAGGGCGAACATCCTCGACAGGCGGATGCTCCTGCCCAGGCTCGCCGCCCCGATCGCCCCGATCAGACCGCCGAGACCGATCGCCGCATTGAGCCAGCCGATGCCTGCGCGACCGAGACCGAGCAACTCGATGGAGGCCACGACGATGAGGGTGATCAGCATCCCGCGGACCAGCACCTGGCCCAGGAACCCGACGAGGATGAGTGCCGGCCCCGGCCGCCGGGCCACGCTTCGGACACTACGTAGGAAGGACGGTAGTTCGATCGCCGGCTGGTCCGGTAGTCCGTCCGGGCCGCGGTCCTCGGCGGCGTCGAGGCCCGCGACCGAGATCGCCGCGAGGACGAACAGACCCGCCGCGACCGCCATGGCTGCCTGCGGGCTCACCGCTCCGACGAGGATCCCGCCGAGCAGCGGACCGATGAACGTGCCGGCGGCCTCGCCAAGGCTCGACACGACGTTGCCGGCGACGAGCTCTTCCGGCAGTCGGGCGAGGGATGGAAGGAGGGCTGACTGAACGGGTCGGACGAGGACCCCCGGCGGACGCGACGACAGCGGCCGCCACGAACACGACCGCGGTCTGGGCGCCGACGCCGACGCCGACAGCACAGCCGAGCGCGCCGGCCGCCCGCAGGAGATCGGCCGCGAGGAGGACCCGCGCGCTGCCGAACCGCGCGGCCGGGATCCCGGCCAGGGTTCCGGTCAGGGTCGCCGGCACCATTCGGACGAGCCCAAGGACGCCGACCGCCAACGGCCCGCCGGCCTGGTAGGCGACGATCAGAAGGGCGACCAGCAGGACCCAGTCGCCGGCGATCCCGACCGTGTAGGCGGCCTCGACCCTGCGGATCGCCGGATTGGCGATCGCAGCCCGGATCGAGCGAGCGGCCCCACGCAGGGCCTCGGGCATCGGCGGGCTCGTCGGGTTCGACCAGCGGTCGGTCAGGAGCCCTGCGTGACGCGCCGGATCTGCTGGACCGACGAGAGCTGCTCGTGGTACTCGGCCCGGATCGCGTTGAGCGTCGCGTCGTCGATGTCGAGCTCCTCGGCGATCTCGTTGACGATCGCGGTCTCCTCGGCTGAGATCGAGCCGTTCGCGGCCATGACCGCGAAGCAGGCGCGCAGGACGACGATCCGCTGCTCCATGTCGGCGAGGGCCTTGAACTCGCGAGTGACCACGTAGTCCTCGGTGCCGCCCACGGTCCGTGCCTGGAGCTTGGCCATCTCGGTCACGAGCACGGCGGTCGCCTCGTCGATCGACTCATGGGCCGCCAGCTCGCGCTCGATGGCGGCGGTCTCCTCATCGCTGATGTCGAGGTCGGCGTTGGCGGCGCGGGCCAGCGTGTAGGCGGCCGACGCGATCAGCCGCGCCCGCTCGGGCGGCATCGCCTCCAGCTTCGCGACGATGCGCCGGACCGTGGCGGTGTCGCCTGCCGAAGTCGGCGTTGGTGCCGCCGGGGCAGCGGTCGCTGGCGACGGCCGCGACCCGAAGAAACGGTTGAACATGGGACTCCTTTACCAGCGTTCGAAGGCGGGATGGTCGGGACCGACGGCGACGAAGGTACCGCGGCATGTCGCGGTGATGATGCCATCGGAGGTCAGTTCGGCGTCCACGACGACCCGATCGCCCGTCGTCTCCACGGCCCAAGCGCGCAGGTCGACCGGCCGGTCGACCGGTGTAGGTCGGCGGAGGCCGATCGCATAGTCGGCGGTCACGCAGCCGGGCGGGCCCGCGAGATTGCGTTCGCGCATCAGCTGCATCGCGGCGGTCCAGTTGCCGTGACAGTCGAGGACCGTCCCGATCACGCCGCCGTTGAGGATGCCATCGAAGGCGGCATGGTGGGGGAGTGGCTGCCAGGCCGCTCGCAGCTCGCCGGGTGTCCCTGGCACCTCATGGCTCTCGATCCGAAGGCCATGCTCGTTGGCCGGACCGCAACCGAAGCAGCGGGACGCTGGGCTGTAGCGGCGCTGGAGGCTCGGCTGGCTCACGACCGGGAGTCTAGCCCGGGTCGTGCTCGTCAGCGGCGCAGGTACCCGGGGATGTCGGGTTCCGGGCCCCGCCACAGGTCGAGCTCCTCAGTGGCGAAGCGACCGTAGTAGTTGACGAAGTGGCCACGGTGGCGCTTCAGCACCTGGTGGGCCGCATCCTTGGGCGCGTCGCCGTGCACGTGGACCATCGCGACGGCCCGGCCGTCGCGCAGCGCCCGCTCGTACGCCGCGAAGTCGACGAGCTGGTCCATCAACGTGAAGTCGAAGGCCCGGCGCAGACGGGCCAGCCAGCCGCTCACCTGGCCGGTGCCGTCCATGCTCGGCGCCCTCCTCGCCTCGCAGGATCTCGAGGTCGCGATCGGCGAACCCGCTCGCCTTGAGCTCGGCCAGCGCGGCCGCCGCCTCGGCGGGATCGTCGATCACGGCCAAGAGGCGGTTCGTCGGGTAGCCGACAGCGCGGCTGGAGGGAGGCACGACGCGATTGTCAGGGCGGGCGTCACGCGTCCGCAAGTCATCGCCCTATCCTGCGTGGTGATGGCGTCACGGTCACCCGCTTAGCGTGCGAGCATCGACGCTCCGTGCCGACCGCCCGAGCGCGTCCAGCCCGCGCCCTAACCGCCGAAGGAGTCCCCCGGTGACCGATCCACGGCAGGCGCCGATCCCGGATGGCCCAGCCGTCCTGCCGATGATCCTCATCGCGGCCGGTCGCCGCGAGGACGACCCTGCGGCGGTCTGGACGGCGCTGCTCGACATCGCCCAGACGGGTTCCGGGCAGGGCGAGGTGCCTGTGTGGTCGGGATCGACCGTCGCGGAGGTTGTCGCCGGAGTCGATGCGTCCGTCGCGCGGCTGCGCGCGCTCCTTGACGATGGCTACGACCGATCGATCGTGGTCCCCGTCGGCGTGCTCGATCCGGCCGGCGACCCGTTCACCTGGCAAGCCCCGCTCGCCGCCGCAGTCGATGGCCTCCGGGCCTCCCATCCCGAAGCCGATATCCTCGACCTGGGGCGGGCGGCCCCGGACCCAGCCGTGGAGGCCCTCGCGCACGTCCTGGCGATCCCGCGGAATGACTCTCCGTCCATGCTCGCGGGCTCGCTCGTCCGCGGCTTCAGCGGCGATCCGGCGGTCCTGGCTCGGTTCGTCGCGTGTCTTCGCGAAGCCCTGCCGAAGGGAACGACCATCGCCCTCCGCGGCAGCGCGGTGACCGGCCAGCGCCATGCCGAGGATGTCCCGTTCGACGCAGATGGCCCGGGCACGAGCGACCTCGATGTCGTGGCGATCGGCGAGCATGTCGCAGCGCTCTGGGTGCCCGAGGCGCGCTTGATGGGCGGCATCAACACGCTCCCGCTCAGCGACAAGGCGCCCTGGGTCGCGCCCAGCCTCGACCCGACACGGCGTCGCGCCCAGGCCGTCGTCAAGCGGCCCTTGAGCCTCCAGGCGATGGCCGGCTGGTTCCTCGACCTGCGCGGGCTGGTCCAGGGTCATCCGTACGTGATCCTCGACGAGCCGACGTGACGCTCCGGATCGCGACCTACAACATCCGAAAGGGCGGGCGGGGACGGCAGCGGGCGATCGCCGACGTCCTCCGGGCGTTCGGTGCGGACATCACCGTGCTCCAGGAGGCGACCGACGCAAGGGTCGTCGCCTGGCTGGCAGAGGCGACCGGTTCCGCGGTCGCGATCGGGGGAGCGGGTCGCTCCGTCGCGATCCTGACCCGGTTACCCCGGCCGGAGGGGCGCTGGCACGCGTTTCGGATGGGCCACGCGTTCGCGGAGCTCGACCTGGCGGAGTGGGGGATCCGGATCCTGGGCGTCCATCTCAGCGCCGGACTCTCGGCGCGGGGCGAGCGGCGCCGCGTGATCGAGCTCGAAAGCCTGCTCGAGGTCGCCACCGAAGCACTGGGGCCTCGACGGACGCTCATCGTGGGCGACCTCAATTCGATCTCGCCTGGGGACATCCTCATCCGGGCCGCGCTCCCGACCTGGATCCGCGTGCTCCTCCGGGTCGACGGCGGCATCGGCACCACCGTGGTCCAGCGCGTCCTGGACGCAGGCTTCGTCGATGCCTTCCGTCTCCTCAACCCGAAGGAGCCCGGGGCGACGATGCCGGCGATCGCCCCGACGGTCCGTCTCGACTACGTGATGGTGGGTCCCGAGCTCGTATCGGCCGTCACGACGTGTCGGATCGGCGAGGCCGAGCGGTCGCTGCTGATCGCCGCCTCGGACCATCTGCCGCTCGTGGTCGACCTGGATCTCCCGGCACGCGGGCGAGATGGTCCTGCAACGGCTGGCCCGGGCGGATAGGGCGCGCGCGCGTGGTGACGGGCGCCACGATGGCCTCACACGCAGGAGGACAACACGATGGCAGAGCTCACGACCAAGAAGCGGAACGCCGAGCCGAAGTCCGACTTCGGGCTACCGGACGAGCACAAGTACCCGATGCCCGACAAGTCACACGCCGCGAACGCCAAGGCACGCGCATCGCAGCAGGCGAAGAAGGGCAATCTCACCTGTGCCGAGAAGACCAAGATCGACCGCAAGGCCGACCGCATCCTCGACAAGTAGGCACTAGCGTTGGTCCCCCCGGGCACTAGCTCGACGTCTTCTTGTCCTTGGTCGGCTTGCGGGCGAAATCCTCGAGCTGCTTCTCGCTCATCCCGGTGTCGGTCTTCTTGCCCTCGCGCTTGCGCTCGAGCTCGGCGCCCGTGAACCTGCGCTGCTTCTCGGTCTTGGCCGGCATCGTTGCGATCCTCGACGTCCGCGGTGCCAAGTGCGCCGCGCAGGCCCGACGGTGGCCGGTGTAGCCCCTCGACCGTCTTTCAGCCCTGTGGGCTCGCTGCCAGTGGCGTTACAAGGCCGTTGGTCCCGGAGGAGGGAGTCGAACCCTCATGCCCTTACGGACAATCGATTTTGAGTCGATCGCGTATGCCATTCCGCCACTCCGGGCCTGATCGCCAGTGTACGGCGAGCGAGTCTGGCATCGGCCGCAACCTCGGGGCTGCGCCGTTCGTCGTCGAGTAGGCGGAACCGCATCGGACGTGGCGGCGTCTCCGCCAGGACCGATGCTAGACTCGCCCGGCCTCAGAATCGCCGTCCGGAGGGATCCCCCGACCGTGGAGGACCTTCGCTCGACGACGGTCTCCGACGACCCCGTCCAGCGACGCGACCTCATCCTGCTCGAGCAAGCCAGGGATGGCGACCTCGGGGCCTTCAACGACCTCGTCGTGCTCTACCAGGACCAGCTGTTCGCACTCGTCGTGCGGATGGTCCCAGACCGCGACCAGGCGTCCGACTGCGTCCAGGAGGCGTTCTTCTCGGCGTTCCGCAACCTGACCTCGTTCCGTGGCGGCAGCGTCAAGTCGTGGCTCAACCGGATCTGCGTCAACGCGGCGATGGACACGCAGCGGGCTCGCAAGCGTCGGCCAGTCCAGCCCTACCCCGAACTCGACGACGACAGCTGGCAGCCGCCCGCCGGCAACGAGGCGGATCCGGAACGGACCGCGATGCTGGCGGAGCGGACTCGAGCGCTTTCGGGCGCGCTCGCCGGGATCACCGACGACCAGCGCGCCGCGATCGTCCTGTACGACGTCGAAGGCTACGACTACGCCGAGATCGCCGAGATGACCGGGGTCTCGCTCGGCACCGTGAAGTCCCGGATCCACCGCGGTCGGCTTGCGTTGCGCGACCTGCTCGGCGATCGGATGGAGCTCTTCCGTGGTTGATCGCCACGATCCCCACGCGGATCACGACCCGCTGGTGATCGCCGGTCTGCTCGACCGCGACGTGACGCCCGTCGAACGGGCGGCGGCCGAGGACTTGGTCGCGACCTGCCCCGACTGCGCCGCGCTCCATGCCGAGCTCATGGCCCTCTCCAGCGCGGCGCGCGAGCTGCCTGTCCCGGCCCGTGCGCGTGATTTCCGGCTCACGCCGGCCGATGCCGAGCGCCTCGTCGCGATGACCCCGAGGGAACCGGCCAGCGCGAACGCCCGTCCGACGGGCGTGATGATCGATCGAACGAAGGCCCCCCATGGCACCCATGACGAGATGCTCGTCGCCTCACTCGCGGACCATTCCCTGCCAGACGTCGACCGCAAGGCCGCGGAGGTCCTCGTCGCGAGCTGCCGGGAGTGCGCCGACCTCCACGCCGACATCCTGGCGGTTCGGGCCGCAACAGTGACCATGCCGACACCGGCCCGACCCCGCGACTACACGCTGACGGCCGACGATGCCGCCAGGCTGCGCTCGCGCGGTTGGCGGCGTCTGGTGTCGGCCTTCGGGACGGCCCGCGACTCGTTCAGCCGTCCTTTGGCGGTCGGCCTGACGACCCTGGGTATCGCCGGGCTCCTCGTGGCCAGCCTGCCGTCGATCGTCGCGGGAGGGGTGACGTTCGGGTCCGGGACGCTGACGACCGTGGGCGCCGGCAATCTGCCCGGAGGAGGGCTCGCGGCGCCGGTGACCAACCCTGGATCCGAGAACGCCACAGGCGCGCCGGCGGTCCCTGCCGCGGCGGCTCCGAGCGCAGGTCCTTCCGGAGGGAAGAGCGTCGACGCCGGTGGCCCGATCGCGTCGCCGGGCCCGGTCGCGGCACCCGCCTCCTCGCCCGTCGGCGATTTCGGGATCATCCAGCCGGGTCAGGCTTCGGCCGGTGCGGTGCGTGGCGGACAGGGCGCCGGGGTCACGGGCGGCGCGAGTCCGGCTCCCGCCGCGCTTCGGGACCTGAACGCGAACAGCGGGGACACGCAGGCGCTGGGACAGCTCCAGCTCCCCCCACTGGCCATCGTCTCGGGCACCTTCCTCCTGATCGGGCTCGGCCTGTTCGCGATCCGCTGGGGGGCGCGCCGCCTCGGTGACGGCTGAACGATCCGGGCTGGGTCCGCCGCTACACTTGATCCGTGCCCAACGAACGCCTGATGTTGCTCGATGGCAACGGGCTCATCTACCGCGGTTATTTCGCGCTTCCGCCCCTGACGACATCGAAGGGCGAGCTCGTCAACGCCGTCTTCGGCTTTTGTAGCATCGTGCTCCGGGGCATCCAGGATCTCCGCCCTGACTACGTCGCCGTCGCCTTCGACCTCCAGGGTCCGACCTTCCGCCACGAGCAGTACGCCGAGTACAAGGCGACCCGCCAGCGGATGCCCGACGACCTGCGCGACCAGTTCCCGAAGGTCCGCGAGGTGGTCAAGGCCCTGCGCATCCCCGTCTACGAGTTGCCGGGTTACGAGGCCGATGACGTGATCGGCACGATCGTGGTCGACGCCGAACGACGCGGGCTCGACACGACCATCGTGACCGGCGATCTCGACATGCTCCAGCTCGTCACCGACCAGACGCGGCTGATGACGACCCGTTCGGGTGTCGAGAACACGATCCTCTACGATCCGCCCCGGATCCGAGAGCGGTTCGACCTCGTGCCGGGCCAGATGATCGACTACAAGGCGCTCAAGGGCGATCCGACCGACAACATCCCGGGTGTCCCCGGCGTGGGCGAGAAGACCGCCGCGAAACTCATCCGCGAGTTCGGGACGCTCGAGACGCTCTACGCGAGACTGGACGAGGTCAAGCCCGACAAACTGCGCGACAAGCTCGAGGAGCATCGCCAGCAGGTCTTCATGGGCAAGGATCTCTCGACCATCGTCCGTGATCTGCCGGTCGAATTCGACCTGGAGGCGGCAAGGCTCGGGGATTACGACCGCGAGACGGTGATCCGGCTGTTCCGCGAATACGAGTTCCGCTCGCTCATCGAACGCCTCCCGGCGATGACCGGCGAGACCGCCGGCGACGCCGCCGAGGCGCTCCGTGGAGTCGCGACCGACGGCTCGGTGCCCGCTGCCCGCGTGGCCGGCGCCGCCCGACCGTCGGGCTGGGGGTCGGCGAGGCCGGCTCGGCCGCAGGGAGAGGGGTCCGGCCTGCAGCTGTCGCTCGATTTCGATGCCGTCTCTAGACCGGCCGCGACGGATCCGCCGGCCGACGGCGTGGCACAGACGCGGGCGGCGACGGTCACCTCGATCGTTGTCGACATGCCCGGCGACCTTCCGAACGCGCTCGCCGCGGCCATCGCCGACCCGTCGCGGATCGAGGTCCATGCCGGCAAGCGGATCGGCGCGCTCGAAGCCTGGCTGACGGCCCAGCCCGCGGTGGGTGTCGGACTCCTGCTCGACGACCCGCGCCCCCGCAAGGGTGCGCCGCTCGCACTCGCGATCGCGGGGACCGATGGTCGGACGGTCGCGGTCGAGGGTCCGGACGATGCCGCGACCCTGCGCCGGATGCTCGATCGGCTCGAGATCCCGATCGTCGGCCACGAGGTCAAGCCGCTGCTCGTGGCGCGCATCGCGGACGACCCGGACGCCGCGGCCACGCCGATCGCGTTCGATACCCAGGTCGCGG
This sequence comes from Candidatus Limnocylindrales bacterium, assembly GCA_038319665.1. Classification (GTDB taxonomy): domain Bacteria; phylum Chloroflexota; class Limnocylindria; order Limnocylindrales; family CSP1-4; genus SPCO01. The sequence goes on from JBBQDL010000014.1 coordinate 13,187, forward strand.
CCTATATCCTGAACGCCTCGCTCCGCAGCCAGACGATCGCCGACGTCGTCGCCGAGCAGCTCGACCTGATCCTGCCGCCGGTCGCGGAGCTCGACGGCGCGTCGCGCGCCGGGCTCGAGGCGCTCTCCGCACTCGCCGTCCGCGACCCGCTCGAGAAGCGACTCGTCGAGGATGGGCTGGACCGCCTTTACGCCGAGCTCGAGCTGCCGCTCATCGCGGTCCTTGCCCGCATGGAGGCGACTGGCGTCGCGCTCGATCTCGAGGCGCTCCACGTGCTGGCGATCGAATTCGGTGCCGAGATCTCCCGTCTCGAGGGCGAGATCTACCGCGACGTCGGCCACGAGTTCAATCTCGGCAGCCCCAAGCAGCTCGAGCAGATCCTCTTCTTCGAATTGAACCTGCCCAAGGGCAAGCGGACGAAGACCGGCTATTCGACCGACGCCTCGGTCCTCGAGGACCTGCGCCCGGCGCACCCTATGATCGACAAGCTGCTCGAGTGGCGCGTCTACACGAAGCTCCGCTCGACCTATGTCGACGCGCTGCCGACGCTGATGGCCGTCGACGGCCGCCTCCATACGACGTTCCACCAGGCCGTCGCGGCGACCGGTCGGCTCTCCTCGTCCGACCCGAACCTCCAGAACATCCCCATCCGCACGCCGCTCGGGCGGCGGATCCGGGGCGCGTTCGTGGCCGGTGGCGAGGACCTGACGCTCGTCGCCGCCGACTACAGCCAGATCGAGCTGCGGATCCTCGCCCACGTCTCGGGTGACGAGCACCTGCGTGATGCCTTCGCGAGAGGGGCCGACCTCCACCGCGAGACCGCGGCCCTCGTCCTCCACAAGGCACCGGCCGAGGTGACCCTGGGTGAGCGATCGATGGCGAAGATGGTCAACTTCGGCATCGCCTACGGGCTGAGCGACTTCGGACTGTCAGAGCGGGCCAACATCCCGCGAGCAGAGGCGCAAGCGTTCATCAACACCTACTTCGCGACGTACTCGGGGATCTCCTATTACATGCTCGCGATCAAGGAGCAGGCCAGGACACAAGGGTTCGTGACGACACTGCTTGGGCGCAAGCGCCAGATCCCCGAGCTTGCAGCGCGGAACCCGACCCTTCGCGCCGCCGGCGAGCGGATGGCCATCAACATGCCGATCCAGGGGACCGCCGCGGACATCGTCAAGATCGCCATGATCCGGCTTGACGACCGACTGCGAGTCGAGGGGTTCCGGGCGCGACCGCTCCTCCAGGTCCACGACGAGCTGCTGCTCGAGGTGCCGCGCGACGAGGTCGATCGGCTGGTGCCGATCCTGCGCGAGACGATGGAAGGCGCGCTTCCGCTGGATGTCCCGTTGACGGTCGACATCAAGGTCGGCGACGACTGGGAGTCGATGACCCCGCTGACCCGCGCCGACGCGATCGCGGCCGAGGCGGACGAAGCGCCGGACGAGGCGCCTGTCGCGCCCATCCTCGGCTAGGCCGGCGTGCCTGAGCTCCCCGAGGTCGAGACCGTCGCTCGCGACCTCCGGCCGCGGATCCAGGGCGCGACGATCGTCGGGGCCCGCACCTCATGGGCTCGGACGCTGCGGACGCACACGCCAGAGGCCTTCGCGGACGCCATCGCCGGCCATCGTGTCGAGGGCGTCGGGCGGCGAGGCAAGCAGGTCCTGGTCGAACTCTCCGGCGACACCGCGCTCACGATCCATCTCAAGATGACGGGCCAACTCTTCGTCGTCCCGGCCGAGACACCGGTGGACCCGTACGTCCGACTGGTCCTCGAGCTCGCCGATGGGCGGGAGGTCCGCTTCCGCGACATCCGCAAGTTCGGCCGGATCGGGCTGTACGGGCGCGATCCGGTGACCGGCGAGCTCGTCACCGAAGCCGGTGGTGGCGCGGTGTTTGCCGCGATCGGACCGGAACCGCTCGACCCGGCCTTCACGGTCCGTGACTTCCGTCGCCGGTTGCGCCGTCGGTCGGGGCGGCTCAAGCCGTTGTTACTTGACCAGTCGTTCCTCGCCGGCATCGGCAACATCTATGCCGACGAAGCGCTCTGGATGGCGCGCCTCCATCCTTTGCGAACGGCGGGGACGCTGCGCCCCGCCGACGAGGGGCACCTCTACGGCGCGATCCGGACGATCCTCACCGAGGCGATCCAGCGACGGGGGAGCTCCATCGACGATTACACCGCGCCCGACGGCGACGGCTCGATGCAGGAACGGTTGCAGGTCTACCAGCGGACGGGCGAGCCGTGTCCGCGCTGCGGCCGGCCGATCAAACGCCTCGTCATCGGCGCGCGTTCGACACATTTCTGTTCGTGGTGCCAGCGCCTGGGTGCGGCCGACCGGAAGGGGGCCGCTGCCATCCTTCGCACGCTGACCGGTGGGCCGCGACGGACCGGCGGGCGCTGGACCGAACTGGCCGGCGAGGGAAGCCTTGGCCTGACTCCCGACGAAGCCGCGGCCGCGGCCGCGGCATCCCGGGCACGCACCGAGCGAACGAAGCGAGCCGCGGCGACACGCCGCGCGGCGGCCCGCGCCTCCGCCGCCGTCCAGGTCGCCGGCGCTCCGGCGAAGTCCCGGCGGTGAGCATCCTGCGGCTCTCGGGCGTGACCCGCGAGGTCGGGACGTTCGTGATCCTCGACTCGATCGACGCATCGGTCGCGTTGGGTGACCGGATCGGGCTGGTCGGGCCGAACGGCGCCGGCAAGACGACACTCCTGCGCCTCGCCGCGGGCCGTGACGAGCCCGATCTCGGCGAAGTCCATCGAAAGCGCGGCCTGACCCTCGGGCTGCTCGCCCAGGAGGCGCATTTCGACGAGGCATTCATGGCCTCACCGGATCTGCGGACGGCGGTCCGGACGGGCGCGGCCCATCTCGACCGGATGGCGGCCAACCTGGCGGCCATGGAACACGACGGCCGGGTCGCGGAGCCCGCCTACACGCAGCTCCTCCACGAGTACGAGGTGCTCGGCGGGTACACCCTCGACCAGCGGGTCGAGACCGCGTTGAGCGGCCTCGGGTTCACGCGCGTCGAGTGGTCGAAGCCGCCGGCCGCGCTGTCGGGCGGTGAACAGACCCGGGCGTCGCTGGCACGCCTGGTCATCGCCGACCCCGACCTCCTGCTCCTCGACGAACCGACCAACCACCTCGACCTCGATGCCCTCGAATGGCTCGAGGAGCACCTGCGACGGCGAGCAGGCTCGCTCGTCGTCGCCTCGCATGACCGGGCTTTCCTCGATGCGACCGTCGACCGGATCTGGGAGTTGCGCGACCGCCGCCTGACCCCATTCCGTGGTGACTACAGCGCCTACCACCGCCAGCGCATCCAGCGCGACGCTCGCACGGTCAAGGACGTCGAGACGCAGGCCGAGTCGATCGCCCGCGATAAGGAGCTCGTCCAGCGCTATCGCAGCCATCGCAAGTTCAGCAAGATGCATGAGCACGAGGCGCGGCTGGAACGGCTGGAGGCCGACCGTCGCGATGCGCCCAGGACGGGCCGCAAGCTCGCGATCCCGACTGTGGGGCTGGTCGGGGCTGGGCCATCGCGGAGTGGCGAGATCGTCGTCCGGGCCGAGAACCACGCGGTGGGCTACCTGCCCGGTCGGGGCGCCATGGCGGGCGATGGCTCCGTCGCGACCGAGGCGAAGGTCGTGGCCCTCGCCCCGTTCCTCGCCGCGCAGCGCGGCGAGCGGATCGGGATCGTAGGGCCGAATGGCGCGGGCAAGACGACGCTGCTTCGGACGATCGCCGGCGACCTGCCGCCGCTCGATGGCACGATCACCTTCGGCAATGCGGTCCAGATCGGCTACCTCGCCCAGCTGCGCGAAGCGGCGATCGTCGGCGCGACGGTGCTCGACGCGCTGATGGAGGCCATCCCGGTCACCCCGGGTGAGGCGCGGGCGTACCTGGCGCGCTTCCTGTTCCGCGGTGACGATGCCTTCAAGGAAGTCCGGATGCTGTCGGGCGGTGAGCGGTCGCGGCTGGAGCTCGCCTTGCTCGGGATCCAGCCCTCGAACCTGCTCCTGCTCGACGAGCCGACGAACCATCTCGACATCCCGGCACGCGAGGCGATCGAGGCGTTCATGGCGGAGTCGCCGGCGACACTGCTGGTGGTGTCGCACGATCGGCGGCTCCTGGAGACGGTGTGCGAGAAGCTGTGGGTCGTCGGGGAGGGGTCGGCGGTGGCGTTCGATGGCGGGTATCGCGTGTGGCGAGCCGCGGTCGCGAATGGCTGGACGATCGCGGGCGCGCTGGAGCAGGAGGCGGCACGGTTGCGTGGCGGCCGCCGGTCGGCCGATCGCGCGCTCCCTGCGACCTACGGCGCTGCGCCTAACGGTCGCAGTGCGCGTGCGCTCGTCCGCCCGTCGGGGGCGCGTTCGACCCCACCACCCAACAAGAGGAGTGGTGGGAAGGAGAAGCTTTCCAAGGAGGCGTATCGGCGGTTGAAGGGTGCGGCTGAGGGGGAGTTGACTCGGTTGGGGTTGCGGAAGAACCACCTCGAGCTGGCGATGGGGGACCCGGCCGTCCAGGCGAACTTCGTGGAGCTTCGACGGGTGACCAGCGAGCTGGCCGATATCGATGTCGCGGTTGCGACGGCGGAGGATGCCTGGCTCGAGCTCGAGGAGCGGGCGCCGTGACGGTCCGGATCGGGCTGACCGGCCCGATCGGTTGCGGGAAGTCGACGGTGGCGCGCTGGCTGGGGGAGCGGCCGGGGGTCATCGTGATCGACGCCGACCAGGTCGCCCGCGAGGTCGTCGAGCCGGGCGAGCCGGCCCTTGAGGCCGTCCTCGCGCGGTTCGGGGAGGAGCTGCGGCGAGACGACGGTTCACTCGATCGGGAGGCGCTCGGCCGGATCGTGTTCGCCGACCCGGCCGCATTGCGCGACCTCGAAGCCATCACGCACCCCGCTGTCCGGCCCCGGATCCTGGCCGCGAGCCGAGACGCGGAGGCGGCCGGCGCCGAGGCCGTCCTCATCGAAGCGATCAAGCTGGTCGAGGGCGGCCTCGCGGAGATCTGCGACGAGGTCTGGCTCGTCACCTGCGACCTCGTTGCTCAGCGAGGCCGGCTCGTCGATCGCGGGTTGCCGGCCGCGGACGCGGACCAGCGGATCGCCGCCCAGGCGGGTCTTTCCAAGCGCCTCGAAGCGGTCGCGACGCGGATCATGGACACGTCGGGCGCCGTGGCCGGGACGCGCGCGGCGGTCGAACGCCAGCTCGACGCACTGTTGCGAGACCGGGGCGCGAGCACCGGCTGAAGTTTCGCCCAGTCGCTGTCGATTCGGTCGGTCGCCGTTCGTCGTGTGGATGAACCCGCCCCGATAGCGCGAAGGAGAAGACCATGGGCAACCCGATCGTCCATTTCGAGATCCGTTCGACCGACCCGGACGCCTCGCGTGCGTTCTACGGCGAACTGTTCGGGTGGAGCTACCCGCCCGGAGGCTTCCCGGGCTAGACCTACGTCGACAGCGGCGTTCCCGAAGGCACGATCCCGGGCGGCATCAGCCCGACCCAGGGAGGCGAGCCGATGGTCACGGTGTTCGCCGGCGTCGACGATGTCCAGGCCACGCTCGATCGGGCGGTCGCCCTCGGCGGGAGGATCGTCCAGCCAGCCCAGAAGGTGCCGGGCGTGACCTTCGGGTTGTTCGCCGATCCGCAGGGCCACGTCATCGGCGTCTCGTCGGAGGGCTAGCGCAAGATACCCGGGCATGTCGGGCATGGGGGACTGGAGAACACCTGTTCGGTTCGTGCGAGCACTGGTAGACTTCCCTCATGCCCGATTTCAAGCTGGTCGCACCGTTCGAGCCGACCGGCGACCAGCCCAAGGCGATCGAATCCCTCTCCGAAGGCCTCGCCAAGGGCCTGACTGATCAGGTTCTGCTTGGAGTCACGGGCAGCGGAAAGACGTACACCCTGTCGGCCGTCATCGAAAAGCACAACAAGCCGACCCTCGTGCTCGCCCACAACAAGACCCTCGCCGCCCAGCTGTACGCCGAATTCCGCGAGTTCTTCCCCGAGAACAAGGTCGAGTACTTCGTCAGTTACTTCGACTACTACCAGCCCGAGGCGTACCTGCCCCGGAGCGACACCTATCTCGAGAAGGACTCGTCGCGCAACGACGAGATCGACCGGCTTCGCCACGCCGCGACGCACGCCCTTTTCGAGCGACGCGACGTGATCATCGTCGCCAGCGTCTCGTGCATCTACGGCCTCGGCGCGCCGGTCGACTACGGCGCGACGGTACTCAAGCTACGGACCGGCGGCCAGTACCGACGCGATGCCGTCCTGCGTCACCTCGTGGACCTCCAGTACCAGCGCAACGACACGGCGATGAGCCGTGCGCGCTTCCGCGTCCGGGGCGACACGCTCGAGCTCCAGCTGGCCTCAGAGGAGACGCTGATCCGCGTCGAGTTCTTCGGCGACGTCGTCGAGCGGATCACCGAGCTCGACCCGCTGACCGGTGAACTCCTGGCCGAGCGCAAGGAGGTCAATGTCTTCCCGGCGACGCACTACGTCACGCCGCAGGACAAGCTCAAGGAAGCCATCGTCGACATCGAAGCCGAGATGGAGGAGCGCGTCACCGGTCTCGAAGCCGAGGGTCGCGCCCTCGAAGGCGCCCGCCTCCGCCAAAGGACGACTTTCGACCTGGAGATGATGCGCGAGCTCGGCTACTGCACGGGGATCGAGAACTACTCACGTCACCTCTCGCGTCGCGAACCGGGCTCGCGCCCGTGGACCCTGCTCGACTACTTCCCGCCCGACTGGCTGCTGGTGGTCGACGAGTCGCACATGACCATTCCGCAGGTCGTGGGCATGTACAAGAACGACCGGACGCGCAAGGAGATCCTCGTCGACTTCGGCTTCAGGCTGCCGTCGGCGCTCGACAACCGCCCGCTCACCTTCGAGGAGTTCCAGGCGACCGTCCACCAGGCGATCTACATGAGCGCAACGCCCGGCCCGTATGAGCTCGAACGCAGCAAGCGCATCGTCCAGCAGCTGATCCGCCCGACCGGCATCGTGGATCCGCAGATCTCGGTCCGCCCGACTGAGAGCCAGATCGACGACCTGCTCGAGGAGATCCGGGGTCGCGTCGAGCGCGGCGAGCGAGCCCTGGTGACCACCCTGACCAAGAAGATGGCCGAGGACCTGACCGACTACCTCAAGGAGCTCGGGGTCAAGGTCCAGTACCTCCACAGCGAGGTCGACACGCTCGAGCGGGTCGCCATCCTGCGCGACCTGCGGCTGGGGGTCTTCGACGTCCTCGTCGGCATCAACCTCCTGCGCGAGGGGATCGACCTCCCCGAGGTGACCCTGGTCGCCATCCTCGATGCCGACAAGGAGGGGTTCCTGCGCTCGGCCTGGTCGCTCATCCAGATGATCGGTCGGGCGGCTCGCAACACTGGCGGCGAGGTGATCATGTACGCCGATCGGGTGACCGAGTCGATGCGTGTCGCGATGGACGAGACCGACCGACGGCGAGCGTACCAGGAGGCCTACAACCTCGAGCGTGGCATCGAGCCGACGACGATCATCAAGGGCATCCGCGACATCAACGAGCGGCTGCGCGCCGTCGCCGAATCGACCGTCGTCTACGCCTCCGAACGCACGGGCGAGTTCAGCGACGCCGACAAGGCCAAGGTCGAGGCGCTCGTGGCGCGGATGGACGCCGAGATGAAGGCGGCGGCCAAACAGCTCGAGTTCGAGCGGGCGGCGGCACTCAGGGACGAGATCCAGCAGATCCGCCTTCGGGTCCTCGAGCAGGACGCGTCGATCATCGTCGGCCGGGCCGCGGAACGTGCGGGACGCGCGGGATCCGGCGGTCGCGGGTTGACCGGTGCCGCCGACCGGGCCCGCGGCCGGCGGAGCGACGCTGCGACCCTCGCCGCCGGGCCGGCCATGGAAGTGACGAGCGTCACGGTCCTGCCCGCCGATGAGGAGCCGTCGGACAACCTCGACGGTGTCCCGGGCGAGCCCGATATCGACGAGGGGACGGTCGCCGAGTGGCTGCCGGGGATCCGCGACGAGCACGAGGATGCCGCGGGCTGGCAGGCACGCTGGCTGGACCGCCCGACGTGGGACCGGACGGTGACGCCCAATATCCGCAAACGGACCGGGCAGCGGCCGGGTCGCCGCCGCTAGGTAAAGGGAACACCTGTTCGGAACCATTGCTATCCGCTAGAATGGAGCCGTGCCCCAGGATCAGCTCGTCGTGCGCGGAGCGCGCGAACACAACCTCAAGAACGTCGATGTCGCATTCCCGCGCGACCGACTGGTCGTCATCACCGGACTGTCCGGGAGTGGCAAGTCGAGCCTCGCCTTCGACACGATCTATGCCGAGGGCCAGCGCCGCTATGTCGAGAGCCTGAGCGCCTACGCCCGCCAGTTCCTCGGTCAGATGGAGAAGCCCGACGTCGACCAGATCGACGGGCTGTCGCCGGCCATCTCGATCGACCAGAAGGGCGCATCGCGCAACCCACGCTCGACGGTCGGGACCGTCACCGAGATCTACGACCACCTCCGGCTCCTCTTCGCCCGGATCGGGATCCCGCATTGCCCCAACGGCCATGCCATCGAGCGGCAGACCGTACAGCAGATCGTCGTCCAGGTCCTTGCCCTGCCCGAGGGGACCCGCCTGCTCGTACTCGGGCCACTCATCAAGGACCGCAAGACCGAGGGCGACCGCGTCTTCGATGGCGCTCGGCGCCAGGGCTTCGTTCGCGTCCGCGTCGATGGCGAGATGGTCGACATCGCCGACGCGCCCAAGCTCGACAAGTACAAGCGTCATTCCATCGAGGTCGTCGTCGACCGCTACATCGTCCGCCACGCCGACCCCCCGGATGGCGCCGTGGATCCGGCTCGGGCGCCCGATGGCCGCCCGATCGATCCCGAGACCGGCCTGCCGATCCCTGATCCCGATGCGAGCCGGCTGGCCGACTCGATCGAGACGGCGCTTCGGCTCGGGGAGGGCGTCGTCCTGATCGCGCCGGCACCACGCGACGGTGACGAGCCGAGCTTCGAGGAGCGGCGCTACAGCGAGAAGTACAGCTGCCCGTACGACGGCTTCACGATCGATGACCTCGAACCGCGCTCGTTCTCCTTCAATTCCCCGCACGGCGCGTGTCCCGGCTGCGCCGGCCTCGGGACCAAGCTCGAGATCGACCCCGACCTCGTCATCCCGGATCGCTCGAAGAGTCTCGCTCGCGGCGCGCTCGTGCCGTGGGCCCGGATGCCGACCGACGCCTCGTGGCGTCTCAAGATCCTGGAGGCGATCGCCGCCGCGCACGGCTGGGACTACGACGCCCCGATACGCGACCTGCCGTCCGAGGCGATCGAGTACGTCCTGTATGCCAGGAAGGATGAGAAGGTCATCGTCCGCTATCGCACGGAGCGTGGCGAGAACACCTACAAGGCAACCTTCGAGGGCGTCGTCACCAACCTCGAACGCCGGTATCGCGAGACGGACTCCGACTACATCAAGGCCGAGCTCGAGAAGTTCATGGTCTCCCGGCCGTGCCCCGTCTGCGGCGGCAAGCGGCTGCGGCCCGAGATCCTTGCGGTCACCATCGGCGATCTCAACGTCTGGGAGGTCTCGACGATGTCGATCACCGACGCGCTGCGCTGGGCGACCGGGCTCGAGGCGACCCTGACCGAGCGCGAGCGGACGATCGCCCACCAGCTGCTCAAGGAGATCGTCGCCCGGCTCGGCTTCCTCGTCGATGTCGGACTCGACTACCTGACGCTCGATCGCACATCGGTCACGTTGTCCGGCGGCGAAGCCCAGCGGATCCGCCTGGCGACCCAGATCGGGACGACGCTGATGGGCGTCCTGTACATCCTCGATGAGCCCTCGATCGGGCTCCACCAGCGCGACAACGCCAAGCTCATCGCGACCCTGACCCGTCTGCGCGACCTCGGCAACACGGTCCTCGTCGTCGAGCACGATGAGGAGACGATCCGAACCGCCGACTGGGTCATCGACATCGGACCGGGGGCGGGGGAGCATGGCGGCGAGATCATCGCCAACGGTCCGCTCGAGCTGCTCCTGGCGGAGCCGCGCTCGGTGACCGGCGCCTTCCTGCGCGGCGAGCGGGCCGTCCCGATCCCAAAGACGCGTCGGGAGGGAAGCGGCAAGCGACTACGGGTGCGCGGCGCCCGGGAGCACAACCTGCGCGGCGTGGACTTCGACGTGCCGCTCGGGACCTTCGTCGCGGTGACCGGCGTCTCGGGCAGCGGCAAGAGCACGCTCGTCACCGAGGTGCTTTACCGGGCGCTCGCGCGCGAACTCAACGGATCGCGCGAGCCGGTCGGGGCGCACGACGCGCTCGAGGGCGCCGAGTACATCGACAAGATCATCGAGATCGACCAGAGCCCGATCGGGCGGACACCGCGCTCGAACCCGGCGACCTACGTGGGCCTGTTCACGCCCATCCGCGAGCTCTTCGCGGGCGTCCCGGAGGCACGTGTACGGGGTTACACGCCGGGTCGCTTCAGCTTCAATGTCAAGGGCGGCCGCTGCGAGCACTGCAAGGGCGACGGCATCCTCAAGATCGAGATGCAGTTCCTGCCCGACGTCTACGTCCCGTGCGAGGTCTGCCACGGCAAGCGCTACAACCGCGAGGCGCTCGAGATCCACTACAAGGGCAAGTCGATCGCCGACGTCCTCGAGATGACGATCGCCGAGGCACTCGACTTCTTCGGCGCGGTGCCCAACGTCCGGGCCAAGCTCCAGACGCTCAACGACGTCGGCCTGGGTTACGTCCACCTGGGCCAGCCCGCGACGACCCTGTCCGGCGGCGAGGCGCAGCTGGTCAAGCTCTCGTCGGAGCTCTCCCGCCGGGCGACCGGGCGGACGCTGTATGTCCTCGACGAGCCGACCACCGGGCTCCATTTCGCCGATGTCGAGAAGCTGCTTGAGGTCCTTCATCGGCTGGTGGCTGGCGGTAATACCGTCCTCGTCATCGAACATAACCTCGACGTCATCAAGACCGCCGACTGGATCGTCGACCTCGGCCCGGAAGGGGGCGACCGCGGCGGACGGATCATCGCCAAGGGCACGCCGGAGGCGGTCGCGCGAGCCAAGGGATCGGCGACCGGGGAGTACCTCGCCCGCGTCCTGCGCGGCGAGCCGCTCGTGCCGCTCTCGGACGTGACCTTCGCCGAGGAGGCCGGTCGCGCCGGCCCGGGCGGCCGGGGGAACGGGCACGGGACGGCGGCGTCCACCATGCGGATCGCGCCCTCCCGCAAGCGCGCCGCGGCGGCGACCAAGGCCCGTTGACGAACGTGTGGTCGGGAGCCGTACGGCGGGTAGCATAGGTTGATGCCGGACATCGACTTCGCCTTCCTGGCCGATGCCGCCGAGACCGTCCCGGGGCAGAAGTTCCACGTCCTCGGCGGCGGCGTGGCGCGGATCGGTGGGCGCCGCTTCCCGCTCCGTCATCCCCATCTCGCCCTGGTCATCGGCCTCCAGGTGACCGCGCCCGAGACCGACCGCGAGCACGAGATCCGATTCGTCCTGCTCGATCCCGACGGCGGGGAAGTGGCGGGTGCGACCGGGAGCCTGGTGGCGCGCAGCCAGCGCGACGCGCGCGACGCCGTCCTGACCTTTTCGATCGACCTCTGGAACCTGTCGTTCCCGGCTCCGGGCGACTATTCGTTCCGGATCCTGGTCAACGGCTCCGAGCGCAAGCGGCTTCCGCTCCTCCTTCTCGCACCACCGGATCCGGCCACCGACGGGGCAGAGGCGATGGGCACCAAGACCGGGGATGACTGACCCGGGATGACCGAGGCGCGGACCGGAGCCATCTCCCGGCGGACCGCCCGGCACGAGCACCCGGCGATCGATGAGGCGGGGCTCGTAGCGGCACGCCACGCCGACCGACTGCTGGCTGCCGCCCGGGCGATCGGCTCGGCTCGCTGGGTTGCCTACATCGAGCCGCTCCCCGACCGCTTGCGCGACGACGGACCGTGGGCGCTCCGCGCGACCGCGACCCGCAGCCGCGCGGCCTTCGGCGTCAAGGATTCCATCCGCGATGTGCTCCCCGCCGAACTGACCGAGCCGTTCCTCGACTCGATCGACCGGCTCGTCCGCGAGCTCAACCGGGCGCGGGGCTGAGCCCGAGCTCATCCGCGGTGAACGCCTCGAGCAGGAACGGGGAGGGGACCGTCGGGTCGTACAGCAGCGTCAGCGACCGGCGGGCCCGCGTCCACGCGACATACGCGAGGCGCCGCTCCTCCTCGTAGGCACGGACCGGGTCCTCGGCCTGGCCGACCGCGCGGGCGCTTGGGAATCGTCCGACTTCCATCCCGACCACCACCACGTGATCGAATTCGAGCCCCTTCGTGGCGTGCGCCGTCGCAAGCGTCAGCGGCGCGTCGTCGCGGCGCAGGTCGGCCAGCCGGGCTCGCGTCTCGGCGATCGCGGCGGCGAGCGCGCGCAGATCGGCTAGTCCGACCGCCCAGCCCAGCAGCGCCTCCGCGATCTCGCTCGCGGCGGGCTCATTCGTTTCGTCACGCAAGCGTCCCAAGGTGACCAACAGCGGCTCACCATCGGTGGCGAGCGACGAGGCGCCTTCGAGCAGGCGGTCGACGGCCGACGAGTCGACGAGCAGCTCGATCCGTGGCGCCCGGAACGGCAGCTCGAGCCGGAGGGCCACCACGACCGCCGGCAGGAGCTCCCGGTTCGTGCGGGCGAGGACGGCGCGCGTCGTCGCATCGAGCGGCCAGCTCCGGATGGCGCGTTCGATACGCACGGTCTCGTCGGTCGGGTCGGGTGCGAGGATGAGCGCGCCGGCGGCCGCCGGACGGGCCCGGATCGTCTTCGTGAAGCGCTCGCCATTGTGTGTGACGAGCCGAACCGCCCGTTCCACGACCGGTCGCGGGCAGCGGTAGTTCACCTCGAGGTCGACCCGCCGAAGTCCGGGCAGGAGCGCCTCGAGGCTGAGGATCCGCCGGACGTCGGCGAGTCGCCAGCCGTAGATCGATTGGTCGTCGTCGCCGACGAGGAAGATGCGGTTCGCCGGCGCAGCCAGCATGAGTGCGAGTCGGAGCTGGGCGCGATCGACGTCCTGGACCTCGTCCACCAGGAGCTCCTGGCAATACCCGCGCCACCGCTCGAGCAGGAGCGGGTCGGACTCCAGTCGCTCGATGGCGCGCAGGATGAGGTCGTCGAAATCGAGCCCGCCGGTCGCCGCGACGGCACGTTCGTACGCGACGAACGCCCGGGCGAAGGGGCCGGGTTCCGGGTCGGACGCGACCTCTGCGGCGCCGACACCGAGCTCCACCTTGAGCCGGGAAACGACCGTGTCCAGCCGCAGGAAGGCGGCTTCGTCGGCCCATCGGGCGACCTCGGCCAGGATCGCTGCGCGGTCGGCGAGGGGCTCCACGGTGACTCCCGCGTCGCGCAGGATCTCCCGCCCGAGGGCATGGAAGGTCCGGACGCGGACGGCCCCCGTGGGGACACCGAGCGGCGCGACTGCCGCGTCGAGCCGCTCGGTCAGCTCCACCGCGGCGCGCTTGTTGAAGGTGATCGCCCGGATCCCGTCCGGCGGGGTCCCGGTGGCGATCAGCCAGGCCGCGCGTGCAACGAGCGTCGTGGTCTTGCCCGAGCCCGCCGGCGCGATGCACAACGACGGCCCCGGCGGCGCCGTCGCGGCCGCGCATTGGTCCGGCGCCAGGCGGGCAAGGCGCTCGGCGACGGACGGATGGAGGTCCATCGTGGGAGTGTCGCCACAGGCGCTTGGCTGGCGGTTGTCGGTCGTTCCCGCCACGTCGCCGGCCGCCGGTCACGAACCCTCCGCGACCGGTGCCTCGATGCACCGACAAATGGCCTTCGCGGCGAGCGTGGGCGGTGCGCTACGCGGGTTCACCGTGCGCGAACACGGTGTTATCGTCGGCACTCCAGTGTGGTCTGGCGTGGTCCGGAGGGACCACTCCCGTGCCGTCGGCGACCCCTCGCGATCCCGGACGCGACCCGGAGCCGAGCGTGCCGCGGCGGCCAGGAGAGGAAGGAGTCGGCATGTATCGACGGAGCTCCAACCCAGGTAGCCATGGAGTCCATCGGATCGCGGTCTCCGTGGCTTCGGCGATCCTCGTCGCGGCCTCGCTCACGATCGCGCCAAGCACGGCCGGCCCGGCCACGGCGGCCGTCCCGACCCGGTCATGCCAGCTCCAGTCGAGCAACGGCAAGATCCAGCACGTCATCTACGTCCAGTTCGACAACGTCCACCTCCTCCGCGACAACCCGAGCGTGCCGTCCGATCTTGAGCAGATGCCGAACCTGCTCAACTTCATCAAGGGCAACGGCACCCTGTTGTCGAACGACCACACGGTCCTGATCTCGCACACGGGTGGCGGGATCCTGAGCACGCTGACCGGTCTCTACCCCGACCGGCACGGCCAGGCCGTGTCGAACTCCTACAACTACTTCCGACCCGACGGGACCAGCGGCTTCTCGTCCTCGTTCAAGTACTGGACGGATAACACCGACGGCGGCAACCCGGCCCACAATCCGCCGACCGTATCGGCCGATCCCAACTACAACATGCTGAACGCCGACGCGGCGTCGCTGGGCGGCAGCGGCGCCGTTCGCAACGCGCCCGCGCCGTGGGTGCCGTTCACGCGCGCCGGGTGCGATGTCGGCAACGTCGGTGTCGCGAACACGGTCCTCGAGAACAACACGGCGATCGTCCTCCGGACACCGGCCAATACCCTTGCCTCGGCCGCGGCGATCGGCGCGACGCACGTCTCGATCACGACCGGCACGAGCGATGCAGGGTTATCGGCGGGCCAGACGGTGGTGATGGAGACCGGGACGGCCAACACCGAGCTCGTGACGATCTCGGCCGTCGCTCCCTTCGTAGCCTCGACACCGACGGACGTCACGCTGTCCGCGCCGCTCACCAAGGCGCACGCGAGCGGCACGGCCTTCGCCGTCTACGCCACCGACCCCACCGGCGACATGACCAAGGTGTTCGGTCAGGGTTCATCGGAATGGAACGAAGGCAAAGCCTCCCAGATCGCGCCATCGAATACGGGAGCCCGAGCGCTCGCGCAAACCGATTTCGTCGGGATCGCCATCCATTGCGCCGACCCCTCGAAGGCGGGGATCTGCACTGGCAACGGCAACGCGAAGGCCGATCCCCTCCCGGATGAGGCGGGCGGCTACCCGGACTTCAAGGCCCTGTTCGGTGCCAAGTATGTCAACCCCGCGATCAACGGTGGTTCGGCGTCGGTCAACGACACGAGTGGCCATGCCATCGTCGATCCATTCAGCCAGCCCGGTTTCCCCGGTTTCGACGGCATGCTCGCCAAGAACACGCTCGGCGAGGTTGCCCAGATGCAGGAGCACGGCGTCCCCGTGACGTTCGCATACATCTCCGACGCGCACGATGGACACGGCACGTCCGGCAACCAGCACGTCGCGTACGGGCCCGGCCAGGCCGAATACGTCCAGCAGCTGCACGACTACGACACGGCCTTCGGGAACTTCTTCACCCGACTGGCCAGCGACGGCATCACCAAGGCCAACACGCTCTTTGTCTTCACCGTCGAGGAAGGCGATCACTTCGCGGGGACCGCGCCCGACGCTCCATGCGACGGGGTCACGGTCGCCTGCACGTATTCCAACGGCCACGTGACCGAAGTCAACGGCGACCTCAAGCGACTGGTCGCGACCTATAACGCCAGCCACGGCACCACGGCACCGACAACGTTCAGCGTCCATTCCGACATGGCACCCAATGTCTACCTCAACAAGACGGGGGTCGCCGCCACGGATGCGGCGAATGCCCGCTCGCTCGAGCAAGTGATGTCCGACATGCAGGTGACGAACCCGCTGTCCGGGCAGAAACAGCAGCTCTTCGTCGCGATGGCCGATCCGGTGGAGGAGCAGATCCTTCATATGGTCACGGCCGATCCGGCACGGACGCCGACATTCACGCCGTTCGCCCAAGGTGATTACTTCCTCAATGCGGCCAACGGGACGCCCTCGCCATGCACGAGCAACGACCTCTCGCAGTGTCTCTTCCTGCCCAACACCATCGGGTCGACCCAGACCTTCGCCTGGAACCACGGCGGGATCCAGCCCGAGATCCGCACGACCTGGGTCGGAATGGTCGGGCCGGGCGTCCAGACGAGCCAGCCCGGGAACACGTTGTGGTCCGACCACACCGACATCCGGCCGACGATCCTGGAACTGGTCGGGCTCAAGGACTCGTACGTCTCGGACGGTCGTGTCCTGACCGAGATCCTCCAAGCCGGCGCGATCCCGAAGTCACTCAAGGGGCCCGGGCCGACGGTCGAGAACCTCGGCGCCGCCTACAAGCAGATCATGGCCTCCTTTGGCCAGTTCTCGATGGACACCCTCACGGCGTCGACCGGAGCGCTCGCGAGCAATACGGCCGGTGACACGGTCTACACGACCACCGAGAACGCCCTCGCGGCTCTCGGTTCGCAGCGCGACGCGCTCGCCGCCCAGATCCGCCTCGAACTCTGGGGCGCCGAGTTCAAGGACACCCCGATCAAGGAGAAGCAGATCAGGGACTGGATCAGCCAGGCGAACGACCTGCTGCGCCAGAGTTCGGCGCTGGCCCAGAAGTTCTCCAAGCCTTCCGGGAACCAGAAGGCGCTGGACCAGGTCAACCACATCGTCGTCATCTACGAGGAGAACCACAGCTTCGACAACCTGTACGGCGGCTGGGAAGGCGTCAATGGCCTCGCCAACGCCGACACTGCGCATACCACGCAGGTCAACGAGGCAGGCAATGCGTACAACTGCCTGAAGCAGAACGACGTGAACCTCCAGGCCCCGAGCCCGCTCACGACGACCTGCACGGACACGACCCCGGGCACGCCGGGTGGCAGTTTCGTCAGTCACTTCGGGAACGCGCCGTTCGTCATCGACGACTACATCGCCCCCACGGACACGACGTGTCCGTTGAACCCGCTCCTCGGGTTCGCGAGCCCGGGCGGCAACGGTTGGCTCAAGGGGACCGGGGCCCGGGGTGGTTGCACCCGCGACATCGTCCATCGCTTCTACCACGAGCAGTACCAGCTCGACCGCGGGCAGCAGGACCGGTACGTCACCGGCAGCGACGCGATGGGTCTGGCGATGGGCGTCTATGACACCCAGGCCCTGCCCATCTACCAGTACCTCCACCAGGACGGCCACCCCAACTACGCCATCGACGACAACTTCTTCCAGGCCGCGTTCGGCGGATCCTTCCTGAACCACCAGTGGCTCATCGCGGCCGCGTCACCGGTCGACCCGACCGGTGCTCCGGGCGGCGCCAATGTGGCGCGGCACCCAGTCCTCGACGCCAATGGGATGCCCTCCAACGAGCCGCTATACACCTCCACCATCACCTCGGACCCGGTGACCCACCTGATCCCGGCCGACCGAGAGCTGACCGCCACGTGCGCCCAGGTGGCCACGCTGTCGGCGCCGCTCAACGGCCTGGCCTGTGGGAACTACGGCGTCAACACGATGCAGCCCGTCTTCTATCCATCCGGCACGTTCGGGGCGCTGCTCCCGGCACAGACGAACGCGACGATCGGCGACCGACTCACGGGCGCCGGTGTCGATTGGGCCTGGTACGCCGGCGGCTGGTCGAATGCCAACGGCGACGTTGGTGCTCCTGGCTACACGAACGGCACCGCGCCGTCCGCCACGACCACCGGCTGCTCTGACCCCTATGTCGACCCGAACAGCCGGACCTCGGGCACGCCGCCGACGACTGTCCCGGCCGCGCACTGGCCGCGCTGCCCCAGCAACCTCTTCCAGTACCACCATCAGCCGTTCGACTACTACGCGGCCTTCTCGACCGCGACAGCGGCGGGGATGGCCAACCGCACGGCGCATCTCAGGGACGACGTCGAGTTCTCGCAGCTCGCGAGCTCCTCGAGCGCGACCTGCAACCTCAAGCCGGTCAGCTTCGTGAAGCCCTTCGGGACCGAGAACGAGCACCCGGGCTACGCCAGTGAGCCCGGCGGCAGCGACCACCTCGTCAATCTCATCAAGTCGATCGAGGGCAGCGCCTGCGCCGCGGACACGATGATCGTGGTCACCTACGACGAGTTCGGCGGCCAGTGGGACCACGTCTCACCGCCCGGCCAGGGCAATGACAACGGTCCGCACGATGTCTTCGGACCCGGCACCCGCATCCCGACGATCGTCATCTCCCCCCAGATCAAGAGCTCGTTCGTGGTCGACAACGCCGAGCACGACACCACCTCCATCCTCGCCACTATCGAGCACCGCTTCGGGCTCGATCCGCTCGGCACGCGCGACGCGGCCGTGAACGACCTCTCGACGGCTTTCGACGCCAAGAAGCCGAAGGGCGTCCACTGACCGCTGCCAGTCGGGCAGAGCCATCGGGAGCCCCTCCATCGCCGGAGGGGCTCTTCGGCGTTCGTGCGCATCTCGCGATAGCATCGGGACGTGACCCCCGAACTCGGATCCGCCCTCGCCAAGCTCCCCGACAAGCCCGGCGTGTACCTGATGAAGGACGCCCGGGGCGACGTCGTCTACGTGGGCAAGGCGCAGAGCCTGCGCTCCCGGGTGCGCTCCTACTGGCAGAAGCAGGCGCCAGGGGGCGAGGTCCATCGCATCCGGAGCGTCATCGACCGCGTCGTCGACGTCGAGGTGACGCAGACCGACTCGGTCTCCGAGGCGCTGTTGCTCGAAGCCAACCTGATCAAGCGCTACCGACCGCGCTTCAACGTGCGGCTCAAGGACGACAAGAGCTACCCGTACATCAAGGTCACCCTGGGCGACGAGTTCCCGCGCGTCGAGCGCACGCGCAAGCTGGTCAACGACGGCAGTCGTTATTTCGGACCGTACGCATCCGCCTCGAGCGTCGACGAATCGATGAACCTCGTCCGCCGGCTCTTCCCGTTCCGGACGTGCACCATCGACATCAAGGATGGCGTCCGGGCGCTCCAGCGGCCGTGCCTCCTGTACCACATCAAGCGCTGCCAGGGCCCGTGCATCACCGCGATCTCGAAGGAGGACTATCGGGCCGACATCGAGCAGGTCCAGCTCTTCCTCGAAGGCCGCCAGGAGACGCTGGTCAAGGCGCTCGAGGGCGAGATGACGGCCGCCGCCGAGCGGACCGACTTCGAGAAGGCCGCCGGCCTGCGCGACAAGATCCGGGCCATCGAGCGGACGATGGAGAGCCAGAAGATGGCGGCCTTCGCCAAGACCGAGCTCGACCTCCTCGGCCTCGCCCGCCAGGACAACCAGGCGGCGATCCAGCTGTTCGTCATCCGCGACGGGAAGATGATCGGGCGCGACGTCTTCCTGCTCGACGCCGCGCGCGAGGCGACCGACGACGAGGTGGTCGCCAGCTTCATCGAGCAGTATTACGCGCGCGCGGGCTCCATCCCGCGCGAGGTCTACGTGCCGTCGGTCATCGCCGAGACCGCGGTCATCGAGCCGTTCCTCGCCGAGCGGCGTGGCGGCCCGGTCCATCTCCGGGTGCCGCAGCGCGGCGAGAAGCGGGAGCTGATGGCCCTCGCGACCCGCAACGCGGGCGAGACGCTCGCCCGCGAACAGGCGCGTTGGATGGCCGACCACGGCAAGACACTGGCCGCCCTCGAGGAACTCGCCGAGGCACTCGGCCTATCCGGGCCCCCGGCGCGCATCGAGTGCTACGACATCAGCAACTTCCAGGGCAGCGAATCGGTCGGCAGCATGGTCGTCTTCGAGGACGGCAAGCCTCGTTCTGGCGAGTACCGCCGGTTCCGCATCAAGACCGTCCAAGGCTCCAACGATTTCGCGAGCCACCAGGAGGTCCTGCGCCGCCGCTTCCGTTCCGTCCGGGCGGGTGAGGAGGGCGTGGAGGAGGCCCGCCGCTGGGCGATGCCAGACCTCGTGATCGTGGACGGCGGCAAGGGCCAGGTCAGCGCGGCGAAGGCCGTCCTCGATGAGCTCGGCCTCCATGACCTGCCGCTGGCCGGGCTGGCCAAGGAACGCGAGGAGCTCTTCCTCCCGAACCGGCCCGATCCGATCTTGTTGCCCGCCACGTCACCGGCGCTCTACCTCGTCCAGCGATTGAGAGACGAGGCGCACCGGTTCGCGATCACCTACCACCGCGACCTGCGCGCGCGGCGGACCGTCCGCTCGGCCTTCGACGACCTGCCGGGCGTCGGCCCGAAGCGCAAGCGCGAGCTGTTGAAGGTCTTCGGCTCGATCAAGCGGGTGCGCGACGCGCCGGTCGAACAGATCGCGGCCGTCCCCGGGATCGGGCCCTCGCTCGCGGCTCGGATCAAGGCGACCCTGGAGGCTTGAGCCTCGCCCAGACGAGCGTGCACAGGGCGGCCAGGGACCGTTCCGTGTAACATCCCGCCTCGATGCGTAAAGCCGGTCCGATCCTCATCCTGCTCATCGGGATCCTTGCGCTCGTCATCGACTTCGTCCCTGGTTTAACGCTTCCCGACTCCTCGAGCGCGGACGGCAGCTGGCGCAAGGTCGAGACGAAACTCGGGCTCGACCTCTCTGGTGGCCTTCGAGTCGAATACCAGGCCGTCGCGGTGGATGGCAAGTCACCGACCGTCGGCGACATGTCGGTCATCAAGGACATCGTCGAGCGCCGGGTGAACACGACCGGCGTCTCCGAGCCCGTGGTCACCACCCAGGGCGCCGACCGCGTCGTCGTCGAGTTGCCGGGTGTCACCGATCCGGAAGCGGTCCGCAAGCTCGTCGGTCAGACCGGCCAGCTCGCCTTCGTCCCGCTCGGCTCGACCCAGGTGACGGAAGGCCAGGCGATCGACCTCAAGACCTACCCGCCGTTGTTCGGTGGCGACCAGGTCGCGTCGGCCACGGTCGGCACCGATCAGAACGGCCGTCCCGCGGTCGACTTCGTGCTGAAGTCGACGGGTGCCTCGTTGTTCGCCGACTACACCTCCAAGCATGTCGGCTCGTACTTTGCGATCACGCTGGATGGCGCCGTCGTCTCGGCGCCGGTCATCCAGAACGCGATCCCCAATGGCAACGTCCAGATCACGGGCGGCGGGCTGGCCGGCTTCAACGCCAAGGACGCCACGAACCTGGTGACCATCCTGAAGTACGGCTCGCTGCCGTTCCCGATCAAGGAATTGTCGAGCGAACAGATCAGCGCGACGCTGGGCAGCCAGTTCCTGACCCAGACGGTGCTCGCCGGGCTCATCGGCATCGCGTTGGTGTTCGCGTTCATGCTCATCTACTACCGACTGCCCGGTGCGGTCGCGAGCTTCGCGCTCATCTATTACACGCTCGCGATGTACGCGATCTTCCGGCTCGTGCCGGTCACCCTCACCCTCGCCGGTATCGCCGGCTTCGTGCTCTCGGTGGGCATGGCGGTCGATGCGAACATCCTCATCTTCGAACGGATGAAGGAGGAGTTGCGCGTCGGCAAGTCGCTCCCGGCCGCGGTCGAAGCGGGCTTCAACCGGGCCTGGAATTCGATCCTCGACTCGAACGTGTCGAGCCTCATCACCGCAACGATCCTGTACGCGCTCGGTTCGTCGGTGATCCGTGGCTTCGCTCTCGTGCTGATCCTCGGCGTCCTGGTCTCGATGTTCAGCGCCATCGTCGTGACGCGCTCGATCCTGCGCTGGGTCGTCCGCCAGGAATGGGCGCGCAAGCCGTCGGTCTACGGCCTGCGGGACGACGAATTCGTGGCCCTCGGTGCCGTCCGGCCGTCCTCGAGACGCGAGGCGCGCGGGCGTGTTTGACGTCATCGGCAAACGGCGCTGGTTCTATCTGCTCTCCCTCATCATCACCGTCCCGGGCCTCTTCTTCATCCTCCTGACGCCGGTCACCAGCGCAGGTCTCCAGTTCACCATCGACTACACCGGTGGCACGAAGTGGGAGATCCGTTTCCAGGACCCGAACGTCACGCCCGCCCAGGTCGAGACGGTCTTCGCCCAGCAGGGTCTCCAGGCGGTCGCGGTCACGACCGGTTCGGGCTTCATCGAGATCAAGACCGAGCAGATCGCGGGTCTCATCGACCTGACCCCGACGCCGGCGCCCGGTGGTTCCCCGGCAGCCAGCGCCAGTGCCAGCGCAGGCGCCTCGGCGGGTCCCGCGGCGAGCGCGAGCCCCATCGCGAGCGCGAGCGCGATCGCCAGCCCGATCGCGAGCGGAAGCGCCAGTGCGAGCGCCAGTCCAGCGGCGTCGGCCAGCGCGACGCCATCGCCGTCTCCCTCCCCGTCCGCCTCGACCACCCCGTCCGGTTCTCCGGCCGCGTCGGGCGCAGCCTCGCCGGGCGCTTCATCGTCGCCGGCACCACCGACTGGCAATACCCAGATCCCGACGGTGGGCAAGCTTGGTGAGGTGGCGGCCGCCCTCCAGAAGGCGCTCGGCCCGATCGCCGAGCAGCGCAGCCTGACGACCATCGGCGCCGTCGTCAGCTCGGACCTCATCCTCGTGGCGGTCCAGCTCATCATCGTCGGCTCGATCGGGATCATGCTCTGGATCACCTACCGTTTCCGCGACGTCAAGTTCGGGGTGACCGCGCTGGTCGCCCTTCTCCACGACGTGATCGTCGTGGTCGGCACGTTCGCGATCCTGGGTACGTTCTTCCACGTCGAGATCGATGCCCTGTTCGTGACCGCGATGCTGACCGTAATCGGCTTCAGCGTCCACGACACGATCGTCGTCTTCGACCGCGTCCGCGAGAACAAGGCGCGCCATGCCGGCGAGCCCTTCGCCGACATCGTCAACCACTCGATCCTGCAGACGTTCGGACGCTCGATCATGACCAGCCTGACCGTGGTCCTGACCCTCCTGGCCCTGCTGTTGTTCGGCGGATCGGCGATCAGCGACTTCATCCTGGCGTTGCTCATCGGGATCATCTCGGGGACCTACTCATCGATCTTCGTAGCCGCGCCGCTGCTCGTCGACTGGCAGCTCTGGGACGACCGCCGGCACGGCCGGCTCACGGCGGCACGCACTCCCCGGCCCCGACGCGCAGCATCCTGAGGCGAGCGACGCACACGGCCGGTGGATCCGCGGTGCAGCCTTACGTGGCATCCTGACCCCGTGGTCGAACCCCGCTTCCGATGGACGTTCCCGCAGACCGTCGAGCCGTCCGCGGCCGCGATCTTGGCGGCCGCGGCGCATGGCATCCCCCGCCGCCTTGCGAACCTGCTCGCGGCACGCGGCGTCGTGACCGGTGACGATCTGGTCGCCTGGTTCGGCGATCCGCTCGACGGGTTGCACGACCCCGCCCTGCTTCCCGACGCGGACCGGCTGCTGGCGCGCGTTCGGCGGGCTCGCGATCGCGGGGAGCGCATCCTCGTCTTCGGCGACTTCGATGCGGACGGTCTGACCGGGCTGGCCATCATGACCCTCGCGCTGCGCCGGTTCGGCGTGGCGGTCGAACCATACGTCCCGAGTCGACTCGACGAGGGCCACGGCTTGTCGATGGCGGCGCTCGAGGCGGCCGTCGCGACCGGCTCGAGCCTCATCATCACGGTCGACTGCGGTACGACGAGCGTCGCGGAGGTGGCCGCCGCCAACGAGCGCGGTCTGGACGTCATCGTGACCGACCACCATCGCGTCCCGGCGGTCCTCCCGGCCGCCGTCGCGATCGTCAACCCGCATCGCCCCGATTCGACCTACCCGGACGGGCGCCTGGCGGGCAGCGGCGTGGCGTTCAAGGTCGCGCAGCTCCTCCTGGCCGATGAACCGGGCGGGCCGGCGGCCGCGCTCGACCTGTCGGACCTCGCGACGATCGGCTCGGTCGCTGATGTCGCGCCGATCGTCGGCGAGAACCGCGCCATCGCCCGGCTCGGTCTCGAGCGGCTGCGTCGCGGCCCGCGCCTGGGGATCGCCGCCCTCCTCCACCGGGCGCGCATCGCTCCCGCCGCCGTCGACCTCGAGACCGTCGCGTTTGCGATCGCGCCCCGTCTCAACGCTGCCGGTAGGGTGGGGGAGGCGCTCGAGGCCGCCCGGCTCCTGCTCGCGGAGGATCCGATCGAGGCCGGCTCGCATGCCGATGCCCTCGAGGCGGCGAACCTGACCCGCCGGGACCTGATGAAAACCGCCGTCGCCGAGGCCCGGTCCGCGGTCGGCGAAGGTGACGGCGCATCGGCGACGGTCATCCGCGGCCCGTGGAGTGTCGGCATCGTCGGGCTCGTCGCCGCCCGGCTCGCGGAGGAGCGCGGTCGCCCGGCCGTCGTCGGGGCCGATCTCGGCGGGGTGGTCCGTGCCTCGTGCCGGAGTGATGGGTCGCTCGACCTCGGTGCCACACTCGAGGCGTGCGCCGACCTCTTCACGCGGTTCGGCGGACATGCCGGCGCTGCCGGTTTCGAGCTCCCGGTCGAGCGCTGGGACGCCTTCCGCGAGCGGTTCCTGCTGCTGGCCGATGTGGCCGCGCCGCGCGATCCCAGGGTCTCGATCGCGGTCGACCTCGCGCTCCCGGCGGCCGACGTCGATTACGCCCTCTTCCGAGAACTGGCGCGCCTCGCGCCGTGCGGCCCGGGCAACGCCGATCCGCTCGTCGCGGTCCTCGGACTCACGGTGACGCGTGTCCGCGCCGCGACCGGCGGCCACAGCCAGCTGACGCTTCGACGTGACCGCGACGTCCTCGATGGGATCGCCTTCGGGCGGCCGGACATCGCCGAAGCCGTCCACGAGGGCGACCGACTCGACGTCGTGGCGCGCCTCACCAGCCGGACCTTCGGCGGCTTCGAATCGCTCCAGCTCGACATCCGTGACGTCGCGACGGCCGGCGGCCACGCCGAGTCGGTCGCGCTCCTTGCCCGGCCGCTCGCCGCACCAGCGCTCGCCGGGAACGCGTCGTGAGCCGCTCACCGGGCCTCCCGGTGGGGATCCGGCCGGGCGGCCGCTGGCTGGCGCCCGCGTTGTCGATCGCGGGACTGCTCGTCGTCGCGCTCATCACCGTCGACCTGCTCCAGGGCGGCGTGCCGTTCGTCGGCGGCAAGCGGGGCACGGGCGGGACCGGCGGTACGGGCGGCCAACTGCAAACCGCGGCGCCCTCGAACGTCGTCGTCGTCCCACCGGACGTCGTCTCGGTCCCGGGCTCGTTCGTCTATGCCAAGACAGGCAACATCTGGGTCCAGTCCGGCAAGCAGGCACGGCAGCTCACGACGAGCGGCAACGACTCGATGCCGTCGTGGTCACCCGATGGCTCGTCGATCTACTTCATCCGGATCACGTACGCCATCGGGCATTGGCCTTCCGGGGGAGTCCGGCGCGATTACCAGCTGACCATCCCGTCGGTGATGCGCATGAAGGCCGACGGCAGCGGCGTTCCGGTCCAGGTCCTGAGCGGCAAGGTCAGCAAGAACGGGTCCTCATGGCACGCCTGGATCCGCGAGCCGGTCATGTCGCCCGACGGCCACACGCTGGCGATGGTCTCCGACCGTCCGGATCCATCGCAAAGCGACGTGGTCCTGCAGTTCTATGACACCTCCACGAGGCGGTCGACCGTCCCGAACCTCAGTGAGACGGCGCCGCTCGGACATCAGGACCCGGCCTGGCGGTCCGACGGCAAGGTCCTCCTCTACGTCCGCAACGGCCGCGACGCGGGCAAGGGCGTGCCTGAGATCTGGCGCTGGGACGTGGCCAAGAGGAAGGCGGGGGCGCTGACCGGTCCGGGCTACCTGGAACCTTCCTTCTCCCCGGATGGGCGCTACATCGCGGCGACCAAGACGAGCAGCTTCGGCGAGGATCTGGTCATCCTCGACGCGACGAATGGCCGCGAGCTGCTGCGAGTCACCAACGACGGCGCATCGTGGGCACCGGTCTGGTCTCCGGTCGGCGACGCCATCGCGTTCCTTCACATCCAGGGCCAGATCGTGGACCTGAAGATGGCCAGGCTCACCGGCGACGCGCCGAACTGGTCGGTCAAGGACGTGATCGCCCTGACCGAGGTGTCCGGCCTGGACGGGGAGTCGCGACCCGGCTGGTTCGTCCCGCCGGACCAGCTCCCGGCTCCGACGGCGACCCCGGTCGTCACGGCGGCCCCGACCGCCGCCGGCTCGACGGCGCCTTGACCGAGCCATATCTCGCGCGTCTCGCGCGGCGAACGGAGGCGGTCGGCAGCGTCCTGTGCCTCGGCCTCGACCCCGACCCGGCGGCCCTCCCGCGGGGCTTCTCGCCGGACATCCCCGGGGTGGAACGGTTCGTCCGGTTGATCATCGAGGCCGCGGCCCCGTATGCCGCGGCGATCAAGCCGAACCTCGCCTTCTACGAGGCCCTCGGCTCGGATGGGATGGCCGCCCTCGAGCGGATCCGCGCCGACATCCCTTCCGCGATCCCGGTCGTCATCGACGCCAAGCGCGCCGACATCGGTTCGACCGCGGAACGACACGCGGTCGCCCTGTTCGACCGGCTGGGCGCGGATGCCGTCACCGTCAACCCGTATCCCGGCGGCGCCGCGATCGAGCCGATGTTCGAGCGGCTCGACCGCTACGCCTATGTCCTGTGTCGGACCTCGAACCCCGACGCGTCCGAGTTCCAGAACCTCGCCGTGGCCGAGGACCCGGCCCTCGGCGCGCCCGCCGAGCCGCTCCACCTCCGCGTCGCCCGCCATGTCGTGGGGTGGGGCCCGGGCGGGACGGTCGGGCTCGTCGTGGGGGCGACGGCACCGGCCGAGCTGCACGCCATCCGGGCGGTCGCACCGGGTCTGGGCTTCCTCGTCCCCGGCATCGGCGCCCAGGGTGGCGAGATCGAGCCGGTCCTTCGCGACGGGCCTGCCACGGCATCACCGGCCGGTCCGGGGATCGGCGGTGGCCTGCTCGTGAACGTGTCTCGGGCCATCAGCGCAGCTGCACTCGTCGAGCCGGGTTCTGGCGGTTCGGACGATCCCGGCGAGCGCCTCGCCGCGGCCGCCCGAGACTGGGCTTCGCGGCTCCCTGTGCTACCCTAGCCGCCGCACGAACGGGTCCCTCGGATCCGAGGATCCACCAGGGGTCGGATCGCTCGATACCGGTCATCACAGGAGCACCGAGATGCCGAACATCGGAGCCCCAGAGCTCATCATCATCCTCGTGATCGCGTTGCTGGTCCTCGGTCCGGGCAAGCTGCCCGAGGTCGGGGCGTCGCTCGGGAAGAGCATCCGCGAGTTCCGCAAGGCCTCGGGCGACATCGCCGATTCGGTCAAGGTCGACGTCGACACCTCGCCGCTGCCGGCGACGCCTGCCGCGGTCGCTCCGGTCGCTCCCGTGGCACCGGCTCCGATCGCACCGCCGGCCGCGGCCGACCCCGCGCCCGCGGCCGCGACGCCTGCCACCCCTTCCTCGGACTCGTCCACCGTCGCCAGTTAGCCGGTCGTCCGCTAGCCGACCCATGGCCGACGCCGACGCCCTGATCGAGTCGAGCGTCGCCGGGCGTCCCTCGACACCCGGACCCGAAGCGAACCCGCCGCCTGCCGCCACGCCCGGCGATGAGACGGTCATGTCGCTCGTCGACCACCTCGGCGAGCTGCGGACGCGATTATTCAAGTCGATCCTTGCCGTCGCCGTCGGTTCGGTGGTCGGCTACCTCTACGCCGTTCCCATCCGGAACTTCCTGATCCTGCCGCTCGGCGGTCGCACGCTCCAGGTCCTCGGGATGGGCGACGCATTCGTCATCCAGATCAAGATCTCGATCGTCGTCGGGATCATCCTGGCGATGCCGGTGATCCTGTACCAGATCTGGGCGTTCGTGGCGCCGGGGCTGACCCCCGACGAGCGCCGGACCGTCAGGCCGTGGATCCCGCTCGCGCTCGTCTTCTTCACCATCGGCGTCGTCATCGCCTACGTGATCCTCCCGTTCGCGATCGCCTTCCTGTTCAGCTTCACCGATGACATCCTCGTCGCGCATCCGGCGGCGGGCCCCTACTTCGACTTCGTCACGACGCTCTTCCTCGTCTTCGGGCTGATCATGGAGTTCCCGATCCTGCTCGTCGGCCTGTCGAGGGTGGGGATCATCACGTCCAAGCGCCTGAGCGACTCGCGCCGGATGATCATCCTGGGTATCTCCGTCTTCGCGGCGATCGCGACCCCGGGCGGCGACCTGGTCAGCCCGCTCGTCCTCGGTGGCACGATGTACATCCTGTTCGAGCTGACACTCATCTTCATCCGGCGCACCGGGCGGTGACCGATGAGGCCGCCTCGGCCCATGATCCGGAGGCCCGAACGTCGCCGGATGCGGTGAGTGAGCCGGCGGTCGTGATCGTCAGTGGCCTGTCGGGCGGGGGCAAGACCGCCGCGGCGAAGCTCTTCGAGGATCTCGGCTATACGGTTGTCGACAACCTGCCCGGCGAGTTGCTCCCGGATCTGGCTGAGCTGGTCTCGGCGGACCGCACCAGGTTCGCCCGGGTCGCGATCGTCCTCGATGTCCGGGCGGGCGACCCGACCCTGGCGCTGGCGGCGATGCGCGGTGCGCTCGAGGGCCGCGGGATCCGGCCGCGGGTCCTCTTCCTGGAGGCGAGTGACGACGCGCTCATCCGGCGGTACAGCGAGACCCGCCACCGGCATCCGCTCGGCGAGTCGCGCGGCATCGCCAACTCCATCGCCGAGGAGCGCCGCCGCCTCGATTCGGTCCGCGCCGACTCCGACGTGGTCCTCGATACCTCCGACCTCTCGTTGCGTCAGCTCCGCGAGCGGCTGTTCGCGGCCCTCGCCACCGACGTCCGGGCCGACCAGCTCGCGTTCCAGCTGATCAGCTTCGGGTTCAAGTTCGGCGTGCCACTGGAATCGGACCTCGTCTTCGACGTGCGATTCATGCAGAACCCCTACTACGACGCCGATCTCCGGCCGCTGTCGGGGATGACCGACGAGGTCCGCGCGTTCGTGCTCGGACAGCCGATCGCGACGCGATTCCTGGCGTATCTCCACGAGTTCCTCGAGTTCACGATCCCGGCCTACATCTCGGAGGGCAAGACGCGGCTGACGATCGGCATCGGCTGCACCGGCGGATACCACCGGTCGATCGTCATCGCCGAAGAGGTGGCCGCCTGGCTGCGCGAGCAGGACTACGGTCCGGTCTCGGTCTTCCATCGGGAGCTCGACCGGGCATGAACCTCCGGCGCTGGCTGACCCCCGGGATCGGCATCAAGCGCTGGCTCCTCGTCGTCTTCGCGGGGCTCCTGCTGCTCGCGGTCGCGTTCGCGCATTTCCTCCGCCAGATCACGCGTGATTACGCCCCGACCGGCGTCGCCGGCGGTCTCATCGACCTGCTGACCCTCCAGTTCCTGCCCTTCGCGCTGCGCGGGTTCATCGCCGGGACCGTTGGCGTGGTGCTGGTCGGCTTCGGGGCGTACCGGACCGTGCGGGTCCTGACCGATGCGCTCCGGGCGCGCGACCCCGACCAGCCGCTGGTCGAGCTCATCTACCAGAAGCGCTTCCTGGCGCGGGGACCCAGGATCGTGGCCATCGGCGGCGGCACCGGCTTGTCGACCCTGTTGCGCGGCCTCAAGGAGCACACCAGCAATCTCACGGCGATCGTCACGGTCGCCGACGATGGTGGTTCGTCGGGCGTGCTGCGCGAGGAACTCGGGATCCCGGCCGTGGGCGACATCCGGAACTGCATCGTCGCGCTGGCCGATGCCGAGCCGCTGATGAGCGAGGTCCTCCAGTACCGGTTTCCGCGGCGCGAGTCGGGCGAGGCGAACGGACTGGCCGGCCACGCGCTTGGCAACCTGCTCATCGCGGCGATGACCGCGGTCGAGGGCGGCGACTTCGAGGATGGCATCCGACTGATGAACCGGATCCTGGCCGTCCGCGGCCGAGTCCTGCCGGTCTCGTCCACGCCACTCACCCTCCACGCGCAGGTCGCCGGCGGCTTGGTCGTCAACGGTCAGTCGCAGGTGATGCGCACCTCTCACATCGAGCGGGTCTGGATCACGCCCGACGCGGTCCGGGCGTCGGACGACGCGCTGGCCGCGATCGCCGAGGCGGAATTGATCGTGCTCGGGCCGGGCAGCCTCTACACCAGCCTCCTCCCGAGCCTCCTGATCCCGGCCATCCGGGAGGCAGTCCTGGCGGCCTCCGCACCGCGCCTTTACGTGTGCAATGTCGCGACACAGGAAGGCGAGACGACCGGGTTCGATCTGTCCGCCCATGTCGAGGCCCTCGTCGCCCACACCAGCCCCGACCTGATCGACGTCGTCCTGGCCAACAACCGCCTGCTGCCCCGAACAGGCTCGGCAGACGTCGATCGCGACGCGGCCCCGCCCGAATCCGTGCGATTGCGCTGGCCGCCGGCGGTCGTCCCCGTCCCCCGGCTGGTGCTCGACGACGTGATCGATCCCGACAACGCCCACCACCACGACCCGGCGCGCCTGGCCATCGCGGTGATGCATGCCCTCGGGAGCGAGGCTGTGATCCGCCGACGCAACCCGGGTCGGACGGCGAGCCGGAGCGCC
The DNA here is from genome assembly GCA_038319665.1 of Candidatus Limnocylindrales bacterium. Taxonomy (GTDB): domain Bacteria; phylum Chloroflexota; class Limnocylindria; order Limnocylindrales; family CSP1-4; genus SPCO01. The sequence continues at coordinate 43,535 of JBBQDL010000014.1, forward strand.
TGAGTGACGCGCTCCGAGCGCGATCTCGTCACCGCCCTGCGCGACGAGTTGGCCGCGATCGACCCATCGCGAGCGTGCGACCGGATCGCCGAGGTCGATGGGCTCGGGCCGGATCCGAGCGGGCGCGAGGGCTCGGTCGGTCGGTTGGCCCACCGGCTCCGGCGGTCGGGGGAGGGGAGTGTCGGTGGCACGTTCAGCTGGGCCTCGGCTGCCGAGCACTGCCGGTCCGCGTGGCTCCGTGGGCGGTTCCTCGCCCGAGGCTCACTCAGCCTTGCCGGTGGACGGACCCATCTCGAGTTCGTGGTGGGACTCGACGAGGCCCCGAAGCTGGCGGCGCGTCTGGCGGCTTTCGGCCTGCCGGTCTCGTGGCGCCTGCGTCGCGGCCGCGGCGTCGTGACGTCGAAGAACGGCGAGGCGGTCGGGACCTTCCTGCGCCGGATCGGGGCGTCCGGGGCACTCCTCGAACTCGAAGCGAGGCAGGTCTCGCGGGCCCTCCGGGGCGAGCTCAACCGTGTCCTCAACGCCGAATCGGCGAACCTCCAGCGCGCCGTCAGCGCGGCCGGCCGGCAGCTCGAGGCGATCGCGACCCTCGACGCGGACGGCCGGCTGCCGCGCCAGCCGTACGTCGTCCGCCTAGTCGCGGCGGCGCGGCGCGAGACGCCCGAAGCGAGCCTGGCCGAGCTGGCCGAACGGCTCGAGATCCATCGCTCGGCGGTCCAGCGCGCCCTGGAGCGGCTGGAGCGGCTGGCCACCTTCGAGGATGCGGACGTCCGGTACCCGGCCGGCGCGGATCCGGGCCACCCGGCTCTGGCATGATTCCGCGGATGCGGGACGTGATCGTGGCGGCCAACTGGAAGATGCACACCACCCCCGCCGACGCGGGCGACCTGGCGCGGACCATCGCGGCCCGGACCCGGGCACCGGGGGTCACCCGGGTCATCTGTCCACCGTTCGTCAGCCTGGCGGTCGTGCGCGACGCACTTGCCGACGATGACGCGGACGTCGCAGTGGGTGCCCAGAACGTCCACCACGAGCTGCAGGGCGCCTACACCGGCGAGATCTCGGCGCCCATGCTGGTCGGGCTCGCGACGTGGGTCATCGTGGGCCACTCGGAGCGGCGCCGGGACCCGAGCGAGACCGACGAGCTCATCGGACGCAAGCTCGGCCGCGCCGCGGAAGCCGGGCTGCGGCCGATCCTGTGCGTGGGCGAGCACCTCGATGCGCGCGAGGCCGGGCGCCAGGAGACGGTCGTCCACGACCAGCTCCGGGGTGCACTGGGCGACCACGAATCGGCGGTCATCGGCGCCGCGGGGCTGGTGATCGCCTACGAGCCGATCTGGGCGATCGGCACGGGCCGACATGCCACGGGCCATGACGCCGCCACGATGGCCACCCTGATCCGCAGCGTCCTGACCGACCTCGGGTGGGGCCCTGACGGCGACCGTGTCCCGGTCCTCTATGGCGGCAGCGTCACCTCGGCGAACATCGGGGAGTTCCTGGCCGAGCCGTCGATCGACGGCGCCCTCGTCGGTGGCGCGTCGCTCAAACCAGACGAGATGGCCGGGATCGTAGCCCGGGCCGGGCTGACCGCGGCGGCCCGCGGCGCGGCGTGACCCAGCCCGGACCGAGCGAAGGCGAGCCCGACCCGGGGACCTCAGCGACCCGGCCCCGGCCGATCGTGCTCGTCGTCCTCGACGGTTTCGGGATCGGTCGCGACCCGGCGGCAGACGCCATCGCGGCCGCCCGGATGCCGACCTGGCGGGGGCTTCTTGAGCGGTGGCCGCACGCCACGCTCCAGGCATCGGAAGAGGCGGTCGGGCTGCCAGCCGGCCAGATGGGGAACTCCGAGGTCGGGCACCTGAACCTCGGGGCGGGCCGGCCGGTGCTCCAGGACCTGCCGCGCATCGACGCGGCGATCGCCGACGGGAGCTTCTTCGAGCGTCCCGCCCGGCTCGATGCCTGCCGCCGGGCGGCCCGACCGGATGGCCGGCTGCACGTCATCAGCCTGATCGGCCCGGGAGGTGTCCACGCCAACGACCGCCACCTGGTCGCCATCGTCGAGCTGGCGGCCCGGCTCGGAGTGCCGAGCGTCCGGGTCCACGCCCTGCTCGACGGGCGCGACACGCCGCCGAGATCGGCGCTGGCCTTCGTCGCGGACCTCGAGCGTCGGCTGGCGGCGGCGCACCCGGATGCCCGGATCGCGTCGATCGGTGGTCGCTATTTCGCGATGGACCGCGACGCTCGCTGGGATCGCATCGAACGGGGCTACGACGCGATCGTCCACGGGGAGGGGGAGCGGGCGCCGAGCGCGACCGCCGCGATCGAGGCCGCCTATGCCCGCGGCGAGAACGACGAGTTCGTGGCGCCGACCGTCATCGACGGGGTCGACGGCGTCGTGCGCTCGGGCGACCCGGTCATCCACGCCAACTTCCGCGCGGATCGAGCGCGCCAGCTGACGCACGCCCTGGCCGACCCGGCCTTCGTCGATTTCGACCGAACGGCCCCTGACGGCCGGCCGGCGCCGACCGATCTCCTGGTCGTGACCCTCACCGAGTACGAGGCCGGCCTCCCGGTCGAGGTCGCCTTCCCGCCGGAGCAGGCGCGCTCGCTGGCGCAGGCCTTCTCGGAAGCCGGCTGGCGCCAGTTCCACGTCGCCGAGACCGAGAAGTACGCGCACGTCACCTACTTCTTCAACGGCGGCGTCGAAACGCCCTATCCCGGCGAGGAGCGAAGGCTCATCCCGAGCGTCCGGGACGCGACCTACGACCTCGCGCCGGCGATGAGCGCCCAGGGCGTCACCGATGCGCTCGTGGAGGCGATCGGGTCCGGCCGCTACGACTTCATCGTCGCGAATTACGCTAACCCGGACATGGTCGGCCATACCGGAATGTGGGATGCGACGATCACGGCGCTCGAGGTCATCGACGCCTGTCTGGCCCGGGTCGTCGAAGCGGTCGAAGCGGTCGGTGCCGACGACCCGGGCGCACCGGGCGCGATCCTGCTGGTCACCGCCGACCATGGCAATGCCGACCAACTCCGCGATGCCGCTGGCGGGCCGGTGACCGCGCATTCACTCAACCCTGTGCCGCTCGTCCTGGTCGGACGTGCCGCCCGCGGCCTGACCCTGGCTGATGGCGTGCTCGCCGACGTCGCGCCGACGATCCTGCAGCTGGCCGGCCTGCCGCGCTGGGAGGGGATGACGGGTCGGTCCCGGATCTTGTGATAGCATCCGTCGCCGTAGCGTCCAGAGGAGCCTAGATTCGTGAACCCCCTCCTGGCCATCGGCCAGATCCTGGTGAGCATCGCGCTCATCATCGCGATCCTGCTGCAAGCTCGCGGGGTCGGCCTGTCCGGGACGTTCGGCGGCGATTCGGCCGTCTATCGAAGCCGTCGCGGCGTCGAACGCCGACTATGGCAGTTCACCATCGTCCTGCTCGTCCTGTTCATCATCTTCGCGCTGGCGGCCTTCATCCTCGCCCCCGCCACCGGCGCCTGATCCGGGGCCGCGGCGGCCCACCGCGATCGACCGTTTCGCTCGGAGCTCGATGACCCGCACCGACTCGTTCGTCGTCGGGACCCTTGTCGTCCTGCTCGCGCTCATCGCGAGTCTCGTCGGCATCCCATACCTGACACCTGCCACCACGACCGCGCCGGAGGCCAGCGCGAGTGCGGGCGGACCGGTCGGGCGGCCCTACCGCGAAGGCGTCCTGGGCCGGCCGGTCTCGGTCAGCCCGCTGTCAGCCCGAAGCCAGGCCGACCGCGACCTCGTCGCGCTCGTCTTCTCGGGCCTCGTCCGCAACGGGCCGTCCGGTTCGATCGTCCCCGACCTCGCGGAGCGCTGGACGGTCGATCCGACCGGTCGGGTCTGGACCTTCGTCCTGCGCGACGACATCCGCTGGCACGATGGCGATCCGGTGACGTCCGACGACGTCGCGTTCACGATCCACGTCCTCCAGGATCCCAAGTACACCGGGCCGGCAGCGGGCTCGTGGAACGAAGTCACGGTCAACACCGACGGTCCGCGGACGGTCGTCTTTACCCTCGCCACACCGCTCGGCGGCTTCCTCCAGGCGGCGACCCAGCCGATCGTGCCAGCCCACATCCTTGCGGGCGTCCCGGTCACGGGGCTGGCCGACGGTCCGTTCGGTCGACAGCCGATCGGCTCCGGACCCTTCGCCGTCGCCAGCCTCGACGCCGATGCCGCCGACCTCATCCCGGCGGCCTCGTTGCTCATGCCGCCCGATGCGTCGGCGGCACCGTCGCCGCACTCCACCGATTCGCTCGCCACGCCGCCGCCAGCCGAGCGCCCCAGCCGGCCCATCCCATACCTGGCCGGCATCGAGTTCCGCTTCTTCGACCAGCCCGACGCGCTCGCTGCGGCCTATCGCGCGGGCGGGCTCGACGCCGCGTCGGGGCTCTCGCCGGAGCTGGCGAGCCAGCTAGCCCTGGCCCGCGACAGTCGCTCGGTCCACTATCCGGGCTCGACCCTGACCGCGGTCCTGCTCAACCTGCGCCCGGGTCACCCCGAGTTCGCCAACCCCGCCGTTCGCACGGCATTGCTCGCCGCGATCGATCGTGGGACCCTCATCCGCACGGCATTCGCGATCGCCGCCAGACCACCGAACAGCCCGATCCCGCCGTCCTCATTCCTCTACGATCCGAGCGCTGGGGCGCCCGTCACATACGACCCGAAGGTGGCGACCGCGGCACTCAAGGCAGCGGGCTGGACCCGGGCCGCCGACGGCTGGCACCTGCCCAAGGTCAAGACGCCGATCACGATCGAATTGATCAGCCCGGACAAGGCCTCCAACCCCGCGGCGTTCGACGCCGCGGACGCCGTCGCCGCAGACTGGAAGGCGCTCGGGCTCTTCGCCACGCACGTGCCACTCCCGCCCGGCGAGTTCGTCACCGACCGCCTGGCGACGGGCGAGTTCAGCGCCGCCGTCGGCGATGTCACGATCGGCCTCGACCCCGACCTCTATCCGCTGCTCGCCTCGAGCCAGACCGTCACGGGCGGCTCCAACGTCATCGGATTGCAGGACCCGGCCCTCGATGGGCTGCTCTCGGCGGCTCGTGGGCCGGGGAGCGCGGAGGCCCGCAAGGCCGCGTATTCGGCCCTCCAGAAGCTGCTCGTGACGCGGCAATACCTGCTCCCGCTGGCCTTCGCCGACGAGTCGATCGTGGTGCGAAACACGGTCCAGGGACCCAGCGCCCGGCAGGTCGGCGACCCGTCGGATCGATTCTGGGATGTGCTAACATGGCGCCTCGCTTCGGGCCCGTAAGGCCGGTCGCGCACGGTCCACGCCGAGGTGGCGGAACTGGTAGACGCGCTAGCTTCAGGAGCTAGTGTCCGCAAGGGCGTATGGGTTCAAATCCCTTCCTCGGTACCACCCTCGGTCGGACCCATCGGCGCGGCGACACCTCTAGCCCAGGTGGCGGAATTGGTATACGCGTACGTTTGAGGGGCGTATGAGGCAACTCATCCGGGTTCAAGTCCCGGCCTGGGCACCAACTCGACGCCTTCCAACGACCGTCGCCGGCGCGGCGGTCGTTATGCTTTCTCCGGGCGGTTAGCTCAGCTGGTCAGAGCGCCTCGCTTACACCGAGGAAGTCACAGGTTCGAACCCTGTACCGCCCACCACGCTGTAGACTGATTCCCGAGCGGGCGTCCACCCTGGGCGGGCCCCACCGGAGGAACTGCATGAGTCCGATCTTGATCATCGTCATCGTGATCATCGTGGCCCTCGTCGTGGTCCTCGTGGGGATCTACAACGGCCTGGTCCAGAAGCGATTGCGGATCGATGAGGCATTCGCCCAGATCGAAGTCCAGCTGAAGCGTCGTCACGACCTGATCCCGAACCTGGTCAACGCCGTCAAGGGCTACATGGGGTTCGAGCAGAAGGTCCTGACCGACGTGACCAACGCCCGGGCCGCGGCCGTCGCCGCCGGCGCCCAGGGCCCGACCCAGCAGGCCGCCGCCGAGAACGCCCTGACCGGGACCCTCCGGTCGCTCTTCGCGGTCGTCGAGAACTACCCCGACCTCAAGGCCAACCAGAACGTCCTCGCGTTGCAGGAGCAGCTGACCACCACCGAGAACCAGATCTCGTTCTCGCGCCAGCACTACAACGCGACGGTCCTCGACTACAACACGAACATCCAGACGTTTCCCTCGGTCCTCATCGCCGGGCCGCTGGGCTTCACCAAGCGTGACTTCTTCGATGCAGAGCCTGAGGCGGCAAACGTTCCCAACGTCGACCTCAGTCTGAGCTGACCGCTCGCCCCGGGTCCTGACCGTGGCCACTCGGACGTTCTACGACGAGATCTCGGCGAACAAGCGCAATTCGCTGCTGATGACGGCGTTCGTCGTCATCCTGCTGGGCCTGCTGGGGTTCGCCATCGGCTACGCCATCATCGGCTCAGCGACCGGGGGCGCTCTCGTCACGGGGCTTGCACTTGCGGTCGGGGCGATCTCCGGGCTCGTTACCTACTACAGCGGCGACAAGCTCGTCCTCGCCGTCAGTGGCGCGAAGCCGGTCGACGCCACGTCGGCGCCACAGCTCATGAACATCGTCCAGGAGCTCGCGATCGCCGCGAATCTGCCGATGCCCGCCGTCTACATCATCGACGACACCGCCCCGAACGCCTTCGCGACCGGGCGCGATCCGGCCCACTCGTCGATGGCGGTCACGACGGGCCTGCTCGAGAAGCTCGACCGGGAGGAGCTCCAGGGCGTCATCGGTCACGAGCTGTCGCATGTGCGCAACTTCGACATCCGGTTCTCGCTCGTGGTCGGGGTCATGGTCGGGGCGATCGCGATCCTGGCCGACTTCTTCCTGCGCTTCACGTTCTGGGGCGGGTTATCGGGCCGCCGGTCGAGCCGCGACAGCGGCGGCAACGGAGCGGCGGCGATCATCGCCATCGTGGCCATCGTGCTGGCGATCCTGGCACCGATCATCAGCCGCTTCATCCAGCTCGCGGTCAACCGCCAGCGCGAGTACCTCGCCGACGCGTCGAGCGTCGAGCTGACCCGCAACCCGTATGGCCTGGAGCGGGCGCTGGCCAAGATCGGCACCGACAAGGAAGTGCTCGAGGTCGCCAACCGCGGGACCCAGCACATGTATTTCACCAACCCGATCAAGAAGTTCGAGGCGCGGGCTTCGGGGCTGATGGACACCCACCCGCCGATCCTCGATCGGATCAATCGACTGCGCCAGCTGACCGGCGACCCGCCGCTGCCAGCGGCCGAGGCCGCCAGTCTGGCCGGGCTCGACTAGGCCACTCCGCCGGGCTCGCGTTGTCAGTCCCGCGAGGGCCGTGGTATCGTTCCACCCGCCGACGGGCAGCCGACGGCTGGTTGACCATCGGGCCGAGATAGCTCAGTTGGTAGAGCACGCGACTGAAAATCGCGGTGTCGCCAGTTCGATCCTGGCTCTCGGCACCACCTATGGGTGGGCGGTTCCTACGGGCGGAAGTGGCTCAGTTGGTAGAGCATCACCTTGCCAAGGTGAGGGTCGCGGGTTCGAGTCCCGTCTTCCGCTCCAAAACCTCCGTTCTCGGCCGCTGCCCCTTCGTCTAGTGGTAGGACAGCGGACTTTGGATCCGTGAACCGAGGTTCGAATCCTCGAGGGGCAGCCAGCATCCGGCGGGAGCCCGCCAGCGCAGCGCACATGGCGACGTGGTGAAGTGGCTCAACACGGAGGTCTGCAAAACCTCTATTCACCGGTTCGAATCCGGTCGTCGCCTCCAATTTCACGCACGAAGCGACTCATCGTTGGGTCGCCTCACCCACGCAACTGCAGCAAGACTGCAGCAAAATCGATTACCGGACTCCGAGCGTCCGCTGCATCGCGGCTCCTACCTCGTCCCGCTGCGATGCCTGCTGGTGGCTGTACGTGTCCGAGGTGACGCGGATGGACGAGTGTCCCAAGGTCACCTTTACGTGCTCGAGCGACAACCCGGCCGCGAGCATTAATGAAGCCGCCGTATGGCGGAGGTCGTGGACGGGGACGTGCGGCAGGCCGAGGCGTGCCTCGTGCGCGTAGAGCGCTTCAAGGACGCGCCAGCCGTAGAGCGGGTTGCCCTCGCTGGTAACGAAGATGAGCCCGACGTACGACCCTTGCGGCCGGCTCTCGAGCGCCATCCGGCGGCGATGGTCGTGGAGCGCGGCGAGTACGTCGGGGGCGAGGGCGATCGTCCGCGTCCCTGACCTCGTCTTGGGCGGGGTCCGGACCCAGCCACCATCACGTCGCCCGAACTGCGCCGTGATTTTGACGGTCTCGGCGTCGAAGTCGACGTCGTCCCACGCCGCACTTCAGCAAGCCAACGTGCGCCGCCTACAACATGGCCAAGGACTACATGACGGGCTCGCCCATCCGGCAGGACTATCTCGAAACCGCCATAAGCTGGATTGCTGACCGTGACGGCCTCGTCACCGTCGAGGATTACATGGCGATACACGAGAACGACCCGAACGCCAACCAACTATGGCTCTACTTCCAGAAAGTAATCCAGTGGGTGGAGGCCGTCTTCACCAACAAACGCCCCGAGATGAAAGGCATCGAGTGGGGGCTGCTGTACAACAAGTTCAAGGACGTCCTCTACGACACCGCGACGCTAGAGGATGAGGTCAAAACGTTGATGATCGACGACGAGGTCACGAAGAAGAAGGGGGTGTACACATACGTTCTCACCCGTGACGAGAAGCAATTGTCGCTGCGTCAATTCACGGAATCACAGCGGCGCGAAGCAGGCCGGCGTGCTGCGGGATGAGCCCCTGGACCTTGTGGCCGTGACATCGTCGAACGTGTCAAACGGCGACTGACATGGACCTCGGGGAAGTCGTCCTTGGGGTCTACTGGGATTTGTCGCGGCGTACATCCTGGCCCGGTATCAGGCCGGACAAGAAGATCGGTATCGGTTCGCCACCATCAAGCAGGTCAAGTACGCCGAGTTCATCCGCCTTGCGAGGAACCACGCGCGCATCCTCCGGCTACAGATGGACATTCGGGTTAGCCACCCAATGCATAAGGTCGATAACATCCCGACGCTCGACTCGACCGAGCCAATAGACATTCTCTCGGCGGAGTTCGCGATCTTGACGGACACGCCGGTATGGACGGCGGCTCGCGACCTATACGATGCGTTGGTGGCCTTGGACGTCTACGCGTGGGACGACTCGAAGCCGCCTTCGTACCTCCACGCGGTTGAGAACGTGGGCGACTATGCCGCCAAGCTGGACGTGTTCAACCATGCTCAGTCCCGCTTCATGGAGGAAGCCGGACGAGACCTGGGGGCGACGCGACGGTGCAGGCTCCGCCGCCGCCCGTCATAGCCGGAGAGCGGGTCGGGTCGGGTCGATACGACCAAGTGGACGCGTAACCCACGACACGATGGCGGACCAGCGGCCTCGCACCGACCACGCGGTATGCTTCCGGGGCCATGATCCAGTTCCTCGACGAGCGGCAACCCGAGTCAACAACCGTCGAGTTCGTCGCCGGCCCCCGAGCGGGTGAGCGGGTGACCCTGGACGAGCGTCCCCACGAGATCGAGATGGCGGACGGGTCGTACATCCGATCGGTACAGTGCGCCGACGACGGCGCGCTCCGGTATGTGTGGATGCCCCGCTAGACGTCCCTAGTCCCGAGACCGGGGACGGTCGACTACGACCAAGTGGACGCCAATCCGACCTCTAGGTTGCCTTGCATCCGGGACAAACGGCGGGACGGGGCTGTTTCCGACAGGCAAGGGCCCCACCCAACGTCAGACCGGAGCTCCGTCTTCGTTCTCCGCGTCGGCCGCGAGGCCCCGTCGCCGATGGGGCCGGACTACTTCTTGATGTAGATCACCATCGTCGATGGGATCATCCCGGCTCGCTCCGACATCGCCGCCAGTTCCGGAGAGAATGAGCTCTGGGCGGCGCGGAAGGCGTCCATGTCGGGGACGTCCCATGTGCTCGCGACCTGATTGCTCCCATCCATGGCGACGTAGCTGGACCCGTCTGATGCGACCGCCGCCATCGCGGGGACCATCTCCGCCTTGAACTTCAACCACTCCTCGACATCGTTGACCGCTGCGGTGACGATGATCTCCGGCATGCCGGTCTCCTTCGGCGACGCCTGAAGGTCGCTCGCGGCTGGGATGCCGGACGGCCTAGGGACCCCGAGGATACGCGGTCCGACGTCTACTCCGCGGCGCCGGAGCCAATACGACCAAGTGGACGCCAAACTCAGGCGACGAACCGGGTGGTACTCCGACTTCTCCTTGCCGCCGCCGAGGAATTCGTTGCTTGCCACGGTGAACGTCGGCATCGTCCGGTCGTGCGTAGGGATTACGACCCGGGAACCGCCACGAGGCGAGCCAGGTGCACCACAGCATCGTATTGCAGACACCGATCCGCGGGCCCCATTCGACGAGTGGGCGTCATCAACTGGAAGAACGGCAGCCGAGTCTAGCGCGAGAACCTGGAGACGGAGCAGGAGTCTCGATTTCGACGCTGGACGCGTACGGTGAGTAGCCGGCACTAGGGATTCCGGCGCAGCCCCCGACCGCGGGTTCGGTGTCCGATCGAAAGTCTTGAGACCATGGAACGAGGCGGTCGCGTCGGCCTGCTGCTTCCCATGTACGTCCTAGCGAGGGTCTCCATCCCCCCAGGGCGGGTTAGGTAGTGGCGCTCAACGAGTCGGGCGGCCCCGATTCTGGAGCGTTGCCATTGCGTCGCCCCATGAGAACGCCAGCTATTGCGACCCAAAGGAAGAACGGGAAAATGCCGATGAGCCAGACCACCGCCATCAGAATTCCGCTGAGGATCGCCAGCCAGCCGAGCCATTTTGGTAGCCCCGTCCCGCGCAGGATGGCCAGGCCGCCCGCGATGCCAAGCACCAGGCCACCGGCCTCGAAGGGAATGACGAGTTTGAGAGCGAGCAGGTTCACCGCCTCGACCGCAGGCGGAGAGACGCTGTTCGCTCCGACTGCGAGGGTGTAGTCCAGGCCGAAATACACCATGGCGCCGACGGCCATCATGGCGGCGCCGGCCAGAGCGACGGCGCTGACACCTTCAGCGGCCGGGGCACGCCGCAGGTAGCTCCGCAGAACCCCGACAAAAAGCACGAGGAATACGAACGCCAGCGTCCAGAGGATGTCGGAGATCTGCTGCGACGTGCTGTTGGAGATGTAGAACGCCTGTATCTTGGCGACATCATCCGATTGAGGCCCCTGGCCGCTTCCGAAGGCAGCTACACCACATACCGCGAACGCAACGCCCGTGAACGGTGCCAGACGGCTCAAACGATCCATGCTGTGATCCCTCCGCGCACCGTGCAGGTCAGGTCGTGTCCCCAGACTTGGTGTAACAGCGGGTAGGCCGTGAAGAACAACGGCCACCGCGTCATCCTCGCGTCGTTGGACTTGAGAACCCACGACACGGAGGACCACCACGATGGCCGAGGACAGGATGGCCGTGCTTG
>JBBQDL010000015.1:0-54624 GCA_038319665.1 Candidatus Limnocylindrales bacterium
GGAGGCGGACCAAGGTCATCGGCCGCTTCCCGGGCGAGACGTCCTGTCTGACCTTGGCCTGGGCGGTCATGGACCTCGTCATCGCCGGCGGCCGAGGCCTCGGCTTGACCCTCCCCGAACGCCACCACATCGCCGCCGTCGTCGCGGCCCGCTCAATCCCGCAGACGAAGGAGCGGATCGCCTAACCTACCCGTGCCGAGGAGCCTCTGCCGTCAGCGCTTTTCCAGCAGATCCGGGACGCGACCCCGCGGCCCTGCGGAAGGTCTCGAGCGGGGTGTCGACATCCGTCTGGACGGACCGCAACCATGCCGGGCTGATCTGTGCGCCCCGCGCGATTCGCATTTCGCGCATGATCCGTACGAGATCAGACCTCGCAACCAGATGGGTCGGGTAGTGATCCTCGAGGACCTCTTCCTGAGTCTGCTTCGTGAAGTAGGAAGTGGTCACGAAGATTCCATATTGCCCACGCGTCAGCCGAGCAACTAGCCGCGATACGTCCTTCGGGCCAACCGCCGTTGATCGGGCATAGCGTTTCGCCTCCCCGCGGAACGGGATGTCGTACTGGATTGGCGGCGGCAGGGTAAATGACCCAAAGAAATCGAAGCCTCCATCGGCGGTGGGGCGGGTGCGGGTGATGTTGTGTCGGACTTCGTCGAGCTCCCGGAATATGGCAACGACGGCCGCCTCGAAGCTTGTGGGTGTGAGGCTGACAAGTTGCGACAGAAGACTCGCGTCGCCTGAACCAGCGGGCGGGAGTTGTGACGACGTGGCTCTCACCAGCGGTGCCCAGACGCGAAGCCGATCGATGACGCCGTCCTGATAGCGCCGCCACGCGTGGGGTCCCAGACCACCAAGGTCAGCCTTGGACTCTGCCGTCATCCGCGAATGCAGCCAAGCGACATCCACGAATTCCTCGTCGAGGATCGTCAGGTGCGCCCGATAGTTGCGAACCGGCCTCCCGTGATCCTCAAACCATGTCAGTTCAAGCCGATCGAGGACGCACAAGCCGTTGAACCGAAGGACACCTGTCGTCCGCTTGGTGAAACGCAGGATCGGCGGGACCAACGCCATCTGACTGTCGAGTACTTGATTGAACGCGTCGCGAAGCCCGCGGTTGCCAGGGAATTGGTCCAGAGCCTCCACCAGAGTCAGTGCGGTTCACGACCGAAGGAACGCCGGCAGTCGCACCAGCCCCCGGCAAAGATGCGACCACATCCCTCGGTATCGCGACCGTGGAATTCGACGAGGTGGCCGCATCGATCGCAGATATCGTTCGGATGGGGATCGACGGTGGCGCCACAACGACTGCAATAGGGCGGATCGTCTGGCGGTCCGGCGTTGGCGACGAGTCTCGGAACCGGGATCTCGCATCGCCACGCACCGCGCACCATGGTCCGACTATGGATCGTCGTCGGGCGATCGTCGATCCGCCGATCCGCCGGACCTAACGCACGATCTAGAACATCGTGGAGCACCACGGCGCGCGGGCCGTGGCGAACAGCACATCCGCCGCCGCGAGCGCGCCTGGTCGGCACTCCCGTACTCGGTCGGCTCGGCCGAGGTCGGCGAAGGTGAAGGTGCCGAGGTAGATCGAGGCGAGGTCGCCGGCGTCGAGGGTGAGGTCGGGCGCGGCGTCTGACGCGGTCAGCGTGGCTGCTTGCCGGTCGCCCGGCACGTCCAGGCGCCATCGCCCGGCATTCCACTTGCAGAACTCGTCGGCCAGTTCGAAGGTCAGCGATCCGCGCGAACCCGCATACGACCGCGCCTTGAGCGCCGCCCCCACGTCGATCAGGCGGAGCCACATACCCTCGCGCACGGTCATCCCGAGTCGGCGCGGCTCAGTGAGTTCCAGCATCAAGGGCAGCGGGATCGGCATCCGCCAGCCCTTGACGCGCGCCAGCAGGTCCATCTCGAACAGCCACGCCCAGATCGCCCGTTCGGCTGCGGCATCCAGCCCGAGCACCTCGAGGACGGTCATGACGTTGTTGGGCCCACGCTCATCCCATTCGGCCTTGACGCGGTAGATCGAGTAGCCACGCACGACCCCGTCGACTTCGAGCACGACCCGGTACTTGATCCCGTTGGCCGAGCGCTGCCACTCGGTGTCATCGAGCTGGTCGTGGCGCCATTTGGCATCGCTCCGGGTCACCATCCCGGGGATCCCGGGCCGGATCGCGTCGTAGACCGGCGGGAAGAGCTTCGCAGCCTCATCGCGATCGACGATTCGCATCCGGCCGACCGGCTCGACCGGACGCGAGAAATGCGCCCGACTCCGCTCGATATCGAAGGTCGCCTGGAGCGTCCCCATCCCGAACCCGAAATGCGGGTAGATCGCGCCCTCGGACGCCCACAGGATGGCAGTCGCCTCGCCGCGCTCACGCGCCTGATCCAGCAGCCAGCGCATCATCTGGCGCAGGATCCCGCGCCGCCGATGGCTGGGCGAGACGCCGATCATCGTGATCCCGGCGGCTCCGATCTGACCGCCCGGAACGGTCAGCCCGAGTGAATACGCGCCCCCGGTCCCGACCCATTTCCCGCCATCGACGGCTCCGATGAGTCGATCGGATTCCCAGAGCTTGAGTTCGTGGTCGAACTCGGCGTCCGTGAAGGTATCGGCGAACGCGGCGCCGGTCGGCTCGACCCAGGCGCGCAGCTCGTCCGGGCCCGGTGGCCGGAGTTCGATCGTGTCGTCATGCATACGGGCATCGTGCCATGCAGGTGAGTAGCGGGTAAGGGCCTAGGGGACGACGTATGATGTACACCATGCAACGCACGCAGATCTACCTGTCCGAGGACGAGATCACACGCCTCGATCGAGAGGCCGAGCGAACCGGGAGATCGCGTTCCCGGCTGATACGCGATGCCATCAACCGGGCCTACGCCCACCAGGTCGACATCGAGGAATTCGAGCGGGTCCTGCGAGCCTCGGCCGGCGCGTGGAAGGGTGCGCCATTCACGGGCCAGGAGTACGTCGAGGCGATCCGCACCCGCGGATTCGGCGCCCTGGAGGAGCTGTGGCCAGAGTGGTACCAACAAGATGCCGACACTGATCGATAGCGACGTGTTCATCGACATCCTGGACGGTGACGATCGAGCCATCGCCTTCCTCTTGCGGGCTCGACTTGCCGACGCGGTGATGAGCGTGACGCCCGTTCGGACCGAGGTGCTCGGCGGGGTTCGCCCCGATAGCGTCCGTCGGACGATGAACGTGCTCGGTCTCGTCGAATGGATCGATGTGAGCGTCGAGATGGCCGATGTGGCGGCAGGCCTGGCCCGACGTCATCGGCCTGCCCATTCGGGCATTGGTGTCGTGGATTAGCTGTTCGCGGCTGCCGCGGTCGAGGTCGACGGGATCGTCGCCACCCGCAACGTCCGCCATTTCCCGATGTTCCCCGGGTTGCAGCCGCCGTACTGACGTTGCCCGATCAGACTTTGGGCAGCTCCTGGGCGTCCGTCTGGGCCTTCGCGAAGAGGTCGCCCTTCTCCGCGACGCGTTCCACGATGTCGCGGATCGTCCAGCGGTCGGGGCGCAGCGTCGGGTCGTCCAGCTCGTCCCAGGCGATCGGGGTCGAGACGGGTGCGCGCGGCGCGGGCCGAACGGCGTAGGGCGCGACGAGCGTCTTGATGCTCGCGTTCTGGGTGTAGTCGAGGCGGGCGCGGCCCTTGCGCGCCCCCTTGGACCACTCCCACGACACGAGGTCGGGCACGGTCGCACCGACGGCTCGGCTCACCCGTTCGACCCAGGCGCTGGTATCGGCGAAGGTGTATTCCGTGACGATCGGTATCCAGATCTGGATGCCGCGCTTGCCGGTCGTCTTGGGATAGCCGCGGACGCCGAGGTGCCCGAGCGCCGTCCGGTAGAGCCGGGCGAGGATGAGGGTCTCCTCCCACGTCGTCTTGTCGCCGGGGTCGATGTCGATGTAGGCGAAGGTCGGCTGCCACGGCTCGGGCAGTCGACCGGTCCAGGCGTGGATCTCGAAGCTGGTCTGGTTGCCGAGCCAGGCGAGGGTCGCGACTCGGTCGGCGATGAGGTGGTCGTTCGCCTCGCGATCCTCGCGACCGTCGACGCCGGTCTCGTGCCAGCGGGTGAGCCAGGTCGGCGCGGTCGCCGGGATGTCCTTCTGCCAGAAGCCAGGCGCACCGGCGCCGTTCGGGAAACGCTGGAGGTTGAGCGGCCGGTCGATGAGGTGGGGCAGCATCGTCGGCGCGATCCGGGCGAAATAGCGGATGAGCTCTCGCTTGGTGACCGGCGGGTCGGCTTCGAAGATCGGCTTGTCGAGGTTGGTCAGCTTGAGGTCGTGACCTCCGACGTGCCAGACGCCTTCCTTGCCGAGTTGGTCGAGGGCGGCGAGCTCGGCGCCGGTGGCCTCCCAGGGGAATTCGTGGTGCTCCGTCGGGCGACTGGCGGGCGCGGCTCCTTTTGACTTCGTTGACTTCGTGGCCTTCGGGGTCTTCGTTGACTTCGAGGTCGGGGCGGTCGGCATGGCGGCATCATCATCGGCGGCGGGTGTCGCCGGGGTTTCGGTGGCGGCGACACGGACCGCACTGGTCGTTGCGACCGCCGTTTCGCGCGTGACGGTCGTCGGGTCGCGTCCCAGTTCCAGACCCTTATAGGCCGCCTGGCGAACGACGCCATCGCGCGTCCAGCCACCCAGCTCGGCTCGCATCACGAGCTCCGGCCTGACCCACGTCACCGATCCCAGGTCGCCGCCCCAGCGGCCCTTGTAGTCCTTGGGCGGCGGTTCGTCGAACGGGGACTTGTCGATGGCCAGTGGCTTCAGCTTGGAAAGCAGCTCCTTGCGGATCGCGGCGGTGAACCCCGCGCCGACCTTGCCACCGAACTTGAGCTTGCCATCCTCGTAGTAGCCGACCGCCAGCGCACCGAGGTCGCGCGCGTTCCCCTGGCCCGGCGTCCAGCCGGCGATCACGAGCTCCTGCTCAGGTCGGACCTTGAACTTGAGCCAGGCGCTGGAGCGCCGGCCCGGCTCGTATCGACTGCGGCGGAGCTTGGCGATGATGCCCTCGAGTCGATTGGCCTTTGCCGCCTCGAAGAACGCCACGCCTTCGCCATCGACATGGGCCGAATAGCGCACCCGCGGGTGGTCCTTGATCACGCTCCGTAGCAGCCGTTTGCGGTCCTCGAGCGGGACGTCCAGCAATGCTCGGCCATCGAGATAAAGGAGGTCGAAGGGCTGGTAGACGAGACCGCCGACCCCCTTCTGGCCGAGCTTCGTCTGGAGCAGCGGGAAGTCGGGGCGCCCGTCCTCGTCGATCGCCACGACCTCACCATCCACGATGGCCTGCGTCGCGCCGATCCAGCTCGGCGGCGAGAGGAGGCCCGGGAAATAGGTCTCGGCATCCTTGAGGCCGCGAGTCCAGGTCTTGACCTTGCCCCCATCGACCACGGCCTGGAGCCGGAAGCCGTCCCACTTGATCTCGTACAGCCAGTCCGGGTCGTTGAACGGCGTCGAGGCGAGGGTGGCCAGCATCGGTTCGACGTGTGGCGGCATCGGCGCCTCGACGGCGCCGGTCAGGTCGATCTCGGCGGTTCCCGCGGGCGCCTGGCTGATCCAGACAGCGTCGCGGTTGGCCTTGACCTCGTCGTTCGTCCGACCGGTCTTGACGCTCTTGGGGTGATCCTCGGCATCCCAGCTAGGCAGGGAGTCCGGGCCCTTCTTCGCGATGAGCAGCCACTGGTCGCCCTGGTCGTCCTCGAACGCGCGGGCCGAGGGGTCGTCGCCTTTCCGCTTGCGGCCGCTGGTCCGGACGATCGTGAACCGGCCGTTGAGCTTCTCGCCGTGGAGGGTGAACTTCAACTCCCCGTCGTTGATGGCCTGTCGCGCGGCAAGGGTCGGCGCCTCGGGCTCCCAAGTGCCCCAGTCCCAGACGATGACGTCGCCCGCGCCGTACTGCTTGGCCGGGATGACGCCCTCGAAATCGAAGTACTCGATCGGGTGGTCCTCGACGTGGACGGCCATCCGGCGGACGGTCGAGTCGAGGGTCGGTCCCTTGGGTACCGCCCAGGAAACGAGGACGCCCTCGATCTCGAGCCGGAAGTCGTAGTGGAGTCGCGTCGCGCGATGCCGCTGGACGACGAACCGGCCGGTCGTGCCCGTGACATCGGCCGGGGCCGGTTCGGGCGTTTTCCCGAAGTCGCGCTTGCGACGGTATTCCTCGAGAGGCATGGCGATGAGTGTGCCAAGGGCGGGCGGGCGGCGCAAAGTCGCGGCGGCGTCCGCGGTCGGGGAAGCGGCGGTCGGCGTCTGACGCGGCGCGGCCGAGCGGCCAGGCCGAGCGGCCATTGACGACCGGGCCGAATGCACGCCGTCGGAGCGTTAGGTCCTGTTCATGCAGCGCCGAGACACGGCCGCAGGTTTCGTTGAGCGTCGACGAGGCCGAAAGAGCCCGGGCGACGACGTGGGATCGGGCGGGAGCGGCCCTAAAGAGCGCCTGGTGTGAATATGGCCGCGTCCACGCCTGGAAATCGCCGTTGGCGCGCGGCGCAGCGGCCGGCGCGGCGCCCGCCGCTCGGGCGGCGGGCGGACGCGCGGCCGTAACCTTCTCTGCCAGATATCGGTGCCACGAGTGATAGGCGTGGGAAATGGCTGCGAGAGGTCGTGGCACGGTCCGTTTCACGCTCAGGCTTGTGCTGACCGGGCCAGGATATGCGGCTCAGGCTCGCATACCACGCGTGCCACCGATATCTGGCAGGAATCAGCGGCTCCGGCAGCCAAATAGGCCGGCCGCCGCCCAGGCTCAGGCGGTCTTGCGCTTTCGGGCGGGCTTGGCGGGGGTCTCGTCGACCTCGGCCTCGGCGTCTGCAGCGGCCCTGACCTTGGCGGCGGCCGTGGTCTTCGAGGCCTTGGCAGCCTTCGCGGCCTTGGCGTCCGAGACCGAGACAGGCTTGTCGCTGCTCGACTCGCGGGCCGCCTTGGCCGCGTTGACCGAAGCCTCGAGGGCGGCCATCAGGTCGATCAGGTTGCCGCTCTCCTCGGGCGCCTCGATCGCGACGGTCTCCTTGCCCTCGACCTTGGCCATGATCACGGCCTCGAGCGCCTCGCGATACTCGTCCTTGTACTGGCTCGGATCGAACTCGCCGGTCATCGCCAACACGAGTTGCTTGGCCATCGCCAGCTCCGCCGGCTTGAACTCGTACTTCTCGTCGCCCAGGTCGAGCTCGGCGGTCGACCGGATCTCGTCCGGCCAGTGGAGCGTGGTCAGCAGCATCGTGTCGCCGAACGGATCGAGCGCCGCGAGCGCCTCGCGGTCCTTGATGACGACCTTGCAGATGGCGGTCAGGCCATCCTCGTCCAGGACGGATTTCAGGAGGTTGAACGCCTTGCGGCCGATCTTGTCCGGCTCGAGGTAGTAGGCGCTCTTGACAAAGCGGACAGCTGCGTCATCGCGCTCGGCCTTGGTGAACTGCTCGATCTCGATCGAACGGACGGTCTTGAGCGGCACGCGCTCAAGGTCTTCGTCGGTGACGACGACGTACTCACCCGGCGCATATTCGAAGCCCTTGACCGTGTCCGCGCGCGAGATCGACTTGTCCTCGACCGGGCACCAGACCTTCATCTGGATGCGCGACAAGTCCGTCTTGTGGAGCATGTTGAAGCTGATGCCCTTGGACTCCGTCGCGAGATAGAGCTTGACCGGGATGGTGACCAATCCGAACTGGATGGCCCCCTTCCACATCGCACGCGCCATGCCGATCCTCGTAGCGGGACGCCACCATAACGCACCGCGGCAACCGGGACGTTACGGGCGGCTACCTCGAGATGACGAATGCATCAAGCCGGAAGACGGGATGCCACCCCCGCTCGACCGCGACGACCATGATCGTGTGCGCCCCACCGGAGGCAAAATCGCGCGTGAACACGATCTGACGGGCCTTGGAAACGCTGCTGACCATGCTGATGGTGCTGAGGTAGACACCATCGACGTAGACCTTCGCCTGGCCGCCGGAGGGGCCGCGCGGAGCGACCACGGCGACTGAGTGCCCGGTGAAGTCCATCCGGAGGCTCGCGCCGGTCGTGCTCGATCCCGTGAGGGTCGCTCGCCAGGCGGTCCCGTTCGAGGAAGTCGACCACGTCCCGTGGCGGATGACCCGGCTGCTGCGATCGTCGGTGGGATGGATCCGCGGCTGGGCCACTTCGACCGCCCAGGGGCTCCAGTTGCCGGCCGTATCGACGGCGCGGATCCGGAACCGGTAGTTCGTATCGAACGCAAGGGTGTAGGTGGCCGCGTGCTGGGTCGGGCCGAACGTGCTGATCGGCACCCAGGTCGAGCCATCGGTCGTCTGCTCGACCTGGTAGCCGGCGATCGGGCTGGTCGGGTCGGTCGCGGGAGACCACCCGACGCGCACCCGGATGGACCTCCAGCCAAGCTCCCCGGCGACGAGTGACATGATCGGCGGCCGGGCGGTCGGCAGATCCTGGACCACGTTGACGGTGAGCGTCGTCGACATCGCTCGGCCCTGGTTCGTGCCCTTGACATCGATCATGTAGGAGCCGAGCGGTGTGCCCTTCGGCACGGTCACCGCGACGGCGGCCGCGTTGGCCGTCCAGCCCATGACGCTCGACGGGACAGGGACGGCGGTCCAGCCCGCGGGGAGCGCGGTGACCGAGAGCGCGACGCGCTCGAAGAACGTCGGGCTGCGAACGATCGAGACCGGGAGCGAGACCGTCGTGTTGCCCTCGACCGTGGCCGGGGTGGCACTCCCCGGGGCGATCGTGAAGGTCCCGAGGACGTCGATCCTCGAGACGTCGAGGAGGGGCTCGTGGATGGGGTCCGGATCGGTCGAGGTCTTCCAATTGAAATTGCCGAGATAGCGCAACGCCTCGCGGACCTCGGCCGGCGTGGCGTTCGGCCGGCTCGCCTTGTAGAGGGCAACCGCGCCGGTCACGGCCGGGGCCGCCATCGACGTACCGGACAAGGTCCCGTACCCACCGGGGACGGTGGAGAGGATGCACTTGCCTGGGGCGATGAGGTCGACGTCAGCACCGTAGTTGCTGAAATCGGCGAACGTGTCGTCCTTGTCGTAGCCGCCCCATGAGTAGCAGGCATTGCCGCCGAGGCCGCCGGGCTTGCCGTCCGTATCGGCGAGCGCCGAGACGGTGATCACCTCGTCGTAGGAGGCGGGGATGTTCTTGCTCGCGTCGTGGCTGTCGTTGGCCGCCGCGGCGACGACCGTGATGCCGCCCGCGACGACACGGCAGATGGCCTGGTGGAGGACGTCATGGTTGGTCAGGCCGCAGTTGTGATCGTCGGATCCGTACTTGGTGACGCTCATGTTGACCGCCTCGAAGAGCGGCCGGGTCGGGTCCACCGGGTCCCGCTGGGCGAGGATCCAGTCCAGGCCGCATACGTACCAGGAGATCAGGCCATTGCCGTCGTCGTTGAGGATCTTCACCCCCCAGACTCGGGCACCCGGAGCGACTCCGACCACGCCGATCCCGTTGTCGAGCGCCGCGACGATGCCCGCGACGTGGGTCCCGTGGTGCTCGACGTCGCGCCACGCGGTGTGGTCCGCGGTCGAGCAGTTGTAGCCGCCCGCGACGTTGAGGTCGGGGTGGTAGGCGATCCCGGTATCGACGATCGCGACATCGGCGTCGACCCGCTGGTCCGTCCCGTCGATCTTGGCGATCGGGTTCAGCCGTCCGAAGACTCGTGACACACCGGTCGGGATGGTCTGCGTCATCGTGATCACCGCATCGGGCACGACCGCGAGGACGTTCGGGTCGGCCTCGAGGTCCTGCTTCTGGCGCTTGTCCAGCTTGGCCGCGAAGCCGTGGAGGGCCCGCGAGTAGGTGTGATCGGCCTTGAGGCCGTCGCGCTTGTGGGCCTTCTCGACGACCGCGGTCGTGTCGGCGCCGCTCCGGAGCATGACGATGTATCGGCCGGTTGCATCGGGCACGAGGCCGGTGCTGGTCGGGGCGACCGTCGACGGCGCGGCGGCGGCAGTCGGAACCGGATCGGCGGAGGCCGATGGCGATGGGGTCGCGCTCGACGCGGCGGTCGGCGCCGGGTCGATCGCGGCGGTCGTCGGAGCCGGAGTGGCAACCGGAGTGGGAGTCGCCGTCGGCGTCGCGGGCGGGGCCACGGTCGGCTGGGCCGCACTGGCCGGGGCGACGATCGGGAAGGCGAGGAGCGCGGCAAAGATGAGGGGCGCGATCCGTCGTGGCATCGTCCCACGGTGCGCCCATCCAACGATCTGCGCCTACCGCCCCTTCGTCCCACCCGGCCTGGTCAGGGCGTCCCGGTCCGCGATAGCCCTATCTCCCTTGCACGCGCAGCTCGGCTTCGGCCTCGGTGACGCGGACCAGGATGTTCGAGCGCATGGTGTCGAGTCCGATCCAGACGGCCTTCGTGGCGGTCTGGATCGAGGTCAGCTGTGCCTTGAGCGTGCGGACGACCTCGAGCTGTTCGCGGATCGCTGTCAGCGCCGTCGCGATGGCCGCCGCATCGACCTCGACGTCACGCTCGACGAGCGAAGTGAGCGCGAGCAGGCGGGCGAGTCGGATGGCCGCCTCGAGCGTCGCAGGCTCGGGTGCGTCGGGATCGATGACGCAATAGACGTCGTCACCGACCAGGTTGAAGGGCGCGATCCCCGTGGGCGCGTGGGCCTCGCTGAAGACGACCACCGCCACCGCGGCCCCTCGGTTCTCCTTGGCCTCGCGCAGCTCCTCGCGGATGGCCCGCATCGACATCGGGCGGTCCTTGGCCTCGATCACGACGCGGACGTCGCAGCCGCGGGCGACACGTGTGTCGAGGGTCAGGACGAAGTCGCCCTTCTTGGACTTCATGACTGCGCCAGCCTCGGTTCCCGTCCGATCGAGCAGGTCGCCCGCGCCCCGAGCGAGATCGGCCAGCATCGCTTCGAGCAGGTCCTCGAAGTCGCCGCCCTTGGCCGTGGAGCGCGCTCGCTCGGCGCCCCGGGCCGACGCGGCGGCCTCGATCGCGACCAGGCGCTCCTCGAGCGACTTGAAACCGGCCGTCATCTCCTGGCGGAATTGGTGCATCGGGGAGTTCAGCCGGGTCGGATCGAGCAGAACGGCGAGCTTCGAAGCGTCGCCGTCGAAATAGCGCTCGAGCATCGAGCCGATCCGCCCGATCGCGCTGTCGCGCTTCTTCTCGTCGAACAGCTCGTCGACCATCGTCTTGAGCGCGCCGCGGTCGCCGAGGAACTTTTCGAGCGTCCGTGGCAGGCGGCCATCCCCATCGGCGAAATTCGCGCGGAGGGTCTGTTCGAGGGCGAGTGCAGCCTTCTCGTTGACCGACTCGGCCTGACGCATGAGCTTCTCGAATTCGGCCCGGACGACGTCGACATTGACCGTGACGCCCGCATCCTGGAGCGCGAGCAGACCGATCCGGAGCGCCCGCTCGATCAGGTCCGGCCGGTCCTCCGCGGGCCGTTCGGCGAGAAAGGTCGCGAGTGGAGCATCGTGCATCACGAGGCGGTCGACGACGATCCGCGGCCCTTCCACGCGGACGAGCGTCTTCGCCGAGGGCGGCACGTCCGCGCCGGAGACGACGGTGAGTGTCGGCGGGATGGTGAGGGCGTCCATGGGCCGAACCGTGGCGGGCACCCGTGACATCTAGCCTGTCACGCCGTCGTCAGCTACCCCGGTAGGTCGTGATCGAATACGGTGCGACGAGCAGTGGGACGTGGTAGCTGCGAGTCACGTCGGTGATGTGCAGGTCCAGGCTCACCTTCTCGAAGAAGTGGCCGCGACCCAGGCCGAATTCGAGACGGTAGTCGCCGGGCGTCAACGGTCGTTCGAGAAGGTCGGCGATGCGGCCGTCGTCATCGGTCAGCGCCTGCGTCAGGCGCAACGGGCGGCCATCGTCGACCAACCGGTAGAGGGTCACGTGGATGCCGACGGCGGGCGTCCCGGCCTCGGTGTCGAGGATGTGGGTCGAGATCGTCGCCACGCTATCCTCCGTGGATGGGAATGCTGCAGATCGTCGTGGGCGACCTCCACTTTAGCGCCCGCTGGGAGCCGGCCGCGCCCCTGACGATCGAGGCGATCCGGCACATGCTGCCGATCGAGTCGAGGCTGATCCACTGTCGCTGGACCGGCGAGTCGACCTGGATCCCCTTCGGCGACTTCCGGCCGGGTCTCGAGTACGAGAACCACACCTCGCATCCGGCGCCCGGGCAGCTGGCCATCTATCCCGGCGGCATCAGCGAATGCGAGATCTTCTTCCCGTACGGGGGCTGCACGACGGCGTCGAAGGTGGGGCAGCTCGCGGCCAACCACTTCGCGACGGTCGTGGCCGACGATGGCTGGGATGATCGTCTACGCGAGATGGGCCGTCGGTGCCTGTGGGAGGGAGCGCAGGCGATCTCGATCCGCGAGGCGGAGTGAGCTCGCGCTCGAGAAGCCACCCTGCTCGGTTGATGCCACTCGAGAGCATCATCGTTCGGACGGGGGATGCGGACTTGACGCGCATGTGGACATGACGGCCACGCGGACATGACGGCCACGCGGACATGACGGATCTCGTCATCCACGGCGGCACTGTCGTCGCGGCGACGGGTTCCAGGCGCGCCGACCTCGCGGTCGATGGTGGGCGGATCGTCGTCGTCGAGCCTGATCTCTCTGCGCTCCTCGCCGGCGCGGACGAGGTGGTCGACGCGACCGGGCTGCTGGTGCTCCCGGGAGTGGTCGACGTTCATACGCATACCCGGGTCGCGAGCGATACCGAGCCGGACCGGTTCTTCCAGGACTCGGTGGCCGCGGCGTTCGGAGGCACCACGACGTTCCTGTCGTTCAACAATCCCGGGACGGGGTCATCGCCGGCGGCCGAGCGATCGTTATTGACGGGGATCCGCGAGTGGCGCGCCGCGACCGATGGCGACAGCGCGGTCGATATCGGCCTCAGCCTCGCGGTCAGCGGCCACGCCGATGACCCGATCGCGGAGCTCCCGGCCACGATCGACGCGGGGGTCGCGACCTCGAAGGCGTTCATGGTCTTCGACTTCCGACTGCCGGACCAGCGTCTCTTCGAGGCGATGCGGACGATGGGCCGACACGGCGGGATGCTCCAGGTCCACTGCGAGGACCCCGTCCTGCTCGATGCCGCCGTCGCGTCGGCGTTGGCGGCTGGGAAGGTAGCACCGCGCTACCACGCTACGACGCGACCCAGCTATGTCGAGGCGGTCGCGACGGCGCGGGCGCTGGCGTTCGCCCGGATGGCCGAGGCACCGGTCCATGTCGTCCACCTCTCTTCGGCGGCCGCGCTCGAGGAAGTCCGTCGCGCCAAGGCAGCCGGCGTGCGCGTCAGCGCCGAGACCTGTCCGCACTACCTCGTCCTCACCGAGGAGCGCTACGACGATCCCGACCCCGTCGCGTGCGCGCGCTACGTGATCTCGCCGCCGCTGCGCACCCCGGCCGACCGAGACGCCCTGTGGGCAGGCCTCGCCGACGGCTCGCTCGACCTGGTCGCCACGGACCATGTCCCGGATCGGCTGGACACCGAGAAGGCTGCGGCGGCGAAGGGCGTCCCGTTCAACGAGATCAGCAACGGCGCCCCGGGCATCGAGACGCTCCTCACGATCCTCTACAGCGAGGGCGTCGCCAAGGGCCGGATCACCCTCGAGCGGATGGTCGACCTCCTGGCGACGACGCCGGCCGCGCGATTCGGGCTAGCGACCAAGGGCTCCATCGAGGTCGGTCGCGACGCAGACATCGTCATCTTCGACCCGGCCACGAGGCGGACCATCCGCGCCACCGACCTTCATCACACGAGCGACTTCACGCCGTACGAGGGCCTGGAGGTGACCGGCGCCGTCCGCTCCGTGCTGGTCCGAGGACGGGCGGTGATCGCGAACGGCGCGTTCGTCGGCCGGCGCGGCTTCGGTCGGTTCGTCGGGCGCGAGCGCCTCGTCTGAGCGGGGCGCCTTCCTGGCCGAGCCGCCTCAGACTCAGGCGGCGTTCGGCTCGTTCACTGGTCGGTCGAGGCGGACCGCCTGGACGCCCAGCGCTACCCAGCCAAGCGTGAAGCAGATCATGCCGGCGACGGTGAGGATCGGCCTCGACTCGTCGCCGCCGCCGCCTGCGAACGCAAGGACGGTTGCCAACCCGAGCAACGCCGCCGTCGCGCGTGAGAAGACCGCCGTGAAGAACGTGGCGATCGCGAAAAGCAGCGAGCCAATGAAGAACATCAGCAGCCCGAAGAAGAACGCTTCGGTGAGTTCGTCTCGTTCCAGGACGACGGCCGCCGCCCCGAAGATCAGTCCGAGCGTGCCGACCGCCGGGAGCGCGAATGCCGCCCAGGACAGCAGCGGGTGGACTCGCGCTTGGAAGGCACTCAGACCTGCGAGCGCGATGAGCAGCAGAAGGGATCCAACGACAAGCACGATCGCCGCCGCTCGTGTGTCGACGTTGGCGACGGCGCCACTGCTGATCGCGAATCCGACGACCCAGACCGGTGCGCCGATCATGGCCGCGATGCCGCCGATACGGAGCGACATGGAGAAACTCCTTCCTGTTGCGATGTCGGCTCCCCGCCGACCCTGCCGGAGCCGGGCGTCGAGGGCGCCGAGGAGGATGTCCGCCACGTCGAACGGGCCGAGCGGACGCTCCTCGAGGATGGCTTCGAATTCATCGCGGTAGCGTTCCCGCCAGCGGGCGGGATAGCAGCGGAGTAGCAGCGATCTCATGACTGGCTCTCGCCGAGCTGGCGAAGACCCTGCGCGGCGAAGGCCGACAGGCCCCGTAGCTGCTCCGCGAGCGTCGTTGCGCCGACCTCGGTGAGACGGTACGGCCGCCGGCGGTCGACCGGCGCCAAGGGCTCCACGAGACCCTTTTCCTCAAGCCGGACGAGCGCCGCGTACAGCGTCCCGGCGCCCATCGGCCGACCGGTCGATCTCTCGATGTCCTGCATCATCGCGTAGCCGTGCTTCGGCCCGTCGGACAGGCTGGTCAGGATGAGCAGGGATGGCTCAGTGAACCGTCCGAACTCCGGGGGCTTCGGGTCCATCGGCGACTCCACAGCTCTTACGGCATTCGATATATCGATAGCCGATATATACGCCTTCGCTGACGGATCTGTCAAGGGGTCGCTTGATGCTTGATTTGAGGGCTCCGCCGAGACCCGTTTCCTTGATGCCTATGGGCGGCATAGGGGGCGGGCGGATAGCGCCAGGGGGCGAGATAGCGCCGAGCGGCGGCCCGCCGGCCCGGCCTCGCCCGTCCGTGTGTTGATGCTGCCTATTGGCATCACCGTAGAGGGTCATCGTCGGCGCCCGAAATCAAGCATCAGCGCGGTGGGCCGAGTCAGGGCCGCGCCCGCGCAGCCCCTACTCGAGCACCGAATACGCCCGATGGGTCAGGAATTCGGCGAAGTCGTCGTCGAGGACCAGTCGATCGAGCAGCTCCACGGCCTCGCCCAGGCGCCCTGACCCCGCCCCACCGAGTCGCGCGAGCTCCTGGTCGCGGATCGACGCGTACAGCCCGGCATCGAAGACGCGACCGTCCGCCAGCGCGACACCCCGCGTCCGCCAGTGCCAGAGTTGCGAGCGCGAGATCTCGGCGGTGGCCGCATCCTCCATCAGGTTGTCGATGGCGGCCGCGCCGACGCCGCGCAGCCACGAGTCCAGATAGGCCAGGGCGACGCGGACATTGGCCCGGCTGCCGGCCTCCGTGACGGCACCGCCAGGCACCCGCAGGTCGAGCAGCTGGTCGGCCGTGACCGAGACCTCCTCGCGCAGTCGACCCTTCTGGTTCGCGGCCGACCCGAGGACGCCGTCGAAGATCTCCGTCGCGAGCGGGACGAGGTCGGGATGCGCCACCCAGGTGCCGTCGAAGCCGTCGCGGCTCTCGCGCTCCTTGTCGTCGCGGACCTTCGCCATGGCGGTCTCGGTGACGACCGGGTCGCGGCGGTTCGGGATGAATGCGGCCATCCCGCCGATCGCGTGGGCGCCGCGTCGATGGCAGGTCTGTACCAGCAGGTCCGTATATGCCCGCATGAACGGAACGGTCATCATCAGTTGCGCCCGGTCGGGGACGGCCAGCTCGGGCCACGTCCGCAACTTCTTGATGCCGCTGAACAGGTAATCCCAGCGACCGGCGTTGAGGCCCGCGGCGTGCTCGCGCAGCTCGTACAGGATCTCGTCCATCTCGAACGCGGCGAGGATGGTCTCGATGAGGACGGTCGCGCGGATCGACCCGCGCGGGATCCCGAGCGCCGTCTGGCCGTGGACGAACACCTCGTTCCAGAGACGTGCCTCGTGATGGGACTCGAGCTTCGGAAGGTAAAAGTACGGCCCGCTCCCGCGTCGCAGCAGCTCCGTGCCGTTGTGGAACAGGTAGAGACCGAAGTCGAACAAGCTCGCCGAGATCGGCACGCCGTCGACGAGCATCCCCGATTCGACCAGGTGCCAGCCACGGGGTCGCACGACGAGCGTGGCGGTCTTCTCGGCCAGGCGATAGGCCTTGCCCTCGGGCGAGTCGAAGGTGAGCGTCCGTCGTACCGCGTCGACGAGCGCCGACTGGCCGCCGACGACGTTGGCCCAGGTCGGCGAGAGGGCGTCCTCGAAGTCGGCCATGAAGACGCGAGCGCCCGAATTGAGCGCGTTGATCAGCATCTTGGGCTCGGCTGGCCCGGTGATCTCGACCCGGCGGTCGTCGAGGTCGGGCGGTGCCGGGGCAACGGTCCAGGCCGCCTCGCGGACCTCGCGGGTGGCCACCCCGAAGTCCGGCCGGATCCCCGAATCGAGCTCGGCCTGGCGTTCGTGGCGGCGTTCGAGGAGGGCGACGCGCAGCGGCCCGAAATGACGTTGCAGGTCGGCAAGGAACGCGAGCGCCGCCCCGGTCAGGATCCGATCCGAGCCGGGCACCACGGCGCGGCGCAGCTCGACGCCGGGCGGGAGGTTGGACGACACGGCGTCGACCCTAGGCCTCACCGCGGCGCACGGTCGCCTCGATCACGCCGTGCGGCTCGGTCGTCGGCGTATAGATCTCGCGGTCGTTCTCGAGCCCGAACGGCGACAGGTCCACGAGCCAGTGGTGGAGGTTGGGCAGGACCATCCGGACCTCGTCGATCTCGTCGTGGCGCTCGAGCATCGCCCGGGCGATGATCCAGACCGAGGCCTGGACGGACGGACTGTCGTGGTCGGCGAACACCTGGAGCAGGGTGGTGCGTACCGCCGCCCACGTCACGTCGGCGTCGATGTCGGGCGCGCCATAGCGCCAGATCGCGGTGATCCTGGTCGCCATCAGCCGATCGTCCGTGTCGGGCAGCGTTGTGTATCGATCGCGCGGGAAGCCGGCAAAGGCCGACCGGCTCGTCTTCATGACGATGAGGTCCTCGATCCCGGCCTCGACCGAGATGCCACCTCGCGTCGCCGTCACAGTCGCCAGCCGAGTTCCTTCACCGCCGCGTACGAAGGCGCCGGCGGCCGGCGTGCCCGCGATGTCGATCGCGCTCCACTGGTGCTCGCGGACGTTGACCGTCGCCGCATCGACCTGCGGCGCCTCCAGGAAGTGCGAGGCCAATGCGCGGCCATACCCCTCGATCGACCCGTCGAGATGGTCCTTGGCGAAGGCGTAGGCCGTGTTCTTCATCGTGTCGGTGGCGATGACCGCCGTGTTGTCGCCGTCCGTATGGGCCGCCTCGAAGTCACCCTCCAGGGCGATCGCCACGGTCAGGTCGCGCAGGCGGTGACCGCCGGGATCGCGGGCGACCCGGACGAGGCGGATCGCGGCCTTGCCGTAGCGGTTCGTCGCGAGCTCGATCACCGGGAGCCCTCCGCTGCTGAGGCGGTCAGGGTCGCATACCGGTCACGCGCGATGTCGACCACCGCATCGAGCGCGCGGGCGATCTCGTCCTGACGGTCGGCTTCGAGCGCGGCGGCCATCCCGGGGAGCAACTCGGCCCGTGACCGCCCGGCGACGAAGACGCAATACCGGAACCCGAAGCGGGCCTCATACGCCGCGTTGAGCCGGTCGAGCTCGCCGGCGAGCACGGCTTGCGTGGCGGCACCGTCGTAGCCTTGCTCGACGAACGAGAGCGCCGAGACGCTCGCCGAGGGCGCACCCAGCCGCGGATGGGCATCGATGAGTTCGATCTGCTCGTCGAGCGGCATCGCGTGCGCGATCTCACGGGCGCTCGCGAAGAGCCCCTCGATCGAACCGAACGGGCGGGCCATCGACAGTCGCCCGAGGAAGCCGCGCGCGCCCTCGAACAGCGGCGCCACGGCGGCGGCAAAGGCGCCCGGTGCGATGACGTCGAGACGATCGATCGAGAGCGTCGCGGCGGCGTCGAGGGGCTGATCGACGGGCTCGTCGAGGGACTTGCGCTCGGTCATCACCAGCCGCCGGCCTCGCGGATGAGGCGGTGGAGGACCCGCGCGGCAACGAGGCGACGGTACTCGGCAGTCGAGCGGACGTCGTCGATCGGCTGGAGCTCGGCGGCCAGCGTCTCGGCGGCGCGGTCGGCGGTTTCCGGGGTCGGTGGCCGCCCTTCGAGCGCGGCCTCGGTCGCGGCCGCGCGGATCGGCGTCGGCGCAACGGAGCCGAGCGCGAGGCGGACGTCTCGCCACGGCGTCAGGCCGAAGCCGTCGTGCCAGGCCAGTGCCATCACGACTTTGCTGATCGACTGGGCCCGGCGCGTCCCGATCTTTCGAAAACGCAGCTCGCGGCCAGCGGACATCGGGATCCGGATCCGAAGCAGGAGTTCGTCCGGTGCCAGCGCGGTTTGCCGATAGGCTGGCCAGAAGTGGGTGGCCTCGACCGTGCGCTCGCCTCGGGCCGAACCGACCACGAACGTCGCGTCGGCCGCCAGCAGCACCGGCAGGGTATCCCCCGCCGGTGAGGCGTTGACCACGTTGCCGCCGAGCGTCCCGCGGTTCTGTATCTGGGCGGCACCGATCGTCGCGGCCGCCTCGACCAGGACGGGGAGATGCTCGCGGCAGAGCGCTGAGCGTCGGATCTCGGTATAGGTCGTCAGGGCGCCGAGGCTGATCACGTCGCCGTCGATGGCGATCCCCCGCAGCTCGTCGAGCCGCCACAGGTCGAGGACCCGCTCGGGCGGCTCGCCGAGCTCGCCGGTCAGCGCGACCATCAGGTCGGTCCCGCCGGCGATCGGCCGGACCGCTCCGCCGGCCATGACGTCGTACGCCTCGGCCAGCCCGCGCGGGCTCGTGACGGGTGGCTGGACCGGCATCGAGGTCAGCGGCCCGAGCGGCGGCGCATCCGCCCGGCGACGATGAGCACGAGCGACGCGATGATCCCGAACCCGATCGCGAGTTGCTTCGGCGTGAACGCGACCGATAGTTCCTCGTCGGAAGTGCCGGGGGGCGCCGGTTCGGGCGTCGTAGGCCGGCCACCGGCCGTTGGGACGGCCTTCGGCCGGCGGCCGTTGGTTGGGACCGCGATCCGGTCGGTGTCCTGGCTCATGAGGGGCCTCCTGGTCGTGGATCGGCGGCGACGGTTCCGGCCGTGCGGGCGATCGCCTCGACGATCTTGGTGTAGCCGGTACAGCGGCACAGGTTGCCGGCGATGGCGTCGCGGATCGCGGCGTCGTCGAGGCCGCCGCCGGCGTCGATGTAGGCCTGGCCGGCCATCAGCATCCCGGGCGTGCAGATCCCGCACTGCGCGCCGCCAGTCTCGAGGAATGCCGTCTGGAGAGGGCCGAGGGCGGTGGCCGTCGAGACACCGACGCCCGCGATGCCTGCGGCCGCCGGCGCCAGTCCCTCGACCGTCGCGACGCTCGCACCGTCGACCTGGCAGATCGGGACGAGGCACGAGTCGACCGGGGCCCCATCGAGCAGGACGGTGCAGGCGCCGCACTCGCCTTCGCCGCAGCCCTCCTTGGTCCCGGTCAGCGCCAGGTCCTCGCGCAGGACGTCGAGCAGTCGCCGCATCCCGGGCACGTCCAGCTCGACCGGCGTCCGGTTGACCGTGAAGTGGTAGGTGGTCATCGGCGGGCCGGCTCCGAGGCCCCGGGCCGGAGCGGGGCAACGGCCGGCACACCGGCGATCGCGGCGAGGATGCGTTCCGGGCTGGCCGGCAGGTCCGTGATCCAGGCCCCGGTCGCATCCGCGATCGCCGCGACGACGGCCGGTGCGCCGACGTCCATCGGCAGCTCCCCCACCCCCTTGGCCCCGTGCGGGACGGCGTCGAAGGGGGCCTCGACGAGGATCGTGGTGATCCGCGGCGCGTCGAGCGAGGTGGGGATGATGTACGTGGCCAGGCGGTCATTGAGATAGCGGCCGTCGCGCAGCTTGATCTCCTCGATCGTCGCGTAGCCGACCGCCTGGAGCGTGCCGCCTTCGACCTGGCCCTCGGCGAGGACCGGATGGATGACCCGGCCGATGTCGTCCGCGGCGACGATGTCGCGGACGTGCACCTCGCCGGTGTCGAGATCGACGTCGACCGCCGCCACGCAGGCCGCCCACCCGAATGCTGGGTACGCATCGCCGCGATAGGTCACGTCGTCGAAGCCGACCCCCGGATAGGGCTCGAAACGCTGGTCGATCCGAACCGTGCCGTTCGACCGGGCGTACTCGCGATAGGTCGCCGCGAATGTGCCGCCGGTCGCCGCCTCGACCTGGGTCCGCAGGCGCTGCGCGGCCTTGATGAGCAGGCCCCCGACGACCATCGCGGTCCGCGACGCGACGGTCGGACCCGAATCGGGGACGAATGCGGTGTCCTGCGGTGCGATCTGGACCGCCTCGTACGAGACGCCGAGGGCATCCGCGACGAGTTGCGGAAAGATCGTCTTGGTCCCCTGGCCCATCTCGGTCGAGGCGGTCAGGATGCTGATCTCACCCTCCCCGGTCAGCTCGAGCGACGCGACCGACGCCAGCCGCACCTCGCCCGAGCCGGTGAACCCGGCACCGTGCCAGGCGAGCGCGAGCCCGACCCCGCTGGCCACACGCTCGCGGCCAGTCCGCAGCGGCGAGCCCGGGACCGTCCCCGACCCCGACCGCTGGGCTCGGGCCGCATCGTGGCGGCCACGCAGGCGCTCGAACTCGGCCGCCTCGGCTGCGCGCTCGAGGACCTCCTCGCCCGCGACGCTAGTACGGAGGACCTGGCCGGTCGGCGTGGTGTCGCCGACCTGGTAGACGTTCCGGCGCCGGATCTCGAGCGGGCTGAGCTCGAGCGCCTCGGCGATCCGATTGAGGTGGGTCTCCGCGGCGAATTCGGTCTGCGGCGCACCGAACCCGCGGAACGCGCCGTTGGGCGGGGTGTTCGTGCGGGTCGCCCGGGCGCGGATCCGGACGTTGGGGCAGCGATACGGGCCGCCGGCGTGGATCGCGCCACGCGAGAGGACGACGGGCGTGAGCGTGCAGTACGCCCCACCGTCCATCACGACCTCGATGTCCTGCGCGATCAACCGCCCGTCACGAGTCACCCCGGTCCGATGCCGGACGATCGCCGGGTGGCGCTTGGTCGTCGCGGCGAGGTCCTCGTGGCGGTCGTAGATCATCCGCACCGGACGCTTCGCCTTGCCCGCCAGCAACGCGGCATGGAGGGCGATCATCGAGGGGTACTCCTCCTTGCCCCCGAACCCACCGCCGGTCTCCGCCTGGACGACCCGCGCCTGCCGATCGTCAAGTCCGAGGCCCGTCTTGAGCGCCGCGTGGATGTAGTACGGGCACTGCAGGGAGCCGTGGATGGTCACGCCACCGTCAGCGGACGGCACCGCGATCATCGCGTTGTTCTCGATGTACAGCTGCTCCTGGTGACCGACGCGGTACTCGCCCTCGAGGACCACGTCGGCGGCCGCAAAGGCCGCATCAGGGTCGCCCGACGCGAGCTCGTAGGCGGCGAAGACATGGTCGGAGGCGAGCGGGTCGAAGACCGCAGGGAGCGGCTCGGTCCGGACATGAACGGCCGCCCGAGCGGCACGGAGCGTGGCCCGGTCCGGGGCGGCGAGGAGCGCCAGCGGCTCGGCGTGATGCTGGATCTCGCCGCCGATCGCGACGAGGATCGGCTGGTCGGCCTTGATCAGGCTGACGACGTTCTCGCCCGGGATGTCGGCCGCGGTGACGACGATCACCGTCGACCAGTCGAAGCCGTCGTCGAGGTCGAGACCGGCGAAGCGCGCGTGGGCGTCGGTCGAGCGGATCGTCGACCCGAACCAGGCGCCCGGGAAGACCAGGTCGTCGGTGTACTTGGCCGTGCCGGTCAGCTTGTCAGGCCCCTCGCGGCGGAAGGGCGCCGCGCCCCGGGCGCGCCCTGGGGTGATGGTGCCGGGCTCGATGACGAGCGCGCGGGCCGGCTCGGTCCGCGTCGTCAGGTCAGGCACGGGCCATCCTCCATGGCGACTGACTCTATCACCGGGGCACGGCCGCGAGGGACGGTGCGGAAGGGACCCCGTGACCATCGGGTCATGGCCCCCGAACCCTCGAAGATCGAGACTCCCGTCCATGAATCGGAGCGGCGGCGGTTCGCACGGTTCCCGACCGGACCACGCCAGACCGCACGCGTCGGTGCCAGCCAGCACCGGCAAGTGGTCCCACGGGGCCCAGGAAACCGGGTCAGAAGGCCCATCCGACCCGTATAGTCCGCGGTCCAGGGCGCCTTTTCACTCGTCATCCGACCTGGATCCATCGAGATGAATCAGAACATCATCAACCTCGTCATCGTCCTCGTGGCGGCGAACGTCATCCTCATCGCGGTGGCCATCTTCCGATCGATGCGCCTGCGCCGCCGGCAACGAGCGGTTGGCCCGCAACGGGTCGCGAACCAGCTCCGCTCCGTCGCGGCGCTCGGCGAGCCGCTGCTCCCTGCCGCGCCGACCACCGCGACCACGAATGGCCATTCGACGCCCAGCCGGACCGATCCCCTGACGGGCCTGCTCCTATCCTGGGAATGGAACCGGATCGTGGCCGACGAGGATGCTCGCAACCACCGCTATGGTCGGCCCGCCACGGTCGTCATCCTCGAGCTCGACGGGTTCGAGCGGCTGGTCGCGGGGCTCGGGAGCCTGGCCGGCGACCGCGTTCTCCCCGCCGTTGCCGACACCCTCAGCCGGAATGCGCGCGGCGCCGACCACCTTGCGCGTCTGGGCCCGGCGCGGTTCGGGATCCTCCTGCCCGAGACCGGCGAGGTCGAGGCGGTCAACTACGTCGAGCGCGTGCGTGAGGCCTGCGACCTCTGGCTGGAATCGGGTGCCATCGCCCTTCGCCTGGCGATCGGTTGGGCCAGCCCCGCCCCCGACGCGAGCCTGACCGACGCGGTGGTCCTCGCCCAGGACCGGATGTATGCCGAGCTCCACCGGAACGCCCGGCGGGAGGGCGACCTCGAACTCGACGAGACCGGCTCCGTCCCCGACGCCAAGGGATCGCCCTCCCCGGCCTGATCCTTCAGTCGACCCCGTGGCGCAGGCCACGACCCGGCGTCGCGCCGGTGTGGACCCCGTCCGCGACGACCAGCGTTCCCGCGACGACGACCTGTTCGATGCCGATCGGATAGGAGCGCGGCTCGTCATAGGTCGCGGTCGAGCGGACCGTCGCTGGGTCGAAGACGACCAGATCCGCTACGGCACCGTCGCGGATGACGCCGCGACCGTGCAGGCCGAGCCGCGCCGCCGGTGCCGAGGTCATCTTGCGGATCGCCTCCTCGAGCGAGAGGAGGACCTCGTCACGCACGAACTGCCCGAGGATGCGCGGGAAACTGCCGTAGGTCCGTGGGCTCGGCTTCTCGCCGAGGAACGTGCTGTCCGTGCCGACCATCCCGACCGGATGCGCGACGAACAGCGAGAGCGTCGCCGCGGCCGGCCCGCTCGTGACCTCGTTGACACCAAGATCCTCCGCCAGGAGCAGGTCGCAGATGACATCGAGCGCATCGTGGCCGGTCTCCTGCATGACGTCAGCCACGGTCCGGCTCTCCCAGCGCAGGTTTTCGGGGCGTCGGAAGGCCCCGAGCCGGACGTCCGCCCAGCCCGCCTTGCTGGCGTACGACGCTCCGCGCTCCGTGAATCCCGCCCGAACCCGGTCTCGGGCAGCCCGATCTGCGAGGCGCGCCTTGAGCGGGCCGGGGCCGCCGGCCTGGATCCATTGCGGGAGCTGGATGAGGAGACGGGTCGACGCCCACTCCGACGGGTAGGTATCGAACGTGACGTCGAGCCCATCGGCCCGCGCGTCGTCGACCAGCGCGAGCAGGGGCTCGGGGCGGCCCGGATGCGTCTCGCGGTGATAGAAGTGGGTGATGTGAGCGGGGGCACCGGCCCGCCGCCCGATCTCGATCGCCTCGCGGAACGGGTCGAGATAGCGGTCGCCTAGCGCGTAGCGGACATGCGTGTGGTAGAAGCCGCCGTTGCGGCCCGCCTCCTCGGTGAGGGCCGCGAGTTCCTCGGTCGTGGCGTACCCGCCGGGCGGGTAGTCGAGACCCGAGCTGAGACCGAACGCGCCCTCGGCCATCCCGTCGCGCAGCAGGCCACGCATCGCGTCCAGCGAGGGCGCGCCCGCCGGGACGTCGTCCCAGCCGAGCGCCCCGATCCGCAGCGGCGAGTTGCCGATGAGCGTCGCGACGTTGAGGCTGACTGTGCCGTCGTAGCGCGCGAGATAGCTTCCGACGGAGGTCCAGTCGTAGTCGATCTCGGGGCGGCCGTCGAGCCCGGCGTCGAGGTTGACGAACGCCTCGAGATCCTCACGCCGCGCGTAGGGCGCGAAGCCGTTGCCATCGACGCCGACCAGTTCGGTCGTGACGCCCTGGCGCACCTTCGGCTCGTGTCGGCCATCGGCCAGGATCACCAGACCGCCGTGACTGTGCAGGTCGATGAAGCCGGGCGCGACGACCTTGCCTGTGGCGTCGATCGTGTGCGCGACATGCGCTGGGGCCGGGTCGCCGGGCTCGAGGACGCGGATCCGGCCATCGACGACGGCGATCGTCCCCGGTCGGCCGGGGACCCCGGTGCCATCGACGACCGTCCCGCCCGTGATGAGCAGGTCGGCGTGGTCGGTCATCCGCGGCGGCCCGGCCCGGCCAGTCGCCTTCCCCGGACCCAGGCGCCGCGGACCATGTCGGGGTGCGCCCGGAAGATGAGCCGCGACGCGAGGTCGGCCGGGTCGTCGTCGACCGGCTGGCCCTCGACAGGTGCCACGAATGCCGGGTCGACCGCGATCATGTCGGCCTCCTTGCCGACCTCGAGCGACCCGATGACGGCGCCGAGTCCGAGCGCCCGCGCGCCTTCGAGCGTCCCGATCCGAAGCCATTCGAGCGGGTCGAGCAGCGCGCCCTTGTCGCCGACCAACGAACGACGGGCCATCTGGGCATAGGCTCCCGCCCGCATGACGGAGAAGATCGACGCGTCGGGGCCGCCCGACACATCCGACCCGAGCCCGATCGAGAGGCCGGCCTCCAGGAATCGTGCGAGCGGCATGACACCAGCCCCGATGAAGAGGTTCGAGGCGGGGCAATGGGCGACCCGCGTCCCGGTCTCGACGAGGCGAGCCAGCTCGCGATCCGAGCAATGGATCGCGTGCGCGAGGATCGTGTGGTCCCCCAGCCCGCCGGCGCGGTCGTAGACGTCGACGTAATCCCGCGCTTCGGGGAAGAGCCGCGCGACCTCCGCGATCTCGCCCGGATCCTCCGAGACGTGGGTCTGCCACCAGGCACCCGTCGAATGCGCCAGGGCGGCCGATTCGCGCAGCATCTCGGCGGTGCACGAGATGGCGAACCTCGGCGTCACCGCGTAGCCGAGTCGACCGCCGTCCGCGCCGTGCCAGCGCGCGATCAGGTCCGCCGATTCGCGCAGCGAGCGTTCGAGGATGGTCGACGGCTCGATGGTCGGGTCGTAGGTGCCCCGGTCCATCATGACCTTGCCCAGGATCGCCCGGATCCCGTGCGAGTCCGCGGCCTGGAACGCGGCGGCCATCGCCGCCTCATAGACAACGCCGTAGGCCAGGACCGTGGTCGTCCCAGCCGCGGCGAAGGCCTCGAAGATCCCTGGGGCGGATCGCGCCGCGACCGCCGGGTCAGACCAGGATCGCTCGGTCGGGAACGTGAGGCGGTCGAGCCAGGTCAGGAGGTCGAGCGCGAACCCGACCCCGGCGTTGGGGAACTGCGGCACATGCGCATGAAGATCCACCATCCCGGGCATGACCACCCAGGGACGAAGGTCGACGGCGGATTCGGCTTCGGCAGGCCGGTCACCGGCGGCCCCCGCGTGAGCCAGCCGACCAGCGGCATCGACCACGACCAGACCGTCCGCATCGTGTCGCATGCCACCCGCCGCAAGGGGCGTCAGCAGCCGCGCCCGGATCGCGAACGGCGGTCGATCGGGAAGCTCCGGACGACTCACGCCCGCGAGGCTAGCACGCAGGTCGGCGCCTCGGCGGACGATGGTGATGCTCGATTTCGCCCGCTCGCGGTGACTCTCCGCCGTGATGCCCATAGGCTGCACCAAGAAAAGGCAGAACAGCCCTCCCGAGGCTGCGCGCCCCCTGACGCTATGCATTCCATAGGCATCACGGGAAAAGGTCTGTCCCCAACCGCCGATCAAGCATCACGTGATGCCGCAAGGCTGGTGCCGGCCGACGCACGGATGCGGGCGATGCACGTCTGCTGCCGAACAGGCGCGCCGCGCGGGCGCGTGCAGCCGAAGGCGCGAGTGAGCAAGGAAGCGAGCGCACCTAGAGGTGCGTGAGCGACCGGCGCAGCGAGCAACGAACGGATGCGCCGCCCCCGCGGCGCGCCGTCAACGCTTTTTGCCGCGGACTTCGAACAGGTGGGCCGTCCACTCGGAACCGCCGCGATCAAGCGTGGCCGAACTGCCATGCCAGCCGCACGTGCAGGTGATGGTCTGCGCCTGGTGCTTGTACTCGTCGATGACGTGCTTGAAGGGCTCGACCGTGGTGGGCTTGACAGGCGGGCGACTGTTCACACGGACTCCTGAACGGGCTGAGAGGGCCCCACATAGTACCCGATTCGGGCGTTTCCCGCACGAACCACGCTCAACCGCCTGCCGGGAGAAGGTCCTCGCGGACGAGCTCGTCGGTGGTGACCGGGTTCTTGACGAGGCCGAGGGTCCCGAGGAACGCGATCGACTTGGTCCAACCGTCACGGTCGATGGCGCCGAGGCCGCGGGCGTCCTGGATCGGGCCCGACCAGGTGGCGATCGTCGCCGCCAGGATGGCCGCCTGGGTGGCGCGGGTCGTGGCCAGTTCGGGGACCGCCTTGATCGCCGCCTCGAGCCCGACCGTCGGGTTCGCCTTGATCTCGACCATCGCCTGCAGCGTCGCGGCGACGAATGACGCGATCGCATCGCGCTTGGCATCGAGCGTCGACTTCGAGGCGACAAGACCTGGACCCGGGAGCGGCGTGATGCCATCGATCGCCAGCACCGTGGCCTTCGTGCCATGCAGCTCGAGTTGGACGGGTTCGTTGTTGGTGAAGCCCGTCGCCGCGTCGACGGCCCCCTGCTCGACGGCGGCTTCCTGGGTGAAGTCCGGGTATTCGACGATCTGGACGTCATCGATCGTCAGGTTGGCCGACGTCAGCAGCGCCTGGAGCATGATCCAGCCCGATCCGTATCGCCCGGGCACCCCGATCTTCTTGCCCTTGAGGTCGGCGGCCTTGGTGATCCCCGACGACGCCTTGGCGAAGACGATATTGGGGAACTTGCCGTAGATGGTCGCCACATACTGGATCGGGATGGCGTTGCTGGCGGCCGGGATGACGCTCGTGCCGTCACCGATCCCGATATCGATCGTGCCGGCGCCGGTAAGCGTGATCAGATCCGGGTCGATCTTGTTCTGGAACTCGACCGCGAGGCCGGCGTCGGCGTAGTAGCCGTTCTGCTGGGCGAGGTAGAACTGGGCGAACTGGACGCTCGGGATGTAGCCGAGGCCGACCACGAGCTTCGTTGGCGACACGCTCGGTTCGGCGCTCCCGCCGGGCGCGACCGAGGACGTCGGAGGATTCGATGGCGGCGTCGACGACGTCGCGACGCACGCGCTGACGAGCGCGGCAAGGACGAGACCGACGAGGACGGGACGGGAACGCATCGAGGACACGGGACCTCCGACTGACTGGCTACCGGGCGCCGACGAGCCGGCGCTCGACGACGACGACGACGAGGTAGAGCGCGACCCCGACGAGGGCGATCGTGAGGAGCGTCGCGAACATGAGCGGGATGTCGAAGAGCGACCCCCGCGCCAGATTGATGAGGACCGCGAGGCCCTTGCTGGCACCGGCCCATTCGCCGACGACCGCGCCGACGACCGCGAGGGTCACGCCGACCCGGAGGCCACCGAAGATGTTCGGGAGGGCGGCCGGGATCTCGAGGGTCGTGAGGATCTGTCGGGGTGTCGCCCGGAGGCTGCGCCCGAGCTCGAGGAGCCGCGCGTCGACCGAGCGAATCCCGACCATCGTGGCGATGGCGACCGGGAAGAAGACGATCAGCGCGCAGATGACGACCTTGCTGAGCAGGCCGGAGCCGAACCACAGGACGAGGAGCGGCGCGAGGACCAGGATCGGGATGGCTTGCGCCGCCACGAGGTATGGCGAGGCGAGGCGCTCGAACAGGACGCTCCGTGCGAGCCCATAACCGACCACCAGCGCGAGTGTGGCGCCGACGACGAAGCCCAGCCCGATCTCGATCATCGTGACGACGAAATGCGGAGGGATGGTCCCATCGGTCCAGGCCGTCACGAACCGCTTCGCGACGGTCTCGGGAGCGGGCAGGATGAACGGCGGGAGCGCCGTGACCACGACCACGACCTTCCAGGCCAGGACGAAGACGGCGAATGCCGCCACGACCGGGAACCAGGCGGAGCGGGTCATGACGCGAGCTCCGCGGGTCGGACGTCGTGGGATCCGCCGTCCGGCGCCTCGGGGTCGGCGAGATGGGAGCGGATGGCTCGGGCGGTCCTCGAGACGGCCGCATCGTCGAGATCCGCGATGGTCCGCGGCCTGGGCAGGTCCACCGGGATGTCGGCGACGACCCGGCCAGGTCGCGGGGAGAGGACGACGACGCGATCGGCGACCAGGATAGCCTCGGGGATGCTGTGGGTGACCATCACGATCGTGGCCGAAGCGCGATCCCAGAGGCGCAGCAACTCGAGATCGAAGCGTTCGCGGGTCAGCGCATCGAGCGCACTGAACGGCTCGTCGAGCAGGAGAACGGCCGGCTCGAGTGCGAGCGCCCGGGCGAGCGCCACGCGCTGGCGGGTCCCGCCCGACAGCTCCGCCGGGCGCGAGCCGGTGACGGCCGGGTCGAGACCGACGAGGTCGGCCAGGGTCGCCAGCCGGGCGGCTCGGCGGTCGAGGGGCCAGCCGGCCAGCTCGAGCGGGTAGGTGATGTTGTCGGCGGCTGAGCGCCACGGCAGCAGGCGCGGCTCCTGGAAGACCAGGCCGATCCGCGGGTCGGGGCCGTCGATCGGGGCGCCGTCGAGGAGTGCCTCGCCAGTGCCGGCCGGAAGGAGCCCGGCGATGACCCTCAGCAGGGTCGATTTGCCGCAGCCGTTGGGCCCGATGAGCGCGACGATGCCACCGTCGGGGATGGCGAGGTCGATGCCGTCGAGGACGGACAGCGGCGCGCCGATCCGGCTCGGGAAGGCGAACGACAGGTCGCGCAGCCGGATCGACCCGGTGCTGGCCGGCGGTATCGTCATGCCACGGCCTGCCCGAGCGGGCGCAGGACAGGGGCCGTTGCCGGATACAGCGCGCGGTACGCCTCGAAGAGCCGGTCGTAGACGGGTGCGAGGTCCCGGTGCGGCTCGATCCGGGCGGAGATGCTGGTCATCGCGGCGATCGCCGACGGCAGGTCGCTGTGGACGCCGATCCCGACCCCCGCGGTGATCGCGGATCCCAGCACGGCGGTCTCCAGCACCTCGGGGACGAGGACCTCGAAGCCGGTCACGTCGGCCTTGACCCCGTTCCAGAAGGCGCTCCGCGCGGGGCCCCCGCAGGCCCGCATCGCGGTGACCGTGACGCCGGCCGCGATCATCGGCTGCGCAACGTGACGGATCGCCAGCGCGGATGCCTCGACGATCGCCCGGGCCACGTGGCCGCGGCCATGCCCAAGGGTCAGCCCGGCGAGGACGCCTCGCGCATCGGGATCCCAGATCGGCGATCGCTCGCCGGCAAGATACGGCAGGAAGACGAGTCCCTCGGCACCCGGCGCGGTCGCGGCCGCCTCGGCCAGGAGCGCTTCGGTGGTGATCGTCCCGCCGAGGATGTCGTCGCGGTACCAGTCGAGCGCCCGGCCCGTGGCGGCCATCGCCGCCCCGACGCTGTACCGCCCGGCCAGGGGCGCAGGAGTCACGAACCCACCCCGGACGACGAGGGGCCGATCCCAGTACACCCCGAATCCGCCCGCCGAACCGCCCGGGTCGTATGCATCACCGGGCTCGAGCAGCCCCGCCCCCACGTAGCTCGCGAAGGCATCGACCATGCCCGCCGCGACCGGGACGCCAGGCGCTAGTCCGAGCGCGTCGGCCGCGTTC
Source organism: Candidatus Limnocylindrales bacterium (assembly GCA_038319665.1). Lineage (GTDB taxonomy): Bacteria > Chloroflexota > Limnocylindria > Limnocylindrales > CSP1-4 > SPCO01. The sequence continues at coordinate 30,410 of JBBQDL010000015.1, forward strand.
GTCGTAAGCCCACCGACGATCCGGCCCGCCGCCGTCGACGGCGGGAGTCGATCGAGTGGGATCCCCGCCGTCGCGAGGCGCGTCGGATCAGGAACGACCTGGTCCGGGACCAGCGGCGCGGCGACGACGCCGGTCAGCCGGAGTGCGAGCCATTCCCAGGTCGCGAGGTACCAGCGCGTCGCCGCGGCCACGGCCGGCTCGTGGCGTTCGACCCAGACGGCGGCCGGCAGACCGCCGAGCGACCAGCCCTCGACACCGGTCCGGGCGGTCAGCTCGGCCGCCTCGGCCATGGCGCGCGAATCGAGGAACGTGATAGCCGGCCGGGTCGCCTCGCCACGCGCGTCGACCGCCACGAGGGTCGGCCCATGGCCGTCCAGGCCGATCGCGACGACCTCGGCGACGTCCGCGGCCCGCAGGCTCCGGATCGCACCGACGACGGCGGACCACCACGCCCCGGGATCCTGTTCGGCCCAGCCGCGGCCACCGGACGAGTCGAGCGCGTAGCCGCTCCGGGCGAGTGCCAGGAGGCGACCATCGAGGCCGACCAGGCCCGCCTTGACCTCGGTCGTGCCGAGATCGAGGCCGATGATGGCCGGCGTTCGGGCGGCCGTCACACCACACCAATCGACGGTGCGCCGGTCGCCCCGTCGAGTGCCAGGACCGCCTCAGCGGTCGCCACATCGGTCACGAGCGTGCGGACGACGCCCGCCCGCAGTGCGCCGAGGATGGGGCGGACCTTGCTCTCGCCGGCGGCCACCCCGATCGACACCGGGAGACGGCCCAGCCGGCGTGCATCGAACGCGATGACGCGTTCGCGCAAGGCGGGACACACGAACCGTCCATCGAGGTCGAACGGCGCGACGAGGATCTCGCCGATGGCGCCGGCGGCGTCGAGCTCGCGCTCGACGGGCTCCCCGAGCTGGGCCGCGCTCCAGGCCGGGCCGCCGATCCCGAACAGGGCGACATCGAGGCGGTCCCAAAGGTGGATGATCGAGCGCACCCCCGCGTGCGCGATGAGCGCCCGTTGCGTGGCCGCGTCGTCGACGAGCCCGGGCGCCATCAGCCCCCGGACCTGTGCGCCGAGCGCGTCCGCGACACGCCGGTAGGGCTCGCGTTCCGGGCCGGTGGACCAGTACCCGCCGCACAACGGGACCACGGTGGCGGCGACGGGCGAGGCGGTCTCCTCGAGGGCGGCGGCCACCGCCGAGACGGACGCCCCGTCGCCGATCCCGACCGTCGCCCCGGAGCGCAACGCACCGCGCAGGACCTCGGCCGCCAGCCGACCGACCATCCGTCGCGTGAGATCCTCCGGACCCTCGATGGTCGGCGCCAGATGGACGGCATCAAGGCCATGGAGCCGCCGGATGGCTTCGCCGGCTGGGCTCTCGATGGCGGTCCGGTCGTTGATCCGGATCTCGACGATCCCCTCCGCGCGTGCGCGTTTGAGCAGGCGCGAGACCTGTGGTCGCGTGACGCCGAGTCGCTCGGCGATCGCGTTCTGCGTCTCACCCAGCTCGTAGTAGAGCCGGCTCGTGCGAACGAGCTGGTCGAAGTCGCTCAACGCACAGATGTACTTAACAGATGTGCACGCATCCCGCGCATCATCCGGGCGCTGCGCGACCCTGTCAAATAGGGCCGGAATCCGTAGAGCCCGGGCGATGCCCGGGCTCTCGGCTAGCGGCGAGGTGCGATCTAGAAGACCGTCGCGCCGTGCTCGTGGAGGTGAGAATAGCCCTGGTGCGGCAGGCCGATATACGGGAACGTCGTCAGGAACGGCATGTCGTTCTTGTCGACGCCATCGCCCAGGAGGTCGTTGGGGGAGCGATCCGGAACACCCAGGACCGCATGAAGGGTCGGGCCGTAGCCCTCGACGATGGCGCGGAGCTCGATGTCGACCACGTCGTCGAGGAGGCGACGGCCGTTGGGGAAGCCGCACAGGTCGCCCTCGAGGGCGCCCAGACGGCTAGGCGTGCCGCCTCCGGTGACACCGAAGACGCACGCACCGGCCGCGTTCGGCTTGATGCCGGTGTTGACTCGGAGCTCGTCGGCGAGGACCGAACCGGTGCGCGTGTAGTGGAGACCGGTCGGGACCGTCGCCGACTTCGGGATATCGAGCCCGGTCAGCAGGATCGCGACGAGGTCGTTGCGGTTGGTCGTTGCCGGCGTGTCCAGCGCCGCGTAGAGCGCGTTGGCGACCGCGGCGAGTTCGGAGGTCTTGTAGTACTTCGCGAACTGGGAGTCGTTGGCTGGCTTCTGGCTGTTCCAGTAGTCCTTCTTGCGCGTCGGGATGATCACCTCGTTGATCAGCGGATTGCCAAGGCGGGAGACCTGCTGCCACGGACCCGATCGCGTGATGGTGCCGTTGGCGTTGAAGGTCCGATTGCGCAGGCGACTGGCCGCTGCCCAGATGCCGAGGACGGCGTCACGGTCGTTCGGGCCGGTCGGGAGCGCGTGATCCCTGGTCAGCAACCGGAGCGGGACCTGGATGGCGATCGAGTTTGTGTTGAATCCGCTGAGGCCGTCGAGAGCCGGCGCGACCGGGAGCGGGATGGCATGCAGGTTGTTGAAGGGGCGGAGGCCGGCCAGATCGAAGATCGAGCCGAGGTCGGCAAAGAAGGCGTCGTCACGCTGTCCGGCAAAGGTCTTGGTGCCGTTGCCGAGCGTCTTGACGGCCTTGTTCGCCAGCGTCGCATAGTCGGGCTCCGAACGCGGGCCGATGTTGGCCGGTGGCGTCGGGAGATGGGCGGCGATCCGAACGCCGTTCCGAAAGACGTCGTACGTCTGTCGAACCAGCAGGTTCGGGTCGTTCAGGCTCGTGACCGGACCGTCGTTGTAGAGGAAGGTCGGGATCCCGGCGAAGTCGGTCGCCTTGCGGGTCGTATGGAACCGGAAGGAGTAGGTGATGTCGCTCTTGCCATCGCCGTTGTTGTCGATGTGGATCTCGTAGCGGACCTCCGGATCGAACGGGTAGAAGTTCGGGCCGCCGGCCGGCTCTTCGAACGGCACGTAGTTGGCTATGATCGTCAGGCTGTTCGGGTTATTCGGGCTGACGAACGCGTAGAGGTCGGTGTTGTCAGCCGAGGGATCACCCGCGATGAGCGGCGCCTCGCGGTGGCTGGACGCGAACGTCCCGCCGACCGACGTCGCCGCGATGAATAGCGCACCGACGATGCCGGCCGCCTTGGATCTGGTGGACACTGGATCCTCCCTGTGGACTCGAAGGGTTGATGGGGCAGGACCCCTCGACCTGCGGCGTCACTCGGCGTGTCGCGACTCTCCGCCCGGGCGCTTCGGAGTTGGATGCGCAGTCCGGGTGCGTTCGGATGAATGGGGTGCGGTCAGGGCAGGCTGGCCAGGATCCGGCGCGCCTCGGCCGCCCCGGTCGCTGAGAATCCGGGGTCCGTGGCGAGCGCCAGCTCGAGGTCGGTCCGGGCGTCCTTGACGTCGCCGACGGCTGCCGCGATGGCGCCCGCGTGGTAGCGGAAGAGCGGGTCGCGCGAACCGAGCCGGAGTGCTTCGTCGGACCGCTGTTTCGCCTCGGTATCGCGTCCGAGTCGGTGGAGCGCCCAGGCGAGCGCGTCGGCGGCTCGCACGGTCGGCGTCGCCTTGTAGCCGGTCTCGGCGAACCCGAGCGCGGCCGCCGGATCACCGTGGTCGGCCTCGAACAGCGCCAGGTCGACATCGACGATGACGCCCGTGGCCTGAAAGATCTGGATCTCAGCCCTGGCGAGCTTGAAGTTGCGGGTCGCGGCGTCGGTCTGGCCGGCGGCGGTCTCCGCATCGCCGAGCGCGATGACGTATTCGGGCAGCGGCAGGATGTCGGCGGCACGCTGGAAGAGGGCGGTGGCGTCGTCCAGTCGACCGGCACCGACCGCCAGCCGCCCCTCCCCCGCCAGCGACGGGGCATGGGCCGGGACGAGGACGAGGGCGCGCTTGTAGGCCACGGCTGCGGCCGTCGGGTCGCCGGTGTAGACGAGCAGATTGCCGAGCAGGGCTTCGGTGAACGCGACATTCTCGGGCGCGATGCCGGGCGACAGGCTGGCCTGATGCATCGCCTTGAGGGCGATGTCCAGCTTCCCATGCAGTTCCGCGAGATACGAGACACGGGTCAGGGTCGTCAGGTCGGTGCCGGCGCCGAGCATCGCGGACGCCGCGTCGTCCGCCTCGCTGTAGCGGCCCAGCTCGACGAGCGCGTCCACCACGACCGCCAGCGCGGTATCGAGGTTGGGCGACAACGCGACAGCCTTCCGCCCCGTGACGAGCGCTGCCGCGAACTGGTGCTTGCCCAGCTGGAGCCCGCCGATCCCGACAAGGACGAGGTCATCGTCGGGCGCGAGACGCAGCGCGGCATCGAACGCCGCTTCGGCGGGTGCGTACAGGGTCGGGTCCGCCGTCTCGCGGACGCGTTGGAGGAGTGCGTAACCAAGGTCGCGTTGCGAGGCTTCGTCGTTCGGGTTGGCCGCCACGGCGGCCTCGAGGCGGGCGACGGTGGCGATGGTCGGCGAGGTCGTGGATGGGCGCGGCGACGTCGGGGCCGATGGCACGGCCGCCGAGTCCGCGGCGCTAGGGGCGGCGCCGCTGGGACGGGATGTCCCCGATGGCGCGTTCGACCCGCAGGCGATCACGACGAACGCCAGGGCGATGGGCATGAGGCAGCGCCGCGTCCGAACGTTCATGGTGGTGATACGGGCCGTGCGGGTCTGCGGATGACGACCCGCTGACCGGGACCCCGGCTAGATGACCCGGCCCGGATTCAGGGTGCCCAGCGGGTCGAGCGCGGCCTTGATGGCCCGCATGATACGGACCGCGTCGGGGCCCTTCTGGATCTCCAGCCACTCGCGCCGGGCACTCCCGATTCCGTGCTCGCCGGTGACCGTGCCGCCCAGGTCGAGCGCGGCCTGGTAGAGGTCCTTCTTGACCAGTTCGGTCTTGGCCTCGGCAGTCGGGTCCCCGTGCTCGAAGACGAGGTCCGGGTGGAGGTTGCCGTCGCCGGCGTGCCCGAACGTCCCGATCCTGACGTCGTGCTTGGCCGCGATCCGCTCGATCGCGCGGAGCATGTCGGGCACGCGTGCTCGCGGGACGCCGACGTCCTCCATCCGGACGTCGCCCAGCCGTCCCAGCGCGAAGTGGGCAGCGCGGCGGGCCTGGCGCAGCCAGTCCGCCTCCTGCGCATCGGCCGCCCGCACGACGTCGGTCGCGCCCGCCACGCGGCAGGTCGCCTCGGCGCGCTCGAGCTCGTCGTTCGCCGCCGGACCTGGCATGTCGGATTCGATCATCAGCATCGCGGCGGCAGTCCGGTCCAGCCCGAGGTTGTTCATGTCGTCGACGGCGTTGATCGTGAACCGGTCGAGCAGCTCGAGCGTCACCGGCGCGAGGCCGGCGGCCGCGATCCCGGCCACCGCGTCGCCGGCGGCTTCGACGGTCGGAAAGAAGGCGAGCATCGTCAACCGGGGCGGTGGCGCCGGGCGGAGCCGGAGCGTCGCCTCGGTGGTGATCGCGAGCGTGCCCTGGCTGCCCACGAAGAGGTGGGTCAGCGAGTACCCGGCGACGTCCTTGATGTTCTTGCCACCGGTCCGGATGACGGTCCCATCGGCCATGACGACCTCGAGCGACAGCACCGAATCGCGCGTCTGGCCGTACTTGACGCAGCACAGTCCGCCGGCGTTGGTGCCGAGGTTGCCACCGATCGAACACATCTCGTAGCTCGCCGGGTCGGGCGGGTAGAAGAGGCCCTCGGCCGCGACCGCGGCCTTGAGATGGGCGTTGATGACGCCCGGCTGGACGACCGCCACGAGGTTCTCGCGATCGATCTCGAGGATGCGGTCCATCGAGGTGAAGACCATCGTCAGGCCGCCCTCGATCCCGGCCGCGCCGCCCGACAGGCCCGTCCCGGCGCCACGGGGCACGACCGCTATCCGGAGCTCCGCTGCGATCCGGACCAGCTCGGCGACCTGGGCCGTCGTCGTCGGGAACACGACCGCGCGCGGGAGCCCGGCGCGGAGGTAGGCCGTCTCGTCGCGTCGGTACCCTTCGCGGTCGCCCTCGTCGGTCAGGAGCCGGATGCCCGGCAGACGCGCGTCGATGGCAGCCGCGAGGGGATCGAGGGTCACCGGCGGAGTCTAGCGTGCCGTCCGCGACCGGATCGCAAGGCCGTCCGCGCCGCCCACGCGCCGGTCTGCGGCGAGCGCCTTCGGCATCTGGCGGAACGACGCGGGGAGGAACGGCCGCCAGGCCTGCCAGCCGGCCACCAGCCAGGCCGAGACGAGGCGCTCGCGCGCGCCCCACGGCAGCCCGTAGTCGTCGCGGACGGAGGCAGGGAGGAGCCCGACCGATGGCCACAGGGTCCAGGCGTACGCCCCGGCGGGCACGACCCCGAGCCACGGCGCCAGGGGCGCGAGCGGCGGACGCAGCACGACCCCCGCCAGCTCGCGTGCGACAGCCGAGACCCGGACCGGACCCGATGGCACGAGCATCCCGGCCATGTACGCCTCGAACGCGTCGATATCCGCCGGCAGGAGGGCGTCGGGCACGCCAAAGGCACGGCCGAGGGGTCGGGTCTCGGCATAGAACGCCGCTCGTCGAGCGGGCGTGATCGGCTCGAGCCAGGCGTCGGCGACCGCGATCGTCGAGTCGACCAGCGTGGCATGGACCCACAGCGACAGCTCGGGGTCGCGTGCCGAGTAGCCCTGTCCGGTGATCCCTCGATGGAGCGCATTGAGCCGCCGGATCTCCGCGCGCGCCGTCGCTGACGAGCCGTAGACGATGGTCAGGTAGCTGCGGAGGGTCCCGGCCAGGCGGCGCCACGGGTCCGTCCGAAAGTCGGAGTGATCGGCGACGCCGGCCGCGACCGCGGGGTGCGCGATCTGGAGGAGGAGCGCCCGGGGGCCAGCGCCCAGGAGCAGCATCGACTCGCGGTTGAGACGCCAGGCCTCCGAGTCGGGGCCATAGAGACCGGCGTCGTGATTGCCGCCGCTCATCCGCCGGTCATCCGGCCGGCGTGCGCTCGCGTATCCATCGGCGCACCATATCGGACACTTCGGAGGGACGCCGCGGATGACGCATGGGACGCGCTGGGGCACCGATTTCGACCCCGACGAACTGGCCCGCCTCGAGACGAGGATGTGGAAGGCCTACTACCGACGGCAACCGGCACGCCTGTTCGGGCTGCTCGTCCAGGCGATCCGGGCCCAGGCCCGCGTCTCGTGGCCGCGCGCGCTGGCGGCGAGCCTGATCCTGACCCGCGCGGCCGCCGGCTTCGCCCGCGCGACCGGCGACTACGAGCGGTTCGCGCCCGACATCGGGCGGGCGTACCGGATGCTCAAGCTGCCCGACCATGTCGACGTCGAGGCGGTCGCCCGACACGAACTTCGATGGTGGGTCGTGCGGCGTGAGATCGGGCTGGCCGCGGGCGCCGCGGCGGGCGAATCGATCACGGACCTGTATGCCGCCCTCTATGAAGTCCCGCGCGACCGCGTCGCCGAGGCCGGTCGCCTTCGGGGCGTGGCCGCCGAGGTCCGCGACCGGGGAGCGACGGACGATCCCGAGGGCTCGACCGGTGCCGGGGACGGCTACTGGCCCGAAGTCTCGCGTCTTCTGTGCGAGTCGTACCGGAGCCTGAGCGCGAGCCTGGCTCCCTGACCCGACGCCAGCCGGGCGGCCGTGGCCGATCCCGGGCCTAGCGGTCGTCCGGTCGCCGCCCGATGAGCCACCAGGCAGCCGGGAAGATCCCCGCCGCCACCGCCAGCTTGGCCGAATCCCAGGCCACGAAGGGCGTCAGGCCGGCCGCGATCGTGTCGGCCGGTGAGAGGTGGAGGGTGACGCCGAGCCACGGCAAGCCGATGGCATAGATGACGACGCTGCCGACGAGCATCATCCCGATCGCCCCGCCGATATGGCGGTCCCAGCCCAGCTCGGCGAGCCGACCCACGATCGCGCCCGCGATGATGAACCCGATGAGATAGCCGCCGGTCGCTCCGAGGATGACCGCCGACCCGCCCGTGTGCTCGGCGAAGAACGGCAGCCCCACCAGGCCGAGGAGGACGTACAACGCGACGGCCGCGAACCCACGTCGCGCGCCCAGCGCGCCACCGACGATCAGGACACCGAACGTCTGGCCGGTCAGGGGCACGGGCGTCCTGGCGATGTAGACCTGCGCGGTCAGGTAGATGAGGAAGGCACCGCTCGCGATCAGGAGGATGTGTCGGAGTCGGGCGTTGAGTCGTTCGCCGACGCTGATCGGGACGAGGAAGTCGGCGAGGGTGAGGCCTCGTTCCGCGGCGGTGGTGCGGTCGAGTCTCGGGATGGCGATCGTCATCTGGACTCCGGGTCGAGGGTCGCGCAGGCCGGCGACGGACCGCCGGATTCTAGCATCGCGTCACTCGTACTGGACGGCCCGGACGATCGACAGCCGGCTGGCGATCCGGGCCGGATAGGCCGCGGCGAGCATCGCGACGACGACCCCCAGGACGAGTGCCAGGCCGATGATCGACCATGGGATCCCGGTCGCGACGTCGACCCGGCCGCCGGCCAGGACGACCATCAGCGCGCCGATCACGAGACCGAGCACGATCCCGAGGATGGCGCCGGCGAGACCGAGGATGCCAGCCTCGACCACCACCGAGCGCCAGACCTGGCGACGGGTCATCCCGGCCGCCCGGAGGATCCCGATCTCCCGCACGCGCTCGATGACGTTGATGGTCAGGGTGTTGACGATGCCGAGCGCGGCGATGAGGACCGCGACCGCGGCCAACGCGTCGAACAGGCCGAAGATCCGCCCGAGCGCGTCGCTGATGGCGCCCTCGATGCGGTCGAGCGGGACGACCTGGAGCGCCGCGTCATCGGCCTGGGCCTGGAGCGCCGCGTGGGACGTTGCGGGTGCGTCGGCGGCGAAGCGCAGCGCGAAGACATCGGCCCCGACGACGCCCAGCTTCGTGGTGGCGTCGCTCCAGCCGATGAGCATCGCTTCGCCGGTCTTGCCCGGGATCGATCGCTCGACGGTCCCGACGACCTTGAGCTCGAGGCGACCGCCGTCGGTGGTGGGCACGGCCACGGACTGACCGACCGCCACGTGGAGCCGATCGGAGAGTGCGACAGGAAGGATCGTGGCGCCGCCGGCATCGAGCGCGGCGAGGGCCGCGGCACGGTCGCCCGACACGAACCGGAGGCGTCCGTCGGCCGCCATGTCGGCGCCGACGACGGCCGCCGCGTCGGTCCGTGTCCCCGCCACGGCGACGTCGAACGTCGCGATGGGGCTTATCCGGGCGATCCCCGGGACGGCCGCCTGGATCTGATCCGGGATGCTTTCATCGGCGGCGATGGGTCGGATGGACGTCAGGACCAGCTCGCCCGGGATGACGTCGGCGATCCAATCGGCCGCCTCCGCTCGGGCGTGCTGCCCCACCCCACCGAGCGCGACGATCATCGCCAGCCCGATGGTCAGGGCGCCAAGCGTCAGCGCCGTCCGGCTCCGGTCGCGGACGACCGAGGCACGGGCCAGCCGTTCCTCGAGGCGGAGGACCAGCGAGAACGGCGCTCCGGCGATGCGCGCGATGGCCGGCAGGATGAACGGGATGAGCAGGGTCGCGACCAGCAACACCGCATAGACGACGAGCGCCTGGACGATCCCGGCGTCGCCTGCCGCACGTGGCCGGGCGACCACGCCGACAAGCGCGATGACGACGAAGACCGCCGCCAGCCAGCGGAGGCGGGCACCCCGCGTCGCGGGCAGGTCGAGACGGGCCTTGAGGGCCTCGACCGGCTGGATCCGGCTCGCGCGGCGAGCGGGTTCGAGGGCGGCCGCCAGGGTGACCCCGATGCCCACCAGCAGGGCGACGGCGACGGCGTCGAGCGGCAGCGCCGGCCGGTCGAGGGTGACCGAGCCGATGGTCCGCATGAAGGCGACCGTGGCGAGAGCGAGCAACCCGCCGAGGATCAGGCCGACGAGCGAGCCGACGAGGCCCAGGGCGAGCGCCTGGGTGAGCATGAACGACATCACCTGGCCCCGGCTGGCGCCCGCGGCCCGCAGGAGCCCCACGTCGCGGATGCGCTCGGTGACCGTCATCGACAAGGTGTTGAAGATCAGCAACGCGCCGGCGAACAGGGCGATCGCAGCGATCAGCGTGGTCGTCGCCTGGAAGTCGGTCGTGGAGGCCCGGAGGCTTGCCGCAAGGTCCTGCGGCGACGACAGCACGTACGGCTCGCTGACGAGGCGCGACTCGAGAGCCTTGGACACGGTCGCCGGGTCCGTCCCGGCGGTCAGGCCGATGTCCACGCGTGTCACCCCAGGCGACGCGAAAACGGTCTGCGCGGTCTGCAACGGCACGACCACGGTCCGCCCGAAGGCACCCGTCAGTGGCCCGTCGCCGGCGATGATCCCGATCACCCGAAAGGCGATCGGTTCGCCCGCACCCTGCATCATCAGCGACGTACCGAGGGCGAGGCCGTCCTGGCTCGCGAGCCGCTCGGTGATGAGCGCGCTGTGCTCGTCCGGCTGCTGCAGTGGCGAACCGGCGACAAGGACGAGCGGGTGGAGCCGGCCGTCGACGGTCGGGTCGATCCCTAGAACGGTGACCGGCGGCGGCAGGGCGGCATCGGTCGCCAGCGCGGGCGCCACGTAGGTGCGCCGTTCGAGTGCGGGCGCAGCGACGGCCACGCCCGGCGTCCCGGCGATGGCCCCGATGGTCGTCGCGGACAGACCGGTCTCGGAAAAGGCCGCGACGCGGAGGTCGGCGGTGCCGACGAGGTCGCGGACCGTCGTCCGGACCGATGCTTCGATACCCGCGTTCGTCGCGAGCCCCGCGAACAGGACGGCGACTCCGAGCGCCACGCCGAGCCCGCTCAGGATCGTTCGCAGCGGTCGAGCCCGGAGGCTGCGGAAGGCGAGGTTGGTCAGACGCATCCCGGCCGGGCCCTACAGCCCGAGGCTGGCGAGCCGTGCGATGAGCGGCGTGGCGTCGTGCGTCTCGCGCCGGCCGAGCTCGATGGTGTCGCGGATCCGCCCGTCGCCGATGACGATGACTCGATCGGCGTAGGCGGCGGCCTTCGAGTCGTGGGTCACGAGGACGACGGTCTGGCCACGCTCGGCGCACGACCGCCAGAGCGCATCGAGGATCTCGGTGCCGGTCGTGTAGTCGAGGTTGCCGGTCGGCTCGTCGGCGAAGAGCAGGGCCGGCCGCGTCACCAGCGCCCGCGCGATCGCGACGCGCTGCTGCTCGCCGGCCGAGAGCTGGTCGGGCTTGTGGTGCTCCTTGCCGGTCAGATCGACGAGTTCGATGACGTCACGGATCCGGTCCTTGAGCTCGCCACGGGTCGGATCCTGGCCGGCGATCGTGAACGGCAGCGCGATGTTCTCGGAGGCGTCGAGCAGGGGGATGAGATTGAACGACTGGAAGACGAACCCCGTCTGGTCGCGGCGCAGCCGCGTCGCCTCGTCGTCGGAGAGCTGGCTGATCGTCTGGCCATCGAGGATGACCTCGCCCGACGTCGGCCGGTCGAGACCGCCGAGGACCTGGAGGAGGGTCGACTTTCCGGAGCCCGAAGGGCCCATCAGCGCGAGGAATTCACCGCTCTTGACCTCGAGGGAGACGCCGCGCAACGCCTCGACGAGGGTGGGTCCCAGGGGGTACGACTTGGTGAGGTCGCGCGCCTCGAGGATGGCCGGCATGGATGGCAGTGTAGCCGTGGCGGTCGCGACGGCCATGGTCAGCGGCCGAGGAAGAAGCCCGCGACTCCACCCACGATCGTCTCGAGCAGGCCGTCGGTCGTCCCGCGATCGACCACCCGCATCCCGACGGTCCCATCGAGCCCGATGCCGGCGACGGCTCCATCGCCAGGCGTTGCGTTTGGGTCGGTGCCCGTCGAACCGTCGCCCGGAATCGCGCTCGGGTCGCCTGCCGGACCGATCAGGTCACCGCTGGAGAACGGCGCCGTCAGTTCGACGCTGCCCTCTGGTGACGGGGCCGGGGTGAGGCCGGGTGTCGGTGCGGGAGGCGCGGTCGGGGCGGTCGTCGTCAGTGGACGCGGGGTCGGGCGTGGCGTCGGCCGGGGCGCGGTGTGGGTCGGTCGCGGCGTCGGTCGGGCGGTCGGACGAGGTGTCGGCCTGGGGGTGGGTCGCGGCGTTGGCCTGGGGGTGGGCTTTGGCGTGGTCGTCGAACCGCACTTGTCGGCGAACAGGACCGTCCACATCTTCTTGCCGGTCGGACCCTTGTAGGCGCCGATGCCGATGCTGTCCCAGGCGGTGCCCAGGATGTTCGCGCGGTGCCCCGCGGAGTTCATGAACATCTGCTGGATGGCGGCGGTCGCGGTGTCGTCGGGATAGGTGTTCCAGCCGATGTTCTCGCCCGCGACGTTGAAGCAGTACCCGATGGCCGTGAGCTTGTCCCAGACTTTGCCGTAACCCGGGATCGTGTGGCTGAAATAGTCGCGAGTGATCATGTCCTTGCTTCGCCAGCGCGCGACGCTGGTCAGCGTCGAGTCGAGGCGGAGCGACTTCATGCCAGCGTTCGCGCGGGCCCGGTTCGTCATCGCGACCAGGTCGGCCTCGGATGAGGCGCTGAACGTTCCGCTGTCCCAGGCGAGGGTCGATGCCGGGACGGCGAAGGTGAAGACCGAGGTGAGACCGAACAGGAGCGCGATCGCGAGGGCAGTCCGGCGCGGAGAGGACGCGATGCCCCAGAGGTCCGTGCGGAGGGAGCGGCGGGGCTGGGGATGGGCGAGGCGGGACATTGCGACCTGCGTACTCCGGGGCTGTCCGGGGGTGTCTTGACGTCCCAGTCACCGTAGGTTGCGGAGCGGGGGATGTCCGCGGCGCGAAGGTCCCAAACATCGCTGGCCCGCAGGTACCTGAAGGTCCGGTCGGGTGCCGAAGAGAAGCGACGGCCTGCGTGCGGTCCGGTGGGGTCCGGCCCAGGCGAGTAGCGGCGAGATCGCTCGCCTTCGGGCTATACTCCCGTTCGCTCGTGAGCCGGAAGGCGCGAGCCGGACCGCGCGAGCGCTCCGTGGTGGCCTTAGCTCAATGGCAGAGCAGCGGTTTGTGGAACCGCCGGTTGAGGGTTCGAGCCCCTCAGGCCACCCCAACTCCCCCTGCTGATGGCTCGCGATCCTGGGGGTCAGCCCTGGCCGACGAGGCTCGGCGTCCCCGAACCCTTGTCGACATCGATCAACAGGTGTTGCGGCTCAGGGTTGGCCGAGGCGTCACCCGCGGCGAGCGCATCGAAGCTGATCTCGATCCGCCAGGCGTTCCCGACCTCGCTCACCGACGTCTCGTGGATGCCGCGGATCTGGGTCCCGGCGGGCTGGCTCTTCAGCGCGAAGTCGCTTGCGATCCCGATCGCCGTGGCCTGGTCGACCGAGGATTGGGCGCGGACGATGAGGACACCACCGATCACCAGGGCCACGACCACGAAGGCGGCGATGGCCAAGGTCCGACGATCCGATCTCAGCCGCCCAGGCCGCCCCTGGCCTTCACCGTTTTCCGGTTCCATGGAACGCAGTCTGCGCGATGCGCCTCGGGGCCTGCTCTAGACGGCCCCGGCGAGGTCGTAGAGCGTGCCGTTGCCGACGCCCGGGACGACGGCGCCATTCGCGGTCACCCAGTCGGTGACGACAGACGAGCCGCCACCACCCGGGCCGCCACTGCCATCCAGGAGCACGTAGCGGAGCTGACCGCTCGCGACGTAGGCCTTGAGCTGATCGAGCGTCGGTGTCGGATCGCCGCCATTGAATCCACCCATGGCCATGACCGGAAGACCGGTCGCGAGCTCGATCGAACCGGCGCGATCGGCGCCGCTGACGGCGACGATCCATGTGGCATCGCCGCGGTTGGCCACGAGGTACTCCACGAGGGCGTCGTCGACCTGGGCGCCCCGACCTCCTGGCCCGCCGCCCGCACCGACCGAGCCGCCCGCGAAGCCGCCGTCCGTGGGTCGGCCAGCGAGGCCGAGGGGCCCTCCCCCGGCGAAGCCTGGCCCACCCCTGGCCCCGACCGAGGTCGGGCCGGCCGAGACCGTGCCGCCGCTGTAGGCGGTGCCCATCGTGTCGAGGGCATAGGCCGCCGGTCCAGTCACCAACACCGCCATCCCAAGGCCCGCGGCCAGGGCTGTCCCCCGGCGCCATGCGGCCTGTGCGGGCATCGCGACGACGACCGCGACCAGGATCGCGACCGACACGATGGCGATCCCAAGACCCGGCGCGAAGTCGGGCGTCCGCTCGAGGAGCGCCCAGGCCCAGACCGCCGATCCGACGATCCCCACGCCGAGGACGATCCCGCCCCAGGCCGTCCGCGACCGTAGCCGCCAGGCCTCCATGACACCCGCCCCGGCCAGCGCCCCGAGCGCGGGCGCCAGGATCACCGCGTAGTAGCTGTGGATGATCCCCGACATGAAGCTGAAGACGATGAGGTGGACCGCCAGCCAGCCGCCCCACAGGAGGTAGCCCGCCCGCCGGGCGTCCGTCCGAGGCGCGTGACGGCGGACCCATAGGCCGAGTCCGGCGGCACCGACCGCGAGCGGCAGGAGCCAGCTGACCTGACCGCCGAGTTCGGCGTTGAACAGTCGCAGGATCCCCGGAACGCCGGAGAACCCGCCGCCGCCGCCGCCGCCACCACCGCCGCCGCCGAGGACGCCGGCGCCCTGCCCGAAGATCCGACCGAGGCCGTCGTAGCCGAGCAGCAGATCGATGACCGAGTTCGTCTGGCTACCGCCGATGTACGGCCGCGAGGCCGCCGGGATGAGCTCGACTATCGCCACCCACCAGCCGCTCGCGAGGACGACGGTGACGAACGCGACCGCCAGACCGGCGACACGCCGACGGACCGAGCCGGGCGCCGCGATCGCCCACGTGAGCGCGAAGGCGGGCAGGACGAGATACGCCTGGAGATACTTGGTCAGGAATCCGAGGCCGACGAGCGATGCGGCGAGGATGACCCAGCGTAGCCGTCCGGCCTCGAGCGCGCGGACGAGGGCATATGCGGCGACGACCAGGAGGAGGGTCAGCAGCGCGTCGGGATTGTCATATCGGAAGATGAGGACCGCGGCCGGCGTGAGCGCCGCGACGAGGCCGGCGATGATCGCCTCGACCGATCCGAACGAGCGGCGCACTGCCGCCATGAGCACGCCGACCGTGGCGACCCCGGCCAGTGCCTGCGGCAGGAGGATGCTCCACGAGCTCAGCCCGAAGATGCGGACCGAGAGCCCGAGGAGCATCGTGCCGAGCGGCGGCTTGTCGACCGTGATGAAGTTCCCGGCGTCGATCGAGCCGAAGAACCACGCCGACCAGCTCTGCGAGCCGGCGACCGCGGCCGCGGAGTAATACGTGTTCGCATAGCCGCTGACGGTCAGGCTGACGATGTACAGGACGGCGGCCAGGGCAAGGATGCCGAGGGTCGCGACGGCGATCCAGGTCGCTTCATCGGCGCCGATCCCCGCGAGTCGAGCGAGGAGCGCCGTCGGGCGACCGGGGAGTGGCTTCGTGGCGCTGCGTCTGACGATCGTGGTCATGTCGCGGTCCGTTCGAATCGTTCGCTGGTGGGCTGGGCCCGGCTCGTCGGGTCGGGCGCGATGGCCGCCCGGAGCATGAGGAACCGAACGATGGTCGCGAGCACGTTCGCGGCGACGATCACCACGATGTCGAGGGTGCGCGCGGCGCGCGGCGCGACGAAGGCAAAGGTCGATCACGGCGCCGGTCGTGATGACGAGGGCGATGGCGAACGCGCCGAGGCCCGCGATCTGGTCGCGCAGCATCGATGCCCGGCCGCGCACCCCGAACGTGAGGCGCCGGTTCGCCGCAGTGTTGCCGACGGCGGTCACGAAGAGGGCGATCGCGTTCGAGGCCACGGCGGTCAACACTATTCGAAGACCGCCGTAGAGGACCACATACGCCGCCGTGCTGACGATCCCGATCGAGACGAACCGCCCGACCTGGCCGGCGAGCCGTGACGAACCCGGGGCGCTCGTGCTCAGGGACTGGGTTTCGTGGTCCATGCCGCGACTCTGCCCCAGCGTCCCTTTCGGAACGATTACGGCCGCAACGTCGCGTCTGGCTTGTCAGGCAAGCGCCCGCGGCCAGCTGACCGAGAGACGGGCGCCGCCGGCGGGCGAATCGCCGACCTGCCAATGACCGCCAGTCGCGCGAACGATCGCGTCGGCGATGGCCAGGCCAAGTCCAGCACCAGCGGCCCCAGCCGCGTCCGTCTCATCCCCGCCGGCCCGGTGGAATCGGTCGAAGATCCGTTCGCGCTGGTCGACCGCGATCCCGGGTCCCGAGTCGTCGACCGTTACGGCCACCCGGCCGCCCTCCCGGGCGATCGTGAGATCCACCGTCCCGCCGTCGGGCACGAACTTGCACGCGTTATCGAGCAGGACGCCCAGGAGTCGATCCAGGAGATCGGGCGGCGCCGCGACCGAGACGCCCTCAGCGGGGACATGGACGCTCAGCGCGAGCCCCCGCGTTTCCGCGATCGCGGCGAATCGATCGGCGGTCTGGGCGGCCAGGACGCCGAGGTCCACCGGTTCGGCGCCGGCCGGTGGTCGGGCGGCGTCGAACCGCGCCAGCCATAGCATGTCGTCGAGGAGTCGGCGCATCCGCTTCGTCTCATCATCGATCCGCTCGAAGGCGGAGCGGTACCACGGGGCGTCGCGCTCGCCGGTCAGGGCCAGGCTCGCGTTCGCCTCGATGACCGACAGTGGCGTGCGCAGCTCATGCGAGGCATCCGCGGTGAATCCGACCTGGCGCTGGCGCGCGGCCTCGACCGGTGCCGCGACCCGACGCCCGATCACCACCGCGCCCAGGAAGACCACGAGGAGGAGGACCGGCGCGATGACGACCTCGGCCAGCAGGATCGTGGAGCGAGCGTCATTGACGCCGTCGAGGGTCTGGCCGACGACCACGTACTGGTCGCCCAGCTGTGCGCCGCGGAGCCGCAGCTCGGACCCGTTCACCGCGGCGGTCTCGGGCCCGACCACGTGGACGAGTTCGGCGGGAAGCGCGGGCGTGTCGGTGTCGTGCATGACCGTTCCGTCCAAGCCGACCGCCCAGATGAGCGTCGGCGCACCGAACGGGCGATCGCCCGGCGGTCGTTCGAAGGGGCCGCCGGACGGCGGCGGACCCTGCGGGACACGGGTCAGGGCCTGCGCCAGCCGACCGTCGACCTGGGCCGTCAGGTCGCGGGTGACGACGGTGACGACGGCGATCGCGACGAGCACGTAGACGACCGCCACGACGATGGTCGCCGCCAACGCCACCAAGATCGACTGGCGACGGACCGCCGGCGCGCGGCCCGCGCTCATGCCTCCTCCAGGCGATAGCCGCGGCCACGGACCGTGACGATACGGACGCCCGCGTCGGGCAGCTTGGCGCGGAGCCGGCTCAGCTGGACGTCGATCGCGTTCGAACCGAGCGGAGCGGTCTCGTCGGCCCAGGCGTGCTCGGCGAACGCCTTGCGCTCGACGACCGCCGGGGCGCGGCGCATCAGGATCTCGAGGATGCGGTATTCGGTCGCGGTCAAGCTGACGGTCCGTCCATCGACGGTCACGAGCTGTGGCACAGGATCGAGCGCGAGGCGCCCCACCCGGATGACCGGCGCATCCACCCCGCGCGGCCGGCGCTGAAGGGCACGCACGCGCGCGAGCAACTCGCCGAAGTCGAACGGCTTGACGAGATAGTCGTCGGCCCCCGTGTCGAGCCCGCGGATCCGGTCCTCTGGCGCGTCGCGCGCGGTGAGCATGAGGATCGCGGTCGGACGGTCATGCCCGCGCGCCCACGCCACGACATCGATGCCCTCGGCGCCGGGCATCCGCCAGTCGATGATGGCGACGTCGTAGTCGTACCAGCCGAGATGATCGATGGCGTCATCGCCGCGTTCGACGGCATCCACGTTGTAGCCCGCGTCGTTCAGGCCCAGGACGATGACGTCGCGCAGGCCGGGGTCGTCCTCGGCCACCAGCACGCGCACGTCAACCTCACGATCTCGAGACCGGGACCCGCGCCCCGGCTTGGCAGCCCATCGTCGCACGCGGCGCGTGCCGGAGTCGAAGGGCAAGGACCGGGCAGGCGGCAACCGCGCGCCGGGCATGGTCGAGGAGCTCGTCGGGGACCGCGGAGCCGTCGACGATCGGGTAGCCCCAGTCGTCGAGCTCGATCAGCTCAGGGAGCAGCTCGGCGCACATCCCGTATCCATCGCAGCGGATCCGATCGACGGCGATCGCCTTGGTCTCGGATGGATCGGCCATCACGCGGCCCTGCCTTGGCTGCGGGCGACCGGGCACGTCCGGCTCCGCTGGTGGGCGGCGAATTCGTCCGCGAAGACCCGCAATGCGCTCTGCATGAGCCCGACCGCGCCGTCGGGATGCCGGCAGGCGCCGCGGCCGGCGAGCTGACTCGACCAGCGCATGACCCGCTCGAGGTCGTCCGCGTGGGCCGCCCCGCCGGCGATCCGGGCGGTCGCGTCGGCGATGGCCCGCAGGCCGAAGACACACGGGCCGCACTGCGCGGCACTCTGGCCGGCCATATAGTCGATGATCCGCGCGGTCGTCTCGACGCCACACGCGGCGGGGTCCAGGAATGAGACGACCCCACACCCGAATGCGCTCCCGGCTTCGCGCATGGCGGCCGGATCGAGCATGAGTGCCCAGGCCTCGCCGGCCGCCAGCCAGCCGCCGAAATAGCCACCGAGCAGGACGGCACGGGCGTCGGGCGGGGCTCCGGTGCGCGCGGCGAGCTCGGCCACCGTCGTCCCGATCGCGATCTCGGTCACGCCGCGGGACGCACCGGTCCCCACCGTCACCAGCGCGGTGCCGCGGGTCGGCCCTTCGCCGGCCTCCCGGTACCAGGCATCCCCGCGCCGCGCGATGAGGGCGGCATGGGCAAGGCTCTCGACGTTCTGGACGAGCGTCGCCCGGCCGTCGACGCCGCGCTCGAACGGTCGTGGCGATGTCTCCGTCGGGCGCCCATCGCGGTCGTTCACGAAATGGACCGCTGCCGATTCTTCCCCGGCCACGTAGGTCGGTGGCGCCGCGACGAGTGAGATCGGGACGTGGGCGCCGGCGGCGCGTTCCGCGCTTCCCGAGCGTTCCGTGAGGGCCAGCGCGAGCGCCGCCCGGGCCGCGGCGTGTTCGGCCCCGACATAGAGCACGATCCGGTCCGCCCCCACCGCATCGGCTGCGAGCTCGGCGCCGTCGAGGACGAGGTGCGGTCGGGTCGCCATCAGCGTCCGGTCCTTGGCGCTCAGGGGCTCGCCTTCAGCACCGTTGGCCAGCACGACCGCGGCGCCCGCGCCGCGCTCGGCCACCGTCGACCATTTGCGCGCCACCGGGAAGCCCGCCCCGCCCCGCCCGAGCAGGCCGCTGGCGGCCAGGAGGCCGATGACCTCACGGCGTTCCGCGATCGGCGGCATCGGGCCGAGCCGCCGGCGGTGGTCGGGGAATGATTCGGCACCGGCGGCCGACGGCGGTCCGGCCAGGATCCGGGCGGTCATCGGGGTTCCCTCCCCGGCCGGCCGGGCTGAAGGATCGAGGCGGCCGCCACCACCGACGACAGGCCCGCCCGTCGAGGGCGCCCTGCGTCGACCCGCCACACAAGGACCGCGCCGACCGCGAGGACACAGGCGCCCTCGATGGCGAGCATCCATGGGGCGAAGGCATCGGTGCCGGCTGTCAGGCCGTGCAACAGGGCCATCGGCCACGCGCCGTAGGCCAGCCAGTGGACCGCGCGCCAGACGCGATGGCCGATCCGCTCCCGGAGGAGGCTGGACACGATCACGGCGAGGGTGAGGTCGACCGAGATCACTCCGAGGGCGACGGCGACCGGGCGGTAGGACGACGCCAGGGGCACGAGCGCGGCGAGCACGCCGAGCGAGGTGTACGGATCGAGGATGGCGGTCACGATGTGGATGGCGAGAAAGACGATCGAGAGCAGCGCGACCCGGCGGTGGAGCGCGACGGTCAGGAAGCGTGGCCAGCCCGGGCGCTGCCAGCGGACGACGGTGAGGATGCCGAGGCAGACGACCGCCGTCGAGAGGACGAGCGAGACGATACCGGAGCCCCGACTCGCGAACCACAGGATCTGATCAGACATCACGCCGCTCCCCGATTGCTGGCGGACACGTCCGACTTGGTTGAGGTCCGGGTAGATCGGACGTGTCCGTCGACGAGTCTCTGTCGCGCCACCTTTCGGTCCGGTTACGGCCAGCGACCCACCCGGGCGACCTCGCCGTCGGTCCCGACCAGCCTCCCGGGTAGACCGGTCCGCTCGAGCCAGTCGTGCCCGGCCGTGCCCATGACGATGGTCGCCGTGGCGGCCGCGTTAGCGTCGACGCAGCGGTCGGCTGCGACCGTGACAGTCCGCCACGGGCTAACCGCGGGAGTGCTTGTCGACGGATCGATCAGGTGATGGACCTGGGCGCCGTCCGGGCCGTGCCAGCGGCGCACGGTCGTGCTCGAGGTGGCGATGGCGCCACCGTCGATCGAGATGACGTCACCCGCCGAATCGACGGGAGTCTCGGAATCCTCGGCTATCAGGATCCGCCAGCCGCCGGCTGGCGGCCGGCCGGCGGTCGCGATGTCGCCACCGAGACTCACCAGGACGCCGCCCGCCGCGTGACCTTCGAAGGCCGCGGTGGCGGCCAGGTCGGCCGCGAGTGCCTTCCCGGTCGAGCCAAGATCGAGCTCGACGCCGGCCGGGATGCGGAGGAGGCGGGCTCGCTCGTCGAGATGGACCGCCCGCCAGCCGGGGATCGGGGCCAGGGTGATGTGAAGCGGCGCACCGCGGCCAGCGATCAGGGCGAAGTCGTCGTCGTAGCCGATCGCCCGCATCGCACGACCCACGGTCGGATCGACAGCGCCCCCGGTCTCGCCGGCTACCCGCAGAGCCGTGCCAAGCGCGAGGGTGAGCAGCGGGCTGATCCGGACTTCGCGGCCCGCTGTCGCCTGGACGACCCGTAGTTCGCTATCGGGCCGGAAGCGGCTGTAGGTGGCGTCGACGTCGAGGAGGATCCGTTCGACATTGCGTCGCGCGGCCGCGGGATCGAGCCCGTGGCTGAGCAGGTGGACGCTCGTGCCGATCGCCCGCCACGTCGCGCGCTCGACCGGAACGTGCTCCACCTAGGAGCCGCCGGTCGAGACCTGCGCCTTGCCCGACGAGCTTGATACGCCACCCGTCGAGGTCGAGCTCTTGGTGGTCGGCGATGGTGTCGCCGTCGCGGTGTTGGTGGCCGTGGTGCCCGACGTCGTCGAGCCGGTCGTCGTTGTCGATGTGCCGCTCCCGCTGACCGACGCGATCGTCGCGGTCGAGCCCGGATGGGTGGCCGCCGCGAACCAGCTGAGGCCGGCCGTCGCGGCGACGCCCGCCAGGGCGGTCCCGATGGTCATGGTCCGCAGCCGCCGCATGCCCCGGATCCGCTCGTGGGTTCGCTGGGTCGTGGTGGGTTCCATGGCCGAATGGTCGACCAGGCTTCCTTTCGGTTCCGTGACGACGGGTGTCGGGGACATTCGTCCTTGCGCCGCTGCACACGGGCCACTACGATGCGGACACCCCGAGCAGCCCTCGTATGGGGCCCGTCCACGTCCGCTTCGGTGGCTGGATGCATGGGCCCGCGATGGACCGCTGGGAGCGGAGGTTTCGCCATGGCGACCGTGACGTTCGACAACGTCAACAAGGTGTACGGCGAGTTCCACGCAGTGAAGGATCTCAGTCTCGAGATCGGGGACGGCGAGTTCATGGTCCTGGTCGGACCATCGGGCTGCGGCAAGACGACCAGCCTGCGGATGATCGCTGGACTCGAGGAGGTCTCGAGCGGGACGCTCAGGATCGGCGATCGTGTCGTCAACGACGTGCCGCCCAAGGATCGCGATATCGCGATGGTCTTCCAGAGCTACGCGCTCTACCCGCACATGTCGGTCCGCGAGAACCTCGCGTTCGGGCTCAAGCTGCGCAAGGTCCCCAAGCCCGAGATCGAGCGCCGGGTCAAGGAAGCCGCCGAGACCATCCAGCTCGACAAGCTGCTCGACCGCAAGCCGAAGGAGCTCTCCGGCGGCCAGCGCCAGCGCGTCGCACTCGGTCGTGCGATCGTCCGCGAGCCGGCGGTCTTCCTGATGGACGAGCCGCTCTCCAACCTCGATGCCAAGCTGCGTGTCCAGACGCGCGCCGAGATCGCTCGCCTCCACCAGCGGCTCAAGACGACCGTCGTCTACGTCACGCACGACCAGGTCGAGGCGATGACGATGGGCACCCGGATCGCCGTCATGAACGACGGCTTGCTCCAGCAGGTCGGGACGCCGCAGATCCTGTATGACACGCCGATCAACCGGTTCGTGGCGGGCTTCATCGGCAGCCCGTCGATGAACTTCGTCGAGGTCCACATGGAGGGCACGGGTGATGGCGCCCGGCTCGTGGGTCCCGCCGATTGGTCGATCCCGATCCCGCCGCGCTACCGCGAGGCGGCCACCCCCAAGGTCGGCAAGACGCTCGTGGCGGGCTTCCGGCCGGAACACCTCGACATCGGCGAGGGCCAGGGCGCGGCTTCGTTCCGGGCCCGGGCCGACGTCGTCGAGTACCTCGGCAACGAGGAGCTCCTCCATCTCAACGCGGCCGACCAGGACATCGTGGCCATCGTCGGTTCCGAGCACCGGATCAAGCCGGGCGACATCATCACGATGGTCCTGCCGCTCGAGAAGCTGCACCTCTTCGACGGCGAGACGGGCCTGACCCTCGCCCCCGATATCGCGGTCACCGCCTGAGCGGCGGATCGCGCGATCGCGACCGAACGGCCCCGGAGTCGACCTCCGGGGCCGATCTCGTCGAGCGCGTCGTCGACTCCCAGGTCCTGCACCACGGGCAATACCTGACCTTCAAGATCGAGACGATCGAGCGCGCCGACGGATCTCGCGGGACCCGCGAGGTCGTCGGCCACCCGGGCGCGGTGGCGATCCTCGCCCTCGACACCGACGGTCAGGTCCTGCTCGTCCGGCAGTATCGGGTCGCGGTCGGCGAGGCGCTCCTCGAGGTGCCGGCGGGCACGCTGGATGTCGCGCCCGACGGGTCGATCGAGGATCCAGCGCTCGCCGCCCCGCGCGAGCTCGAGGAGGAGACCGGGATGCGCGCCGGCACGTGGCGGCGGCTCGCGAGCTTCTACACCGCGCCGGGCTTCGCGTCGGAGTTGATGCATCTCTATCTAGCCACGGATCTGCGACCCGCCGATGGTGAACGCCTCGGCCCCGACGCCGACGAGCACCTCCTCCTCGAGCGGATGCCCTGGCGCGACGCGGTCGCGGCCGCCGAGGCCGGTGAGTTCCGGGACGCGAAGACGATCGTCGCGTTGCTCTGGCTCGCTCGGTTGCGCGGGTCGTAGGAGGGGCCTGGCCGGCGATCGGCTCGGCCGCTCCAAGCGTCAGGGTGCCGCCACCCCGGATGCGGATCGGGAAGCTGACAGCCCACTCCGGGATGCCTACTCGATCAGGCCCCGACCAGCCCCGGCGGCATCGCCCCGATCGAGGCGAATCGGCTCGTGATCCTGGGCCGCTCGGTCGTAGCCCACGCTGACCGGGCCGAGTCTGATGGCCCAATGCTCCTGTGGTTGGAACGCGCGTGCTGGCCGAGAATGTGATCAGCCGAGGCGGGCGAGTGCGTCCCGGTAGAGGACCGTATCCGGACTAAGGGCGACGGCCAGCCGCAGGTGAGTGCCCGCCTCAGCGCGTCGGCCGAGCCGCTTGAGACTCTGGCCGAGGGCGTAGTGCCCGTAGGGCGTGGATGGGTCGACGTCGAGCAATGCCTCGAAGGTCACTCGTGCTCGCTCCGCCTGGCCCGAGTTGAAGTACGCCCGCCCGAGGGCTTCGAGGATGGAGCCCTTCCGGGGTTCGAGCCGATCGGCACGCTGGAGGACGATCGCCGCCTGGGCGTAGTGACGCCGTTCGAGGAACGCCTGCCCGCGCTGTAGCAGCTCATACGCGCTTTCGCGCTCCTCTGCGTCGTCTGGTGATCCGTCCGGGCGAGAAGACTGCATCCGCCGATGGTGGCACGGAGCGCTCGCGGATGCCACCACGCGCGCATTCCCAAGAGGCTCGATCGCACCCGGTTTTCCCGCCAAAAGGTCAAGTCCCAGGACGTGGTGTAACAGGGCGTCATCGTCGCGTTGGTGATCAGCTCGCCATGAGCATCGTCGGGCTCACCTCCTCCTGGTCGACGACGGCATCGATGAGCGCCATCGTCTCGGGCCGGAAGTAGCGTCG
>JBBQDL010000016.1:0-54164 GCA_038319665.1 Candidatus Limnocylindrales bacterium
ATGCATCGTCTCGAAATAGGCGAGCTCGGGCTGGTAGCCGGCCTCGACGAGCGTCTCGAAGGCCGCCTTGATGAGCGCCGAGACCCCGCCGCAGAGCAGCGCCTGCTCGCCGAACAGGTCCGTCTCGGTCTCTTCCTTGAAGGTCGTCTCGAGGACGCCGGCCCGGGTCGAGCCGAGCCCCCGGGCGTAGGCCAGGACGCGGGCTCGACCGGTCCCGGAGCCGTCCTGCTCGACAGCGAAGAGCGCCGGCACCCCGCCGCCCTGCTCGTAGACGGAGCGGAGGAGGTGGCCGGGCCCCTTCGGGGCCACCATCCCGACGTCGATCGTGTCGGGCGGCTGGATCCGACCGAACCGGATGTTGAAGCCATGGGCGAACATCAGGAGCTGCCCGGGCCGCAGGTTCGGTTCGATCTCGGCGTCGTAGACCGCCTTCTGGAGCGTATCGGGGACGGCGATCATGATCACATCGGCGGCTTTGACAGCGTCGGCGACATCCTCGACCCGGAGACCGGCTGCCTCGGCCAGCGCCCGACTTTTGGAGCCCGCCTTGAGTCCGACGATCACGTCGATCCCGGAGTCCCGCAGGTTCTGGGCGTGCGCATGGCCCTGGCTGCCATAACCGATGACCGCCACGGTCTGACCAGCAAGGGCCGCCGGGTCCGCGTCATCGTCGTAATACATCCGTGCCGTCATCGCTTGATCGCCTCCTCGATGGAGCCCGAGCCACGAGCCATCACGACGGCTCCGGTCCGGACCAACTCCTTGATGCCGTAGGTTCGGACGAGCGCGACGAAGGCATCCACCTCGGACTCGGTGCCGGTCACCTCGACGATGACCGAGCCATCGGCCAGATCGACGACCCGACCGCGTGACAGCTCAACGAGCTTGAGGATCTCGGCTCTCGTCGAGTCGGTCGCGCGGATCTTGACCAGCGCGAGTTCCTGCTGGATGGTCGGCTCGGCGGTCACGTCCTGGACCTTGAGCACGTCGATCAGCCGATAGAGTTGCTTGGCCGCCTGCTCGACCGCGACATCGTCGCCGTGCAGCGTGATCGTCATCCGGCTGACGTCATCGCTGTCGGTGTGGCTGACGGCGAGCGAATCGATGTTGAAGTTGCGCGCGCGCATGAGGCTCGAGACGCGGTTGAGGACGCCCGGCTTGTTGAGGACGACCGCGACCAGGACATGTCGGCGGCTCTCGCCGCCGCCGGGGAGTGCCCGCGGCGGCGGCGCACTGTGGGCCGGAGCCGCCGGAGTGGACGCGGGGGCGCCCGAGGTGGCCGGTCCCGGCAGCTGGCCGTTCGAGGCGGGATCGCCGCTCATTCGTCGGCCCCGCCCCACTTCTCGATCAGGTCCGACAGGCCCTTCCCGGCGGGCATCATCGGGAAGATGTTCTGCTCCTCGGCGATCTCGAACCAGATGAGCGCCGGGCCGTCGACCGCCTGCGCGGCGCGGATCGCCGTGTCCACCTCGTCCGGCGTCCTGGCCCGGAAGGCCGGGATCCCAAACGCGTCGGCGAGCTTCGCGTAGTCGGGGCCCAGGAGCTGTGCCGAGTGGTAGTTCCCACCGTAGATGATCTCCTGCCATTGGCGGATCATCCCGAGCTTCTTGTTGTCGAAGAGGGCGATCTTCACCGGGATATGGTCCTGGACGAGGGTCATCAGCTCCTGGAACGTCATCTGGAAGCCGCCGTCGCCGGTGATCGCCCAGGTCTCGCGATCGGGCCGGCCGAGGGCCGCGCCCATCGCCGCCGGGACCGAGAAGCCCATCGTCCCGAGACCGCCCGAGCTGACATGGCTGTTCGGCTGCCGGAAACCGGCATAGCGGGCGAGCCACATCTGGTTCTGGCCGACGTCGGCGACGTAAGTCGCGGCGTGGTCGGTGAGCTCGCCGATCCGTTCGACGACGTAGTCGGCCGACAGCAGGCCGTCGCGCCATGCGCCCGACCCGTGCCAGCTCGAGGCGACCGAATCGGTCTTCCAATCGGCGAGCTGGGCGAAGTACTCGGCCCGGCTCGCACGATCGACCTCGGCGACCAGCCCGGTCAGTGCCTGGAGGACACGCTTGGCATCGCCCACGATGGGCACCTCGACCGCGACGTTCTTGCCGATCTCGGCGGGGTCGATGTCGACATGGACGATCCGGGCGTAGGGCGCGTACGTCCGCACGTTGCCCGTCACCCGGTCATCGAAGCGCATCCCGATGGCGATCAGCAGGTCGGCGCTCTGGATGGCCCGGTTCACGTGCTTCCAGCCGTGCATCCCCATGTAGCCGTAGGCGAGCGGGTGCGTCTCGTCGATCGCGCCGATCCCGAGCAGCGTCCAGGCGACCGGGATCTGCGCCTTCTCGGCAAAGGCGACGAGGTCGTCCCACGCCTCGGCATGAAGGACGCCGTGGCCGGCCAGGATGACTGGTCGTTTGGCCGCCGCGATCTCGGCCGCGGCCGACTTCAGCTGGCGCGGGTGGCCATCCATGTTCGGGCGGAAACCGGGCAGCCCGGCGATGACCTCGGCCGCGCTCGGGTGGGTCGCCCGCGTCTCCTGCTGGAGGGCGTCCTTGGTGATGTCGATGTGGACCGGACCCGGCCGCCCGCTCCGGGCGATGTGAAAGGCCTCGGCCACGACCCGCGGGAGGTCGTCGGCGTCGCGGACGAGGTAGTTGTGCTTGGTCATCGGCAGCGTGATGCCGTTGATGTCGATCTCCTGGAAGGCGTCCTTGCCGATCAGGGCGGCAGGGACATTGCCGGTGATCGCCACCATCGCGACCGAATCCAGCAGGGCGGTCCCGATCCCCGTCACCAGGTTCGTCGCGCCCGGGCCCGAGGTGCCCATGCACACGCCGACCCGACCGGTGACCCGCGCGTAGCCGTCCGCGGCATGGGCGCCGCCCTGCTCGTGACGGACGAGGACGTGGCGGAGCTCCGGGTAGTCGCCCAGGATGTCGTAGAGCGGCAGGATGACGCCGCCCGGGTAGCTGAAGAAGACATCGACGCCCTGGAGGAGGAGCGCCTCGCACAGGATGTCGGCCCCGATCCGGGTGCGCTTGAGATCGCGGCCTTCGTGGAGCATCCCCTTCCTGGCGCGCTCGACCGCGGCGGCCTCCGCGGTGCCGTCATCGGGCACGTGGCTTCGCCTGGCACCCGGTCGCAGGGCCGTCTGCGACGGCCCTGCCGGATCTCCCTTGGCGATCGTCATGTCGTGGGGTCCTCCATGTCGGTGTCCGGAGATGCAAAAGACCCTCGCCGCCCCGGCGAGGGTCCTGGGGTTTCTCGGTGGTGATCGAGCCTACTGGCGCTCGTTCCTCCGTGTCCCTCGGTCCCGCCGGGAGCCGGTAATCAGCTCAAGAAGGCCATCAAGCCCCGGAAGCGAGCGAAGCAGGTCGAGGAGGGATACGAGGGATGGGGTCGGGTCGATGGGGATGTGCACGCGGCGGCCATCCGACGTCACGACGACGGCGACCTTGCGGCGATCTCCGGATCCGAACCAGCCCAATCGGGTCTCCAGTGAGGTTGGCCGCAGGAAGACCCGCAGCGTGCCGGCAGTCTAGCAGGGATCGTCGACGCGTCAACCGTCACCCGATGGTCCTGTGACCGTCCGGCTGGATCAGGCGGGCATGACGCGCAGGCGTTCGATGAGCCAGTCGGTGCTCCGGCTCAGGCTCTCGAGGTCGAGTGGCTCGATCGATGGTCGATCCGTCGGCCGCCCGAGGAGATATCCCTGGCCAGCGCCGATCCCCAGCGAGCGGACGAGGTCGAGTTGAGCCGGCGTCTCGATCCCCTCGGCCACCACGAGTGCGCCCCACCGGTCGGCGAGGTCACGGAGGGTCCGAAGGACTTCCAGCGACGCTTCGTGGACGGCGCCGCCCTGGACGAGCGAGAGATCGATCTTGACGATGTCGAAGCGAAGCTGGCTGAGCAGGCGGAGCCCGGCGTTCCCCGCACCGATATCGTCAGCGGCCAGCTTGATGCCGGCCACGCGGCAAGCCTCCACCGCGCGCCGCAGCCGGTCGATGTCCTCGACCGCTTCCCGCTCGGTCAGCTCGAGCACGATGTGGCGCGGATCGAGGCCGTGTCGGACGATGATCCGGAGCAGGGCATGGATGCTGAAGTCGTCCATCTCCATCGTCCGCGGCGACAGGTTGATCGTCAGCGAGCCGGGGAGACGGAGACGGGCGGCGGTCTCCATGACGGTGTTCAGGCACGCGATGTCGAGCTCGGCCGTCCGTCCGGTCGCCTCGGCCGCTTCGAACATCGAGCTGGGATCGGTGAACCCGCTGTCCGGAAGGGGGCGAACAAGCCCCTCGAAGCCGCGCGGTACGCCCGTCGTGAGATCGTAGATGGGCTGGAAGACCGCACGGATCCCGCCGGTCGCCGCGACGCGGGCGACCAGCGCCGAGAGTTCTGCCTTGGGCCGGACCGACAGCGGGCCGTCATGGCGTTCCGGGTCGTAGATGGTGACGCAGGTCCGGCCGTGGTGCTTGCCCCAGAACAGCGCCGAATCGGCCTGGTTGTAGAGCGAGTCGCGGTCGCGCGCGCGTCCCGGGATCTCGCTGACACCGGCCGAGAACGAGACCGCGACACCGTCGCGACCGTCGGCTCCGCCGTCAAGGCAGGCCGCCAGCAGCCGCCGGATGATCGTGTGGGCCTGCTGGGCGTCGGTGCCCGGCATGATGATCGCGAACTCGTCGCCACCGACGCGGAACGCCCGGTCGGAGCGGCGCAGATAGGTCGCGACGGTCGTCGCGGCCTGGCGCAGGATCCGGTCCCCGACCGCATGCCCGTGCGCATCGTTGATCCGCTTGAAATCGTCCAGGTCGACGATCGCCAGGGCGAGCGACTGGCGGTGCCGGACCGCGGTCGCCCACTGGCGCTCCATCTCCTCCTGGAACGCCCGGTGATTGCCGAGGCCGGTCAGGGTGTCGCGCAGTGCCTCGGCGCGAGCGCGGTCGTACGCGTCCTCGAGGATGAGCCGGGCCTGCTCGAGCCGCTCGGCCGGTTCGAGGACCCGGTGCGCGAGCCAGACCGTCAAGGTGCCGAGGACCACCGCCAGAGCGATCAGGCCGAGGGTCGGCACGACGAGCGATGTCCCGAACCCCCAGGCCAGGCCATAGACGACGGGGGCGGCGATCGCGATCGGGATGGCGAACATCGTGACGAGCGCGAGGAAGAGGCGAAGCCGGACCAACCGAAGATTGGTCGACTCGCCGAGAAGGCTATCGGTGCGCGGATCGTCGTGGATGAGGTCGCCTCCGGATGGGCGGGACCGGATGTCGATCGTTTATAGCCGCGCCGGGGGTGCTCGCGGATGGGCACCGTGGTACTTCGCGACATAGGACCAACGGCTGCCTCCACTCGCGGACCTCCGGCGCGACGATGCGGCCATGTTCATCCTCTACGCCGTGCTGGCCGGCCTGGTCATCGGCCTGCTGAGCGGCGGCTCCGCCGTCCGGCTGGGCGACCTGCGCTTCGCCTGGGCGCCACTCATCACACTCGGGATGGCGATCCAGGTCGCGCTCTTCTCGGCACCGATCGGAGACTCGCTCGGGCCGGCGGCGGCGATCGCCTACATCGCGTCGAACCTGCCGGTCCTCGCCGCGGTCTGGCGGAACCTCGCCATCCCCGGCTTCACGCTCGTCCTTGCCGGCGGTCTCTCCAACCTCGTCGCGATCTGCGTCAACGGCGGGTACATGCCGGTCAGCGGGGAGGCGCTCGTCGCGCTCGGTCGCCTCCCACGGGATGGCTATTCGAATAGCCGCTTCCTCGATGGCGTGATCCTGGGTCCTCTCACCGACCTGTTCGCGATGCCCGCGTGGCTGCCACTGGCCAACATCTTCAGCATCGGGGACGTGCTGATCGGCGTGGGCGCGACCGTAGCCGTCGTCGCCGCGATGCACGGTCGCGGCCCGCTCAGACCGCATCGGCCCGTCGCGGCCGCAGGCGAACCGGCCTGACCGCGGGGTGCGCTGGTGCGTCCCTGCACTGACCCGACGGGCGGGAGCGGTCGGTACTACCGGTGTATGGCCCTTCGGGGCGGGGCCGGGCACGGTACCGACAGAAGCGATGTCCGCTTCAGGGTGGACCACCGTCCAGGGCAAACCCGATGCGAGTCGGGGACGCAAAGCCAGGGATCTTCCCTCGGGAAGACCGCCCGGTTGCCGGAGATCCATCAAGGACGCAAACCATCGAGGTGGTGCCGTGAAGGCGAACCTGGCGCGCTTCACCGTGGCTGTGTCGCTTCTGGCGACCATGGCCCTCTCGCTCGGCGCGGGACTCAAGTGGCAGTGACGGGCTTCACGCCCGTGGCCCCCATCGAGGTGCCGCACCAAGATGCGCATCGACCCGGTCCTTCGGCCGGTCTGCGCTGGGATTGAGATCGAGCCGGGTCACCTCCGACCCGGCCACGACTCGCAAGGAGAGCGGCCTTCGGGCCGCTCTTTCGCGTCCGCGGCCGACCCGCGATCCCTCTGGTAGGCTCCGGCAGATGAGCGCCGCCGGACCGCGCACGATCGTCGAGAAGATCTGGGCCGACCATGTCGTGACCCAGGATCCAGGCGCCCCGGCGGTCCTCGCGATCGACCTCCACCTCGTCCACGAGGTGACGAGCCCGCAGGCGTTCTCCGGTCTGCGCACGCGCGGCATCGGTGTCCGCCGGCCGGGACAGACGGTCGCGACGGCCGACCACTCCATCCCGACGACGGATCGCAGCCTGCCGTTCATCGACCAGATGGCGCTCGGCCAGGTCAACCAGCTCGAGGCCAACTGCGCCGAATTCGGGATC
Source organism: Candidatus Limnocylindrales bacterium (assembly GCA_038319665.1). GTDB lineage: Bacteria > Chloroflexota > Limnocylindria > Limnocylindrales > CSP1-4 > SPCO01. Next base: position 6,776 of record JBBQDL010000016.1, read on the forward strand.
CCGCTGCATGGCATCGGCGACCCCGGCCAGGGCATCGTCCACGTCATCGGTCCGCAGCTCGGGCTCACCCAGCCCGGGATGACGATCGTCTGCGGGGACTCGCACACGTCGACCCACGGCGCATTCGGCGCGCTCGCGTTCGGGATCGGAACGAGCGAGGTCGAGATGGTCCTCGCCACCCAGACGCTCCTCCAGCGCGACCCGAAGACGTACGAGGTCCGGATCGACGGACGGCTCACGCCGGGCGTCAGCGCCAAGGACATCATCCTCGCCCTGATCGCCCGGATCGGGATCGGGGGCGGGACCGGTCATGTCTTCGAGTACACCGGCGAGGCGATCCGCGGGCTGACCATGGAGCAGCGGATGACCGTCTGCAACATGAGCATCGAGGGTGGGGCACGGGCCGGGCTGATCGCCCCGGACGACACCACGTTCGAGTACCTCCACGGCCGGGCTCACGCGCCCGTCGGGCCCGCCTGGGACGCGGCCGTCGCGCGCTGGGCGACGCTGCCGACCGACCCCGGCGCGACCTACGACAAGACGATCACCATCGATGCCGACACGCTCGAGCCGATGGTCACCTACGGCACGAACCCCGGGATGGGGATCCCGATCACCAGCCGCGTCCCCTCCCCGGCCGACCAGGCCGACCCGGGCCAGCGGCGGGCGCTCGAGCGCGCCCTCGAGTACATGGACCTCCAGCCCGGCCAGACGATCCTCGGCCAGAAGGTCGATGTCGTCTTCGTCGGGAGCTGCACCAACGGCCGGATCAGCGACCTCCGTCTCGCGGCCATTGTGCTCAAGGATCGCCGGATCGCCGACGGCGTCCGTCTCATGGTCGTGCCGGGCTCGGACGAGGTGAAGCGCGAGGCCGAACGCGAAGGCCTGTCCGAGATCTTCAAGGCGGCTGGCGCAGAGTGGCGCGAGGCCGGCTGCTCGATGTGCATCGCGATGAACGGCGACCAGCTCGAACCCGGACAGTACGCCGTGAGCACCAGCAACCGGAACTTCGAAGGCCGACAGGGCAAGGGCGGCCGGACCTTCCTGGCCTCGCCCCTGACCGCCGCCGCGAGCGCGATCGCCGGCGTCGTCGCGGACCCGCGCCGCCTGCCCGGGATCGAGACGCTGGCCGCCGTCGGCGGGCGCTGACGGTGGCCGAACCGTTCCGGGTCTTCACCAGCCGGGTGATCCCGATGCCCGCCGAAAATGTCGACACCGACCAGATCGTCCCGGCCCGCTACCTCAAGCTGACCGACAAGAACGGCCTGGGCGAAGCGCTCTTCCGGGACTGGCGGTTCGAGGAGGACGGCTCGTTCAAGGAGCCACGCTTCGTCCTGGACCAGCCGGCGATGGCCGGCCGCGGGATCCTCCTCGTCGGCGACAACTTCGGTGCCGGATCGTCGCGCGAGCACGCCCCGTGGGCGCTGACCGCGTGGGGGATCCGGGCGATCCTGTCGACCTCGTACGCCGACATCTTCCGCAGCAACAGCCTCAAGAACGGGGTCCTGCCGATCGTGGTGGACCCCGCCACCCATGCCCGGCTCTTCGAGATCCTGACGGCGGACCCCGATGCCGAGCTGACGGTCGACCTCGCCGAACAGGGCGTCCTGCTGCCGGACGGCTCGACCATCGACTTCGAGATCGACTCGTTCGCCAAGCGCATGATCCTCGCCGGCACGGACGAGCTCGGCTACCTCCTGTCGAAGGAGCCCGAGCTCAGCGCCTGGGAGGCGGTACATCCGCCGCGGATCGACTCGCTCGCCGAGGCGAGTTGACCGGCCCGCGAACACGGTGAACGAACTCGACGCCGTCACGGTCATCCTCGTCGTGGTGGCGCTCTACCTCGGCTGGCGATCGGGCGCGTTGCCCCAGATCACGGGTCTGCTCGGGGCGATCGCCGGAGGGGTGGCTGCCATCGTCGCCCTCCCCGCGCTGGCGGACCCGTTGTCGGGCGTCGATCCCACCTTCCGGCCGATCGTCGTCCTGGGCGGTCTCGTGGCCGCGGTCGCCATCGGTGAATCGGTCGGCGCCGCCGTGGGCCGGGCGCTCGCGAGGCGGCTCGGTGAGGGGCTCCTGAGTACGGCAGATCGGGCGGTCGGGGCCGGTCTCGGCGTCGTCCAGGCGCTGCTCATCGTTTGGCTGACCGGGAGCCTGCTGGCGGTGGGCCCGATCCCGCGCCTGGCGGCGGTGGCCGGCGACTCGACCGTGGTCCGGACCATGACCGCAGTCCTGCCGCCCCCGACCGAGCTGGCGGTCGGTCTCGGCCGCTGGCTCGACGCCACGGGACTGCCCGACGTCTTCGTCGGCTTCGAGCCGATCCCGGCCCCGCCGGTCGACCGACCGACCGACCCGACGGCGCGGGCGATCGCCGCGGCGGCCGAAGCCAGCACGCTCAAGATCACGGCCGCGACCTGCGGCTTCTCGACGGTCGGCACCGGCTTCGTGGTCGCGGACGGGTACGTCGTCACGAATGCCCACGTCGTCGCGGGGGCCGACACCCGGGGCATCCGCGTCCGGGCCGGAGGCAGGACGCTCGACGCGGTCGCGGTCGTCTTCGATCCCGGGCTCGATATCGCCGTCCTCCGTGTCATCGGGCTCGGTGTCCCGCCCCTCAGGTTCGCCCCGCGCGACCCCGACCGCGGGGCGATCGGCGCGACGCTCGGGTACCCGGGTGGCGGTTCCCTGACGATCGAGCCCGCCGCGGTCACCGGGCGGTACCCGGCCACGGGCCGCGACATCTATGGACGCGCCCGCGTCGTGCGGCAGATCCTCGAATTGCGAGCGGCGGTGGCCCATGGCGACAGCGGCGGCCCGCTGATCCTGCCGGACGGCACGGTCGGGGGCGTCGTGTTCGCCGAGGCAAAGACCAACCCCGACGTCGGCTACGCCCTCACCCCGACCGAGGTCGCGGTGGCGATCCGACCCGGCCTGGGACGCACCAGCGCGGTGGACACAGGCGCCTGCATCGTCCTGCCATAGCTCGTCGCGGTGACACGCCTCCCCATGAGGCGGTGCCGTGTAGGGTATCGCCACCAGTGGCACCGCCCCGCCCGGGCCCCCAGGAGATCCAGATGTCCGACGCGCCGACCGCCTCCGATCCCGCCAAGCGCCACTCGGCTGCGCTGACCGACGGTCCCGACCGGGCGGGGGCTCGCGCGATGCTCAAGGCGATCGGCTTTACCGACGAGGACCTCGCCAAGCCGCTGATCGGCGTCGGGACGAGCTGGATCGAGACGATGCCGTGCAACTACAACCACCGTCGGCTGGCGGAGCATGTGAAGGCCGGGATCAGGGCGGCCGGCGGCACCCCGATGGAGTTCAACACCATCGCGGTGAGCGACGGCGTCTCGATGGGCACGGAGGGGATGAAGGCGTCCCTCGTCAGCCGCGAGGTCATCGCCGACTCGATCGAACTGGTCGTCCGCGGGCACCTGCTCGACGGGCTCGTCTGTGTCGTCGGTTGCGACAAGACCGTCCCGGCTGCGGCGATGGCGCTCGGGCGGCTCGATGTGCCCGGTCTCGCGCTCTACAGCGGCACGATCTACCCAGGCGTCGTCAAGGGCGTGCGCAACGCCACGGTCGTCACTGTCTTCGAGGCGATCGGCGCCTATCGGGCCGGCACGATCACGCTCGACGAGTTGTACGAGATGGAGAACGCCGCATGCCCGGGCCCCGGCGCGTGTGGCGGCCAGTTCACGGCCAACACCATGAGCGCGGTCCTGGAATTCATCGGGCTGTCGCCTGCCGGGCTCAACGGCATCCCGGCCGAGGACCCGGCCAAGGATGGCGCCGCGTACGCCAGCGGCGAGCTGGTCATGGACCTGGTGCGACGCGACGTGCGACCCTCGTCGATCGTCACCCGCCAGGCGCTCGAGAACGGGATCGCCAGCGTCGCCGCCACCGGCGGCTCGACCAACGGGGTCCTCCACCTGCTGGCCATCGCGCACGAATACGGGATCCCGCTCGACATCGACGAGTTCGGGGCGATCGCCGACCGGACCCCCATCGTCGCCGACATGCAGCCGGGTGGCCGCTATACCGCCGCGGACATGTTCGAGGCCGGCGGCGTCGCCCTCGTGATGCGCGAACTGCTCAAGCGGCCGGGACTCCTCCACGGCGATGCGCTGACCGTCGACGGCCGGACGATCGCCGCGATCGCCGGCGATGTCGTCGAGACGCCCGGCCAGAAGGTCGTCGTCCCGCTCGAGACCCCGATCAAGCCGACCGGCGGCCTCGCCATCCTGCGTGGCACGCTCTCGCCCGAGGGCTGCGTCGTCAAGCTGGCGGGCCACGAACGTCGCCAGCACCGCGGCCCGGCCCGTGTCTTCGACTCGGAGACGGCCTGCTACGACGCGGTCCGGGCCCAGCGGATCGTTCCTGGCGACGTCGTGGTCATCCGCTACGAGGGCCCGATCGGCGGCCCGGGGATGCAGGAGATGCTCCAGGTCACGGGCGCCCTGGTCGGCGAGGGTCTGGGCGACTCGGTGGCGCTCCTCACCGACGGCCGCTTCTCGGGCGGGACGCACGGCCTGATGATCGGCCACGTGACGCCGGAGGCCGCGCTGGGTGGACCGATCGCGATCGTCGAGGAGGGCGACCAGATCGTCATCGACGTCGACCGGAAGGCGCTCGACCTCGACGTCGCGGCCGACGAGATCGCCCGCCGCTTCGAGCGCTGGTCGCCGCCCCAGCCACGCTATCGAACGGGTGTCATGGCCAAGTACGCGGCCCTCGTCGGTTCGGCGTCACAGGGGGCGGTCACCACGGGACCGCGGATGGCCGCCAACCTGCCGGACCGGTGACGGCTGCTCGACCATTGCCCGACGACTCCTGATGCGAGGCTCGACGTCCCGCGCCATCATGGAGCCATGACGCGCGAACCCACGCCCCAGCCGACCTCCACCCTCCCGCCCGATCCCGCCGCCTACGACTCCGCCCGCGCCCGGATCGCGCGAGCCAAGGGTCTCGAGTCCCCATACATCCCCGGTGGCACCGACCCCGACCCGGCGGCAGGCCGAGCCGAAGAACGACGCTACGGCAAGCTCCTCCTCGCGATGATCGCCGTGCTGGTCCTCGGCGGATTCGTCGTCGGCATCGCCATCGCCCTCACGGTCGGAACGGTCCCGTGACCCTCCGCGCTGCGGCGCCGTCGCGCGACCTCGACGAAGGTACGTGGGCGCGGACAGTCGATGAGCTGGTCGAGACGGTCCGGGCCCTCATCCGGATCCGGTCGGTCAACCCCGCTCCGGCCGACGCCCTCGATGGCGAACTCCTCGCGGCGAGGCACATCGCCACGCTCCTCGAGGACTGCGGGCTCGAACCTGAGGTCATCGAGCCCGAATCGGGACGTGGGTCGGTCCACGTCCGGCTGCATGGCGACGGGACCGGCGGCGAGCCACTCCTTCTGCTGTCGCATCTCGATGTCGTCCCGGCCCCGCCCGAACGCTGGAGCCACGACCCCTTCGCGGCCGACCTGGCCGACGGCTACATCTACGGCCGCGGCGCAGTCGACATGAAGGCGATGGTCGGCATGGAGCTGGCCGTCATCCGGTTGCTCGCCGTCGAGGCGCAGGCGGCGGGCCTCGACCCCGCCCACGACCCGATCCCGGGCCTGCGCCGCGACGTCCTCTTCACGTGTTCCGCGGACGAGGAGGCGGGCGGGATCGCCGGGGCGAAGTGGATCGCCGAGCACAGGCCGGACTGGCTGCGCGCGGCCGGTGGCCTGAACGAGTGTGGCGGCGTCGCGACGACGGTCGGCGGCCGGCGGTTCTACCCGATCCAGGTCTCGGAGAAGGGGTTCGCCGCCTACCGGATCGCGGTCCGCGGGACGTGGGGCCACGGATCGATGCCGCGCGAGGACAACGCCGCCGTCCTGGCCGCGGCCGTCATCGAGCGCCTGGCCGTCCCGGGCCCGACGCGCCTCACCCCGGTCATGGCACGCTTCATCGAGCTCGCCGCGGCAGAGCTCCCGGTCGAGGCCGCAGGACTCCTGCGCGGGCTCTCCGGCGACGACGCCGCCCGCGCCGAGGCGGCCATCTCGGTCGCCTGCGACCCGATGTACGCCCGCGCGCTTCGCGCCCTCCTGCGCGACACGGTGAGCCCGGACGTGGTCCACGCGGGGATCAAGTACAACGTCATCCCCGGCGACGCGGTGGTCGAAGTCGATTGCCGGATCCTGCCGGGGACGACCGAGCCGGCGATGCGCGCCGAGCTCGGTGCGCGGCTCGGTCCCGAGCTCGCCGCCGCCTGCGAGATCGAGCTGATCGTCTTCGGCGCCCCGGTCGGCGCCCCGGCCGAAGGCGCGCTCTATGATCTCCTGGTAGGGACGATCCGCGATCATGACCCCGATGGGATCCCGCTTCCGGTCATGGCCCCCTTCGCGACCGACGCCAAGCACACGGCGAGCCTCGGCACGCCGACCTACGGCTTCTCACCGCTTCGGCTCGACCCGGACGAGCGCTTCCTCGAGCGCTTCCACGGGGTCGACGAGCGCGTGGCGGTCGACGCGCTGCGCTGGGGCTTGCCCGTCCTCTACGACGTGGTCCGTCGCTTCTGCGGCTGACGCGCCCGACGCGTCAGCTCAGGGCGGCCCGGGGCATCAGCTCAGCGCGGCCCGGCCGGATCGTCGACCGTGCTGACGAGGACCTCCTCGTCACACGTCGTGCATCGATACAGCGTGCCCGACCCCCAGTCCCGCTCCGGATCGTGTGCGCTCGGGTCGTGATGGCTCGGGGCGGGTTCGAAGGTCCCCAACGAACCGTCGTCGTGCCGATGCTGGAGACGGAGCGTCAGCTCCGCGATCCGACCGAAGTCCATGATCCGTCCTCCTCTTCCTGGTCTTGCGGCATGCTACTCGTGGGGCGTGCGGATGAGTCTGCCGCGCCGGCTGATGGCGTGCGTGGCCAGCGCCGCGACGCCCATCGCGACGATCGCCCGCTCGGCGCTCGGCAAGGGCCGAACGGCCGACAGGAACTGGTCGGCCCGGCCACGATCGACAACGCGCAGGATGGCATGACCGCGTTGGGTCAGGCGCAGGGTGCGCTGGCGGCGGTCTTCGGGCTCCTCGTGGCGCTCGACGAGGCGGCGGCGGACGAGGCCGTCGACCAGGCGGCTCGTCGCCGACGGCGAGCGTCCGATCGATTCGGCCAGCTCGCCGACCGTCAATGTGCTGCCGTCGGCCAGGACATACAGGGCGGCCAGCTGGGTGAAACCAAGACGTAGCTCCCCGAGTTGGCTGGCGAACCCGATGACCAGCTCGCGCCAGAGCGCTCGACCCATCGCCACGCGCTCGCTGATCTGCCGGACGTTGGGCAGTCGATCGCCGGCGGCGAGCACGGGTGCCGACAGGTCCGCCTCGAACCGTCGTGCGATCGCCCGGGTCGGGGCCGGGCGCGTGCTCGGCCGGAGGACGCGAGGGTCTTGGGACACGGGTGAGAGCGTACGGCGGTCACGCAACGTATGCAACCCTGCATGGTAGTTGTGCTCAGGGTCGGCTCCAGCGCCTACGCTCCGGGAGATGCGTCACCTCGCCTTCGTGTGTCCCGGCCAGGGTTCCCAGACCGTCGGCATGGGCCGGGCCGTCGCCGAGGACTCGCCCGCCGCTGCTGCTGTCTTCACGAAGGCGGACGAGGCGCTCGGCGAGTCCATCAGCGATCTCGTCTGGAGCGGCCCCGCCGAACGACTCGACATGACCGAGAACGCCCAACCGGCCATCCTCGCCACCTCGATCGCGATCCTCGCCGCGCTCCGCGAGCGCTGGGCGGCCGAAGGGCTCGCCGAGCTGATCCCCGCCTTCTTCGCCGGGCATTCGATGGGGCAGTACACCGCGCTCGTAGCGGCCGGGGCCCTGTCGCTCGATGACGGCCTCCGTCTCGTGCGCGAACGGGGACGACTCATGCAGGCCTCCGGCCAAGGTCGGGACGGGGCGATGGCCGCGCTGATCGGGCTCGACGACGCCAGGCTCCCGGAGCTGGTGGAGGGCGCCTCGGCACACGGGGTCTTCGTGGTGGCCAACCGCAACGCCCCGGGTCAGGTCGTCGTGTCCGGTGAGCGGGCCGCGATCGAGGCCGGCGCGGAGCTCGCCAGGACACTGGGGGCCAAGCGCGCCATCGTCCTGCCGGTCTCGGTGGCCGCCCACTCCCCGCTCATGGCCGAGGCGGCCGAGGGGATGCGCGCGGCCCTGGCCGGGATCGACTTCTCGGACCCGTCGGCGCCGCTACTGGCCAACAAGGACGCTCGCCCGATCGAGACCGCCGACGCCTGCCGGACCGAGCTCGTCGAGCACCTGACTGCCGGCGTCGACTGGATCCGCATCGTCGAGCGGATGACTGGGGCCGGGGTCACTACCTTCGTGGAGATCGGACCCGGTCGCGTGCTGACCGGACTCATCAGACGAATCGCGCCGGAGGCCGAGCTCATCGCCGCGGACGATCCGGGCGCGATCGACCGCCTTCTCGCCATCGCCACCGTCCCAGCCTGAACGTCCACCCAAGGAGAGATCGATTTGCGCAAGCCCGACTACGATCGCCGCGTCGTCGTCACCGGTCTCGGTGTCATCAGCTCGATCGGTAACGACGCCGTCACCGCCTGGGCCAACCTCGTCAACGGGGTCTCCGGCCTTGGCCCGATCACCCTCTTCGACACGACGCCATACGAAGCCAAGCTCGGCGGTGAGGTCCACGATTTCAACCCGAACGAATGGATGGATCCCAAGGCCGCCCGACGCAGCGAATCGAGCATGCATTTCGGGGTAGCGGCGGCCAAGCAGGCGCTCGCCGATTCAGGCTTCGAGCTGACCGACGAGAACCGCACCGAAGTGGGCGTGATCTTCGGGTCGGGCGCGGGGGGTCAGACGCTGATGCTCGACAACTACGCCTCGCTCAAGGAGCGCGGACCCAGGACGGTCGCGCCGACATTCATCGCCAACGCGCTGACGGACAGCTGTTCGGGGATGATCGCCATCGAGACGGGCGCGATCGGCCACAACATGTGCGTCGTGTCGGCCTGCGCGACCGGGACCCACAACATCGGCGAGGCGGCCGAGGCGATCCGCCGCGGCGACTGCATCGCGGTCATCAGCGGCTCGACCGAGGCACCGCTCCTCGAGGTCGGACACGCCGGCTTCTCCAACATGCGCGGGATGGGGATGCCGCGCCCGGGCGAGGCGCCCGAGACGGTCTCGCGCCCGTTCGACGCGACGCGCGACGGCTTCGTCCTCGGCGAAGGCGCCGGCTCGCTCTTCCTCGAGGACCTCGAGCTGGCCAAGGCCCGTGGCGCCAAGATCTATGCCGAGGTCGTGGGCTATGGCTCGGCGGCCGACGGCTGGGACATGATCCAGCCGATCGACGCGGGCGTGGGTTCGGCCCGCGCGATGAAGATGGCACTCGAGCGGCGCGGCGTGCCGGCCGACGAGATCGATCTGGTCAACCCGCACGGGACCTCGACGCCGCTCGGCGACAAGCGCGAGGCGGAAGCCCTGTGGGCGGTCTTCGGCCCGCGCGCAGCCGGCTCGGCGCGATCGCTGGCGATCAGCGCGACCAAGTCGATGACCGGCCACATGATGGGCGCGGCCGGCGCGTTCGAGGGCTTCGCGACGGTCATGTCGATCGCCGAGCAATGCGCCCCGGCGACGATCAACTACCGCGATCCGGATCCCGAGTGCGACCTGTGGGTCGTCACGGAAACGCAGGCCCTGCCGATCCGATATGCACTCTCCAACAACATCGGGCTGGGCGGTCATAACGGCGCCGTGATCTTCGCTCGCTATAACGGAGATTGACGGCGCGAGCGGACAGCGCCTGGCGGCAGCTGCTTCGCGACGCCTTGCCTGACTACAATCAGGCGCACCATCCGCCCCTGAGGGAGCCCCTTGCCGCCTGAATTGGATCCTGCTCGTCGTGCCGTGGTGACCGGCCTCGGGGCGGTCATGCCGATCGGTAACGACTTCCCGACCTACTGGTCGAACCTGCTCGCCGGTGTCACCGGGACGCGGACGGTGCGGAGCTTCGACGCGTCGGCGCACGAGGTGCGGATCGCCGCCGAGGTCATCGACTTCGACCCGGCGACCGTGATGGACGCCAAGATGGCCCGCCGCATGAGTCGTTTCATCCAGCTTGCGATGGGCGCCGGCGCCGAGGCGGTCCGCGACTCGGGGATCGACTTCGCAGCGATGGACCAGGAGCAACGCGACCGGGTCGGCGTCGTGGTCAACACGGGCGGCGGGGGGATCGAACAGATCATCGACGGGACGCACGTCCACGACCAGAAGGGCCCTCGCTTCGTCAGTCCGTTCGCGGTGCCGGCACTGTCGGGGTCGATGGCGGCCTGCATGCTGTCGATGGAGTATGGCCTGACGGGCCCGGTCATCACCCAGGTCGCCGCGTGCGCGACCTCGGTCATCGCCTTCCAGGACGCGCTCCGGCTCATCCGCGAGGGCGAGTGTGACGTCGTCCTGACCGGGGGCTCCGAGGCGCCGATCTGGCCGATGGGGCTCGCCGCGCTGTCGAACATGACCGCGCTCTCCAAGCGCAACGACGACCCGGCGACCGCCTCGCGGCCATTCGACCGCACGCGCGACGGGTTCGTCCTCGGCGAGGGCGCCGGGGTCGTGACCGTCGAGTCGCTGGCCCATGCTCTCGATCGTCGCGCGACGCCGCTCGCCGAGATCATCGGCGGAGCGCTCACCGCCGACGCGTTCCACATCAGCGCCCCGGATCCGTCGGGGCGCGGCCAGACGCGGGCGATGACCTCCGCCCTGCGCAATGCCGGGATCGCACCGGACGAGGTCGACTACATCGTCGCCCATGGCACGGCCACCCAGCTCAACGACTCGACCGAGACCAAGGCGATCAAGGCCGCCTACGGCGATCACGCCTACAAGGTGGCGATCAGCTCGCCGAAGTCGATGATCGGGCACCTGGTCGGGGCGGCCGGCATCGCGTCGGCCCTGGCCGGCATCGGCGCGCTCCGCGACCAGGTCATCTCCCCGACCGCGAACCTCCACACGCCCGACCCGGAATGCGACCTCGACTACGTGCCGCTCACGGCGCGGAAGGCGAAGATCGAGACGGTCGCCGTCAACGGCTTCGGGTTCGGTGGGCAGAACGCGGTCACGATCTTCCGGGCGATCACCTGAGCCTGCGGCCCTCGAATGCCTCGAATGCGGCGACACGCTCGGGCGAGATGGCGACCGGCGCCCCCGCTCCATAGTCGTAGCGGACCAGGACGGACTCGCTGACCGCGACGAGCCGGCCCGCATCGCCTGGGCGGCCGGCGACCAGCCGATGCTGGAGCGTGAAGGACGACCGGCCGATCCGGGTCGCCCGGGTCTGGACCGTGACGACCTCGCCGTAGAACGCCTGGGCGCGGTAGGTGATGCGCGCCTCGGCCAGGATCAGGCTTTCGGCACCTTCGTCACCGAGCGCGAACGACTCGCCGGTCACATCGGTCCAGTACCGGATCCGGGCGATCTCGCAGTACGTCAGGTACTTCGCATTATTGACGTGACGCATCGCGTCGGTATCGGCGAACCGGACCTCGATCTCGACCTTGTGCCTGAACGGACCGGTCAGGTCGCGCGGGTCCTCGGACGCGATCTCAGGCTGCGGGTGCTGGTGCATCGCCCGAGTGTACGGGCCGCCGCGCGTCGAAGCCGCGCAGGCGCAGCGAGTTCAGGACGACCGACACCGACGAGAGCGCCATGGCTCCAGCCGCGAGCGCCGGACTGAGCGCGATGCCGAAGGCGGGGTAGAGAACGCCCATCGCGATCGGGATGAGGACGATGTTGTAGCCGAACGCCCAGACCAGGTTCTGGCGGATGACCGTCATCGTCGCGCGCGACAGCTCGATGGCGGCCGCGACCGCACGGGGGTCGCCCCCGACGAGCGTGACATCCGCGGCCTCGATGGCGACGTCGGCGCCGCTGCCGATGGCGATGCCGAGATCCGATTGCGCGATCGCCGGCGCGTCGTTGATGCCGTCGCCGACCATCGCCACCACGAGGCCCCGCTGCTGGAGTCGCTCGATCGTGGCGGCCTTGTCGGCGGGACGGGCCTCGGCTTCGATGCGGTCGGCCGGGATGCCGACCTGGCGCCCGATGACCTCGGCCGTCGTTCGCCCATCGCCGGTAACCAGCCAGACCTGGATGCCGGCTTCGGTCAGGGCGCGGACCGCGGCGGCCGTCGCTGGCTTCACCGGGTCGCCCAGTGCGATGAGGCCGGCCAGCTTGCCATCGATGGCGACCCAGGCCACGGTCCGTCCGCCCGCCTCGGCCGTAGCGTCGGCATCGGCCAGGCCGACCAGCTCGACGCCGTGATCGTCCATCAGCCGTCGGTTCCCGATGAGGACCGCCCGGGCCCCGGCCTCGCTCGCCAGATCCCCCTCGACCCCGCCGCCGGCGATCGCCCGGAATCCGGTTACCTCGCCGCGGCCCAGACCGGCCTCGCGCGCCCGGGTCACGATCGCCGAGCCGAGCGGGTGCTCACTGCCCCGCTCGAGCGCCCCGGCGACGTCGAGGATCTCCTCCATGGTGCGCGGCGCCAGGGGAGTCACGTCGAGCACGCTCGGTCGACCCGCGGTCAGGGTCCCGGTCTTGTCGAAGACGACCGCGCCGACACGGTGCGCCGTCTCGAGCGCCTCGCCGCTGCGGATCAGGATCCCCGCCTCCGCACCGCGCCCGGTCCCGACCATGATCGCGGTCGGCGTGGCGAGACCCATCGCGCACGGACAGGCGATGACCAGGACGCTGATGAAGGCGGTCAATGCGAATGGCAGGCGCGGCTCGGGACCGGCGACCAGCCAGATCGCAAGGGTCACGGTCGCGGCGACGAGGACGACGGGCACGAAGACCTCAGCGATCCGGTCGGCGAGGCGCTGGATCGGCGCCTTCGAACCCTGCGCGCGCCCGACCAGGTCGACGATGCGGGCCAGGGCCGTGTCGCGCCCGACGCGCGTGGCGCGCATCACGAAGGTCCCGGTCGTGTTGCGCGAGGCCCCGATGACGGTGTCATCGGGGCCGACATCGACGGGGATCGGCTCGCCGGTCAGCATCGAGGCGTCGATCGCCGACGCGCCCTCGACCACGACCCCATCGACCGGGACCGTATCGCCGGGCCGGACGTCCTCGAGCGCAACCTCGCGGTCGGGCCCATCGCCGACGATCCGCGCGGTCGCCGGGCTGAGGCCGATGAGCCGACGGATCGCACCCGTCGTCCGGCCCTTGGCACGGGCCTCGAGCCAGCGCCCGAGAAGCACCAAGCCGATGATGATCGTCGAGGAATCGAAATAGCCGGCAGGTTCGATCCCGGCGGAGACGAAGGGCCCGGGCCAGAACGTCACGATCGCGCTGTAGGCCCACGCAGCGGTCGTGCCGACCGCCACCAGCGAGTCCATGTTCGCCGCGCCGTGGCGCGCCGCCCGCCAGGCCGCCCGATAGAAGCGGCCGCCGGCCCAGAACTGGATGATCGTGGCGGGCAGCAGGACGATCCGGTCGATCGCCGTGATCGAGAGCGTCGCCTGGGGCGCGTACATCAAGACCATGATCACGGCGGCGACGGCCAGGGAGGCGGCCGCCTGGAGGAGCGTCGTTCGCGCCTCGCGGGCCCGATCGCCATCGGCGGCCGTCAGTTCCTCAGCGATCGTGCGGATGGCGGCGCCCGGCTCGTCCGTCGGAGTGGTGCGCACGTCATAGCCCGCGGACTCAATGGCACCGACGAGCGCGGCGCGATCGGCGATCTCCGGTCGGTAGCGGACCGTCGCGGTCTCGGTGGCGAGGTTGACGCTCGCCAGCTCGACGCCCGGGGTCTTGCGCAGGAAGCGCTCGATCCGGTTGACGCACGAGGCGCAGGTCATCCCCTCGATGGGTAGCGTGAGCTCGCTCGATGGGTCGTTCATACTCCCTGGGAGTATAGCATCGCGTGGTATGTGCCAGACTCGCCCGTGTGACCGATCGAGGTGTCATCCGGACGTCGATCCCCGGCCCGTGGGGGCCGTTCCACCTCGCCGCCACCGAGCGTGGCGTCGTCGCTGTCGAGTGGCTGACGAGCGAAGAGGCGTTCGAGGCCGGCCTGGCGCGACGCCTCGGCTCCCCCGTCGTCAAAGCCGCAGGGGCCCCGGCCGACCACCCGGCACGACCCCATCTCGAGGCCGCCGTCGCAGCGCTCGAGGGGCTCCTTGCCGGCAGCCCGCCGCGCCGCGCGCCTCGGTTCGACCTCGCCGATCGGGCGCCGTGGGATCGACGCGTGCTGGGGGCCGTGGCCGAGATCCCCTGGGGTCGGACGGCCAGCTACGGGGAGATCGCTCGCCGGGTCGGCTCGCCCCGCGCCGCCAGGGCGGTCGGTGGCGCGGTCGGGCGCAACCCGGTGAGCTTGCTGATCCCATGCCATCGGGTGATCGCGGCTGACGGCACGATCGGTGGCTATGGAGGCGACGCGTGGGGCAGGAGCGCCGATCGCCTCGAGATGAAACGCGCGCTGCTGGCCCGGGAAGGTGTCTGGATCGGCCCCGTCAGCCGTGCGGGATCGGGCGCATCGGGTAGACGCCGATGACGATCGGCGTCCGAGGGTCGAGCGACAACTCATAGCCGATCTCGCCGGCCTTGAGCAGCTCGCCGAGCAGTGAGCCCTCGCGCCTGGGCAGCCCGAGGAAGACCCAGCCGAGCTCGAGCCGGACCGAGGTCACGTCGTCGTCTTCGCCGTCGATCCCGAATCGCCGTCGAAGTTCGTGCATCGGCACGTACGGACGGCTCTTGATGAACCGCCGGAGCTGCGGCGCCGTGCACTGGCCGTTGCGGTCGGATGTCGGGACGTGCGAAGGGTCGGCCTGCACGGGCAGGGCGAAGGCGGCGGACGGCGCGACGGGCGCGGCACGATTCATGTGCATCGCGGGCGCCCCATTCACGTGGGCGGGTGGGCCGCCGTCGACATGCGGTTGGGCCGCATGCGGTTGGGCCGCGACGTGCGGGCGGTCGAGCGTCGGCGTGGGTGTCGGGGCCACGGGCCTGGGCGACGCAGGGACCGCCGCGGCCGCGTTGGTGCCTAGGTCGGCGCCGGCGGGCGCTCCCGGGCTCATGCCGGCGACGCGTCTGGCCCCTCCGGGAACGCCGTTGGCTTGATGATGCGGCCGGCCGTGGTAGCGCCGACTCATCGGTCGTTCGGTCCGAGTTGGCTGCGTCGGACCGGGCTGACGCCGCCTGAGCGGCGCCGTTTGGTCGTGGTCATGTGGTCTCGTTGGCTGATCCGGGCCGCATCGGGCACGACCCGTCGACCGATGATACCGCAGCGTGCCGAACGCGAGCCGCCGCCATCCGTCAGCCGTCGACGACGTATAGCTCGCGCGGCGCCTCATTGAGCGCGATGGGGCCGGCCGGGCCGCACACGACGATGTCCTCGATCCGCGCCCCGTAGTCGCCGACCAGGTAGATCCCTGGCTCGACGGAGAACGCCATCCCCTCGCGCAGCGGTTCGCTGTTGCCCGCGATGATGTACGGGTCTTCGTGGCCCTCGAGGCCGATGCCGTGCCCTGTCCGGTGGAAGAAGGCCTCGCCGAACCCCTCGGCGGCGATCGGGCCGCGCGCGGCGGCATCGACGGCTTCGGCGGTCACGCCCGGCCGGACCGATCGGGTCGCCGCGGCCTGGGCGCCGTGCAGGATGCCGAACAGGTGCCGGAACCGTTCATCGGGGCCTTTCGCCGGGTCCCCGCCGGTCACCCACAGGGTCCGGGTGATGTCCGAACCGTAGCCGTCGATCGTGCCGCCGATGTCGAGGACGATCGGCTCGCCGGCGGCGATGACGCGCTCCGATGCCTCGTGGTGCGGCGAAGCAGAGTTCGGGCCGGAGCCGACGATCGCGAAATGCGCATCGTCGTGGCCTTCGGCGATCAGTCGCTCGCGGACCTCTCGCGCGACATCGGCCTCCGTACGACCGACGAGGCGGCCGTTGGCGATCTGGTCGACGACCCGGTCGGCGGCGTGGGCGGCCTCGGTCAGGAGCGCGATCTCGTCGGCGTCCTTGACGATCCGCAGGCGCCCGAGGATGGGCGATGCGAGTTCGAAGCGCGCCCCGGGCACGCGTTCCTGGAGACGCACCAGGTGACGTGCCGGGAGGTCGTCCGAGACGGCGATCCGAAGACGGCGCGCCTCCCCGCCCAGCCGCTCCCCGCCGGGGGCATCCCGCACCATGGACAGGACGAGCGCATGCGCGTCGTCGGCCTCTTCCCAGGTGACGACCGGCAGGATGCCCGCAGCGGCGGGCGGGCACGAGCGTGCAGGGGTCGCCTCGAGTCGGGGTGCTACAAGGGCCCACTCCCCCGCCGTCGGGATGACCAGCATCGTCAGGCGCTCGAGCGGCATCGCCGGGTAGCCGGCCAGGTAGCGCATGTCGGCCCCGACCCCGACGAGGACCGCAGCGAACCCCGCGTCGCGTGCGAGGTCGCGCGCCGCGGTCAACCGCTCGCGATAGCGCTCGGCCGGGATCGAGCGTCGGACCGTCATGGTGCGGTCGACTCCATGCCACGATCCTGGGCCAGCCAGGCGGCGAGCTGCCGCGGACCGTCCTCGAAGAGCCGGCGGTACGGGTGCACGCGGTCGGCGCCCGCCGCCAGGGCGCGCCGGCGGAGGGCGACATCATCGTGCTGGCCGACCGCCAGCACCGGCCGCCCGGCGGCACGCGCCAGCGCGATGGCCGCGATCGGGTCGTATGCCCGCGCGGTCATGTCGACGATCACGCGATCGACGTCGCCAACCGCCGTTTGCAAGGCGGCCTCGGAGCGGACCGGGACGGCGACCGCCTCAGCGCCCCGAACCAGGTCGGCCAGGCGGGTCGCCCAGATGAGGTCATCCGCGAGGATCGCGATCCGGGCGGTCAGTCGAGCGTCTCCGCGAGATGGTGGAAGACGTCGCGAGCGGTCACCACGCCGGTCGGTCGGCCGTCCTCGACGATCGGGATATGCCGGAAGCCGCCCACGGCCATCTTGTGGATCGCGATGGCGATCGGATCGTCGGAACGAAGGACGACCGGGTCGGGCGTCATGAAGTCGCGGACCCGGAAGGCGTCGAGGCGCGTGCCAGCCGCCTTCACGACCGCATCGCGGTCGGTGAAGATGCCGACCAGCCGCTCGTCAACGGTGACGAGGACGCAGTCCGCCTCGGCTGCCTGCATCGTCGCGATGACGACATCGACCGGCGTGTCCGGCCGTACCGTCAGGGGCGGCGGGGCTCCGAGATCGTCAAGATGCTCGCCGAGCAGCCGGCCATGGAACGAGAGGGTCGGCTGCGGGACACCGCCGCCGGCGAGGTCGGCGCCGCAGTTGTCGCAGACTTCGGCGCCCGTCAGGTTCTCGAAGCCGCACACCGGGCAGATCATCTCGGGCCCTCTCGTGTCCTACTCGACCGTCCAGGTCTCGCCGCCGTTGAGGACATCGGCGAGGTCGCCCGCCCCATCCTTCGCGACGGCGGATCGGATCTGGTCCTCGATGAGGCGGTCGTGGGTCGGCCGTGGGACCGCACGCAGGACCCCGACAGGGACCGGATAGTCCGGCCAGAACATGCGCGACAGCATCAGCGCGAGGAAGGGCTCCTCGGCTGTCTCGTCGTGGACGAGCAGGTCCGCCTCCGTGATGCCGTCTTCGCCGATCGTGACGACCTCCGGGTGGAGACCCACCAGCCGGATACCCTTGTCGCGGTCCTTGCCGTAGATCATCGGCTTGCCATCCTCGAGGAAGAGCATCCGATCCTCGCGGACCTCGCGGTCGGTGAAGTCGCGCCACGCCCCGTCGTTGAAGATGTTGCAGTTCTGGAGGACCTCCACGAACGACGAGCCCTTGTGATGGCCGGCCCGCTCGAGTGTGCCCTGGAGATGCTCGGTGTGGGTGTCGACCGAGCGGGCGACGAAGCTCGCCTCGGCTGCCAAGGCGATCGTCAGCGGCACGATCGGCGTGTCCACGGTCCCGGCCGGCGTCGACTTCGTGCGCTTGCCGAATTCCGAGGTCGGTGACGCCTGGCCCTTGGTCAGGCCATAGATCCGGTTGTTGAACATCACGAGGTTGATGTCCACGTTCCGGCGCATCGAGTGGATGACGTGGTTGCCGCCGATCGAGAGCGCGTCGCCATCGCCGGTGATGACCCAGACCATGAGGTCCGGGCGGGCGGCCTTGAGCCCGGTCGCCAGGGTCGGCGCCCGGCCGTGGATCGTGTGGAAGCCATAGGTGTTCATGTAGTACGGCAGCCGTCCGGAGCAGCCGATCCCGGAGATGAACACGATGTTCTCGCGGGCGTAACCGAAATCGGGCATGACCTTCTGGGTCTGGGCCAGGATCGAGTAGTCGCCGCAGCCCGGGCACCAGCGGACCTCCTGGTCGGAGACGAAGTCCTTGCGGGTCAGCTGGATGACCGCAGCATTCTCGGCGCTGAGGGCCGGCTGGGGCGGGATGGTGGCGTCGGCCGGGTGGCCGTTGGTGTCGGTCATGGGTTCCCCTCCGCGAGGATGCGATCCGCCTCGTCGATGATCTCGGCGATGCGGAACGGCTTGCCGCGGACCTTGTCGTATCCGATGGCGTCGATGAGGTAGCGGGCCCGGATCAGCATCAGGAGCTGGCCCAGGTTGACCTCCGGGATGAGTACGCGGCGATAGTTCCGGAGGACCTGCTCGGTGTTGGCCGGGAACGGGTTGAGATGGCGAAGATGCGCGTGGGCGACCGACTTCCCGTCGGCCGTCAGGCGCTCGACGGCCGAGCGGATGGCGCCGTAGGTCGATCCCCAGCCGAGGATGAGCAGGTCGCCCTGCTCGGGCCCGAAGACCTCGAGCGGCGCGATGTCGTCGGCGATGCCGGCCACCTTGGCCTGGCGATAGAGCTGCATCCGGTGGTGGTTGTCGGGGTCGTAGCTGACGTTGCCCGTGATGTCGGCCTTCTCGAGCCCGCCGATGCGGTGCTCGAGGCCCGGGGTGCCCGGCACCGCCCAGGGTCGCGCGAGGGTGTCGGGGTCGCGCTGGTATGGGCGGAAGGTCGCCGGGTCGGTCGCGTTCGAGACGCCGATCCCGGGCAGGTCCGCGTACGACGGGATCCGCCACGGCTCCGATCCCGTCGCGAGGAACGCGTCCGAGAGATACACGACCGGGGTCATGTACTTGAGGGCAAGCCGGCAAGCCTCGATCGCGAGATCGAAGCACTCGCCCGGGGTGGCCGGCGCGACGATCGGCAGCGGCGAGTCGGAGTTGCGCCCGAACATCACCTGGAGCAGGTCCGCCTGTTCGTTCTTGGTCGGCATCCCGGTCGACGGGCCGGCGCGCTGGACGTCGATGACGACGAGCGGCAGTTCGACCATGACCGCGAGCCCCATCGCCTCGGTCTTGAGCGCGATGCCCGGCCCGGAGGACGCGGTCAGGGCCAGCGCACCGCCGTATGACGCGCCGATGGCCGCACCGATCGCCGCGATCTCGTCCTCGGCCTGGAATGTCTTGACGCCGAAGGTCTTGTAGCCCGAAAGCTGATGGAGGATGTCCGAGGCGGGCGTGATCGGGTAGCTGCCATAGAACAGCTGGCGATCGGCGAGCCGTGAGGCGGTCAGGAAGCCGAGCGCGGTCGCCTCGTTGCCGGTGATGTTGCGGTAGACCCCCGGGTCGAGCTTGGCCGGTCGGACGCGGTAGTGGGTGTGGAACGCCTCGGTCGTCTCGCCGAATGCATAGCCCGCCTTGAGGGCCCGCTTGTTCGCCTCGGCCACGATCGGTCGGGCGCCGAACTTGCTGTCGATCCAGTGGGTCGTCGGCTCCATGCTGCGCTCGTAGAGCCAGAACATCAGCCCGAGGGCGAAGAAGTTCTTGGTCAGGTCCTTCTGCTTGCTCGTCATGTCGAGGCCCTCGAGCGAACGCTCGTTGAGGGTCGAGATGGGGACCTCGAAGACCGTGTACGACTTGAGCGAGCCGTCGGTCAGCGGGTTGCTCGCGTAGGCCGCCTTGTTGAGGTTCTGCTGGCTGAACGCGTCGCTGTTGACGATCAGGGCGCCACCCGCGGGCAGGTCGCCGACGTTCGTCTTGAGCGCGGCCGGGTTCATGGCCACCAGGACGTCGGGCTGGTCGCCCGGGGTGTGGATCTCCGACGACGAGAAGCTGATCTGGAAGCCGGACACGCCCGGCAGGGAGCCGGCCGGCGCCCGGATCTCGGCCGGGAAATCCGGGAGCGTGCTGATGTCGTTGCCGAAGACCGCCGCCGTCCGGGTGAACTGGGTCCCCGTCAACTGCATCCCGTCGCCCGAATCGCCGGCGAAGCGGATCGTGACGCGCTCGAGCTCCTGGACGTCGGGGCCTAGCTCCGGGGCGTCGACGACGGTCACGCGCCCTCCGGCTGCTTCATGCGCTGGTGCGGGCGGGGCGGGAGGTTGAGCAATTCCTCGGGGAACGACTCGGCGAGGTATTTGATGATGTCCGACTGGCGCACGACGCCGACGAGCTGGCCGGCCTCGTCCACGACCGGCACGTTCCGGTAGCGCCCGGTCTGCATCAGCAGGATCGCGTCGAGGATCGTCTGGTCGAGGTCGAGCGTGTGCGGGTCGCTCGTCATCAGGGTCTCGACGGGGCGGCTCAGATCCACGCCCCCGCCAACGATCTTGCCGAAGACGTCCCGCTCCGTGAGCACGCCGACGAGCGCGCCATCGGCGTCGCATACGAAGACCGAGTCGCCAGTCCCCGTTCGCTGGATGGCCCGCACACAATCGGCCAATGACGTGCCCGGCAGAACGGTCACCGGTTGACGGCGACTCAGGACGCGTAGCCGCTCGTCGACGATGGTCGGGACGCGGCGGACCACGGCGGATTCGGTGATCTCACTCACGCGTCGAGTGTATCCGCTTCGACGGTTTCGCCCCTTGTGGCGAACGACCCGCCATGATGCGACCAATCCGGCCGCGGGGGCGGCTCGGGGGATGGGAGGGACACATGTCGCGCTCCGGCGCCCGCCGGCTCCTTGCCACGCCCAGCCTCATCCTCGCCGCCATGATGGTGGTCGCCTGCGCTGGCCCGGCGTCGACCGCCACGCCGAGCCCGACCGTCGGGACGACGCCGACCGTGATCCCGGCACCGACCACGAGCCCGAGCCCGGCCGATGTCTCGACCGTCTTCCTCAAGGCCATCACCGCGCCCGACTTCAGCGCAGCGGAGACCTTCTCGGGCACGATCAAGGTCGGCGGCAACAGCGGCACCATCTCCGGGACCGGGGTGATGATCGGTCGTGACTCCAGCGACACCGTCACGATCAAGACGAGCGCCTCCAGCCAGGTCACCTCGACGATCTCGATCGGGTCGAGCACGTCGACCAAGCAGGATCCCGGGCCGTGGCTCGAGGATCCCAAGCCGGCAACGCCGAAGAAGAGCCTCGACGACTACCTGCACGGCCTGATCAAGGTGGTCGATCTCGGCGTGGAGACGCAGAACGGCCAAACGCTCCATCACCTCCAGGCGGCCGCCGGGAACTCGATCCCGCCCGAGTTCATCGGCTTCGCGAATGGGGCGAACGCCAAGGACGGCGCCTTCACCGTCGACTTCTACGCGACGAACGATGGGACGCCGGCGCTCGTCGTCCTCGATGGCACCTGGACCTACATCAGCAGCGCTGCCGAGGCGCAGGCCTCCACGACCTACACCGTGGCGCTGAGCGACGTCGGTACGCCGCAGACGATCACGCCGCCCACCGACGTGTGGGTCCGCTATACCTCGAAGAAGGGCTACACGATGGCCCACCCGGCGGGCTGGACGGTCACCTCGGACAAGGACAGGGACAGCTACCTCCTGAACGGTCAGGGCTACGTCTATGTGGCGATCACGGCTTACAAGGGTTCGACCGCCGGCTTCGCCTTGGCGCTCAAGGCCTCCTATCGCAAGCCGTTCGGGGGCAGCCCGGACTCCGAGTCGCAGCGGGTCCTGGGTGGCCAGGCGGCCACCCGGCTCGTGTATCGCTACACCAACGCCAGCGGTCAGAACGTCACCATCGTCGACGACGTGACGACCCGGACGGGCAACGGCTGGGAGGTCTTCATCGCGACCGCCGGCGGCACCGACGATGTCGCCACGTTCAATCAGTTCGCCACGACCTTCACCTTCACCAAGTAGGGTCGACGGCGCCTGATGGATCGGCGCCGCGCCGTCGGGATCAGCCTCGTCATCCTCGCGGCGTTCGCGTTCGGTTCGGCGTCGGTCCTCGCTCGCCCCGTCTACGACACCGGGCTCGGCTGGCTCGGGCTCGTGACGTGGCGGTTCATCATCGGCGCGGCCCTGGCCTGGGCGTGGGTCGCCGTCTCGCCTGTGCGGCGGGCGGCGGTCGGGCGGCTAAGTCGACGCCAGGTCGCGGTCACGATCGCGCTCGGTGCGCTCTTCACGGGCAACGCGGGAACGTATTACGCCGCGCTCGAGACGGTCCCCGCAGCGCTGGCGGGCGTCCTCGTCTATACGTATCCGGTCATGGTCGCGGTCCTGTCGATCCGCTTCGCGACGCGACTACCTGGCCGGCGGCCCTGGATCGCGCTCGGTCTTGCGTTCGGTGGCGTCGTCCTCGCGCTGGGCGGGATCGATGTCGCGAACGCGCCGCCGATCGACGGGATCGTCCTGGTCGTCGCGTCATCGGTGATCTACTCGATCTGGATCATCGCCTCGGCGCGGCTCTCGGGCGAACGCCAGGATCGCCTCGCCGATGACGTCCGCCGGCCCGACGATTCGACGTCCGATGCCGCGGTCACGACGGCGGTGATGATCAGCGCCTCGGCGGTGGTGTACTCGGTCCTCTCGATCGCGACGGGCGGCTCGATGGACCCTCGAGCCGTCCCGGCCGCGGCCTGGCCTTCGGTCTTCGCGATCGGCTTCCTCGCCTCGTTCCTGGCCATCCAGGCGTTCTACGCGGGGGCTCGGCGGGTGGGCGCCGCCCAGGCCGCGCTGCTCAGCACGGTGGAGCCGGCGATCATCGTCACACTCGCCTGGATCTTCCTCGGCCAGCGACTGGAGCCGATCCAGTTCGTCGGTGCCGGGCTGATCATGCTCAGCGTGGTCGTCGCCCAGACGTCGCCCCGACCGCACGGGGCGCCTGAGCCGGCGATGCCGCTCGAGGCGGAGGCCCCGGCCGAGGATCGTGCCTGAGGCTGGCGATGAGGGCCGTTCAGGACGCCAGCCGATCAGGCGCGCGCGGCCGCCAGCACGGCTCGAGCGCCCGACCAGATGTAGCCGCCGTCGGACCCGAGACCGATGAAGCGGAACCCGAGGTCGCGATGCCGCGCCACGGTGGCCGCGTCGCGCAACAGGATCCCGGCGACCTTGCCGGACGCCTCCGTGGCCGCCACCACCCGGCGCAGGGCGTCCAGGTAGGTCGGATCGTCGAACTGCCCGGGGACGCCCAGGCTGTGCGACAGGTCGGTCGGGCCGACGAAGAGGACATCGGCCCCATCGATCGCGGCGATCGCGTCGGCATGCTGCACGGCGCTCGGGGATTCGATCTGGATGATCCCGAGGATCTGCCTGTTCACCGCCCCGACCTCGCCGTGACCGACCTCGCTCAGCCCCGCGCCGCGGGTCGACAGCGCGAGCCCGCGCGTGCCATCGGGCGGGTAGCGCATGAACGAGACTGCCTCGCGGGCTTGGTCCGGGAGGTCGATGCGCGGGACCATGATCCCGTGGGCGCCCAGGTCGAGCGCCCGGCCGATCCGCAATCGTTCACCGGACTGGGGTCGAACGAGCGCCGCGGTCCGCGTCGCGCCGACGGCATGGAGTTGTCCTAGCAACTCGGATTCGGTGCCGACGCCGTGCTCGAGGTCGATGATCAGCCAGTCGAATCCGGCGCGCGCCATCACTTCGGTGGCGGGCGCTGAACCGAGCCCGACGAACGAGCCGTAGAACGTCTCGCCCGCCCGAAGGCGGTCATGGAGGTCGACGACGCCCGGGACCGGGGCGAGGGCGGGTTGATCGGTCATGGCGTACATGATGCCCGTTCGTCATTCCGGCCGACGGCCGCTGGCGGTGGCGCGGATGGGCATTGAACCTTTGCCGGGGTGCGACCATCTGTTGTGGGTGAAGCGCCCGAACGGGTGCCCCAGGAGTACCGCCACATGCGGACGAGGCTGATCGAACGAGCACGAGAAGGCGACGATGCCGCCTTCGGTGAGCTCGTCGATCTCGACGGCGACCTCTGCTACTCGATCGCGTATCGCATCCTGCGCGATCCGGAGCGGGCCCAGGACGCTGTCCAGCAGGCATTCCTCCTCGCCTGGCGGGAGCTCCCGAGGCTCCGCGATCCGGACAGTTTCGGCCCATGGCTCCATCGGCTTCTCGTCAATGCCTGTTACGAGGAGCTGCGCCGGCATCGGCGCTGGAGCACCCATATCAGGGTCCTGCCGGTCGACGGACCGGGCGGACCCGATCCCATGGTCTCGGTCGACGACCGGGACGCCCTGGATCGCGCCTTCCGACGGCTATCGCCGGAACACCGCGCGGTCTTCGTCCTGCACCACCACGCCGGGCATCCCCTGGCCGAGGTCGCCGACATCGTCGGCGCCCCGGTCGGCACCGTGAAGTCCCGGCTGCACTACGCCACCTGAACCCTGCGCGCGGCGATCGTCGCTGACAGCCAGGTCGATCCCACGGAGGCACGACTGGCATGAACACGCCGCACGATCCCGACGCGATCCTCGCCGCATGGCTGGAGGAAGGCCCGACTGCCCTCCCCGAGCCGACCCGACGGGCGATCGCCGTCGCAACCAGAACCACCGACCGATCGCGGCGTCCGTTCTGGATGCCGCAGAGGAGACCGATGATGAACACCTATGCCCGTCTGGCAGTCGCGGTCGTCGCGATCGCCATCGCGGTCGGCGGGGCCGCCTATTTCCTGACGCCCGCTGGCGGCAAGACCGGCGGACCACCGACCGCCAGTCCTTCACTTGTCCCGTCACCCTCTGCTCTCCCGTCCGCGACTTCGACAGCCACGGCGGCCCCGACACCGACGATCCTCGCCCAGCAGGGATCCGTCTTCCCAGGGAGATACGTGACGGCGTTCCAGCCGTCGCTGACCATCACGATCGACCGCGAAGTCCAGCACCGATGCGCACCGGGTTTCCAATGCCAAGGCAGCATCAATGTCAACCAGGCGGCCTGGCTCGACCTCGAGTTCGGACAACCGAGGATCGAGGTCTTCATCAACCGAGTCGACAAGGTGAATGACCCAGCGCACCCGGGGAGCCTGATCGATCCTCCGGCTGACCTCGCGGCCTGGATCGCAAGCCGGCCGGGCGTGACCGTTATCACACCGCCGAAGGGGGTCACGGTGGGCGGCCTCCCCGGTACCCAGGTGGATGTCACCGTCGGCGGTAAAGACGTATCGATCGGCCCGATCCCCGGGGTGACCGACATCGGATCGGGATTCGCGGCCGGCTCCACAAATCGATGCATCGTCGTCAAGGTCAATGGTCACCAAGTCCTCATCACGCTCGGCGCTCAGGACCCCTTCGCAGCCTCGATGGCCGAACTCCAACCGCTCGTCGATTCGATCGTCTGGAACTGACCCGTCAGTCCGGGAACGCCTCCGGCCCGCGCTCGCTGAGTTCGCGAGCCTCACCGGAGGCGTCCTCGGCTGGCATCCACGAATACGGATAGCGGGCGTCCTCGAGCTCGGCCGCCTGCCGGGTGATCTTGAGGGGATTGAACGTGTCGACCATCACCGCCAGCTCCTCGGTCGCTTCCTTGCCGATCGAGGCCTGCGCGGTCCCCGGGTGCGGCCCGTGCGGGATCCCCGCGGGGTGGAGCGTGAACGACGAGATCCCCACGCCGCGGCGGCTCATGAAGTTGCCCGCGACGTAGTAGATGACCTCGTCGCTGTTGATGTTCGAATGGTTGTAGGGCGCCGGGATGGCAAGGGGGTGGTAGTCGAACTTGCGCGGCACGAACGAGCACACGACGAAGTTGCGCGCCGCGAACGTCTGGTGGACCGGCGGCGGCTGATGAACACGCCCGGTGATCGGCTGGAAATCGGCGATGTTGAAGGCGAACGGCCAGAGGTAGCCATCCCAGCCGACCACGTCGAACGGGTGGTGCGTGTAGTGATAGGCGGTCAACCGGCCCCGCATCTTGACGTGGACGCGGTAGTCGCCCTCGTCGGTCCGGGCCGGGACCTCGTCGGGGAGGCGGATGTCGCGCTGCGAGTAGGGCGAGTGCTCGAGGAGCTGGCCGTAGTCGTTGCGATAGCGCTTGGGCGCCTCGATCTCGGACGGGCATTCGAGGTACAGCATCCGTTGGACGCTTCCGGCATCGGGAGCCAGCCGCCAGGTCGTGCCGATCGGGAGGACGAGGTAGTCGCCGGGGCCATAACGGATCGGCCCGAAGACCGTGTCGAGGAGCCCTTCGCCCTCGTGGACGTAGAGCAGCTCATCCGCCTCCCCGTTGCGGTAGAAGACGTTCTCCGCCATCGGGTCGGCCGGACGGACCACGCCCATCACGACGTCCGAGTTGTAGAAGAGCGGGATCCGACCGGTCACCGCGTCGCCGCGTGGCTCGACACCGGCGGCGTCGATCAATCGATGGTGGTGGTAGCCGTCGTCGGCCTCCTCGAGCCGGATCTCGGAGAGCGGCTCGATCCGGTGCGTCCGCGTCGGCGGCGTGATGTGGTAGAGGAGCGACGACCGCCCCGTGAAGCCCTCGACGCCGAACAACTCCTCGGCATAGAGCGAGCCGTCGGGCGCCCGATGCTGGGTGTGGCGCGTGGGCGGGATGCTGCCGCGAGCCGCGTAGAACATGACGACTGGCCTCCCCGGTTCCGAGGAGGCCAGTCTAGCCATGCCGGAGGCAACGGCTATGGGCAGTTGGGCGGGTCGGCGTCGACGCGACGAGCACTGCCCTTCGGGACCACCTGGGTCACCAACAGGACGGCGCTGGCCGTGGAGCTCGCGTTCCTCACGGCGCCGACCGCCTGAGCGTCCGACTCGATGAACGTCTCTCCCACGCCGTAGGGCGTGGACGAGCAGCCGACGGTGCGGATGACAGAGCCCGACTGCACGGTCACGAACAGGATTCCGGGGTGTCGGTGCCAACCCGAAAAACCGTTCGGGTCATAGGTGACCATGAACGTCGCCACGTCGGTCGGATCCTTCGTCTGGAACTTGATCCGGTCCGTGTTGACGTCGATCTTGTCGGCGAGCGTCCCGATGACGGGCGTCGTCGGGTGCTGGCCGACGGCCGGCGTCGCCTGCGCGACGGCGACGACGGAGATGGCGAACGCTGCGGCGAGGACGATGGCGATGGTCAGAGAGCGCGTCGAAGACATGGGATCTCCTTTCGGTGAGATGTGGGATCGGGGTTGATCGACCTGAGCGGGTCGATCGGAACGATGAGACTTGCCAGGGACGTGCTAGGGAGACGGGCTCGCGTCGACGGCGGATGCCGGGTCGAGGGTTACGGTCGCCATCATCGCTTCGAGGTAGGCCGGGTCAACGGCGCCATCGAGGATGAGGTCGTAAACGCGGCCGCCGACCACGACGTAGACGGCGTAGGCGTGCTCCCCTGCAAAGACGGGGCTCTGTTGGAGCGGGATCACGCAGCCGTTGACAGCGACCGTCCCGACCTGGTCCCCGACGGAGATGGTCTTCGGCGCCGGGACGACCGGCTCGCAGACCGGCGAGGCGGCGAGCATCGCTTGGAGACGTGACGCCGGCGTGTCACCGGGCTTGAGTGGCTGCGACGCCACAGACAGACGTGCGTCTGCGCCGTGCAGATCGTCGTTCGACCCGCCGCCCCAGCTGATGGTCTCGCCGATGATCCAGGCTTCGGTGGCGGGATGGACCGACCAGCGGTCCGGGTACTTGACGCTGAAGCCCATCCGCCTCGAGACGAAGGTCAGCGGGAATGACGGGATCGATGCGCCCGAAGACCCGGGACTCGCGCTCGAAGTGACCGGGCTGGGGCTCGCCGGAGTACCGGTCGCCGAGGGGGACGGTGTCGTAAGGGACGGTGATGGAGCCGGACCGGGGCCCGGCCTGTTGAGCAAGGTGGCGCCGGCGATCAGGACGACGGCGACCGCCGCGATCCCGATCCCTGCGCGGACCATCTGATTCAAGCGACTGGTCCTCCACGGGAAATGCAAATCCCGCTCTTGTGGGGTTGTCTGGATGCGCCCCAGTGCGGCCTCCACGGCAGCCTCGGGCGCGGCGGTCGGGCCGACCTCGAGCCACGACCGCGCGGCCCGTTCCAGCGAGCGGTCGTCGGTCATGCCAGGCGTCCTTCCCGGGTATCCGGCTCCGCCTCGGCCAGGAGGGCCGTGCGAAGACCGAGCGTCGCGTAGTGAAGTCGGGATCGGGCCGTGCCCGCGGGGATCTCCAGCAGTTCGGCGATCTCCACGAGCGGCAGCCCGAGGTAGTGGTGCAGGACGAAGACCGCCCGCTGGTCGACCGGGAGCCGGCGGAATGCCCGCTCCAGTTCGTCGCGGTCGGCAACCACAGAACTCCCGTCGGGAGTCGTCGGTCCATCGATGGGCAGGACCCGGACGTTCGCCGTCCATTGGCGAGCCCGCTGCGATTCGTCGTAGCAGGCGTGGACGAGGACCCGGTGGATCCAGGCCTCGAACCGTTCGGGCTCTCGGAGGTGCGGGA
The DNA here is from genome assembly GCA_038319665.1 of Candidatus Limnocylindrales bacterium. Taxonomy (GTDB): domain Bacteria; phylum Chloroflexota; class Limnocylindria; order Limnocylindrales; family CSP1-4; genus SPCO01. The sequence goes on from JBBQDL010000016.1 coordinate 35,370, forward strand.
GCCGGCGCCAGGCAAGGACGAGGGCGTTCTGCAGCGCGTCCTCGGCCAGACCGGGATCGCGCAGGATCCGCTGGGCGACCGCGTACAGCGAGTCACTGACCTGATGCACCAGGACAGCGAACGCCTCTCGGTCGCCACGACGGGCCCGCTCGACCAGGTCTCGATCCACCTTGGCCTCCGGCGCCGCGACCTTCATGGCCGCGGACTACCCACTATGACGGTGGGTCGGCGGGCAAACGTTCAGTCGGCCCCGATGCTCTCGCTCCGGCGCTCGAGGAGGACGACGTCCCGCCAGCGCCCACCCGCATCCTGGCCGAGGCGGCGCTGAACGCCGATCCGACGGAAACCGGCGCGCTCATGGAGAGCGAGGCTTGCGGCGTTCTCGGCCAGGACCCCGGCCAGCAGCGTCCAGTAGCCGGCCGCCTCGGACGCCGGCAGGAGCGTGGCCAGGAGCGTCCGACCCACGCCGGCGCCGCGCGCGTCCCGCGCGACGTAGACGCTCTCCCAGGCGACGCCGCGGTAGACCGTGCGGGCCGAGTAGCCGCCGAGCGCCGTCCAGCCGACGACCGCGCCCGTCTCGTCTCGGGCGACGAACCGGCACTCGGCCGGGTGGGAGCGGTCGAAATGGCCCCAGTCGGGCGCCTCACGCTCGAGGGTCGCGTGGCCGGTCGCGATCCCCTCGCCATAGATGCGCCGCACGTCGGGCCAATCCTCGGCCGTCAACGCTTCGATGCTGACCATGCCCGTCCTTCGTGGTTCGCGAGGCGGGTCCGTCGGCCGGGCCCGAGGACGGGATTCTAGGTCGTGGCGGCGCTCCTGATCGCCCGCGGGCCCCGCTTCGGGACGGCGGCGATCCGGTGCACGGCGACCCCGCCCGACACGATCAGGATCGGCCCGCCAGCGAGGCGCTCGGTGATGGCCGGGGCGTCGACCGGCCGCGCGAAAAGGAACCCCTGGCCGGCCACGCAGCCCGCCTCGACGATCGGCGCGATCTGTTCAGGCCGCTCGATCCCCTCGGCGATCAGTTCGAGACCGACCAGTCGCCCCAGCTGCGCGATCCCACGTAGCAGCTTCAGCCCGTCCTGCGAGTCGGCGCCGTCGGTGAATTCGCGATCGATCTTGAGGATGTCGACGGGGAACCGGCGCAGGTAGCTGATCGACGAATACCCGGTCCCGAAGTCGTCGATCGCGAGGCGGACACCGAGCGCCTTGAGCCGCTCGAGCTTGTCGACGGCCCTGGGATCGGCCAGCAGGACGGTCTCCGTGACTTCGAGGATGAGGGTCGCCGGCGCGATCCCATTCGTCGTCAGCGCGTCGCGGACGTGACCCAGGAGGCTCGGCGATTCCAGTTGACGGCCGGACAGGTTGACCGCCAGCGAGAGGCTGGGCAGATCGCGCTGCCAGCCTCGGAGGTCGCGGCAGGCCGTGTCGAGGACCCACTCGCCGATCTCGACGATACTCCCGCTCCGTTCGGCGATCGGGATGAAGCGGGCTGGCGGGAGCAGGCCGCGGTCGGGGTGCTGCCAGCGCACGAGAGCCTCCACCCCCTCGATCGCCCCGGACCGGAGATCGACGATGGGCTGGTAGTGGACCCGCAGCTCGTCCCTCGCGACCGCCCCGGGCAGGTCGGCCTCGAGCCGGGCGTCGTCATCGGCGGCCGCGCGATCCTCGGCCGCGTATCGCCGGTACTGCGCCCGGCCGGCCAGTTTCGCAGCGTACATCGCGAAATCGGCGTTGCGCAGGAGATCGTCGGCGGAGGTCGTGGCGCCCGTGACCGCCGACCCGATGCTCACCGTGAGGGCGATCCGATGGTCACGCACCTCGATGGGTCGGGCCACGCTGGCGAGGATCCGCGCCGCAACCGCGTCCGGCGCGTAGCGGTCGGTCGGGTCTTCGAGGACCACCGCGAATTCGTCGCCGCTCAGGCGGGAGACGGTATCACCGGGGCGGACGGCGCCGACCAGGCGGTCGGCGATCTCCTTGAGGACCTGATCGCCGACATCGTGCCGGAGCCGGTCATTGACGGTCTTGAAGTCGTCCACATCGAGGAAGAGCAGGCTGGTATCGGCGCCTCGACGCGATCGCAGGGCATGCTCGAGCCGATCCATCAACAGGTGGCGATTGGGCAGGCCGGTCAACGGATCGTGGAGCGCCTTGTGGGCGAGCTCGATCTCGAGGTTCTTCCGGTCGGTGATGTCGATGCCCGTCGCGATCGTGTAACGGACGACGTTGTCGGCGTCGTGGACGGCCGTATTCGACCAGGCGATGTGTCTGCGGCTGCCGTCCTTGCGCATCCATTCGTTCTCGCGGCGGATGCCGGGCTCGCCGGCGTGGATCCGCCCGAGCGCCGAGATCACCTCCTGGCGCTGATCGGCCGGGACCAGGAAATCGAGCGACCCATGCGCGTCGATCTCGGCGGCGCTGTACCCGCTGACCACGCTGGTCGCCGCGTTGAAACGCGCCAGGCGGCCGTCGGAGCCGACCACGATGACGATCGCCCCGACCGAGTCGAGGATGGCCGAGATGAAGTCCTTCTCCTCGAGCAGGCGCAGGCGATGCGAGCCCAGGGCGACCGCACCGGCGACCCGGTCGGCGACCGCGAGCACGGCCGCGAGGTCGGTCGCGTCGAGCGGCTCGGGCCCGACCGACTGGATGTCGAGCACGCCGAGCAGGCGATCACCTTCGAGCAGCGGCACGCAGATCTCGCTGAGGACGGCCCGGTCGCCCGGTACGTAGTCGGGGTCGCTGCCGACATCGGGGACGAATGCCGGTCGCAGGTCGCGGATGACCCGCCCGACGATGCCGATCCCGCCGTCGAGCCCCGGCGTCAGGTCTCGATGCCCGCGCTGGGCCCGATGTCTGAGCGTCGATCCATCGCCGAGGTGGATCGCGACGTGGTCGTACCCGAAGCGCTCGGCCATGATCGATGCCACCGCATCAAGCGCCTCGGGCGTCGGGCCATTGAGCGCCAGCTCGCGGCCGGCGGCCTCGACACCGCCGAGCTGCTGTGCGCGACGGTCCACCACGTCGAACGCCGAACGTGACTCTTCCAGGAGCCGGTTGCGCTCGCGGAGCAGGAGACGCTGTCTGACCGCCGCCCCGACCACGATGAAGCCGATGGAGACATCGATCAGGAGACGGAAGAGGAGGTCGGACGCCGTCATCTGGGCTGGCAGCAGGAAGAGGGGCACGACGACGACGACGCCGAGCGGGAAGATGTCGCGCGCCCGTTTCGCGAGGCGGACGTGAGCAGGATCCTCGTCCATCGCATCGGTCCAGGTCGCTGCCCCGAAGGCGACGACCAGCAGGCCGATCGAGATCGAAGCGGCGAACGGCCAGACGCCCGTGGCGTCAGTGAGCTCGGTCCGCCCGATGAAGCCGCCACCCACGAGCGCGAGACCAGCCAGTATGGCCCATGGGCCGCTGAACCGGAGTTCGGGCAGGATGACCAAGTCGACCATCGCAGTCGAAGCGAGCAGCCCGAGGAAGAACAACGCGCGGAGCAGGATCGGTCGGTTCGCCGGGTCCTCGATCACGCCCGGCCCGAGGATCGCCAGCAGCGCGGCAGCGGTCGCGACGAACACGATGGCGGCGTCCAAGTAGGCGCTCGCCTCCGAGACTCGCCCAAGACGGCCGCGCAGGACAGCGCGATAGGCCCCGATCGCCCCGACGGCGACTGCGATGAGCGCAAGGTCCGCCGGCGCGGGAAGGATCACGCCCGAGTGCTCCAGATCATGCAGGAGTTGGACGACGACCCAGGCGGCGAACGCGACGGCGATCCAGCCCCGCACCTCGCGGTCGCGGCCGGTGACGTTTCGGCACCCGAGTCCGCGATCGCGAGACCGAGGATCGCGGCCACGGTCAGGTGCAGCCGCTGCCAGAGGCCGTCATCCCCGCCCGCGCCGACGGCGGACAACAGCATCGGGATCCCGACCAGGGGCACGGCGAGGACGAAGAGCGTCTGCGGGTGAAGACTCGCTGGGGCCCGCCCAAGCCTGGGCGCGTGCCAGCCATGTCTCATGGGCAGACTCATCGCTCTATCACCGGGGGCACGCTTCGAGCATATGGGCGGTGGTGCCTGTCGTCCCCACGCCGATAGTGCTACCGGTGGCACTGGCTCGGCGGCGAGTTCAGGCGTTGCGCGCGACGATGGGCGTGCGGAGGGCGCCCAGACGCTCGATGCGCAGGACGACCTCGTCGCCCGGTTCCAGATAGCGGCCGAGCGTGGCGTCGCGGACCTCGAGCAGGCAGCCGCCGCCCACGGTGCCGCTCCCGACCAGGTCCCCAGGCCGGAGATGCACGTCGGCCGAGGCCCGGGCGAGCATCTCCCCGAACGAGAACTGCGCGTCGGACCACCGGCCGCGGCTCGTCTCGGTCCCGTTGACCTCGGCAGTCATCGCGAGGTCGAAGCCCGGGCCGCGCCGCGCATCGGCCAGCTCGTCCGGTGTCACGAGGTACGGCCCGATCGAGCTCGCGAAATCCTTGCCCTTGGCCGGCCCGAGCCGGACCGCCGTCTCCTCGCGCTGGAGGTCCCGCGCCGACCAGTCGTTGAAGATCGTGTACCCGCCGATGGCCTCCTCGGCGCGTTCCGGGCTGAGATCGATGGCGGGCGTGTCGATCAGGGCCGCCACCTCGAGCTCGTAGTCGAGCTCCTTCGACGCCACGGGCGACCGGACTGTCTCGTCGGGCCCACGGATCTCCGAGACGTTGCTGAAGTAGAAGATCGGCAACCGGTACCAGGCCTCGGGCACCTCGCCGCCGCGCCGCTCCCACATCGTCTTGACGTGACCCTCGAAGGCATAGAAGTCGCGCAGCGACGGCGGGTGGAGGATGGGCGGGCCTAAGGCGAGATCCCCCGCGTCGAGGATCGCGTCATCGTCTTCGTCGCGCGGTTCGAAACGCTCGAGCGGGTCGCGGAGCGCCCCGACGCGGAGTCCACGGCGCAGGTGCTCGTCGAGCGTCGTGATCGGCTGGCGGAAGGTGATGGCGTTGTGCGCGAGGCTGGGGTCGGCGGCTGCCGCACGACGCCGGGCCACTTCGAGATCGAGCCAGCGCCGCGGCGTCTCGCCCGGGTCGAGCGCCGCTGCAAGCCGCCAGGGCGCGCCGGCCGGCGCGTGGCGCTCTCGGACGTGGGCGATCTTCACGATTCGAGTCTATCGATGCCGGACGCGTTGAGCGACAATCCGACGATGGCGCGACTCCAGGCGAGATCCCTCGGTGCGCCCGACGAGGTCAGGACGTTCCCGAACGGCCGAGTCGAGATCTTCACGCTCGACGACGTCATCATCGGCCGGACGGTCTTCCAACCCGGTTGGCATTGGGCCGTCGACGTCAAGCCGATCGCCGGGACGCCCTCATGCCAGTACCACCACCTCGGCGTCTGCGTGAGCGGACGGCTCGGCCTCCGGATGGACGACGGGACCGCGTTCGAGATCGGCCCGAACACGGTCTTCGACATCCCGGCCGGCCATGACGGCTGGGTAATCGGCGACGATCCGTGGGAGACCTACGACTTCGCGGGCATGCGCGCCTTCGGTCGCGCGGTCGAGCCCGACGATCGCGTGCTCGCGTCGATCCTCTTCACGGACGTCGTCGATTCGACCGCCACGGCGGAGCACCTGGGTGACAAGCGCTGGCGGGAACTCATCTCCACCCTCAACGAGCGCAGCGAGTCCGAGATCGACCGCCTCCGAGGTCGCCTCGTCAAGACGACCGGCGACGGGTTCATCGCGTTGTTCGACAACTCGGAGCGCGCGGTTCGCTCCGCCGAAGCGGCGATCGATCACGCGCGCGAGCTCGGACTTGGGCTCCGAGCCGGCGTTCACACCGGTGAGGTCGAATTATCACCGGGCGACGTGCGCGGTCTCGCCGTCCACCTCGCCTCACGGATCCTCGCCCTCGCGGGCGATGGCGAGGTCTACGTCTCGGGTTCGACGTACGAGTTGCTGGCTGGCTCGAGGTACGCGTTCGAGGACCGCGGCGAGCAGGAGCTGAAGGGCATCTCGGGTCGTCGACGGGTCTACGCACTGATCCGGGAGCCCGCGTAGCGGCTCGGCCGACGAGCCGGGACCACCGATTCGCGCTCAGCCAGGTGTCGCGGCGACGGCAGCAGCCTCTGGTTCTGGGACGCGACCGCCTCGCGCCCTGAGGGTCGACGAGGTCGCCGGGCGGCCACGATCAGAAACGCGGGAACCAACGCAAGGTTCCCGCGTTTTCGTCGTCGAGTGCGGCCCCAACGGGCTTTTATCCAGAGATTCCTGTGGCGTATCAGGCTGGTTGATCGAATCTGTCAGCTGCGAGCGTAGCCGTGACGGACTTCTGACCGATCCCGGCCATGGCCAAGCGTGGAAAGGGCCGGGTTTATCAGCCAGCCTGATAGCGCGTCCCCATCGGTCCGGGGACGCCTCCGCGACGCAACGCGGGCGCCCTCGCCTCAGAGGTTCCCGCGCTTCTCCTGTTCGCGCTCGATGGCCTCGAAGAGGGCCTTGAAGTTGCCGACCCCGAAGCCGCGCGAGCCGTGGCGCTCGATGATCTCGAAGAAGAAGGTCGGACGATCCTGGACGGGGCGGGTGAAGATCTGGAGGAGGTAGCCCTCCTCATCCCGATCGGCCTCGATGCCGAGCTCCTCGAGCGTGTCCATCGGGACGCCGACGTCGCCGACCCGGTCAGCCAGGGTCGCGTAGTACTCGTGCGGGAGGCCCAGGAATTCGACGCCGTTGTCGCGCAGCCGGCGGACGGTCGTCACGATGTCCTCGGTCCGCAGCGCGATGTGCTGGCAGCCGGGCGAGTGGTACCAGTCGAGGTATTCCTGGATCTGGCTCTTCTTCTTGCCCGTCGCGGGCTCGTTGATGGGGAACTTGATCCGGCCGTTGCCGTTGGTCATGACCTTGGACATCAGCGCCGAGTACTCGGTGTGGATGACCTTGTCGTCGTAATGGATGAGCTGGGCGAAGCCGAGCACGTCGCGGTAGAAGTCGACGAACTCGTCCATCTGACCGAGCCCGACGTTGCCGACGCAGTGGTCGACCTCGAGCAACGACAGACCGCCCGCCGCCGGGGCGAACGACTTCGTCTTGCGATAGCCGGGCGCAAAGGCGCCGGTGTAGTCGCGGCGGTCGACGAACGAGTGGAGGACTTCGCCGTAGGTGTGGATCGCGGAACGGCGCAGGACACCGTCATCGCCCGCATCGAGCTCGGTCGGGATGAGCGCCGAGACCGCGCCGCGCGTCGTCGTCTCGCGCCAGGCCGATTCGACATCGTCGACCACGAAGGCGATGTCGTGGACGCCGTCGCCATGGGCCCGGACGTGCTCCGCGATCTCGCCGTCGGGCGTGAGCGGCGCAGTGAAGACGAAGCGGATGTCGTTCTGGACCATGACGTAGCTCGCCCGGTCCCGGACCTTGGTCTCGAGGCCGCTGAAGGCGACCGGGGTGAAGCCCCACAGCGCGCGGTAATAGGCCGCGGCCTGGCGGGCATTGCCGACCCAGAACTCGACATGGTCGATGCCCTTGAGCGGGAGGAAGTCGGCAGCCTTGGCGTAGGCGTCCGTATCGGTCCGGGCACCGGCCTGGTTGGCGGCGCCGCGCGAGGCGGTCTGGGTCATGCGCGTGTCTCCCCTGCTGTCCGCGGGGCGATCGGTCCCGATCCTCGAGACCGGCCGGTGGTCCTGGCCTCCAATGCTACGCCTCGCGTGCCACACTGGCCGTCATGGATAAACCGCTGCTCGACCGGCTCCGTGCCGGCACGGACGCCCTGAAGGCGACCCGGTCCGCCGTCGAGGCCCATGGCCCTTGGCCGCTTGCGACGACGATCGACCACTCCGCCGAGGCGCACTGGGGACCACCCGAGGTCCTCGCGCACATCTCCGAGATGGTCCAGTACTGGCTGGGCGAGCTCGAACGAGTCATCGCCGACGATCCCGAGCCGGTGCCGTTCGGGCGCCTCGCGACCGATCCGGTCAGGTTGGCCATCCTCGAGCGCGACCGTTCGCTGCCCACGCGCGAGCTCTACGACCGGACGGTCAGCGCGCTCGAGCGCCTCGAGCGGCGCCTGGCCGAGCTGACGCCGACCGACCTGGGGCGAGGAGGACTCCACCCATCCCGAGGCGTGATGACAGCAGCCCAGATCCCCGAGCGGTTCGTCGTCGGGCACCTGGCCGAGCACGTCGCCCAGCTCGAAACACTCCTGGGCGGCCCGCCAACCGCAGCCTGAGCTCCCGATATGTTCGTGCTGTATGCGATCCCGATCGGGATCCTCGTCGGGTACCTCCTGGGCGGGCGGCTCGATCGGTTGTCGGGGCTTCACCTGCGCTGGGTCCCATGGATCCTGTTCGGGCTCCTCGTCCAGGTCGCGATCTTCACCGATGCCGGCGGGCGGCTGGTCGGCGACGCCGGCCCGGCGATCTACGTCGCCTCCACGGCGGTCGTCCTGATCGCGGTCCTGCGCAACCTGACCGTTCCCGGGGCGGCGCTCATCGCGATCGGTGCCGGCCTCAACCTCGCGGCGATCGCGGCGAATGGTGGGCGCATGCCGGCGGATGCGATCGCGCTGGCATCTGTCGGCGGCCTGGGCCCGGGCTATACCAACAGCATCGTCACGATCGATCCCGCGCTGCGGCCCCTCACCGACCTCTTCGCTCTCCCGTCGTGGCTGCCGCTCGCCAACGTGTTCAGCATCGGGGACGTCCTGATCGGTCTCGGCGTCGCGGTGACGATCGCGCTGGCCATGCGGGCGCCTCAGGCATCGAGTCCCGGCCGTTAGGCGATCGGATCGGGCCGGTCACCGCCGAGGAGCGACTGCGGGACCTGGCGCAAGCGGAAACCGGCCCCTGCGGGTCCCGGCTCGATGATCCAGACGACGTCGTAGCGGTCATCCGGCCACACCTGCGCTACGGTCGAGGCGTCCGCCACGAGACGGTTGGCGATCAACGGGATTCGCTTGTGCTCCCAGGCGACGAGGACATCACCATCGCACGCAGCCAGCGCCGTTGCGAGTTCGTCCACCTGGTCCTGAAGGAATGACTCGGTGATCGTCAGCCCAAGTCGCTCGGCGATCGGCATGAGCGTCTCTTCCGGCCGGCGACTCTGACTGTGCGGCCCGATCTCCGAAGCGAACAAGTGGGTGGGCGTCGGCAGAAGGGCCGGCTCGCTGCCCTCGGGACGCCCGACGAACAACCCGACGAGTGCCCCGGCCCGCTGCCAACCCCGTGGCGTCATGGAATACGGATCGGGCAGGCCGGCGACCGTGACGCCCTGCGGCAGGGCAGCGCCGATCTGCTTCTCGCCATGACGGATGAAGCTGATGGACTTGGGCATGGTCAGTGGGCTACTCCGGCGGCTCGTCGAGGACGTTGGCCTTGAGGAACGCGAGGATCCGCTCGTAGGCATCGCGGCGGTTCTCGCGACGCTCCCATCCGTGGCCTTCCTCGTCGTACCAGTGGACCTCGTGGCGCTTGCCCTCGATCTCGAGCGCCTCGACCATCCGCTCGGTCATGAGCGGGACCACGCGCTTGTCCTTGCGGCCGTGGAGGATGAGGAGCGGCGCCTGGATGCGCTCGGCGCGGTAGACCGGGGAACCGCGCCGATAGATCTCTGAGCGAGCCGGGTCGTCAGGCGAGCCCATCATCTTGTGGAGGTCCAGCCGCCCGAGGCGATCGCCGTGGCGGTAGCTCTCGGCGATCTCCGAATCGCCGTAGAGGTCCACGCCGGCCTGCCACAAGGCGGGCTCATCGACCAGGGCGCACAGGACCATGTAGCCGCCGTACGAGCCACCGAAGATCGCCAGTCGCCCATCCGACCAGGGCTGGTTCGTCGCCCAGCGGGCGGCATCGACCAGGTCATGGACGTCCGCGTTGCCCCATTCGTCGTGGTTGGCCAGTCGGAATGCCCGGCCGTACCCGGTCGACCCGCGGAAGTCGACATCGAAGGTGGCGAAACCCTCGGCGACGAGGAGCTGCTTGAATGGCTGGAACCCACGGAACGCCTGGCCGGTCGGACCGCCGTGCGGGTAGATGATGGTCGGCACGCGGGTGCCGCCGCGCTTTCCGGTCGCCGCCTGCGGGCGCCAAAGCGTGCCCTCGACCCGCAGACCATCGCGCGCCTTCATGACGATCCGTTGAGCCGTGGGGACCCGGCTTGGCGAAAGGGCCGCCCGGACGACGGCCGGCATCGAATCGGTGACCTGGCGAGGCCGCGAGCCGTCGGGCGCGACGCCCGGGACGGGGAGCAGCCACAGGTCCTGGGGCGACGTCTCACGCTCGCCGATCGCCGCGATCCATGCCCCGTCCGGGAGCCACCCGACCGAGCGCCAGACGCCGTCCCACGGGTTGATCCGGCTGCCGGCCGACGCTGCCTTGACCGTTCGCGGCGTCTTGGGCGGCCGGCCACGGCCACGCTTCGGGGTGGCTCCGGCAGTCAGCTCGCCGACGAGCAGGTCCTGGAGCGCGTCGTGGACCTCGACGTGCACGAAGTGGCTGCCATCCGGGGAAGGCAGTGGCGCGAACCCGACGCCACCGCCCGGTTCGCCATGCTCACGCTCACCGGCGGTCAAGACGATCCGATCGTGGCCGTCGGCCGTGAGGCGGACGACCTGGAACCAGCCGTCCGCGTCCGAGATGAAGAGGAGCGACCCGTCGGGAAGCCAGCGAGCCCCGACGTCCACGCTTCGTTCGCCCGCCACGACCCGGCTTTCCCCGCTAGCGACCTCCACGAGGGCGATCTGCGAGGCCTCCTCGGCATCCGGTCCGCGGGGCGCCATGACCGCGATCCGGGCGCCATCGGGCGACCATTCGAAGGCGTCGACGTCGATACCGGATTCGGTCAGGACCCTCGCGCGGGGCGGCTTCGGCTCGGTCGCTGGACGGCCGCGGCGCGGCACGGGCGCGTCGATCAGCCAGACCTGCGTCCATCCACGGCGTCGCGACAGGAAGGCCAGCCGATGCCCGTCGGGCGACCAGCGCGGTTCGCGCCCTCCGGCGGGCTTGCCCACCACTCGGGTCAGGCGCGACCCGTCCGACTCGACCACCCAGATCTCCTCGTCCCGCACGAACGCGAGCCGCCGGCCATCGGGCGACCACTGCGGATCCGAGACGGGCTTCTCCGAGGCGGTGATCTGGTTCGGGTACCCGCCACGCAGGGAGAGCGTGAACAATTGACGGGTCCCGGCGGCCTCGGCCGTGTAGGCGACGACCCGGTCCCGAGGATGGAGCCGGAAGTCGCGCGGGGCGTCGACCGCGACGATCGCCTCGATGGTCAGGTTGGGCGACGGCGTGACCGGTGCGGTCGGCATCAGGACGGGTCCTCGTCGAGCGCGGTCATCGCCCCCCGGTCCGCCGGTCGGGGGCGGGGACGACGGAGGCCTCGAGCTGATCGCCGAGTTCGACGGTCCGTCGATAGGCGGCCCAGACGGCTTCGGAGAGGACAGTCCGGAGGCGGCCCGATTCGAGTTCGTGGAGCGCGGCCGCCGAGGTCCCGCCGGGCGACGTGACCATGTTGCGCAGCTCGGCGGGGTGCATCCCCGACTGCTTGGCGAACAGCGTCGAGCCCTCGAGCGTCTCGATCACGAGGTCATGCGCGATGTGGCGCGGGAAGCCGAGGTGGACGGCGGCGTCGATGAGCGCCTCCATCACCAGGAAGACGTAGGTCGGTCCCGTGCCGGAGACGGCGGTCGCCATCGCCACCATCTTCTCGTCGTCGACCTCGAGCTGGTGGCCGAGGGCGCCGAGGAGAGCCGCCGCCTGGGCCCGCTGCTCGTCGGTCGTCTCGGGCGTCGCGTACCAGACCGTCATCCCCTTGCCGATGCGGGCCGGCGTGTTGGGCATGCTCCGGACGACCTGGTCGTGACCGAGGATCCCCGTCAGGGCCGCCGTCGTGGCTCCGGCCAGGACGCTCAGCACCAGCTGGCCGCGGTGCAGGTGGGGGCCGATCTCGTGGCCGACCTTGGCGAGCATCTGCGGCTTGATCCCGAACAGGATGACGTCGGCGCCATCGACCGCGTCGATGTTCGAGGTGACGGTGCGGATCCCGTATTCGCGCTCGAGATGTTCGCGGCGCTCCTGGCGCAGGTGGCTCGCGACGACCTGGCTCGGGTCGACGAGGTTGCCGCGCAGCAGTCCGGCGATCATCGCCTCGGCCATGACGCCGGAACCGACCGTCGCGATGGTCGTCGTGGCCAGAGGGGACATCGCGCGGAGTATAGCCGCGCGGGTCCGCTCGTCTGGGGGCAGGATCCTGGTCAGACCTGGCCGGCCTGGGCGACAGCGGCAAGGAAGAACCGGCCCGTCGTCGTGACGGTGACGTCGTCGAAGCCCGCTCGCGCGAGGGCCGCCTCGAGCTCGGCCGGCGTGTAGTAGACCTTGACGATCGTGAACAGACGGCCGTCGTCGAGGCGACGGATCGAGGAATCGTCGGCGGGTGTCGGGTGGTCTGCCGCGCTCGACTGCGGGTCAGGCAACGAATCGATGAAGGCGAACGTCCCGCCCGGCTTGAGCCAGCGCCGCACCAGCCGGAGGAAAGTGTCGAGCCGGGCGCGCGGGACATGGCTGAGCCAGAAGCCTGTGAAGACGGCATCGACCGCACGGTCCGGCTCCGCCCAGGCATCGCGGATGTGGAGGTGCGCGCGCAGCCGATGGGCCACGAGCCGCTCGCGCGCCCGGTCGAGTGGGGCCTGCGCCGCGTCGTAGAGCGAGAGCTCGCCCTTCTCGGCGAGGAGCGGAGACCACCAGCCCGTCCCGGCGGCGAGCTCGACGATCTCGCCCGCGATGGGCAGGCCATCGAGCCAGCGGCCGGCGACATCCAGTTCCGCGTTCCAGGCGGCGTCGTGGACCGGACCGCGTGCGTAGCGGCCCCGGCGCAGGTACCAGTCGTCGTATTCGGGCGCCCGCGCCTCGTAATAGGCGAGGAGTTCCGCGTCCTGGTCCGGGCTGGCCACAGCCGTCGGGGTAGTGACGGCTGCCGCCATCGGGTCGTGGACCCTGGCCCTTCCCCGTTCGACCAGCGCCTCGTGCAGGCGGAATCGCAGGAATCCGTTCTCCCCGGCCTTGCCGACACAGTCGGGACACAGGTGCGCCCAGCCTTCGAGGTCGTCCGATCCGCGGCAGTCATGCGCCGTCCCGCACCAGAGGCAATCGAAGGTGGACCGGAACGGCATCTAGCCCTCGCGCGGTCGGCGCGGCGACCGGGTCACGACTCGACCGGTGTCCACGACCCGAAGGGTGCGACGTCGACGAAAGCGTCGGGGTCGAAGATCTCGGCCAGCAGCTCGATCCCGTCGATCACGCGCGGCCCCGGCCGGCTGAAATAGGCCGATCCGTCGAGGGCGAAGACCTGGCCGCGTCGGACAGCGGTGAAATCCTCGTAGCCGGGCGGGCGCCGGGTCCGTGCCCACGCATCGACCGTCTCCGTCAGATGGAACCCGCAGGGCATGAGCAACAGCATCTCGGGATCCACCTCGGCGACCGCGTTCCAGGTCGTCTGCTTCGACGCATCACCATCGGCGCCCAGGACCTCCCAGGCACCGGCCCGCCGGATCTGCTCGGGGACCCAGTGACCCGAGGCGAATGGCGGATCGAGCCACTCGAGCCCGACCACGCGTGGCGACCGGGCGCCCGCCTCTCGACGCGCCTGGACCTTCTCTTCCACGACGCCGAGCCGCTCGCGCAGTGATTCGACGACATCGACGGCCGCGTCCTCGTTCTCCGTCATGGCCCCGACCGTCGCGATGGTGTTGAGGATCCCCTCGATCGTGGTCGGCTCGAGCGAGACGACGGTGATGTCGGCGTCGATCGCGCGCGCGACCTCGTTGACCTCGCGGTAGCTGACCGCGCAGACGCGGCACAACTCCTGGGTCAGGATCAGGTCGGGTTTCGCGGCCGCCAGGGCGGCTTCGTCGAGGGCGTAAAGCGACGAGCCGCCGTGCATCGAGGCCGTCACCAGCCGATGGATGTCACGCGACGAGGTCCCCTCGAGGTCGTGGACACTGTGCGTCATGACCGGCTTCCCGACGACCTCGGGCGGGTAGTCGCATTCGTGGGTGACCCCGACCAGGTCGTCCCCGAGCCCGATGGCGCAGACGATCTCCGTCGCGGAAGGGAGGAGCGAGACGATGCGCATCGCGAGTCCGGATCAGCCCTGCCGGCCGGGCCCGCGCCGTGCCGGATTCCGGGTCAGCGCGGCTTCAGCTCGTCGATCGCGGCCCGGGCTGCCGCCTTGTCGGTGAACCAGGTCGCGTCGATGACGGTGTAGTTCGCCCATTCGGTGGGGAGCGACTCCTCGGGGAAGATGGCGTTCACCGGGCATTCCGGTTCGCACGCGCCGCAGTCGATGCATTCGTTCGGATCGATGAACAGCTTGCGATCCGTGCCCTCGTCGAAATGGATGCAGTCGACCGGGCAGACGGAGACGCACGACACGTCGAGCACGTCGATACACGGCTCGGCGATCACATACGTCATCCAGGACCCTCCTTGAGTTGACCGACACTGCGAATCCCGTCGCGACGCAGGAACCAGAGCGTACCATCTCGCGCGCCTACCGGGCCGGCGCGGTGACCCAGCGGATCGGGATCTGCATGCCACGGGCGAGGTGTCCGGGGATGTGGCAGCCGACGATCCACGTCGTCGCAGCCGAGCCGGCCGGCACCGTCCAGACGAGATCGACCCGCTCGCCGGAGCGGACGACGATGCGGATGCCCGCCACGCCGGCCGGGACGGTGACCACGGGGGTCGGTCCGGGCGGCCCACCCGCGACGGCCGCCTCGGCCCCCTCCCACGCGTCCTGGACGGCCGCGTCGCCGAAGACCGCCTCGTGGACCTCGAGCCCGCCGTTGATGACGTGGAGGAGGACCGTCTCGCCGGGAGCGAGGTCGAGCGTGTCGGGGAGGAACGAGTAGTCCTTGGCGATCAGGTTGACCTCGCGCGGCGCTGCCGAGGCGCCGGGCACGATCGGCGGGGTCGGCGACGCGGCGCCGGCGTCGCACCCGATCGCCAAGAGCGAGACGAGCGCGGCGAGGATGGCGGCGCGGACGCCGATGGCGGCTGGCACGCGAGGCAAAGGCGGCGGCACGGCGCGAAGTCTATGACGCGGCGACCGGAACGCGATCCGGTGCGGCTTGACACACTCGTGAGCGGGCCGCACATTGCGGCGGACCCGAACCACTGCCGCTCACGTGAGCGGCAACGACCCCAGTTTCGAGGTCAGCGCTTGGCGATCCCGATCCAGACAGCCGACCCCGCAGGGAAGGCCTCCTTTCCCAGCGTGGCCGTGCGGCTCGAGGGCGTCGTGAAGCGCTTCGGCGACGACGAGGTCGGTCGGCGGGTCGCGACATTCGTCGAGACCGACGGGACCTACCCCGTGGTCGCGGTCGACGGCATCGATCTCGATGTCTATGACGGTGAGTTCTTCTCGATGCTGGGGCCGTCGGGCTCGGGGAAGACGACGACGCTGCGGATGATCGCCGGCTTCGAGCTGCCGAGCGAAGGCCGCATCCTCCTGCACGGACAGGACGTCACGACGGTCCCGCCGTTCGATCGCGACGTCAACACGGTCTTCCAGGATTACGCGCTCTTCCCGCACATGACGGTCGGCGACAACGTCGGCTACGGGCTCGTCGTCCGCAAGGTCGCCAAGGCGGAACGGGTCGCGCGCGTGACCGACGCTCTCCGTATGGTCCGGCTCGAGGGCTACGAACGACGGAAGCCGGGCCAGCTGTCGGGCGGCCAGCGTCAGCGAGTCGCGCTCGCCCGGGCGCTCGTCAACCGGCCGCGCGTCCTGCTCCTCGATGAACCGCTCGGTGCGCTCGATCTCAAGCTGCGCGAGGAGATGCAGATCGAGCTCAAGGCCATCCAGCAGCAGGTCGGCATCACCTTCATCTACGTGACCCACGACCAGGAGGAGGCGCTCACGATGAGCGACCGGCTGGCCGTCTTCAACAAGGGCAAGATCGAGCAGGTGGGTGCGCCGGCGGAGGTCTACGAACACCCGTCGACACCATTCGTGGCCGGGTTCGTCGGGACCTCGAACCTGCTGCGCGGCGAGATCGCCCAACGGATCATCGGTTCATCCGGTACGTTCACCATCCGGCCCGAGAAGATCCGCCTCGCGGAGCCCGACGCGGTCGTCGGACCCGACGAGGCATCCGCGACGGGGATCGTCCGCAGCGTCGTCTATCTCGGCCCGGACACGCGCTACGTCGTCACGCTCGACGCCGGAAGTGAGCTCGTGGTCACGCAACAGAACCTGTCGACGACCTCGACCGAGGCGCTGGCGAAGGAAGGCAAGGCTGTCCGACTCGTCTGGGAACGACAGCACCAGCTCCCCATCGCGGATGGGGCGGCAACCGGAGGAGGATGAGGGCATGCGGATCAGGAACGTGATGGCACTGGGCGCCACGATGGCGATCGTCCTGGGGGCGTGTTCGAGCCCAAGCGCGAGCACCGCGCCATCGAGCGCCGCAACGGGCGGCCCGAGCGCCGCGCCGAGCACCGCGGCGAGCGTCGCACCCTCGGCGTCGACTGCCGCCGTTCCAACCTCGGTGGGTGCCGGCGAAGGCGCGCTCAACCTGGTGGCCTGGGCCGGCTACGTGGTCGGCGGGACCGGTGGCGAACAAGTCCAGGGCTATGACTGGGTGACGCCGTTCGAGAAGGCGACCGGTTGCAAGGTCACGGTCAAGGTCGGGCTCGACTCGGGCAACATGGTCCAGCTGATGAAGACCGGCCAATACGACGGCGTCTCGGCGTCCGGCGACGCGACGCTCCGACTCATCAGCGGCGGCGATGTGGCACCCGTCAACTTCGACCTGATCCCCAACTACAAGGATGTCTTCGCCGGCCTCAAGAACCAGTCGTACAACACCGTCAACGGCGTCGGTTACGGCGTTCCGCACGGTCGCGGCGCCAACGTCCTGATGTACGACCCGACCGTGGTGAAGACCGTGCCCGACAGCTGGAGCGTCGTCTTCGACGCCAATTCCCCGTACAAGGGCAAGGTCACGGCCTACAACTACCTGATCTACATCGCGGACGCGGCGCTCTACCTGATGAAGACGCAGCCGGATCTCAAGATCACGAACCCCTATTCGCTCGACAAGGACCAGCTGGCAGCGGCAGTCGCGCTGCTCAAGGTCCAGAAGACGCTGATCGGCAAGTACTGGAGCACGGCCCAGGAGGAGATCGACGGCTTCGTCAACGGCGACATGGCGATCGGCTCTTCGTGGCTCTACCAGCAGAACACCATCAACGCCGCCGGCGGCAAGCAGGTCGCCTCGGTCACGCCCAAGGAGGGCGCGACGGGCTGGTCCGACACCTGGATGATCTCGACCCAGGCCAAGCACCCGAACTGCATGTACAAGTGGATGGACTACATCACCTCGCCCGCGGCCAACGCGGCGGTGACCGTCTACTTCGGCGAGGCGCCAGTCAGCGCGGCCGCCTGTGTCGAGGCCGAGAAGCTGTCGAAAGGGTGGTGCGACCAGTTCCACGCCGCCGATGAGCAGTACTTCAAGAACATCTGGTACTGGAACACCCCGACCGTCACCTGCCTCGACGGTCGCGGTGATATCTGCACGGACTTCGCCGCCTGGTCGAAGGCCTGGACGGATATCACCGGCAGCTAGGCAGGCACGCTCAGGTAGACCGGCTTCGAACCGCACGGGATCGGCCGTGCCATCGAGATGACGAGGAGCGACGCCGCCGCCATGCCGCCCGCCGGTCCGGCGCGGCGACTGGCGGCGGCGCTCTACCGACGACCCCGGATCCAGCTGGCAGCGCTGCTGGCGGCGCCACTCGGCTGGCTCGTCATCGCGTACCTCGGGTCGCTGGCTCTCTTCCTGATCACGTCGTTCTGGCAGGTGGACGCCTTCACGGGCAAGTTGATCACCCAACCGACCCTGCAGAACTACGAGGAGGTGCTCAGCAACGGGGTCTACCAGACGATCACGATCCGCACCGTCCTGATGGCGTTGGCGGTGACCGCGACCACGATCGCCGTCGCCTTCCCGATCGCGTTCTACATGGCCCGCCTGGCGTCGCCCCGGGTGCGCGGTCTGCTAGTCGTCTCGATCCTGCTACCACTCTGGTCGGGCTATCTCGTCAAGGTCTACGCCTGGCGGCTGATCCTCAGCCAGTTGGGCCCGGCTACAGCATCGAGGCGGTCTGGATCGTCGAGAGCTATCTCTGGCTGCCGTACATGATCATCCCGATCTTCGCCGGACTCGAGCGGATCCCCGGATCGCTCCTCGAGGCCTCGGCCGACCTCGGTGGGCGGGCCGGTATCACGTTCCGCCGAGTCATCCTGCCCCTCGCCCTGCCGGCGGTCGTCGCGGGCGCGATCTTCACGTTCAGCCTGACGCTCGGCGACTACATCACGCCGACGCTCGTCTCCAACACGAAATTCATCGGCAACGTGGTCTACGACAGCGTCGGTGTGGCCGGGAACCAACCCTTCGCCGCCGCCTACGCGATGGTCCCGGTGACGATCATGCTGGTCTTCCTGCTCGTGGCCAGGCGGCTGGGCGCCTTCGAGGCGATCTGATGGCGCTCCCCCTGTTCCTGCGAATCGCCCTGCGGCTGGCGACCGGGGTCGTCCTCGCGTTCATCTACCTTCCGATCGGGATCATCGTGCTGTACTCGTTCAGTGCGGCCAAGGTCGCGACGTGGCCGATCTCGGCCTACACGACCGACTGGTACTTCCGGGCCTTCAACGATGCCGGGGTGCGGGCGGCGTTCGGGACGTCGATGCAGGTGGCCGTCGGGGCGACATTGGTCTCGCTGCTGTTCGGATCCTTGCTCGCCCTGGCCGTCCA
>JBBQDL010000017.1:0-52752 GCA_038319665.1 Candidatus Limnocylindrales bacterium
CCTATGACATCGCCGCGGGGCGTCCACTGGCGGATCTGCCGCCCGAGGCCATGACGCTTCGCGGCAGCCGGGCGCGGACCGCGCCTGCCCACGATGAGCCGCGGCCGCCGATGCCCCCGGCGTCGCCCGAGGCGGAGTGAACGCCGGCAACGGCGCCCGACCCCCGCCGACGAACCGCCGGAATCGCGACCGCCGGCGCCCCAGACGCCGGCGTTCGCTGCCCCGAGACCCGGATCGTGGAGGGCGAAACCGGGTCGTGCCCTGGTGTGTGCTAGTAGCGCCCCGGTTCCCGTGTGGCGGAACGCGAGACGGGACGCACCGTGCTGATGGTGGCCCCGACCCCGACGCCGATGGGACTGGCGGAGCTTGTCCGGCCGCCGGCCCGCTCGGGCGCCCGAGTGGCGCTGGAGCTGGTCTCGGACGGCTGGAACGTGCGGCCGTAACGGCGCATCCGCACGGCGAGGTAGTACTCCATGATCTGGCGCACCTGGGGCTCGCTCAGGAGCTCATCGGCGCGCAGCGCGTATTCGACACGCGCGGTCGGGTTCGTGTTGCCGGCCGCGACCAGACCGAGGTACTGCGGCGTGTCGGCGTCGTCGCGCAACTCGCGCAGACCGCGAGCAAGCTTCGTGGCGGTCCCCAGCGAGGGCATCCGGTCACCGCGGATCAGCCGAGAGATCGTGGAGTGATCCACGCCCGACTGCTGGGCGAGCTGGCGTTGCGACATCTTCTTGGCCTTGAGCTGGGCTCGCAGCCATTCGTTGAACGCTCGGCCATTCTGGGTGGTCATGTTGCCTGGGCGCTCCGTGGGATCCAGCCGTCGCGATGGTTTCGCTTGACCAACTATCGGCTGGGCGTGCACACGCCTATATCACCCGTTCGTACCGGTCGGCGTATCGAGCTCGTGCGGACGCTGGGCGGTCCGCTGCACTGAATCCCGGTCCGGTCAGGGTTCAGGGGATCTGGGACCCCTGACCATTGGTACGTTCACCGTACCGCATCGGATGATGAAGTGCCCTCAGGCGGCACTCACCGGAGATGCCGCGGCCGGTGGCTGCGGGATGTCGCCCATCCCGCGAGGCATGGGCGAGAGCACGTAGGTCATCGCGCCGAAGACGATGATCGAGAGGACGCTGATCACCCAATCGAGGATCGTGATCGCCGTCGCCTCGGGCAACGGGACACCGTAGGCAACGGTCAGCACGCCGATCACGCCGGCCTGCGCGAAGCCGAGTCCGGCCGGGCTCAGCGGGATGGCGGTCAACAGCGACCCGATAAGCGCGACGAAGACCGCTCCCGAGAGCCCGAGCGAGACGTCAGGAAAGCCGAACGCCAGCACGACGATGTACAGCCGCAGGCCCTCGGTCAACCAGATTAAGCCGGTCACGATCGCGAGGGTCGGCAGGTGACGCAGACCGATCGCCCCGAACACCCCCTCCTCGAAGCGCTCATAGAGCTCGAGGACGCGCGGCGGCAACGGCAGCCGGTCGAGGATGCGCCGACCGAAGTTGCGCATCGTGAAGAGCCCGACCGCCGCGACCACGACGACCACGATGCCCACGATGAAGACAAGCCGGATGGCGGGCGGCATCCCGTCGCGGAAGCTCCACAGCCCCGCCGCCAGCCCGAGGATCGCGATCGCGAAGATGTCGAGGATGCGCTCGATGAAGACCGTCCCGAACGTCCGGCTGAGCGACGCCGCGCTGTTCATCTTGAGCAGGTAGGCGCGGTAGACATCGCCGAGCTTCGCCGGCACGACGCAGTTGACGAACCACGAGATATAGAGGATCTCGACCGAATTGCGGACCCCGATGACAAAGCCCGTCTCCCGCAGGAGACGCTGCCAGCGGTAGCCGCGCAGGGGAAAACCGAGGTAAAAGACGATGAACGCGAGCAGGATGAGCGCGGGGTTGGCGCGGAGGATGAGGGCCGGGACCGCGGCGAGCCGATCGCGGTTGAGGTACAGGAAGAACGCGATGATCCCGAGCGGGACGAGGATCGACAGGATCGTCCTCGGCTGCCGGAGCCGCTGGCCGAGCGAGATCGGAGCGACCTCGGTCGGTTCGGTCTCGAGCGCGTTGACGAGGGAGCCCGGTTCGTGCCGGCCTGGGTCGGTCATGTCCGACGATCGTCGTGGGCAGAGGGAGCACCCGCTCCGAACCGGATCCGGCCATTGCCGCGCATGCGGTTGACGCCCTTCGCGACCGGCGTCCAGAGGCGGATCAGGTAGCTCGCGCGACCCGGGATGATCTCTGCACTCGAGAGCGCGGCGAGCAGACCGGCCGGGGTCGAGGGATCGCCGTCGAGGGCCGTGTAGGCGACGCCGACCTCCATGATCGAATGGGCGTCGGAGACCGAGACGCCCGGCAGGCCGTGTTCGAGCGCGAACTCGGCGGCGTCCTCGTTGCCACGCCCCACGACCCGCGCATTGTGGGTCTCGACCCAGTCGACAGATGGCGCGAGGCTCGCCATCGCCGCGTCGCGCAGGATCGATCCCCTTCGACGATCGAATGGATGCGGGATCCCGACGAGCCCGCCCTGCGCCCGCGCCGCCGCGATCGTATCCACGACCGACAGCCCAGGTGGGATCGGCCGCTCGAGGAACAGGCAGATCAGGTCGCCATCGAGCGTCTTTACCTCCTCGCCGACGATCACCGTCAGCCCCGCTGGCGCGAGCTCGCGCGCCTCGATGGCGACGTCGATCCGATCATGGTCGGTGATCGCCAGATGCGTCAGTCCGCGCTCCGTAGCGACTCGGACGATGTCCCGCGGGTCGGACAGGGAGTCGAAGCTCCCTCTGGAGTGGCAATGGAGATCGACAAAGGCGCGGGTCATGTCGCTCGGGTTCCGTCGTCCGACACGTCTAGCTCCCGGGTGCCTACGGCGCTGCGTCTAACGGCACCCACCCGCTCGCCGCGCCGGGCGCCACCCGTGGTCGTGCGCACGATCAAACCTGCTGGACCAACGATTTCTTGAAGAAATCGAAATGCTCGAGGGCAAGTCCGGTGCCCAGCGCGACACAGCTGAGCGGGTTCTCGGCGACGTGGCATGGAACTCCGGTCACCTGGGTCAGGAGTTTGTCGACGTTTCGCAGGAGGGCGCCGCCGCCGGACATCACCATGCCCTTGTCGATGATGTCGGACGAGAGTTCAGGCGGGGTCTGCTCAAGCACGGACCGAACGGCTGCCACAAGCTGCTGGAGGGGAGCCTCGATCGCCTCCATGACTTCACTGCTCGTGATCGGGATGGTGCGCGGCAGGCCCGCGATGAGGTCGCGGCCGCGGACCTCCATGGTCAACTCGCGTTCGAGCGGAAGGGCGGTCCCGATCTCGATCTTGACCTGCTCCGCGGTCCGCTCTCCGACCATCAGGTTGTACTTCTTGCGGATGTAGGTCGCGATCGCCTCGTCGAAGCGATTGCCGCCGACGCGCAGGCTGTGCGACACGACGATGCCGCCGAGCGCGATGACCGCGATCTCGCTCGTCCCGCCACCGATGTCGATGATCATGTTGCCGGACGGCCCGCTGATGGGGACATTGGCACCGATCGCGGCCGCCAGCGGTTCCTCGATGAGGTAGGCCTCCTTGGCGCCGGCCTTCAGCGCTGCGTCGCGGACGGCCCGCTTCTCCACGCTCGTCACGCCGGCCGGGACGGAGATCATCACGTCGGGCTTGCCGATCCCCAGCCGGCCCTTCCGGACCTTCCCGATGAAATGGCTGAGCATCGCCTCGGTGATGACGTAATCGGCGATCACCCCGTCCTTCATCGGGCGGATGGCGTGGATGTTGCCAGGCGTCCGGCCGATCATCTCGCGCGCCTCCTCGCCCACGGCGACGATCCGATTGTCGTCCGAGACGGCGACCACGCTGGGCTCGGTGATGACGATGCCCTTGCCCTTGACGTACACGAGGACGTTGGCCGTGCCGAGGTCGATGCCGATCTTCATGAGGGCGTGTCTGCTGTCCCTTCCGCGATGCGAGCGATGCTGGCGCCGATGTCCAGGAACTTGCGCTCGATGTTCTCATAGCCCCGGTGAACATGGTGCGCGCCGTGGATGGTGGTCGTGCCCTCGGCGGCCAGGGCCGCCAGGATGAGCGAGGCGCCGGCGCGCAGGTCCCCGATCTCGACGTCGGTCCCGACGAGGCGCGCTGGACCGTCGATCGTCGCGTGGTGAGCGTCCTGCACCTCGATCCTGGCACCCATCCTCCGGACCTCGCCGAGCCATTCGAGGCGGTCCTCGAAGATCGCCTCGTGGACGTGCGAGATGCCGGTCGCCTGGGTCAGCAGGACCGCGGTCGGGGGCTGGAGGTCGGTCGCAAGGCCGGGATACGCGGCGGTCACGATATCGGTGGCCCGATAGCCGCCCTTGTGGAGGGCCGTGCCGTCCACCTCGATCGTGTCCTTGCCGCAGCTCACGCCGACCCCGATGCGGCCCATCGCCTCGATGAAGGCCGTCAGGTGATCGCAGGGTGCGTTCTTGAGCGTCACCTTCCCGCCCGTGACGGCCGCGGCGACGACGAAGGTGCCGGCCTCGATCCGGTCGGGGATGACGCTGTGCTCGGCGCCACGGAGGCGCTTGCGCCCTTCGATCTCGATGGTGTCCGGATAGGTCCGCTCGACCGCCGCGCCCATCGACTGGAGGAAGGCGATGAGGTCGTCGACCTCCGGCTCCTGGGCCGCGGGCCGGATGACCGTGGTGCCCTCGGCGAGCGTCGCCGCGAGCATCGCGTTCTCGGTCCCCATCACCGACACGAACGGGAAGCGAACCTCCGTCCCCCGGAGGCGCCCGGGCGAGGTCGCGAAGTAGTAGCCGTTGCGGTACTCGATCGAGGCGCCGAGCGCCCGCATGGCCTCGACATGGAGGTCGACCGGCCGGCGACCGATCCGATCCCCACCCGGGTTGCTGATGATCACGCGCCCGAACCGGGTCAGGAGCGGCCCGAGGAGGATGAAACTCGCTCGCATCTTGGCGGCCGCCTCGAGCGGCACGAAGAGCCAGTCGACATCACCCGAGGCGACCTCGTAGACGTTTTCGGCTGGATGATCGACGACGACACCGAGATCCCGCAGCGTGTCGGCCATGACGCGCACGTCCTCGATCTCGGGGACGTTCGTGAGGCGACAGCGCTCGCCGGTCAGGACCGCCGCGGCGAACAGCTTGAGCGCCGCGTTCTTGGAGCCGCTGATCGGGACCACGCCCGCCAGCGGCCGGCCGCCCTCGACGCTGAAGATCTCCCGAGCGACCGGTTCCGGATGGTATTCCCAGTGAAACGGCCTCGCGTCAGCCATGCCGATGACCCGGATCCCGGTTGTTCAAAGGCATCTAACCCCGGTGCCTTGGGCCTTCGCGGTGTCGTCGCTCCGCAACGCGGATCCGGAGCAATGCCGCCTGGAGCTGGGCGCGGGCGGCGGCCAGGTCGACGGCGCCGGTCGGGGCGCCCTCTAGCGCCCGTTCCGCGTCGCGTCGCGCCTCCTGGGCCCGCTCGAGGTCGATCTCGCTGGCCATGTCGGCCGTCTCGGCCATGACCACGACCCGGTCGGGCCGGACCTGGAGGAAGCCGCCGACGATCGCGAACGACTCCTCGGTCCCGCCTTTGCGTATCCGCAACTCCCCGACCCCGAGCATCGAGACCAGTGGGGCGTGATGCGGCAGGACGCCCAGCTCCCCTTCGCTCCCAGGCAACTGGACGCTGTCCACGGTATCGGAATACGCCAGGCGCTCCGGCGTCACGATCTCGAGCAGCAGGGGCATCGGGGTCAGCTCCCCAGCTTGGCCGCGTTCTCGCGAACGTCGTCGAGCGTGCCGGCGAGGAAGAACGCCTGTTCGGGGAGGGTGTCGGTCGCGCCCTCGAGGATCTCCTTGAACGACGAGACCGTGTCCTTGATGTTGACGTACTTCCCGGACCGGCCGGTGAAGACCTCGGCCACGAAGAACGGCTGGCTCATGAAGCGCTGGAGCCGCCGGGCTCGGGCGACCGTGGCCTTGTCCTCCTCCGACAGCTCGTCGATGCCGAGGATGGCGATGATGTCCTGGAGGTCGCGATAGCGCTGCAGGACGCGCTGGGTCTCGCGCGCCACGTCGTAGTGTTCCTGGCCGACGATATTCGGGTCGAGGACGCGCGAGGTCGACGTCAGCGGATCGACCGCCGGGTAGATGCCGAGCTCGGCGATGCCCCGCTCGAGTCGGATCGTCGAGTCGAGGTGCGCGAACGTCGTCGCCGGCGCCGGGTCGGTGTAGTCGTCGGCCGGCACGAAGACGGCCTGGAGCGAGGTGATCGAGCCATCCCGGGTGGATGTGATCCGCTCCTGGAGTCCGGCCATCTCGGTCGCGAGGTTCGGCTGATAGCCGACCGCCGAGGGCATCCGCCCGAGCAGCGCCGACACCTCCGAGCCCGCCTGGGTGAAGCGAAAGATGTTGTCGATGAAGAGGAGGACGTCCTTCTTCTCCTCATCGCGGAAGTATTCGGCCATCGTCAGGCCGGTCAGGCCGACCCGCTGGCGCGCACCCGGCGGCTCGTTCATCTGGCCGAAGACGAAGGCCGTCTTGGCGATGACGCCCGATTCCGTCATCTCGTGGATGAGGTCGTTGCCCTCGCGGCTCCGCTCGCCCACCCCGGCGAAGACCGACACGCCTTCGTGCTCCTGGGCGACGTTCCGGATCAGCTCCTGGATGATGACCGTCTTGCCGACGCCGGCACCGCCGAAGATGCCGATCTTGCCACCCTTCTTGAACGGGCAGATCAGGTCGATGACCTTGAGGCCGGTCTCGAAGACCTCGATCTCCGTCGACTGCTGGTCGAATGCCGGCGGATCGCGGTGGATCGGGAGGTGGACGTCGGCCTTGACGGGGCCTTTGCCGTCGATCGCGTGGCCGAGCACATCGAAGACGCGGCCGAGCGTCGACTCGCCGACCGGGACCGTGATCGGCGCGCCGGTGTCGACGACATCGACGCCTCGAGCGAGCCCATCGGTAGTGGTCATGGCGACGGCCCGAACCCAGTTGTTCCCGAGGTGCTGCTGGACCTCGCACGTCAGCGGATCCTGGCCCTTGCGCTGGATCTCGACCGCGTTGTAGATGCCCGGCAGTTTCCCGGCGGGGAACTCGATGTCCACGACCGGCCCGGTGATCTGGATGACTCGGCCGGTCGCGGCCGATGTGGCAGTCGCCATGGGGTTCGGTGCCTCCTGGTAGTCGAGTGTCAGCGCGCGTTGGCGCCGGACGCGATCTCGATCATCTCGCGGGTGATGTTGGACTGGCGGACCTTGTTGTACGAGAGGGTCAGGTCCTCGATGAGTTCCTCAGCGTTCTCGGTCGCATTCTTCATCGCGACCATCCGGCTCGACTCCTCGCTGGCCTTCGCCTCGAGGACGGCCTGGAAGAAACGCGTCGCGACGAAGCGCGGGAGGAGCCGCTCGAGGACGGCGCCCGCGTTGGGTTCGAAGATGAACTGGTTGCCCGGGATCCCCTCGGTGTCCGCCGCGGGCTGGATCGGCAGGATGGTGAGCGCCGTGGGACGTTGCACGAGCGTCGAGACCCACTGGCTGTAGACGATGTCGACCCGCCCGTATGTCCCGGCCAGGAAGTCGTCGGTCACGAGCCGGGCGAGTGGGAGGACGTCGGCGAAGGTCGGCCGGTCGCCGAAGGTCGCGAAATGCGCCTCGAGCGGGATACCGGTCCGGCGCATCGCGTCGCGACCTTTGCGCCCGACCGTGATAAGGGCCACGTCGCCGGGGTTGTCCACGATGTCACGCGCGACGAATCGGACGATGTTGGTATTGAGCGGGCCTGACAACGGCCGGTCCGTCGTGATCAGGACGATCAGCCGCTTCTCGCTCGATGGCTTGCCGAGGAGCGGATGGTCCTCCTGCCCGAGTACCGCCGCGAGATCGGCCAGCACCTCATCGAGCTTCTCGCTGTAGGGGCGCGCGGCGAGTGTGGCGTCCTGGGCGCGCTTCAGCTTCGAGGCGGCCACGAACTGCATGGCGCGAGTGATCTGCTTGATGTTCTTGACGGAACCGATCCGCCGGCGGATGTCGCGCTGGCTGGCCACGGTCAGGCCTGCTCCTCAGGGCCGGGGGCCGGCGTGGCCTCGTCGGGCGGTTCAGGCGCTTGCGCCGCCTCGGGGGCGGGGGTTTCGGCCTTGGTATCGGCGGTGGGAGCAGGTGTCGCGGCGACGGCGGGCGCCTCGGTCGCGGCGGGCGCCTCCGTCGGTGCGGGCGCCTCCGTCGGTGCGGGCGCCTCCGTCGCTGCGGGCGCCTCCGGCGCGGCTGGGGCGGCGCCTTCGGCCGCCCGAGACGGCTCGACCCCGGCGGAAGTCGCCGGCGGCGCATCGGCCGGCAGCTTCGCGGCGTCCTTCGAATCGGGCTTGGCGTCGACCTTGGCGTCGACCTTGGCGTCGACCTTGGCGGGGGCGGCCTGCGGCTCCATCCCGAAGACCTGGACCCGGAAGGTGTCGGTCGCCTCGTCGAGCGCAGCTCGGAGTTCGTCGGAGAGGGCCTTCTTGTCGGCAAGCTCGGTCAGGATGTCCGGACGGTCCGATTCCAGGAAGCGATAGAACTGGCTTTCGAAGTCGCGGACGCGCGGGGTCGGGACGTCGTCCAGCTTGCCGGTCGTGGCGACGTACAGGATCGCGACCTGCTTCTCGACGCCGAGTGGCTGGTATTGCGGCTGCTTGACGATCTCCGAGAGCTTCTCGCCCCGGGTCAGCTGGTCACGGGTCGCCTTGTCCAGGTCCGACGCGAACTGGGCGAAGGCCGCCAGCGAGCGGTACTGGGCGAGGTCGAGTTTGAGCGGTGCCGCGACCGTCTTCATCGCCTTGGTCTGGGCGGCCGATCCGACGCGAGACACCGAGATGCCGATGTTCAGCGCAGGCCGCTGGCCGGCGTTGAACAGGTCGGTCTCGAGGAAGATCTGGCCATCGGTGATCGAGATGATGTTGGTCGGGATGTAGGCCGAGACGTCGCCGGCCTGCGTCTCGACGATCGGCAGCGCGGTGATCGACCCGCCGCCGTTCTCGTCGCTCATCCGCGCCGCGCGCTCGAGGAGCCGGCTGTGGAGGTAGAACACGTCACCGGGGTACGCCTCGCGACCAGGCGGACGGCGGAGCAGGAGGGCCATCTCGCGATACGCCCAGGCGTGCTTGGAGAGGTCGTCATAGACGCACAGCGCGTCCTTCACCAGGCCCTGGCCGGGCACCTCCACGCCGTTCTCCATGACCTCCTCGGCCATCGCGACGCCGGAATACGGCGCGAGGTACTGGAGGGGCGCAGGGTCCTCGGCACCGGCCACGACGACGATCGTGTACTCCATGGCGCCGTATTGCTCGAGGATGGCGACCGTGTTCGCGACGGTCGAGAGCTTCTGGCCGATGGCCACGTAGATGCAGACCAGGCCCTTGCCCTTCTGATTGATGATCGTGTCGAGGCAGATGGCGGTCTTGCCGGTCTGCCGGTCGCCGATGATCAGCTCGCGCTGGCCGCGCCCGATCGGGATGAGCGCATCGATGGCCTTGACGCCAGTCTGGACCGGGGTGTCCACCGACTGGCGGACGATGACGCCCGGTGCGATCCGTTCGACCGGACGGGTCGCCTTGGTCGCGATCGGCCCCTTGTCGTCGAGTGGGCGGCCGAGTGGGTCCACGACACGCCCGAGGAGGGCGGCACCGACCGGGACCTCGACCACGCGGCCGGTCGTCTTGACCGTGTCGCCCTCCTTGATCGCGGTGGCATTGCCCAGGATGACCGCGCCGACGGTCTCCTCCTCGAGGTTGAGGGCCATCCCCATCAGGCCGTTGGGGAACTCGAGCAGTTCTGAGGCCAGCGCGCCGGAGAGCCCATAGATCTGGGCGATCCCGTCGCCGACCTCGACGACGGTCCCGACGCTTCGGGTCTCGACACCGGAGTCGAACGCGTCGATCGTGGACTTGATGATGCTGGTGATCTCGTCGGAACGAATGGCCATCGGTATCAGATCTCCTAGAGGGCGCCCGAAACGAGCTGGTTCCGCAGGCGTTCGAGGCGGCCTCGGACACTGCCGTCGATCAAGCGGTCGCCGACTCGCACGACCACGCCGCCCAGCAAGCTGGGATCGACCTGGACCTCGAGTTCGACGCGACCGCCGGTGAACTTCTCCATTCGCTCCGTCAAGGCCTTGATCTCATCCTTGTCGAGCGGCGCGGCACTGGTGGCGGTGGCGATGGTGATGCCCTGGCGGGCGTTGTCGAGACGACGGAACTCGGCGGCCACCTTGGGAAGTTCCTCGATCCGGCCGCGCCGGATCATCAGCCCGATCAGGTTGAGCGCGGGTCGAGCGACCGCCTTGCCGAGGATCTTCTGGACCATCTCCAGCCGGGTCTCGAGCGGGGTGGCCGGATTGGCCAGCATGTGTCCCACCCGCGGATCCGAGGCCACCCCGGCGGCCGTCTCGAGGTCCGCTCGCCAGGTCTCGACGGTGTCATCTCGCAGGGCGACCTCGAAGGCCGCCTCGGCATAGCGACGCGCGGCGGACTCGCGGCGGGCCATCAGTCGTTCGCCATCAGTCGTTCGCCATCAGCCCTTGGACCCGTCCACGACCGAGCTGCGGAGGAACTCCTCGACGAGGCGTCGCTCGCGTTCGTCCGACATCGTCTCGCCGACGACCTTCCCGGCGGCCAGCAGGGCCAGATCGGCGACTTCAGCGCGGACGTCGGCGATCGCCCGGATCTTCTCCGCCTCGATCTCGGCCGCAGCGCGGGCCCGGAGGCGTTCGAGCTCCTCCTTGGTCGCCGTGACATCCGCGTCGCGTGTCTCCTGGGCGATCTTCTGGGCGCGGGCCAGGATCTCGCTCGCCTCGCGACGGGCCTCGCCCAGGGTTGCCACCCGCTCGGCCTCGGCGTTCTCGCGATCGCGCCGGGCCTGCTCGGCATCCTTGAGGCCCTGCTCGATGCGGGCCTTGCGGTCGTTGAGCATGGCCGTGACGGGCTTGAACGCGAACGTCCAGATGATCACGAGGAACACGAGGAAGTTGGCCGCCGCGATGACGACCTGGAAGAGGTTCACCTGGAACGTCGCATCCGCGGCGAGCCGGGCGACCTCCTGCGCGGCGCCGCCCGCGAGGGCAAAGGATCCCACGATTCGCTCCGTACCGGCCGGTTACTTGATGAAGATCGAGAGCAGGCCCACGACGATCGCGAGGACGCCGAGGCCCTCGGCGAAGGCCGCGAGGATGATCGCCAGGCCACGGATCTGGCCGGCCGCGTCGGGGTTGCGGCCGATCGCGGTGGCGGACAGGCCGGCGAGGATGCCGATGCCGATCCCGGGTCCGAAGACCCCGAGTGCGGCGAGTCCGGCGCCGATGTGCTCCATAGAGTCGTTCCTCCTACTTCCCGGACGCCATGCCGGGATCATTGGGACCTTGGTCGACGGCGCACCGCGCCGTCCCGGTCAGTGGGCGGGTTGGAGCTGATACCCCTCCCCATCGATGGCGTCGATCGCCTCCTCGGCGATGTGCCCTTCCTCGTGTTCGTGGGGTTCGATGGCCAGGGTGATGAAGACCAGCGTGAGGATGCTGAAGATCAGCGCCTGGATGGCGTTGAGCATGCCGTCGAGCAGGAGCAGGGCGACCGGGACGACCGCGATGGTCAGCGAAGTGATGACCCCGAGGGCGACCTCCCCGCCGTAGATGTTGCCGAAGAGTCGCATGGAGAGCGTGACAGGCTTGACGAACTCGAGCATCAGCTCGATGACACCGACGAACATCGCGATGATCCCGGCACCGATGCCGTTCCTGAACTCGTAGATCGGGAAGAACTTGCCGAAGTAGCCGCCGAAGCCGAGGTGGCGGATCCCCTCGGTGTGGAAGATCACGAAGCTGACCAGCGCCATGCCGATGGTGATATTCACGTCGCTCGAGGGCGCCCGCAGGAAATCGACCTTGCCGACCGGCGGGACGAGCCCGATCCAGTTGTCGAACAGGATCAGCAGGAAGAACGCAACGAAGATCGGGATGTACGGGCGAGCGGTCGGACCGGCGAGGCCCATTCCGAAGTCGCTCAGGAACTCATAGAACGTCTCGAACGCGTTCTGGGCACGGCCAGGGACGAGCTTGCGGCCACGCGTCATCAGGATGGCCCCGACCAGGACGATCGCCATCACGACCCACATCGTCAGCAGCGTGGAGCTGATGCTCGGGTGGAACGTCACGAGATCGGTCGCCGGCGCGCTGGCGGGCGCCAGGTCGATGACGGTGTGCGGCGCCGGGAACTCCAGCGTGCTCTCGATGAAGCAAGCGGGGAAGGAGCATGCATCGCCCGGCGCCCCACCCTTGGGGAACGGCGGGAACAGGAAGAGCGCGGCGATGTCGACGACGACGACAGCGGCGATCAGGAGTAGCCAGCGGTTGCGCGACGACCGCGTGGGCGCGGGCGCGCTGGGCGAGGCCTCGGTGGCATCCGGGGCCTGGGCGGCGACCTGCGCTTCGGCGATCTCCGGGGTCACGACCTGGTCGCTCGACAATGCTCGCTCCACACACAGGAGCGCGGCGTGACGCCGCGCTCGGAACCTTCACGACCGATCGATGTCGACCGGCTAATCGAGTGTCTTGAGGAACCGGCTGACCATTCGGATGATCATCACGGTCCCAGCGCCCGCGCCGGCCAGGAAGCCGACGATCACAAACAGCGGGATGGCCCCGATCTGCTGGCCGACCCAGTAGCCGGCGAGCACACCGACGAGGGTGGTGACCAGGAGTGAGACGCCGATCTCCGAGAAGAGGACCAGATACCCCAAACCTCGGCCGGGCTCGATCATGGGCGACCTCAAACGGCCGCGGCAGTATAGCAGCTGCCACCCGCCCGACACGCCATCAGGGGGTCGGTACGGGGGTCGGTACGGGGGTCGGGGTCGGGGTGGGCGTCGGGGTGGGCGTCGGGGTCGGCGTGGGCGTGGGCGCCGGGGTCGGGGTCGGGGTCGGGATCGGTGTCGCACTCGGTTCCGGGCTCGGGGTCAGTCCCGGGGTGGGGGTCGGGATCGGGCTGGGCGTCGAGCCGGGCGGCGTCGCGGTCGGCTTCGTGGTCGGCTTCGGCGTCCCGAGCGTGCCATGTGTCGCGGTCGGCGCGACGGCCGGGCTGACCGCCGGCGCCCGCGTGGGGCGGCCGGTCTCGGATAGGACGAAGCCCGAAGGACTCGCGCCTGGGGAAGCCGTGGAGGTCGTCGCGTCGTTCGTCGTGCTCGATGTGGATGGCGCGCTCACAGGAACGACGGCGGGGTCGCCCCGGACCGGTCGGCCGTTCGAGCCGTGAGGCCACAGGGTGACGAGGGCGAGCCCGAAGACGGCCACCACCACGAGGGCGACGCCGGTGTCACGCACGAGCAGCTCCTTCGGAGCGACGCTCGTCACGGTCGCCCTCTGCAGGTTCGTGACGGGGGCTCTCGCCGGGCTCGCCACGGGGGCCGGTCGGGATCGCTCCGTTTCGTAGAAGCTCACCGCCGCGCGTGACGTTCGTGCGTCCGCCAGGCGATCCCCGCTGGATGGATCCCACGCGCTCGGGAGGGAGCCGGCCCGAGCGAGCGGGACGTCGGTCGCGGACGAGGTGCTCGCGGTAGCTGGGCCGCGGTCAGGTGGGAGGGCATCGGCCGCCGTGCTCGTCGACCGGCCGGTCAGTCGGCGAAAGGCGTACATCCCGATCGATCGGTCGATGACGCCACGCACACCGTCGAGGGCGTCTGGCCGCACGGCGATCGGCTTGCCTGACTGGCCGGCGGTCGAGTCACGAAGCTTGACCACCAGCACGACCAAGCCAACCACAGCCACGGCGGCGAGTGCGACGATGATCGATTCGAGACTCATGGGCTCCCCGGATGGACGCCAGCCGCGTTCGCGTTCAGGTGAACGGGGATGCTACCACCGGCTCGCCGGCCGGCCCAGTCGGGCGGGCGCCCTATCGTTCCCGGACCTTCGGCGGTGGCGGGGACTCGTACGCCTCCGCCTCGAGCTCGTCGGGCCGGTCGAAATCACCGCGGGTCGGCAGGAACAGCACGAGCCCGAACGCGACGAAGATGCCGAGGAAGGCGTACAGCTGCGTGACACCCGACACGAGCATGGAAAGGAGTGCCAGACCGAGGCAGATGCCGTAGATCGCGAGGACGGTCTGGCGGTGTGAGAACCCCAGGTCGAGGAGGCGGTGATGGATGTGCGAGCGGTCGGGCGTGAACGGTGAGCCGCCGTGCGAAAGCCGCCGAACGATGATCCAGAAGGTGTCGATGATGGGGACGCCCAGGACCAGCAGGGCGACCGCCACCTTGGCCGTCCCGAGGATCGCGAGGACGGCCAGGGTGAACCCGACGAACTGGACGCCGCTAGTCCCGGTGAAGATCGTGGCGGGGTAGAAGTTCCAGCGCAGGAACCCCAGCAGGGCACCGGCCAGCACGAAGCACAGCACGGCCACCACCGGCTGACCGACCTGGGTGGTGAGGCTGATGATGCCGAGGGTCACCGCGGCGATGAAGGCGACGCCGGAGGACAGCCCATCGAGACCGTCGATCCAGTTGATGCTGTTGATCATCCCGACGATCCAGAAGACCGTCAGGGCGGAGCCGACGAGCTCGGGGAAGCGGATCAGGTCGGGCCCGATCGGGTTGGCCACGAAGTCGATGCTGATCCCGAGCGCGACGGTGGCACAGGCCAGCAGGACCTGCCCGAGCAGCTGGTAACGCGCCCGCAGATCGAGCAGGTCGTCGATCGCGCCCAGCCCCGCCGCGACCGCCCCACCGATGAGCAGGGCGCCTATTTCGGACTGTCCGAGGCTGGCCGGCACGGGGACGAGGCCCATCGCCTGGTTGACGATCAGAAAGAGGCTCGCGACGAGGAGGAACGCCGCCGAGACCGCCAGACCGCCGCCGCGCGGGACGGGGACCTTGTTCACTCGCCGTGCCTCGGGCCGATCGACGATCTCGTGCCGCAGCACCACCGTCCGGACGATGGGCGTGAGTGTGATGGCGATCAGGGCCGCGAGCAGGAAGACGGCGATGATCGGACCGCTGACGCTGCCGACGGTCGGGATGAAGCTCATCGCTCCCTCGAGCCCGGTGTCGGTCCGGCCCTGGTTGCCTCCGTCACGCGGCCGGCAGGCCGGGCACCGGGAACCCGTCCACGATCTCCTTGACCTCCGTCGCGAGGCGGGACTGCGCCGCAGGCTCATCACGTCGCCGGATGGCTTCGATGATGATCCGTCCGACCGCTCGCATCTCGTCGGGACCGAATCCGCGCGAGGTCGTCGCGGGCGTCCCGATCCGGATCCCGGACGCGGTATTCGGCGGAAGGGTGTCGAACGGGATGGCGTTCTTGTTCACCGTGATGCCGATCTCGTCGAGCAGGTGCTCGGCCTCCTTGCCGGTCACCCCGAGCGGCGTGACGTCGACGAGCATCAGGTGGTTGTCGGTGCCGCCCGAGACGACCCGGGCGCCAAGCCCGGCCAGGGTCTCCGCCATCACCGCCGCATTCTCGATCGTTCGGGCCTGGTCGATGCGGAACGTCTCTTCGGCGGCCAGTTTGAAGGCGACGGCCTTGGCGGCGATGACGTGCATGAGCGGACCGCCCTGGACCCCTGGGAACGTCGTCCGGTCGACCGATGCCGCGAGCGCGCCCTCGGCGTCACCGCCCTTGACGGCGGGGAAGTCGGCCGCGTCGAGTCCGGATCGCAGCGAACGACGGGTGAAGATCATCCCGCCGCGAGGACCGCGCAGGGTCTTGTGGGTCGTGGTCGTCACCAGATCCGCGAACGGGAACGGGCTCGGATGGAAACCCGCCGCGACGAGACCCGCGACGTGCGCCATGTCGATAAAGAGGACCGCCCCAACGTCGGCGGCGATCGCGGCCATGCGCTCGAAGTCCCAGATGCGCGGGTAGGCGGACGCCCCGCCGACGATCAGCTTCGGGCGGATCTCCTTCGCCTGGGCGGCCATCGCGTCGTAGTCGATCCGCTCGGTGTCCTGGCGGACGCCGTAGGCGTGGACCTCGTAGAGCCGGCCCGAGAAGTTCAGCGCCATCCCGTGCGTCAGGTGTCCGCCATGCGCGAGGTTCATGCCCATGATCCGGTCGCCCGGCTGGAGCACGCTGAAGTAGGCGACCATGTTCGCCTGGGCGCCCGAGTGTGGCTGGACGTTGACGTGCTCGGCGCCCGGATAGAGGGCGAGGGCGCGTTCCTGGGCGAGCCGCTCGGCGATGTCGACGAACTCGCAGCCGCCGTAATAGCGCTTGCCGGGGAGGCCCTCGGCGTACTTGTTGGTCAGCCACGAGCCCTGGGCTTCCATGACCGCCGCCGAGACGTAGTTCTCGCTCGCGATCAGCTCGATCTTGTCGTGCTGGCGGCGGCGCTCGCCGACCATCGCGTCCCACAGGACCGGGTCGAGCTCCGCGATCGATTCGAGCGCAAGGCCCGTCGTTGGCGAGATCGTCATGGTGCCGACTCCTTCCTGCCCCTCCGGACGCGCCGCTGCGCCGCCGTCGCGCCGAGCGGTATCTTCCCACGAACGGGACCGCCGCCGAGACGAGTGGTCCGACCCGACGGAGGCTCGATCGATGGCCCAGGGGTTACTCGACGATCAGGTCGCCGCAGACCTCGAGACACCGGTGGTGGTCGTCGACCTCGACCGGACCGATGCGCGGATCGCGCGGATGGCCGCCCTGATGCGCGAGCGCGGGGTCGCACTGAGGCCGCACGTCAAGACCCACAAGAGCATCGAGTTCGCGCGTCGACAGGTCTCGGCCGGCGCTATCGGGCTGACGGTCGCCACGATCGGCGAGGCTGAGGTCTTCGCCGAGGCCGGCTTCGAGGACATCTTCATCGCCTATCCGATCATCGCCGTCGGGCCGAAGGCGGAGCGGCTACGGCGACTTTCGGAGCGTTGCAGCCTCTCGGTCGGGGCGGACTCGGTCGAAGGGCTCCGAGCCCTGGCGACGGCGGGTGAGGGCGCATCAGGTCCGTTGCGGGTCCTCATCGAGATCGATTCGGGTGGGGCGCGGACAGGCGCCGAGCCCGATCTGGCCGGTCGGCTCGCGCGACGAGCGGTCGACCTGGGCCTGGAAGTAGCGGGCGCGTTCACGCACGAGGGTCACGGTTACAAGGGCGTCGCGGCCCGACCCGCAGCCGGCGCCGACGCCGTCGCGGGGCTCGCGGCCGCCGCCGATTCCATGCGCGCCGAAGGGATCGAACCGGCCGTGCTCAGCGCGGGCTCGACACCGACCGCCGAGCTCTCCGCGCATGGCGTCGTGACCGAGGAACGGCCCGGGACCTACCTGTTCAGCGACCGGCTGCAGGCCACGCTCCTCGGCGAGGTCGCGGAGGAGGTCGCCTTGATGGTGCTGGCCAGGGTGGTCAGCCTGGGCGCGGGCGACGGGTTCGTCATCGACGCCGGAGCGAAGATCCTCGCCCAGGACGTCTCGCCACTGACGCCCGGTCACGGCGCGATCGTCGGCTACCCGGAGGGCGTCGTCGTCCGACTCTACGATCACCACGGCGTCGTCGAACTGCCCGCAGGTTCGGCGCGGCCGGCCATCGGCAGCGTCGTCTGGCTCGTGCCCAACCACGTCTGCCCGGTCGTCAACCTGGTCGATGACTTCGTGGTCGCCAGCGGGGGGCGTGTGGTCGATCGATGGCCCGTGGATGCGCGGGGCCGGAACACCTGAGGGAGGCGGCTAGCGGGACGGTCCGGGACCAGGGCCGCGCTGCCTCGAGCGGACCTCGTGGGTGACACCCGCAGCGTCGAGGACTCTCGCGACCCGTGATGTGGGGATCGCGCCCTCGCGCAGGATGACGGGGCGCGCCCCGCTGCAGTCCACGACCGTGGAAGCAGGTCCACCGTGCGCCGGCCCCCCATCGAGGATCAGGTCGACCGCGTCGCCGAGCTGGGCCAGGATCTCGGCCACGTCGTGGGCCTCGGGGAGCCCGGAGACGTTGGCAGACGTGGTCGGGAGCGGTCCGACGGCCGCGGCGAGCGCCCGGGGAGCCGCGTGGTCCGGGACCCGGAGCCCGATCGTGGCGGCACCACCGGTCAGGACCGTGGGGAGTGGCACGTCCGGCCGCTGCGGGACCACGACGGCCAGGCCGCCCGGCCAGAACGCGGCGGCCAGCGCCGATGCGGCCGGCCCCATCGTCCCGATCGCGCCGGCCTGGGCGGCGTCGGCCAGCAACAGCATGATGCCCCGGTCCGGCGGCCGGTCCTTGGCACGGAACAGGCGCTCGATGCCGCCCGGCGTCCCGAGCGCGACCGCGATCCCGTAGACCGTATCGGTCGGCAGCGCGACGATCCCGCCGGCACGCAGTGTCTCGACCGCGGCCGCCCGACCCTCGTCATCGTCGAGCACGAGCCGCGCGCTCACACCGGTACCTGGTCGGGCGCGGCCTCGCGGGCCAGCCGCGCCGAGGCGCGCCTTGTGCTCGCCGGCGAAGCCAGCACGAGCGCCTCGATCATCCGCGCGACGCCCTCCTCGGCGACCGGTGGAGCCACGTAACGGGCCACGGCGAGCACCTCGGACGGGGCGGTCGGCATGGCCGTGCCGTGCCCGACCTCGGCCAGCATCTCGATATCGTTCCACTGGTCGCCGATCGCCAGGACCGCGCCCAGAGCGATCCCGAGCCGGCGCGCCAGCCAGCGGATCGCCCGCCCCTTCGAGACCCCGGGCGCGGTGAATTCGAGGAAGCGAGGGTGGCTGATCGTGACCGCGGCCCGGCCCGTGAACCGTTCGCGCGCGAACGGTGCGAGCTCGGTGGGGAGTGGCGGCTCGCCGGCAGCCAGGATCTTGGTGATCGGGTGGCGGATCGAATCGACGAGGTCGCCCGCCAGCTCGGGATCGCCCCCGATGAACGCGCCGTACTCGTCCGCCCGCGGGTCGTCGATCCGGACGATCAAGCGCTCGAGGTGATTGAGATGCGGATCGAGCCCGTGCTCGCGCGTCCAGGCCACGATCTCTCGCGCTGTCCCGGCCGGCATTGGGGTGTGGACCAGGAGCCGACCGAGGCGATCCGACCCCGCCGCCGGCATCTCGCGGATGAGCGCGCCCTGGTAACCCACGATCGGCGTGTCGAGGTCGAGCTCGCGCGCGAAGCGCATCGCGCTCGAGACCATCCGACCCGTGACGAGGCTGACGATCACCCCGCGGTTGCGCGCCGCCGTGATCGCCGTCCGGGTGTCGGGGCCGATATTGAGGTCCTCGCCGACGAGGGTCCCGTCGATGTCGAGGGCGATGAGGCGGATCGGCAGGATGGCCTCGGGTGTCTTGATCGTGGGCACCACCTGATGATGCCCGACCGCCGCCGACGATGCTGTCAGTCGGGATTAGCCGCGCGCCGGCCGCCCGATCCTGGCGACGCGCGGGAGGCCGGCCAGATCGAGTTCCACGACGCACTGCCAGCCAGGAAGCCGGGTAGCGACAAGGCCGACGATCGCCTCGCCCTGATCCGCCCCGATCTCCAGCAGCGCGACTCCGTCCTTGTCGAGCGCGCTCGGCAGCCGGTCGAGCAGGCGCCCGATCACCACGAGTCCATCCAGGCCGCCATCGAGCGCCAGCACGGGCTCGAAGGAGGCCGCCCTGGGCAACCCGGCGATGGCGTCGCGTCGCACGTACGGCAGGTTCGCGAGGACGAGGTCGATCCCTGCCGCCTCGATCGACAGCAGGTCGGCCTCCCCGAACGAGATCCGGTCGGCAACGGAATGGCCCCCCGCGTTCTCGCGCGCCAGGTCGAGCGCGTCGGTGGAGACGTCCACGGCCAGCAGCTCGACCGCGTCGAGCGCACCGAGCCGCTGCAGCGTGACCGCGAGCGCCACGACGATGGCGCCGCTCCCCGTCCCGACGTCGACGACCCGCAGCGCCGGAGCGCCGGGTGGTCGCGTCCCGGCACCGAGCCGTAGCATCACCTCATCCCGCGCGAGGTCGACCAGCCGCTCCGTCTCCGGTCGGGGGATGAGCGCCCGCGGGTCCGCCTCGAAGGCGAGCCCGTAGAACTCCTTCAGACCCCGAAGGTATGCGACCGGCTCGCCCTTGGCGCGCCGCTCGATATCCGCACGGTACCGGCGGACGGCGTCGGCGCCGACCGGTGCCTCGGGATGAGCCAGGACGACCGTCCGCCCGACCCCGACCGCATGACCGAGCAGCAGCTCCGCATCGAGCCGGGGCGTCTCCGAACCGGCCGCCACGAGGCGCTGCGCGCCTTCGCGGAGCAACGTGCCGGTCGTCTCGACCGCGACCGCGTTCGTCGATCCGGGCCGAAAGCCCTCAGGCGGCGCCGTCAACGTCGCCGATCTCGCCGAGCCGATCGGCCTGGTCCGCCATGACGAGCGCATCGATCAGGTCGTCGAGATCGCCGTCCATGACGCCTGGCAGGTTGTGCACCGTCTTTCCGATCCGATGGTCGGTGACCCGGTCCTGCGGGAAGTTGTAGGTCCGGACCTTGTCGGAGCGGTCGCCCGACCCGACCATCGAGCGCCGGGCCGCCGAATCGGCCTCGCGCTGCTTCTGCTGCTGAAGGTCGTACAGGCGTGAGCGGAGGACGGACATCGCCTTGGCCTTGTTCTTGTGCTGGCTCTTCTCATCCTGGATCTCGACCACGAGGCCCGACGGCAGATGCGTGATCCGGACCGCCGAATCGGTCGTGTTGACGGACTGGCCGCCGGGCCCGGAGGCACGTTTCACGTCGATTCGGAGGTCGCGCTCCTCATCGATCTCGATCTCGACCTCGTCGACCTCTGGCAGGACCACGACGGTCACCGTCGAGGTGTGGATCCGACCCGACGACTCGGTCGCGGGGATGCGCTGGACGCGGTGGACGCCCCCCTCGAACTTCAGCCGGCTGTACGCGCCGTCGCCGTGGATCTGCAGGATGGCTTCCTTGATCCCGCCGATCCCCGTCTCATTGAAGCTCTGGATCTCGGGCTTGAAGCGGTGCCGCTCGGCGTAGCGGACGTACATCCGGTAGAGCTCGGCGGCGAACAGGGCCGCCTCCTCGCCCCCTGCGCCACCCCGGATCTCCATGATCACGTCGCGTCCGTCGTCGGGATCGCGCGGCAGGAGGAGGACCTTGAGCTCGTCGACCAAGCGCGTCTCGTCGGTCTCGAGCCGTTCGATCTCCTCCCGCGCCATCGCCTTCAGTTCGTCGTCCTCGGCACCGTCGCGGAACTCTCGCGCCCCAGCCAGTTCGGTCCGGGTGGCCTCCAGCCGACGGTAGGCTTCCACCACGGGTTCGAGCCGCGACAGTTCCTGGCCGAGCCGGCGGATGGCTGACGGGTCGGTCGATGTCTCGGGACGCGACAGGTCGGCCTGGATCTCGTCGTACTGCCGCGCGATCTCGGCCAGCTTGTCGTCGAGATCGCTCATGAACTCGGTGGCGGATCGGTCGGAAGGGGCGACGTGGCGGGCGGCTGGGCCGAGTGCTCGGCCTGGACGACGGAGGTGGCTGTGTCGCCGGCGACGGGCGCCAGATCCATCGGCCGTCGCGCGTAGTCGCCGGAGCCCGCCGGGACGGCCTCCCCGTCGGCTTCGAGCGCCTGCTCCATCGAGACGATGGCGACTTCGATCATGTCGTCGGTCGGCTGCTTGGTCGTGATCTTCTGCACGAGCAGGCCCGGGTAGAGCAGCGTCTTCATGATGGGGTTCGCCCGGTGACGTGCCCCGAACTTGAGGATCTCGTAGCCCACCGCGGCGATCACCGGGATCAACAGGACCCGGCTCAGGACCATCACGACCGGCGTCTGCCGCCCGACGAGCGAGAACGCGATGATCGAGAGCAGGATGACCACGACGAGGAACTCGGTCCCGCAGCGCTGGTGTGCGGTCGGGTACTTGCGGATCTCGCTGACCGTGAGCGGGTCGCCGGCCTCCAGCGCGTGGATCGTCTTGTGCTCCGCGCCGTGATACATGAAGACGCG
Organism: Candidatus Limnocylindrales bacterium; assembly: GCA_038319665.1. GTDB lineage: Bacteria > Chloroflexota > Limnocylindria > Limnocylindrales > CSP1-4 > SPCO01. Next base: position 21,898 of record JBBQDL010000017.1, read on the forward strand.
GCGGATGTCCGGCGAGCGACCGATGATCACCAGGTACCCGAGGAAGATCGCGACGCGGATGAGCCCCTCGACGAGGGACTGGGCCAAGCCGTGGTCCGGGCCGGAGATGGTGACCGAGGCGACCAGCAGGGGCAACAGGAAGAAGATCCCGACACCGGCCACGAGCGTGACGCCGAGCATGAGTGCGATCGACCCTCGACCGAGTTCGACGCCCTCCTCCGACGCCTGGACGCTGGCGCTGCGAACGAGCCACCGCGTCCCGACGATGAGCGTCTCGTACAGGACCACGAGACCCCGGATGAGCGGCCATTTCGACGAGCGCGTCCCGTGGAAACCGGCGTCGAGGCGTTCCGTCGCGTAGACGATCTCGCCGTCCGGGTGACGGAGGGCGACCGCGATGGCGTCGCGACCGCGCATCAGGACGCCCTCGATGAGGGCCTGGCCCCCGTAGGTGAAGGTGGGCATGGACGCAGTCTAGCGGGTGAGCCGTCCGGACCCGAGCGTCAGGTCGGCCGCGGGAATCGAAAACGGCGGGCCGGCTGGCCCGCCGTCTGCGTGGATGTCGACCGGCGCGTGGCGACGCTTACGCTCGTCAGCTCCGGGTCAGCTCCTGACCTGGCGCTCCAGGCGCTTCTGGAAGCGCTCGACCTGGCCGGCCGTATCGATGATCGTCTGCTTGCCGGTGAAGAACGGGTGGCAGTTGCCACACACGTCGACACGCAGCTCGGGTCGGGTCGAACCGACGGTCCACTCGGTCCCGCAGGACCCGCAATGGACCTTGGCTTCGTAATACTTGGGATGGATATCGGGCTTCACGAGGTGCTCTCCTCCGACGCCGTCCGTACCGGGCAGTGGCCCAGCCGGTGGTCGCCGGTCATTCCGGGGACTAGGCGCTCGCGGCGGTCGTCTCGACCGCCTCGACCCGGATGCGCTTCTTGGACGTGGGGGCGTGTTCGAACTTCACCTTGCCGGTGATGGTCGCGAACACGGTGTAGTCACGCCCCAGCCCGGTCCCAGGACCAGCCAGGAACGTCGTGCCGCGCTGGCGGACGATGATCGACCCAGCGTTGACGAGCTGGCCGTCGCCGGCCTTGACGCCGAGCCGCTGGCCGACGCTGTCGCGTCCGTTCTTGACGCTGCCGCCTGCTTTCTTGTGGGCCATCTGAGCTACTCGTCCTTCTTCGTGGTCTTCTTTGGGGCGGCCTTCGCCCTGGGCGCGGCGGCTTTCGTGGTCGTCCGCTTCGCTGCCGCCGTCTTCGTCTCGGTCTTCGCAGACGCCTTGGACTCGGTCTTCGATGCCGGCTTGGCCGGCGCCTTCGAAGCCTTGGTGTCGGCCTTCGCCGCCGGCTTGCTGTCGGCCTTGGCGTCAGCCTTCGTCTTGGCTGGCGCCTTGGCGCCCGACTTCGACGTGGCCGTTTTCTTTTCGGCCGCGTCCGTGCCGACGGCGAGCTTGGCGGCGAGCTCGGCATCCTTGGCAGCCTGCACGGCCGCGGCTTCCTCGAGCCGCATCCGCTCGGTCTTCGCGTCGTCGGCGGCCTTCTTTGCCGTCTTGGCCGCGCTCTTGCCGCCGAGCATGATGTCGGCGATGCGCAGGACGGTCAGCTCCTGGCGATGACCCTTCTTGACGCGGCTTCGCGCCTTGGGCCGGTACTTGAATGAGATCAGCTTTGGCCCGCGGGTCTGGTCGAGGACCTCGGCGCTCACGGACGCCTCCGCGACGAGCGGGCGGCCGATCGTCGACTCGTCGCCGTCGGCGATCAGGAGGACACGATCCAGGGTGATCGTCTTGCCCGGCTCGATGTCGAGGAGCTCGACTTCGAGCTCGGTGCCGACCTCGACGCGGTATTGCTTTCCGCCGGTCTCGATGACTGCGTACATGGATCCTCAGGGCTCAGGGGTGGCGGCCGCGCGGCGACGGCGACTTCGGACGTGAAAAGGCGCGCGGCGATGCCGACGCGCAGAACGAAGATTGTACGGCCGTGAGCACGGAATGGTCAATCGGCTCCCTGATCAACCGAGCTCATCCGCGAGGATCAGCCGTTCACGCACGACCGACCCGACCTCGAGCGGGGTCCGCGCAGCCTCCCCCAACGCGGCCACCACCTCCTCCGGACGGCCGGTACCGAGCACGGGGTGGAAGCGCGTCCGTGCGTGCAGCAACAACGGCGGGCCTGGATCGGCCACTCGGACGCTGACGAGCAAGGGCCGCAGGTCGTAACTGACCGTCGAACCGCCTTTCGTGCGCTGCCTCGGCAATGCTGTCGCGACCAGGAGTGCCTCCGCGCCCGTGGCGATCGTCGCGGGGTCGGCGTCACCGAGGTCGATCCGATAGTCGGCTGCGGCGACCTGGCCGGCGAGTGCTGGCGCGCCGAGCCAGACATCGTGGAGGTCGACGAGTCGCCAGCCGGTCGGCAGATGATCGGCGAGGCGTTCACGGACGAGCCAGGCCGGGCACAGCTCGGACAGGCTGACGTCGAGGAGCTCGTGTTCGGCGGCCATCGACGCTGGCAGCGGCGCCCCGAAGGCGACTCGAGCGCGGGCTCGCCCCGTCGGGCGATGGATCGGCAGGCCAGATCCGTCCAACGCCAGCTCCCACGCATCCGTGAGATCGCGCCCGGCCAAGGACGGGGCATCGCTGGAGCGTGCGACGACAAGACGCCATCGCTGCCGCGCGACGGTCGGCGCTGCGTCCGACCACGAGAGGGTTTCGGCTTCCACGTCTGGTAGTCTGCGGCACCATGAACGAGCGCGCGGCGGAGCCCGCCGGTGCCTGAGCCGATCGATCCGTACAAGGTCCTCCAGGTCGACCGCGAGGCGGAGGACGAAGTCATCCAGGCGGCCTACCGGCGGCTCGCCCGCAAGTACCACCCCGACCTCGCCGAGACCGCCGACGCGGCTGCGCGGATGGCGGGCATCAATGCGGCCTGGGAACTCATCGGCGACCCGGACGCTCGGGGCGCGTACGACCGATCGCATTCGACAGCCGCGAAGCGCTCGGCTGGCGATCCAGTCACCAAGACGCCTGCTGCGCCGAAGCAGCCGCCTTCCAGGCCTCGAACGCCCGAGGCTCCGCCGGCCCGTTCAACGCCTCCGCCCGAGGAGGTCTCGCGCGATTGGACATTGGGTCGTTCCACGCAGGGCGGCGGCTTCGACGAGTCGATGCGCGCGGCCGAGGGGTTCGGTGCGGCCGGGCCGCCGCCGGGGCGACCGTCGGGCACGGTGCTCAACTTCGGCCGGTATGCCGGGTGGTCGCTTGGCGAGGTCGCGCGCCACGACATCGAATACATCGAGTGGCTCGATCGCGCTCCGATCGGTCGCAACTACCGGCAGGAGGTGGACGGCATCCTGCGCTCGACCGGTCGCCGCAAGTCGGCCGAGAGTGATGCCTCGGACCGGCGGGGACTGTATCGCCGACGCTGAGCGGTGTTACCAGGCAGCCCTGGTCTGGCGGATGTTGATGCTCTGGAGGATGCCCAGACCGGCGGCCATGCTGACGAGCGACGCCCCGCCGTGGGTCACGAACGGCAATGGGATGCCGGTGATGGGCATCACGCCCAGGACCATGCCGACATTGACGATCAACTGGAAGAGCACCATCGATGCGACACCGGCGGCGAACAGGGTGCCGAAGGCATCACGTGACCGCCAGCCGGCGACCAGGACACGCCACAGCAGCAGGATGAAGAGCACGAATAGGACGACGGCGCCGATGAAGCCGAGCTCCTCGCCGAGCGTCGCGAACACGAAGTCCGTCGCCTGGACCGGCAGGAGATCCCCCTGGGTCTGCGTCCCATTAGTCAGGCCCTTGCCGAAGAAACCACCCGAACCCACCGCGATCTGCGCCTGGTGGAGCTGGAAGCCCGCGCCCTGGATATCAGGGTTGGCATCGAGGAACTGCGTGAGGCGGAGCTTCTGGTAGTCCCGCAGGAGGTATGTCCACGCGATCGGGACCATCGCCGCGATCGCCGCGGCCAGCGCGATCAACCAGCGAAGGCTCGCCCCGGACATCCACAGCATCCCCGCGAGGATCGCCGCGAAGACCAGGGAGGTCCCGAGGTCCGGCTGGAGCATCACCAGGGCCAGCGGCGGGCCGACCATCAGGCAGGCCCCGAAGATCGAGAAGGGCGAGTCGAGGTGGCCCTGTCGAGAGGCGAGGTAGCTCGCCAGCACGATGATCATGAGGATCTTTGCGATCTCGCTGAATTGGAATGTCAGCGGCCCGATGTAGACCCAGCGCGCCGAACCGCCGATGCCGTCGCCGATGGCAAGCGTCACCACGAGGAGCCCGAGTTCGAGCCCGTAGATCGGCCACGCCAGGGTCTTCAGCCAGTGGTAGTCGAAGACGGTGGCGACGATGAAGACGACGACGGAGATCGCCGCCCACATCAGGCCGCGGCTGAAGGTCGCCGCCCCGCCCTGGATGCTGTTCGTGTAGGCCATGACGAGGCCGATGGCCACGAGAAGCCCCGCGTAGGTCGTCAACTGCAGGTCGAACGCGCCCCACGCGGCACCGACCGACTTGGCTGCCCAATCGGAGACACGTGCGGGTTGAGCTCGGATGACGCCCATCAGTTGCTCTGGTAGAAGTTGCCGCGTTGCAGCAGATTGGGCAGTCGGTAGTCCTTCTTGATCCCGAAATGGAGCTGCATGAAGTACTTCACGATCTCGGTTGCGACGTTGCCCTTGGTCCGAGAGTCATAGGCGAAGGCGAGGACCACCAGCTGCGAGTCGGTCGCGTTGAATGACCCGTGCCTGGGATCCTTGGGGACGAAGCCGACGAACCAGGAATGGAAGGGCAGGCGGCCCTTGCTGTCCTTTAGGCCGAACTCCGCCGTGCCGGATTTGCCAGCAACCCTGATCGGGAGGTCGACGAGGTTGTAGGTGTGGCGAACGACGACCACGTTGCGGGCGGCATTTCGCATGATCCTGAGCACGCTCGCCGGGGCGACGGACTTGCGCAGGACCTTCGGCGTGAACGGCCTGACGACGACCCCATCGGGACCGACCACGTCGCGAACGATCTGTGGCTGGTAGAGGGTGCCGCCGTTGGCCATCGCGGCATACGCATTGATCAGCTGGATCGGCGTGACGACATCGTAGCCCTGGCCGATGCCGGCCTGGTAGGTCTCACCGGGGAAGACCTTCACGCCGCGCGCGTCCTGCTTCCACTGGTTCGTGGGGACGATCCCGGTGACCTCGCCCGGCAGGTCGATCCCCGTCTTGGCGCCGAACCCGTACTGCTTGGCCCAATAGCCAAGCCGGTCGATACCGAGCTTGCCGGCCATCTGGAAGAAGAACGTGTCGCTCGAATGCGCGAACCCGCAATAGATATTGCAGGCACCGAAGCCCTTGCGATTCCAGTCGTAGAACCTGGTTGATCCAAGCGTCAGGAATCCGTGCGTCTGGACGAGGGTCTTCGCCGTGATCTTGTTGTCGGCCAGGACGCCGGTACCGGTCACCAACTTGTAGGTCGATCCGGGTGGGAACCACTCCTGGACGGCGTGGTTCAGGAGCGGCTTGTCCGGGTTGTTGAGGAGTTTCCCGTATTGGGCGTTACTGATCCCGCGGGCGAATTGGTTGTTGTCATAGGTCGGCAGGCTGACGAGGGCCAGGATCTCGCCCGTCTGGGGGTTCATCACGATCACGACGCCGCGCTTGAGGCCGACTGTCTTCATCGCCCAGGTGAGGGCCTTCTGGGCGAGCTGCTGTTGCTTCGTATCGATCGTGAGGGTCAGCGAATCGCCCGGTTTGGGTTCGGACACTGTCTGGAGCGTCTGGGTGCGTTGGCCCGAAGCGTCCACTTCCACGCTCTGACTACCGTACGTCCCCCTGAGATCCGTCTCGTACGTCGCTTCCACGCCGGCCTTTCCCAAGAGGTCGTCTGGAAGGTAGCCGGATGCCTTGAGGTCGACCAGCTGGCCTCCCGAGATCGGGCCCGTGTACCCGAGGATCTGCGACAGCAGCGGACCGTCGGTGTACTGCCGGCGAGCCTCGACGTCGACCTGGACGCCGGGAAGGTCGGAACCGGCCTCCGAGATCAGGCGGGCCGTCTGTTCATTGACGTCGCCCGCGATGCGGACGAGGTCGAATGTGGATCCTGGGTTGCCGTCGATCGTCGCGTTGATGTCGCCCTCCGTCATGCCGAGCAGGGCAGCGAGGCGATTCACGACCACCGGCCGCTGAACCACGGTCATGTCCGACGGGCGAAGCTTGACTACGAAGGTCGCAACGTTCGTGACCAGGGCCCGACCGTTTCGGTCGTAGATCAGGCCTCTCGGCGAGCGGATGGCCTCCAGTACGGTTCGGTTATGCGTCGCGAGCGTCGCGAGCCGGCCACCATCGACGATTTGGAGGTAGAAGAGGCGGGCCGTGAGGCCGCTGACTGCCACGATGACGATGAGCGCAAACGTCAGGAATCGAGAGAGGCTGCGGACCGGCTTCGGCCGATCATCAAGGAACGCGCTCACCAGTCCATCCGTTCAGTCTCGGTGCGTCGGTCATGGATGGAGATCGCCAGTGGCCCGATCAAGGCGGCGAGGACCGTGTCAAACGTCGCACCCGGGAGAAGCACCGTGATCGGGTCAATGACCGGGATCGGCGCGCGCGACGAGGTGAAGGCAGCGTAGAGGATCATCGAGTAGGTCAAGCTCAGGAAGGCGGTGGCGAGGATCGGAACGATGGGGCGGAGGCGGACGATGAGCCTGCCCAGAACCGAGGTCGCACCCATGCAGAGCAGGAGGGCAAACGCGGTCGAGCCGAGCGGCCGTTGTGCGAGAACATCCAGGATGAGGCCCCCCACGAAGGCCCAAGTGAGGCCCGCCTCAAGACCGATCGCGACGGTGACGACGATCCCGAGAACGAGAACGAGATGCGGCTCCGCCGGCCCGATTCGCAGGTACGGGCCAACGGTCAGTTCCAGCAAGGCCATCACCGTCGCGCCGACCGCGGCGAGCAGCAGGGTCATCGAGCGAGTCGATCCTCGGCGGATAGGCCTAAGGTCGCGCCCGCCCGCACGGTCCTTCAGGTGTTCGGTCGAACGGCGGCGACCTCGTCGTGCAGTATCCCACGGACGCACCATCCCGGCAACGGACGACACGGGTCCGTTAGTCCGGCGACCCATGGCCCGTTCGGGCCCAGGCGAGCGGTCCGTTTCACGTGAAACGTGACCGCAATTTGCGTTTGACCGCGCCTGGGAACACGATCCGTGCCACGCGCGGCGCCCCTCGTTTCGCGGGATCCTAGACGCTGGGCGTCGAGATCCGCCGTATCAAATCCTGAGGCACGGCCCATGCCCGATCGCAGGCGGCGAGTCAAGGAGCAAGGCCCACCTGATCCTAGTTCTTCAATCCGTTTCACGTGAAACACATCCTGCGGTCCTCGGGCGGAAGGTGAGGCAGACCGTGAGCGTGAAATCGGCAGCCAAGGGGCGGATACGGCCTCGTTGAGCACGAAGGATCAGACTTCGGACATCCCGTTCATGAACGAGGTGGAACGGCGAGCGATGGTAGAATCAAACATCGTGAGAGACCTCCGAGCGGGCCACTGAGTGGGCCAGACGATCGCCTGCGCAAACCAGAAAGGCGGCGTCGGCAAGACCACGACGGTCGTGAATCTCGGGTGCTATCTCGCCCTCGCGGGCGAGCGAGTCCTGCTGGTAGACCTGGATCCCCAGGGAAATGCAACGAGCGGCATCGGTCTTGACCGCAACACGATCGAGCGTTCGGTCTATGACGCCGTCATCGGTGGCGCCGGGATGGGCGACTTGACCGTGCCGGGTCCGCTCGAAGGCCTCGATGTCGTGCCGTCGGCGATCGCGCTGGCAGGCGCAGAAGTGGAACTCGCGCCGCTCGAGGGACGGGAGCGTCGACTCGATCGGCTCATCTCAGACATCTCCGCGGACTACGACTACGTGCTCGTGGATTGCCCGCCGTCACTCGGGTTATTGACAGTGAATGCCCTCACTGCCGCCGATGCGGTGCTCATCCCGCTGCAATGCGAGTACTACGCCCTGGAAGGATTGACGCAGCTGCTTGCCACCTTGGACCTCATTCGAGACCATTTGAACCCCGAGCTCGCCCTCAAGGGGGTCGTGTTGACCATGTACGACAGCCGGACCAACCTCTCCGGGGCCGTCGCAGCCGAGGTTCGGCGTCACCTCGGCGACCGTGTCTTCGAGACGGTGATCCCACGCAATGTGCGGCTCTCCGAAGCGCCGAGCTATGGTCAACCGATCTCGAGGTATGCGCCCGATTCGACGGGCGCCGCAGCCTACGCCGCTCTCGCGGCCGAGTTGCGTGCGCGCGACGGCCGAACGACCAGCGGCTCGTCGGAACGACCCGCGATGATGGCGTCGTGACCGTTCGGCCGGAGCGATCCCAGGGACTCGGTCGGGGCCTTGCCTCGCTCATCCCGCAACGCAACCCCGGCGGCCAGCCGGGCACGATCGAGATCCCCATCGGTCGAGTCGGTGCGAACCCGCGCCAGCCACGCAAGCGCTTCGATGCTGAGGGCCTCGCTTCATTGACGGCGAGCATCGTCGAGCATGGCGTGCTCCAGCCGATCCTCGTCACCGAGACCATCGATGGCTATCAGCTCGTCGCCGGCGAACGGCGTCTCCGCGCTGCCCAGGCCGCCGGCCTCGACCGGATCCCGGCCGTCGTGCGCCAGCTCGCCGATCGCGACCAGCTCGAACTAGCCCTCGTGGAGAACCTCCAGCGCGAGGATCTCGATCCACTCGAGACCGCCGATGCCTACCGCCAGTTGATCGACGAGTTCGGGTTCAGCCAGGAAGACCTCGCGGCCCGGGTCGGCCGGGCTCGATCGACCGTCGCGAACACGCTCCGACTGCTCGAACTCGCCCCCGGCATCCAGGCCGCGGTGGCCGACGGTCGACTGTCGGAAGGCCATGGTCGCGCGCTCGGCGGTCTTGCGACCGAACTCCAGGATCGGGTCCTCGATTCAGTCATCGGGCAGGAACTTTCGGTCCGTCAGACCGAGGAGCTGGTCCGACGCCTTCGGGAGCCAAAACCACAACCCGAAGGGCCACCCGCACGCCGCGCGGATCCTGACCTGGAGCGCGTGGAGGAAGACCTCCGTCGAGCGCTCGGGACCAAGGTCAGTCTGGCTCGCTCGAGGCGTGGAGGCCGGATCGTCATCGAGTACTACAGCGACGAGGAGCTCGGGCGCCTATACGAACGCCTGACCGGAGGAACCGCGTGACCGAGGAAGCAACACGACCGACCCCGCCGAAGGCTCCAGTGCGCCCGAGGCCGTCGGCCGCGACGCCCGGTCCTGCCGTCACCAATGGCCGCGGCAAGCGGCCGCGTGGGGCATCGGACTACGACGCCGCGAGCATCCAGGTCCTCGAAGGGCTCGAAGCCGTCCGGAAGCGTCCTGGGATGTACATCGGCTCGACCGACGAGCGCGGCCTCCATCACCTTGTGTGGGAGGTCGTCGACAACTCGATCGACGAGGCGATGGCCGGCGAGGCCCACAAGATCAGCGTGACCATCAGGAAGGATGGCGTCGTCACCGTCCAGGATGACGGCCGCGGCGTTCCCGTCGGCAAGCATTCGACCGGCAAGGACGCGCTCGAGGTCGTGCACACGGTCCTGCACGCCGGGGCCAAGTTCGGCGACGGCGGCTACAAGGTCTCCGGCGGACTCCACGGTGTCGGTGTCAGCGTTGTCAACGCGCTGTCCTCGTGGATGCGTGTCGAATCGGCCCGCGACAAGTTCGTGTGGGCGCAGGAGTACTCGCGCGGCAAGCCGACCGGGCCGGTCAAGAAGATCGGCCCCCAGGGAACCCGCCGTGGAACGACGACGAGCTTCATCGCCGATACGGAGATGTTCCAGACGACCGAGTACTCGTTCGAGGCGATCAGCCAGCGCCTCCGCGAGTCTGCCTACCTCACCAAGCGGATCTGGATCACGCTCATCGATGAGCGCGAGGATCGCGAGCGCTCGTTCTACTTCGAGGGCGGGATCCAGTCCTTCGTCCGCCACCTCAACCGCAACAAGGAGGTCCTCCACAGCCGGCCGATCTACGTCGAACGGCGCGAGGGCAGCACGGCGGTGGAGGTCGCGCTCCAGTACAACGATTCGTACACGGAGAACGTCCTCGCATTCGCCAACAACATCAATACGCCCGATGGGGGGACGCACATCACGGGCTTCCGCGCCGCGCTGACGAGTTCCCTCAACGACTGGGCGCGCCGGGCCGGCGTCCTGCGCGACGCGGACGGCAATCTGTCCGGCGACGACGTCCGCGAGGGCCTGACCGCGGTGATCAGCGTCAAGCTGACCGACCCGCAGTTCGAGGGCCAGACCAAGGCCAAGCTCGGCAACGCGGAGGTCAAGGGCCAGGTCCAGACCGCGGTCGCCGACAGCCTCGGCCAGTATCTCGACGAGAACCCGGCCGATGGCCGGCGGATCATCGAGAAATGCCTGACCGCGGCGCGCGCCCGTGAGGCCGCGCGCAAAGCACGTGATCTCGTCATCCGCAAGGGCGCGCTCGACGGCATGTCGCTCCCCGGCAAGCTGGCCGATTGCCAGGAACGCGACCCCGCCCGGAGCGAGCTCTACCTGGTCGAGGGCGACTCGGCCGGTGGTTCGGCCAAGCAGGGACGCGACCGCCGACAACAGGCGATCCTTCCGCTCCGAGGGAAGTTGCTCAATGTCGAGAAGGCACGCCTCGACAAGATCCTCTCGAGCGAGAACGTCCGGCCTCTGATCATCGCGCTCGGGGCGGGCATCGGCGACAGCTTCGAGATCGCGAAGCTGCGCTATCACCGGATCATCATCATGACGGACGCCGATGTCGACGGCGCCCATATCCGGACGCTCCTCCTGACCTTCTTCTACCGGCACATGCCGGAGGTGATCGAGAACGGCTATCTGTACATCGCCCAGCCGCCGCTGTACCGGGTGAGCACGGGCAAAGTCACCAAGTACGCCCAGAGCGAGAAGGAACGCGACCGGATCATCAAGGAGTTCAACGTCAAGAACTTGTCCGTTCAGCGCTTCAAGGGCCTCGGCGAGATGAATGCCGACCAGCTCTGGGAGACGACGATGAACCCGGAGACCCGGACCCTCCTCCGCGTCGACAGCGAGGACGCGGCGGCGGCGGACGACATCTTCACGATGCTGATGGGCGAAAAGGTCGGCCCGCGGAAGGACTTCATCAAGACCGAGGCTCGCAAGGTCCAGAACCTTGACGTCTGACATCCGGTCGGCCCGGACCGCGACATGGGGGTCGCGACCGGTCATCGAGACCGCGACCGGCCGATTCGAGTTCGCCGAACACAACTGCTTCGCCTGCGGAACGCTCAACTCGGGCGGCCTCGGCCTGGACCTGCACGTCGAACCCGGACGATCCTGGACCGAACTCGCGCTCGACCGCCGATTCGAGGGCTGGGAGAACGTGATCCATGGTGGGATCCTGTGCGCGATCCTCGACGAGGTGATGGCCTGGGCCCTCGTCGGCGAGGACAACTGGGGCGTGACCGCACGGATGGCCGTCGATTTTCGGCGTCCCATCACCGTCGGGCTCCCGATCAGAGCCGAAGGTTGGATCACTCGCTCCAGGCGCCGGGTCGTCGACACCGCCAGCCACATCGTCGATCCGGCCAATGGCGTCGAACTTGCGAAGGCGACGGGTGTCTATCTCGCCGCTGGCTCCAAGCGCAAGGAGGATCTCCGCGAGCGGTACGCGTACCGACCGGCCGATCCGTCCGAACCGGCGGACTCGACCGCGTGGTGATGACGGCCACACCGACGGGGAGCGATGTGACGGCCCGCGCGGGCGCATTCGTCGCCGCTCGACGCGAGCCGGCGGAGGCACTGGGCGTCTCGTTGGCCGACTTCACGAACGACCCGGACGGCTTCGCGGCGGCCCTGACCCCGGGATTGGCCACGCTCGCCGACCCGGAGTACCTCGCCGGGCAGCAGCGGATCGCACCGGGGATCGGAACGATCCACGGCGTGCGCTGGCCGCTCCTGGCGGAGGTCGAACGTGGCTTTCGCGACGAGACGAAAAGCGAACGTTCGACGCCGCTCCTGTTCATCGCCGATCGGCTCTTCCGTGAGCGCGAGCTCGAGGCTCGATGGTTCGCCTTCGGCCTCCTCGAGCGGACGCTTGGCGACGAGACCGAACGAACATGGCAGCTCCTTCGTCGGGCAGCCCGTGAGGCCGGCGACTGGATCACGGTCGACTCACTGGCGCATCCCTACGCGAACGGCATCGCCGCCGAGCCCTATCGGTGGGCGGAACTCGGGCAGCTCGTCTACAGCCCGTCGCGCTGGGAGCGCCGCCTCGTCGGTTCCACCATCGCGACACTGACCCACGTCGATCACGCGCGTGGCCGGGATCCCGAGGTCGCCCGCCAGGCGTTGCCGCTTCTGGCATCCCTGATGGGCGACGCCGAACCCGACGTCCAGAAGGCGCTCGCCTGGGCCTATCGCGCGCTGACGGTCGTCGATCGGCCGGCGACCGAGGCCGCCCTTCGCGACGAGACCGAGCGGGCGGCCCGGACGGGCGATGGCCACCGTGCCTGGATCATCCGTGACACGTTCGCGAAGCTCGATCCGGCCACAGCTGACGAGCTCCGAGCTCGTCTCGCCGGGATCCGCAAGCGAACCGCCGCACCGGCCACCTCGACCGCTGCTGCGACGGCCGCCGAGTTCGGTGCGCTTCCCGCCCCGACCACCCTTCCCGAGCCGCCGCTTCGATGACGACCCCGATCCGGCCCGGCTCCCCTGATCCCACTGGAGTGATTCGAACGTGACCGACGACCTCGGCGACATCCGATCCATCCGCATCGAGGACGAGATGCGGGTGAGCTATCTCGATTACGCGATGAGCGTGATCGTCGCCCGCGCACTCCCCGACGTGCGCGACGGCTTCAAGCCCGTCCACCGCCGGATCCTCTACGCGATGGGCGAGATGGGCCTGTCCTCGACCAGCTCGTACCGCAAGTGCGCGGCCATCGTCGGCGAGGTGATGGGCAAGTACCACCCGCACGGCGACAGCGCCCTGTACGACGCGCTGGTCCGCCTCGCCCAGGACTTCTCGATGCGCTATCCGCTGGTAGACGGCCAGGGCAACTTCGGGTCGGTCGATGGCGACACCGCGGCCGCGATGCGCTATACGGAAGCGCGTTTGACCGCCATCGCCGGCGAGATGCTCGCCGATATCGACAAGGACACCGTCGATTTCGTCGACAACTACGACGGCACCCAGAAGCAGCCGTCGGTCCTGCCGGCCAAGCTCCCGAACCTGCTCGTCAATGGCAGTTCCGGGATCGCGGTCGGGATGGCGACCAACATCCCGCCCCACCACCTGGGCGAGATCGTCGACGCGACGACGGCGATGATCGACGACCCCGACCTCACCTCGGACGACCTCTGCAAGTACGTCCAGGGACCGGACTTCCCGACCGGGGGGACGATCTACCGCCTCGAGCGGCAGCGGAACCCGTTGACCGGTGAATGGGAGACGGTCGACGCGATCCGCCAGATGTACGCCCACGGCCGCGGCCGCGTCGTGATGCGCGCCCAGGTCGCGTTCGAAGAGGTCAAGGGTGACCGAACGGCCATCATCGTCACCGAGCTGCCATACCAGGTCAACAAGGCGAGCCTCCTCGAGAAGATCGCCGAACTGGTCAAGGACAAGCGGATCGACGGGATCGGCGACCTGCGCGACGAGTCCGACCGCGACGGGATGCGGATCTACATCGAGCTCAAGCGCGACACGAACCCGCACAAGGTCCTGAACAACCTGTTCAAGCACACGCCGATGCAGCTCGCGTTCAACATGAACATGCTCGCGCTCGTCGATGGCCAGCCGCAGACCCTCCCGCTGCGCAGCGTCCTCGTCCATTACCTCGACCACCGGCGCGACATCATCCGCCGCCGGACCGAGTTCGACCTCGCCAAGGCGCGCGCCAGGGCGCACATCCTCGAGGGACTCAAGGTCGCGCTCGACAACCTCGACGCGGTCATCAAGACGATCCGGGAATCAGCCGACGTGGATCTCGCTCGCACGAACCTGATGACCCGGTTCGACCTGTCCGAGCTGCAGGCGCAGGCCATCCTCGACATGCGGCTGGCCCGCCTGGCCGCCCTCGAGCGCCAGAAGATCGAGGACGAGTACCTCGCCATCATCCAGCTCATCGCCGAGCTCGAGGACATCCTGTCCAATCCGGCCCGCGTGAGCCAGATCATCAAGGACGAGCTCGCCGAGCTGAAGAAGAAGTACGCGGGCGAACGTCGGACACGCGTGGCCGACGACTTCAGCCGCGAGATGACCGATGAGGACCTGATCGCCGACGAGGATGTCGTCGTCACCATCTCCGGCCGGGGCTACATCAAGCGCCAACCGGTCGCCACCTACCGTCGCCAGCATCGGGGCGGGAAGGGGATCATCGGGCACGTGACCCGCGAGGAGGATGCCGTCGAGCATCTGCTGGTCGCGAATACCCATCACTGGGCGCTGTTCTTCACCAACCGCGGCCGTGTCTTCAGCGCCAAGGTCCACGCCATCCCCGATGCCAGCCGCCAGGCCAAGGGCATCCCGATCATCAACCTGCCGGGCGTCCAGGTCGAATCCGGCGAGGTACCGATGGCGACGATCACCCTGCCCGATTTCAAGGCGGGCTCGTTCCTCGTCCTCGCCACGCGCAAGGGCATCATCAAGAAGACGCCGCTCGAGCAATTCGAGAAGGTCCGCTCCTCGGGGATCCGGGCGATCACCCTGCGCGACGACGACGAGCTGGCCTGGGTCGACGTGTCGACCGGCGACGACGACGTCATCATCGCGACCGCCCAGGGCAAGCTCGCCCGTTTCTCCGAGAACGAGGTCCGACCGATGGGTCGGGATGCCGCGGGCGTCATCGGGATCCGGCTCGCCCGCAAGGGCGATTCGGTGGTCGGCATGAGCGTCGTCCAGCCTGAGAGTGACCTGCTCGTGCTGAGCGAGACCGGCTACGGCAAGCGCGTGGCGCTCACCGAGTTCCGCCGGAAGCACCGCGGCGGCCAGGGTGTCGGGCTCATCAGCCTCGAGGGCCGCAAGACAGGCGACGTCGCCGCCGTCCAGCAGGTCACCGAGGAGGACGAGGAACTCCTGCTCATCAGCGCCGGTGGCCAGGTGATCCGGACCGAGACAAACACGATCAATCGCTACTCCCCGCATGCCCGCGGCGTGATCGTGATGCGCCTGGCCGAAGGCGATCGGGTCGTCGCGATTGCCGCGTTCCGGGCCGGACTTGCGGAGCAGGCCGGCATGGGCGACGATGAAGGACCCGGGACGGACGGCGCGAGCCCCACCGGTCCGGGACCTGGCGGATGAGGTCGGCATGACGGCCTTCTCGGCCTTCGGCGGACGGGAGGCTGCGGGCTTGTACGCGGACCAGTTCGAGATCTACCACGGCAACTCGAACCCGGGCCTCGCCCGGAAGATCTGTCGCTACCTCGACAGCGAGCCCGGCAAGGCCGAGGTCTTCCAGTTCGCCAACGAGAACATCTTCGTCAAGATCCTCGAGAACGTCCGCGAGAAGGACGTCTTCCTGGTCCAGCCGACCTGCCATCCCGTCAACCAGTCGATCATGGAGCTGCTCATCCTGATCGACGCCTTCAAGCGCGCCAGTGCGGGCAGGATCACCGCAGTCATCCCGTATTACGCCTACGGCCGGTCGGACAAGAAGGACCAGCCCCGGGTCCCCATCACGGCCCGGCTCATCGCCGACATGATCACGGTCGCCGGCGCGGACCGGGTCCTCACGATGGACCTCCATCAGGGCCAGATCCAGGGCTTCTTCAACATCCCGGTCGATGAGCTGACCGCGGTCCACATGCTGTCGAACTACTACCGCCACAAGCAGATCGAGGACCCGGTCGTCGTCACCGACCTCGGCTTCGCCAAGCGTGCGCGCGCATTCGCCGAGTTGCTCGACGCGCCGCTCGCGATCATCGAAAAGCGCCGAGTCGGGAACCTGGACCGGGCCGAACTGATGAATGTCATCGGCGACGTGAAGGGCAAGCGGGCGATCATCGTCGACGACGAGATCGACACTGGCGGCACGCTCGTCGAGATCACCCGTGCCCTCGAGCGCGAAGGGGTGACCGAGATCTATGCCTGCGCTACGCACGGCATCCTGAGCGACCCGGCCGTCGACCGGATCGCTGCCTCGAGCCTGCGCGAGGTGGTCCTCACCGACTCGGTCCCGCTGCCCAAGCGCAAGCAGCTGGCCAAGATCACGACGCTGTCCGTCGCGCCACTCATCGGCGAGGCGATCCGCCGCATCCATCGCGGCGAGTCGGTCGGCGCGCTCTTCTCGAGCGAGGTCTCGCTGACCCAGGAGATGCTCCTCTGGGAGGACGGCGCGGAGAGCACGCTCGACACGCGCGGCGTTGACGAGGAAGCGCCGGCGCGCGACAGCCTGGCCGCCTCCGCCCAGACCGGCGACCGATGACCCTCAAGCTCCACCGACCCGACGGAGAAGGCGGGCTCGAAGAGCGCGCCGTCGTCGAGCCGGACTGGCGCGGCCAGCTGGAGTCGCCCCGCTGGGGCAGCGGCCGGCGGCGCAGCCGCCTGCCCGACCTCAAGAACCCGGAGATGAACCCGACCTCCCGGTTCCGATCCGTGCTGTTCTGGTTCAGCCTCGCGTTCCTCACGTTCGTGGTGCTGGTCGTCGGCTACGGCATCGGGTTCTGGCACCTCACCGGGACCTGATCCGGCAGCCACGACGGGCCGCAGCCGCGCCGTTCCCCTCGTCGCGCGAGGGGACCTGAGCACGACCTCGCCTATACTTGACGCCAAATGCGCTTCCTGAACCGATTCGTCGACTCCAACGACCGCGAGATCCGACGTCTGCAACCCCTGGTCGACGAGACCAACGCCCTCGAGGCGGAATACGAGGCACGCTCCGACGAGGAGATCCGCGCGGCGTTCGCGGAGTTGCGCGTCGAGGCCCTCGAGGCCGCGACGCCCGACGAGCCGTCCGACGATGAGCTCCATCACCCGGATCTCGAGCGTCGCCGCGAGCTGAAGAAGGAGCGGCGGACCCGCGAGAACGAGCGCCTCCAGAAGGCCCTCGACGACGTCCTCCCCGAAGTCTTCGCGATGACCCGCGAGGCGATGAAGCGGACGCTCGGGATGCGCCATTTCGACGTCCAGCTGATGGGGGCCGCGGTCCTCCACCAGGGCAAGATCGCCGAGATGCGCACGGGCGAGGGCAAGACCCTCGTCGCGCCGATGGCCGCGGTCGTGAACGCCCTCTCCGGCCGGGGCGTCCACGTCGTCACGGTCAACGACTACCTGGCGCGCCGCGACCCGCAGTGGATGGGCCCGATCTTCCACTTCCTCGGTGTCAGCGTCGGGATGATCACCCACGATGCGTCGTTCGTTTTCGAGCCGGGCTACCCGACCAACGACGAGCGCCTCGTCAACCTTCGGCCGGTCAGCCGCCGCGAGGCTTATGCCGCGGACATCACCTACGGCACCAACAACGAGTTCGGGTTCGACTACCTGCGCGACAACATGGTCCTCGAGCTCGACGAGCGGGTCCAGCGAGAGCGCAGCTTCGCCATCGTCGACGAGGTCGACAACATCCTCATCGACGAGGCTCGGACACCGCTCATCATCAGTGGCCAGGCCGAGGAGTCGGCCGACCTGTACTTCACCTTCGCCCGCCTCGTCCCACGCCTGAAGGCGCGGCCCGAAGGCGAGGAGGAGGGCGGCGACTACTTCGTCGACCTCAAGGACAAGGCCGTCTCCTCGACCGAGGAGGGGATCGAGAAGATGGAGGGCTGGCTCGGCGTCGAGAACATGTACGACGCCGACCCGCGACTCGCCCGCCACTTCGAGCAGGCCCTGCGGTCGCACGCGCTGTACAAGCGCGACCGGGACTACATCGTCAAGGACGGCGAGATCGTCATCGTCGATGAGTTCACCGGGCGGCAGATGCCCGGCCGCCGCTGGAGCGAGGGTCTCCATCAGGCGATCGAGGCGAAGGAGGGCCTGCGCGTCCAGCGCGAGAGCGTGACCCTCGCCACGATCACGTTCCAGAACTACTTCCGTCTGTACGACAAGCTGTCGGGGATGACCGGCACGGCCATGACCGAGGCCGAAGAACTCCACAAGATCTACAAGCTCGAGGTCGTCGCCGTCCCGACCCATCGCGAGATGATCCGCGAGGACGCCTCCGACCTCGTCTTCCGCGACGAGCCGGCCAAGTTCAACGCGCTCATCGAGGAGATCGTCGAGATGCAGGAGCAGGGCCGACCCGTCCTGGTCGGCACGATCTCGGTCGAGAAGTCCGAGATGCTCGCCACCATGCTCAAGCGGCGTGGCATCGACCACGAGGTCCTGAACGCCAAGTTCCACGAGAAGGAATCGGGGATCGTCGCGCAGGCCGGCCGGTCCGGGGCCATCACCATCGCCACCAACATGGCCGGCCGCGGCACGGACATCCTGCTCGGCGGCAACCCGGCCGGTCTCGCGTCAGAGGCGCTCCACAAGCGCGGCCTCAATCCGGCCGAGGTGGACAAGGAGACGATGGAAGCGGCGCTGGCCGAGGCCCGGGCCATCACCGAGGAGGACCACGAACGGGTCGTGTCGGTCGGCGGCCTCCACATCATCGGCACGGAACGGCACGATTCGCGACGGATCGACAACCAGCTGCGTGGCCGCGCCGGCCGCCAGGGCGACCCCGGGTCGTCGCGCTTCTACCTCTCGCTCGAGGACGACCTGATGAAGCGCTTTGCGAGCGAGCGAGTCACGGGCCTGATGGAGCGGCTCGGTCTCGATGACGATGTCGCCATCGAGTCGCGGCTCGTCTCGCGCACGATCGAGTCGGCCCAGAGCCGCGTCGAGGGCTTCAACTTCGACATCCGCAAGCGCGTCGTCGAATACGACGACGTCATCAACAAGCAGCGCGAGACGATCTACGCGGAGCGCGACAAGGTCCTCCACAACGAGGACCTGACCGAGACGGTCCAGAGCTTCCTCGACGACGAGGTCGATTCGCTCGTCGACATCCATCTCGTCGGCGAGGACTCCGGAGACTGGAACCTCGAAGGGTTGTCGTCCGCGCTGGCGGCGATGGGCCTGATCGGCGAGGGCACCACCGCCGACGACCTCTGGGAGCTGCACAGCCGCGAGGCCATCGCGATTCACGTACGGGACCTCGCGGACGAGCGGCTGGCCGCCAAGGCGGCCGAGGTCGGCGAGGAGGACTGGAAGACCGTCGAGCGCCTCGTCCTGATCCGCACCATCGATTCGCTGTGGGTCGAGCACCTCACCGAGCTCGATGACATGCGTCGCGGGATCGGGCTGCGCGGGTATGCCCAGCAGGACCCGCTCAACGAGTTCAAGCGCGAGGCGTTCCAGCTCTACGACGAGCTGCGCGGCCTCATCCGGCATGGCGTCGCCTCGTCGATCTTCCGCGTGACGGTGACCCGCCAGCCGGCCCCCGGGGACGGGGGCGATCCGGCAGTGGCCGCTTCGCTCGCCAGGGGAGCGGCCTCGCTGCGCGGCGGGAACGGCTCGAACGCGACGACCACCTCGGCCGGTCCGGCCGGCGTGGACGAGGCCGGCGCACGTGCGGCCGAGCCTGCCAGGATCCCGGCCGCCGCCGCGGTGACCGGCTCGGCGATCCTTCGTGGTGGCCCGGCCGCCTCGACCGCGCGCCCAGTGCGCGAATCGCTCGGCGACCAACCGGTCGTCTCTGGAGGCAACGGCGGCCCATCGTCGAGCGGCCCCAAGCCCGGTCACACGCCGAGCGGCGCCCGGATCGGACGGAACGACCCGTGCTGGTGCGGATCTGGCGCCAAGTACAAGAAGTGCCACGGGCGCTGACGGCAGCCCGGTCTCGACGATCGCACCCGCCCACGTGCGTCCCCGGTCGAGAACGCGCGACCTGCTCGAGGTGGCCGTCCTCGGCTGCCTCGGCATCATCATCGTGGGGGGCTACGCGAGCTACCGGATCTGGGTCGAGGGGCAGCGTGATGAGCAGCGGCCCGCGGATGCGATCGTGGTCATGGGCGCGGCGCAATATGACGGCCGCCCGTCGCCTGTCTTCGCCGCGCGGATCGACCACGCGATCGAGCTCTATCACGCGGGCGTCGCGGCCCACCTGATCGTCACCGGCGGCAAGGCCGTCGGCGACCGGACCACGGAGGCCGCGAGCGCGCGGCGATACGCCATCGCGCGGGGCGTGCCGGCGGACGCGATCCTCGCCGAGGACGGCAGCCGGACGACACTGGAGTCGATCCACGCGGTCGGTGAGCTGTTGCGCACGAACGGGCTCGCGAACGCGGTCTTCGTCTCGGATCGACCGCACATGCTCCGGGTCCTTCGTATGGCTGCCGACGACGGCATCATCGGCTGGGGATCGCCGACGCGGACCAGCCCCATCGAGAACGATCCTGTCGGCCAGATCGACGCCACGCTCCACGAGCTCGGGGCGCTGGCGCAGTACTTCCTGGTCGGCCGGGCGCCATAGACGTTCCCCCTGACGGCCCATCTCGCGATACGACGATTTCCCTCTTGGCGTGGGAAGGTTGGCCCCGTATACTGTGCGAAAACGCGCCGAAAACCGGGCCCCCCAGGCCCCGAGGCATCGCACACTCCGGTCCCTGATCCGCCCTTGCCCAGCACAAAAGGGGAGCCAGTGAAGCAGGCCGAGGAAGCGTCGTTCGTCGATTTGATCGCCTGTGAGCGTGATTGCCGCACCTGCAGCTACGCCGCGGCACTCGATTGTGACGGCAACTGTGGCGTCTGCCCGCACAACTCCTACTGCCCCTGCGTGAACCCCGTCGTCGCCCGAAGCAAGACCGCGCTGCGCCTCATCGAGCTGCGCCCGATCCTGCTCCAGGATCTGCAGGCCCGGAACTAGGTGGAAGCGTCCGCCATCCGAGACCTGGCTGAACGGATCCGGTCGACCTCGGGGCATCTTTGACCTTCCGGCGAAAGAAGCGCGCGTCGCCGAGATAGAGACGCAGACCCAGGAGCAAGGCTTCTGGGATGACGGTCGATCGGCCCAGAAGGTCCTGCGCGAGGCCGATGGCCTTCGAAGCGAGATCTCGACCTGGCAGGAGCTCCTGACCCAAGCCGATGACCTGCTCGCGGCCGTCGACCTGCTGTACGAAGCACCCGACGCCGAGCTCGAAGCCGAGCTCGAACGCGACTTCGCCTCGCTGGGTGCCAACTTCTCGCGCGAGCGAACCGCCTTGCTCTTCTCCGGCGAGTACGACGAGCGTCCCGCGCTCCTCTCGATCAGTGCCGGGGCCGGCGGGACCGAGGCGACCGACTGGACAGAGATGCTCCTGCGCATGTACCTGCGCTGGGCCGAGCGTCATCGCTTCCCGACCGAGATCCTCGACCAGCAGGAAGGCGAGCAGGCCGGTCTCAAGAGCGTGACGGTGGCGGTCAATGGCCGGCGGGCCTACGGATGGCTCCGGGCCGAGCGCGGCGTGCATCGGCTGGTGCGGATCAGCCCGTTCGATTCGCAGAACCGACGCCAGACGACCTTCGCGCTCGTGGAGGTCCTGCCGGAAGCGGAGGACGACGTCGAGATCGAGCTCGACTGGGACCAGATCCGGGTCGATACGTTCCGCTCGCAGGGCGCCGGCGGCCAGCACGTCAACAAGACGGACTCGGCCGTCCGGCTCACCGACCTGCGGACCGGGATCGTCGCGCAGAGCCAGAACGAGCGCAGCCAGACACAGAACAAGGAGATGGCCATCAAGGTCCTCAAATCGCGTCTGCTCGAGCGCGCCCTCGAGGAAAAGGAGGCGGAGGTCCGCAAGCTCAAGGGCGAGCACGTCGAGGCTGGTTGGGGCAACCAGATCCGGAGCTATGTCCTTCACCCGTACCAGATGGTCAAGGACCTGCGGACCGGCTATGAGACCGGCAATACGGGCGCGGTCCTCGATGGCGACCTCGATGGATTCATGCAGGCGGAACTCGAACGCGTGATCGGCGAGGAAGCAGTCGCCAGATGAGCGCGGGCGCACGATCGCGCGCCGCGGCCACCGGCCTTACCTGCCGCCCCGCGAGGCCCGACGAGCTCGCGACTTGCGGCGAGATCTGGCGGACCGCGATCAACGACTACATCGTCCGGCTCGGCCAGGGCGAGATCCCGAACGAGGTCAACCCGGCGACGCGGCTGTTCATCCATCTACAGGCGACCGACCCCGAACGATTCGTCGTGGCGACCGCTCCCGATGGCCCGCAGGAACGGGTCATCGGCTTCGCCTCCGCCATCGTGCGCGAGCGGCTGTGGTATCTCTCGATGCTCTTCGTGCTCCCCGAATTCCAGGGTGCCGGGCTCGGGCATGAGCTGCTCGGGCGGGTCCTGCCCGCAGACGGCGGTGGCGGCACGATCCGGGCGACCGCCACGGACAGTGCCCAGCCGATCTCGAATGCCCTCTATGCGCTGTACGGCATCGTGCCGCGCGTGCCGTTGATGAGCCTCACCGGCCTGCCACAGCATCCGGAGGCATTCGGCGAGCTTCCGTCAGGGATCGTGCCGCTCGCGTTCGAGGAGATCGCCGGAGGGGAGCCGGGCGGCCAGGGCCATGCGCTGCTCGTGGACGCGATCGACACGCTGGATCGCGAGCTGCTGGGGGTCGCCCACCCAGTCGATCACCGCTTCCTGCGCATCGAGTCGCGACGCGGGTGGCTCTACCGGGGTCCCGACGGTGAACCCGTCGGCTATGGCTACGGCGGAGAGGCGGGGCGGGTCGGGCCAGTCGCGGTACGGGACGCAGCGTTGCTGGCGCCGGTCCTCGGTCATCTCACGTCGGCGGTCGTGCCGCGCGGCGCGTTCGCGATGTGGGTCGCCGGTCCGGCCGATCGCGCGCTGGTCCCGGCGCTCCAGGCGGGCTTCCGGCTCGACCAGTTCCCGGTCCTCCTGTGCTGGGACCGCCCCTTCGCCGACTTCTCACGGTACCTGCCGATCTCGCCGGGCCTCCTCTAGCAGGCGGTCACGCCTGCCCCGGGACGATGGTCCCGCGCGGCCAGGCACCGTTGGCCGGTTTGCCGGACCCTGCCGCCGGTGGTAGCCTCGACTTCGATGTTGGCTCCCCATGTCGTGCCCGCGAACGGGGTCAAGAGATCGTGACCCGGCCCGGCGAGACCCGCCGCGAGCCACTCCAGTGGAGCCGAATGTGACCGTCGCCCCCGCGTCGGGCGCCTCGAGCGCCTCACGCTCCATCCGTCGTCGTGTCCTGGGCCGGACACGGGACCAGGCCAAGCTCGAACGCGCCGTCCTGGTCATGCACGACGTGACCAAGGAATACCCGAACGGCAAGCTCGCCCTGCGCGACGTCGACCTGGTCATCCCCGAAGGCGATTTCGTGTTCATCGTGGGACCGTCCGGCGCGGGCAAGTCCACGCTCATCAAGCTGCTGATCCGGGACGAGGTCGCGACGCGTGGTGCGGTCATCCTCGATGGCCAGGACGTGGCCCGGCTCGGCCGCCGCCAGGTGCCGAAGATGCGGCGCAAGATCGGCATCATCTTCCAGGACTTCAAGCTCCTGCCATCGAAGACGGTCTGGGAGAACGTCGCCTTCGCACTGGAGGTCACCGGGACCCCGCGACGCAAGATCCGGCCGGCTGTCGATCGCGTCCTGGCGCTGGTCGGGTTGACCGCCCAGGCCAAGCAGACCCCGTCGCAGCTTTCCGGCGGCGAGCAGCAGCGCACGGCGATCGCGCGCGCGCTCGTCCACGACCCGCGGCTCATCATCGCCGACGAGCCGACCGGCAACCTCGACCCGCTCATCAGCTGGGAGATCCTGCAGCTCCTGCTGCGAATCAACGAACTGGGCGTGACGGTGATGATGGCCACCCACAACGCGCAGGTCGTCACCGCCCTCCGCAAGCGCGTCGTCGCGCTCGAAGAGGGTCGGATCATCCGCGACGAGCTGGGTGGCGCCTACCACCGCGAGGACTGAGCATTGATCTCGTTCGTCCTGTTCAGCATGACCCGCGCCTGGCAGGGCTTCTGGCGGAATGCGGTCATGAGCCTGGCCGCCACGGCGACGATGATCCTGATGCTCCTGCTGCTGGCCGGGTTCTGGATCATCCAGACCGGTCTCCTGGCCGGCCTCCAGTTCACCGAGCAGAAGGTCGAGGTCGTCGCCTACCTCGAGCCGAACACCACCGACACCCAGGTCACCGACCTCACGGATCGGCTCAAGGCGATGCCCCAGGTCGCGTCGGTCGCGTACGTCACTCGAGATGAGGCGCTCGTCCGGTTCCGCGCCTCGATGCAGGCGCAGGGTCGCGAGGATCTGACCCGCTATCTCGACGCGAACCCGCTCTACGCCAGCCTCGAGGTCAAGATGGTCGATCCTGCGCAGGTCCGCATCGTGGGCGACGCGCTGCGTGGCGATCCGAGCATCCGCAATGTCATCAACATCGAAGACCTTGTCAGTCGAGTCCTGACGGTCACCGGCATCCTGCGGACCGCCGGCACGGTCGTGCTCGTGGTCGTCGGCTTCATCGCGCTGTTCATCATCATCAACACCATCCGCCTCGCCGTCCTCGCGCGCGCCGATGAGATCGAGGTCATGCGCCTCGTGGGCGCATCGGACGCCTTCATCCGCTGGCCGTTCGTGTTCGAGGGGGCGCTGGTCGGGCTCCTCGGCTCGCTGCTGACGCTCGGGATCCTGCTCGCGGTGGCCGATCCCCTGAGCGCCTTCATGGCCGACTTCTTCCGCGTCCTGCCGCTCCAGTTCGGCTCGCTGACGCGCGATCTCGTCGCGCTGGTGATGGGGGCCGGTGTCGGCCTCGGGATCCTGGGCTCCTGGCTCTCCGTGCGGACCTACCTCATCCGCTGAACCGGCTCGCACCGCGCCTCATCCGCCCGTTCCGGGGCTTCGTTGTACCCTATCGCCCTCTCCCGGGACGCCTAGACGCAGGACGGATCCAGCGATGTCTACAGCCGACGCCGACCACCTCGAGCCCGAACGCGCGAGGGGCACGGGCGGTCCGCCGGCAATCCCCGTCGGAGGGTCGACCCGACCCTCCCGGCATCTTCTGGTCATGTCGGTCTCAGTCGCGCTCGTCGCGATCCTGGCGGGCTCGGCGCTCTTCCTTTCCGGCTACACGCTTGGACGACAGGCCGCCTCGCAACCGGGTACGCCGTCCTCCGAGGCCGCGGCCTTCCAGCCCTTCTGGGACACCTACCAGACCATCAACGACCGGTACGCCGGCGGCGCGGTCGACCGCGAGGCGCTGATCCAGGGCGCCATTCGCGGCATGATCGGGGCCCTCAACGACCCGTACTCGTCCTATCTCAGCGCGGACCAGTACCGGCAGAGCCTGGAGGGGATCAGCGGCCAGTTCGAGGGCATCGGCGCGGAGATCGCCAGCCGGGCGCCGGGCGGAGCCGAAGGCTGCACGCCGCTCGGGCCTGCCTGCCGGCTCGTCGTCACGGCGCCGATCGCCGGCTCGCCGGCACAGCGGGCGGGCGTCCAGGCCGGCGACGTCGTCCTCGCGGTCGACGGGGCGTCGCTCGACGGCCTGACCGTGGACGCCGCTCGCGCCCGGATCCGCGGGCCGCGCGGGACCCTCGTGACGCTGACCATCGGGCGGGGGAGCGCCCCGCCGTTCCAGCTTGCCATCACCCGCGATGTCGTCCAGACGCGTGAGGTCGAGACCCAGGCGATGGCCGGCGGGACGGTCGGCTACGTCCGGCTCGCCGGCTTCTCCGACGCGGCCGCCGACGATCTCGTGGCGGCGCTGAGTGCGCACCTGGCGGCGGGCCGGACCAAGCTCATCCTCGACCTGCGCGCCAATCCCGGCGGCTACGTGACCGCGGCACGCAAGATCGCCAGCCAGTTCATCTCATCGGGTGTCCTCTTCTGGGAACAGGACGGCAAGGGCAACCAGATCCCCACGGATGTGCTCGGTGACGGCGTCGCCACGAACCCGAACATCCGCGTTGTCGTCCTCATCGATGGCGGGAGCGCATCGGCCAGCGAGATCGTCGCCGGTGCACTTCAGGACTCGAAACGGGCGACCCTGGTCGGCCAGCAGTCGTTCGGGAAGGGCACGGTCCAGGAGTGGCAGGAACTGACCGGTCAGGCAGGCGCGTTCAAGCTGACCATCGCCCGCTGGCTGACCCCCGACAAGCGCTGGATCCACGGAACTGGCCTGGCGCCGGACGTCGTCGTCACCCTGCCGAACCCGATCCCGGCCGGGGCCGACCCCGACCTCGACCGGGCCCTCGAGGTGCTCGGGGCGTCCCCTGCCGGTTCGGCCCTGGACGTGGCGGCCTGACGCACGGCCCATTCACGCACCATCGTCCGCTCGCCCGCTTGCAACCCCTCGGCGCATCGGGTACGGTTCCCGCGAACGAAAGGAGGTGATGTGCAGTGATCGACAGTAGTAGCTGCACCACCTCGCAGGAGATGGCCGTCTAGTCGGACACCCTGTGGGTGGCTAAGCACTCGGACGCCGGCCCGCATAGGGCCGGCGTCCGTGCGTATCCTCGGTCGGATCGCCTCCCGGAAATCGGCCTCCGAGCTCGGAGCGACCACCGCAGGACCGCTGGAGGAGCCCTCCCATGGGCGACGAGTCCACCGTCGCACTCAACCGAAGAGCCCGCCACGACTTCACGATCGATGAGACGTTCGAGGCCGGCCTCGTCCTGACCGGGACCGAGATCAAGTCGCTCCGCGCAGGCAAGGCGAACCTGTCCAACGCCTACGCGCGCATCGAGCATGACGAGGCGTGGCTCGTCGGCGCCGACATCGCCAAGTTCGAGGGCGGCAACCGCTACAACCACGAGCCCAAGCGCACGCGCAAGCTGCTCCTCCACCGCTCGCAGATCGACGAGCTCCTCGGACGCGCCAAGGCGAAGGGCCAGACGATCGTCCCGCTCCGCCTCTACATCAGCGAACGCGGGAAGGCCAAGGTCGAGCTAGGGCTCGCCCGCGGCAAGCAGCTCCACGACCGGCGCCGGGACATCGCCGACCGCGACGCCCGTCGCGACGTCGCACGCGAGCTCGCGGACGCGCAGCGCGGCCGGTAGGGTTCGGGCGTGGAGGAGACGGGCTGTCGGCGGTGGATCGGCTTCGGGCTTTTCGGCCTGGTCGTCGTCGGCGGGAGCCTGCTGGTTGTCGGGTTCTCGCGGTCACGTTCGTCTTCGCATCGTGCGGCTGTTGACGTGACGGAACGTGTCCGCCGCGCCCGGAAGGTTCGCCAGATATCAGCCGGGGTCGTCGTATGCGAGGAGCGAGCAACGGCAAGGTCGATCCGCCGTCCCGCGGGAGCGTGGGCCACCTCGATAAGGGACTCCTGCCCGTCTCCGTGGGCGCGTCATCTCGCATGACACGAGCCCGAGTGGTATCCGGCAGAGATCCGGGCAAGCGATGACCAACCTCCCGGATCGCCTGAGGATAGGCCCGGTCATCCGCGCCTTCGACGCGCACGCGGCTGGCGAGCCCGGGCGAGTGATCGTCGGCGGGGTGGAGGGCGTCCCCGGCGGGTCGATGTTCGAGGCGATGGCCTGGCTCCAGGCCAACGCCGACGACGTGCGCCTCCGGATGCTGCGCGAGCCGCGCGGCTATCCGGCCGCCAACTGCAACTTGATCCTGCCGTCGTCGAACCCGGCGGCCGACGCGGGCTACGTGATCATGGAGCAGGTCGAGTACCCGGGGATGTCCGGCACCAACACGATGTGCGTCGTGACCGTCCTGCTCGAGACCGGGATGCTGCCCATGACCGAGCCCATCACAGAACTGACGCTCGAGGCGCCAGCCGGCCTCATCCGGGTCCGCGCCGCGTGCCGCGACGGCAAGGTGACCGCGGTCACGTTCCGCAACGTGCCTGCGTTCGCGACACATATCGGAGCCCGGGTCGAGGTGCCGCAGCTGGGAACGGTCACCGTGGACGTGGCCTACGGCGGGATGTTCTACGTCATCGCCGAGGCCGAGGCGTTCGGCCTGCGGCTGACCCCGGACGAGGGCGGCGACATCGTGCGGATCACCGAGATGATCAAGGCGGCGGCCAACGAGCAGCTCCCCGTGGTCCATCCGGAGCAGCCCGGGTTCACCGGGATCACGATCGGGCAGCTCTCGGGGCCGGCCCACGACCCAGCCAACAGCCAGCGGAACGCGGTGACCGTCTCGACCGGGACGCTCGATTGGGAGCGGCCCGCGACCTGGACCGGTGCCATCGACCGCTCGCCGTGCGGGACCGGGACCTCGGCCAAGATGGCCACGCTCCACGCCAAGGGCGAGCTGCGGGTCGGCGACACGTTCCGCCACGAGGGCATCCTCGGTACGGTCTTCACTGGCCATGTGGACGAGGAAGCGACCATCGGGGAGTACCAGGCGATCGTGCCGACCATCACCGGTCAGGCGTGGATCACCGGGTTCGCCGAATACGTCGTGGATCCGACCGACCCGTTCCCCGTAGGGTTTACCGTCGGCGACATCTGGGCCTAGGCGGCCCGCGAGCGGCTGACCGAGCTCCGGAGATCGTGCGCGGCGCGAGTGACGCGCGAGACGCGGTCTGCTCGGACGACCACGACCGGGTCCGTGCTGGCCCTGGCGTAGAGAACCACCCCGACCGCGGTGACCGCTGAGCACAGGAGCAACCCGGTCGTGACGTCCACGAGCCCGAGCTGGAGGAGGATGCTCATCGTGAACGCGGCCACGATGCCGCGCGCGCCGGTGATGGCGTTCCAGCCGGCCATCGCGGCCGCCCGTGAGGCCAGTGGCGTGTGGTCGCTGACGATCGACGCGATCCCGACGTCGATCGAGGCGCTGCCGGCCCCAGCCGCGACCGCGGCGATCCACAGGACGGTCACGTGCGGCGCCAGCGCATAGGCGACGAGCGCAGCCAGACCGAGTGCGCTGCCAAGACGCATCGCCACGAGCGGACCGCGCCGATCCGCGAGCGCGCCCCAGGCGAGGAACGAGAAGGTGGTCGCGCCAGCGGTCAGGATCCCGATGATGCCGACGTCCGAGAGCGAGAGATCGAGCCGGTCGACGTTGACGATCGCATAGAGCGGCACCGCGGCGATCAGACCGCCACCGTAGAAGCCCTGGGCGAGGGCGATCCTGGTCAGGACTGGTCGCTCGCGCAAGGCGCGGAACGAATCGCGGGCGGAGAAGACCGGCGGGCGCTCGGTATCGGGGGATCGCAAACCGGCATAGGCGAAGGCGCACACGAGCCCGAGGAAACCGGCCAACGCCACGGCCGTCTCGCCGCCGAGCTGATCGGCAAGGAGGCCGCCCGCGAGGGCCGCGGCAGCCGCAGCGGCGGCACGACCGGACCCGAGGAAGCCGACCACCCGGCCGAGGATGCGCGCCGGGTACATCGAGCCCCACAGCCGCAGGTAGAACGGGCCGCTGAGCGAGAGACTGAGCCAGAAGACGATCGAGACCGCGATCATGACCGGCGCCGCGGCGAAGACGGCCAGCACCAGGAGCGATGCCGCCCCGGCCCCGCGGATGAGCGCGAGCTCTCGTCGCGACCTCGGACCGAAGCGTCCAGCGAAGGCCCCGAGCAGGTTCGCGATGAACGGAGCCGCCGCCAGCGATGCGAGCCCGATCGGATCGAGGCCGCCGCGACGGGCGATGGTCGGCAGGAGGGTCGTGACAAGGGCGACCGTGACACCGACGCCGACCGACGCAATGAGGTCGAGGGCGAGGTTGCGCCCGACCGCGCGCTGATGCGGGGAGGTCGACAGGAGCGACGGCCGGATCACGCATACCTCGAAGCAGCCCGTCCGGCCTGCGAGGTGAGCTGTCGGGCTCGGCGTTGGGTTCGCCGTCGCGTCGATCGCGATTTGCCCCGGGATGTGGGTCCCCCGTCCTCGAGAGGAGGTTCGGCCGTCCCTAGATTACCAGCCGACTCCGGCGCGACGCGATGGCTCCTTCGTCATGGGTCGCCGATCCATCGAGCGCGCCATCGGACAGCGGCAAGCGGCTAGGATCGGGCCATGATCCAGCGTGGCCAGTGGCCGTCCGTCCGGATCGAGACGTTCCATGTCGCCGACTTCGTTCAGCCGGAAGGAAGTCCGATCGCCGGACGCCGGGGCATCGTGATGGCGTATGCCATCGTCCATCCCGATGGCGTTCTGCTCTTCGACACCGGCATCGGTTTCGGCGACAAGGAGATCGAGCACGCGTATCGGCCACTGATCCGCGACCTCGCCGGGCTCCTTCGCGCGCGGAGCGTGGAGCCGGATGACGTGAGCGCTCTGGCCCTGTCGCACCTGCATTTCGATCACTGCGGGCAGAGCTCGGCGTTCCCGGGTCGCCAGATCCATGTCCAGGCGGCCGAATACGAAGCCGCGCAGGCACAGGACTACACGATCCCTGCATGGGTCGACTTCCCGGAGGCGCGGTACGAACGCCACCATGGCGAGTTCGAGGTGTTCCGGGGCATTCGGCTGATCCCGACGCCGGGTCACACGCCCGGTCATCAATCACTCCTGGTCGAAGCCATCGAGGGTCGGACGGCGATCGTCGGCCAGGCGGTCTTCACCCGCGCCGAGTGGTCGGGGTCGGCGGATCCGTCGGTCTCGGGGCTCGACGGAGCGTGGGACCGGGAGCGATATCGGTCATCGGTCGAGCGACTTCGGGCATTCCGGCCCGAGACCGTGCTGTTCGGTCACGATCGATAGGTGGTACCATCCCGCGTCCGAGCCGGTTCTCGGACCTGTGGGGATGAGTGGTTTCGACAGGGCCTGGTTACCGGGGAACGCGAGCCGAGGACGCCACTGGGCCTCGTTAATCACGTGGCAAAAAGAAGTACCTGGCAACCGCCAGTCGACTCTCGCTCTCGCTGCTTAGGCAGTAGAGTGAGCGTGGAAGCTGCCTCCGCCTCGCGGGT
>JBBQDL010000018.1:0-50410 GCA_038319665.1 Candidatus Limnocylindrales bacterium
CCCGACCGAGACGCTGACCCCGCCGACGCCCAGGCGTCGAAGGTCGAGCGACGCGACCGCGATGCGTACCCGCTCGCCGACCTCGAGGGCGACTTCCGGGCTGGGGTTCCGCAGCAGGACGACGAACTCCTCGCCACCGTAACGGGCGGGCACGTCGTCCTCGCGAACGGCCCCGACGATCGCGCCTCCGACCGCACGCAGGACCTCGTCACCGGTGGCGTGGCCGTGCATGTCGTTGAGCACCTTGAACTTGTCGATGTCGATCATCAAGACGCCGACCGCGTCGCCCGAGCGGCGGCGGCGCGCCAACAGCCCGCAGAACTCGTCGAAATAGCGCCGGTTCGGGAGCCCCGTCAGGGCGTCGGTCGAGGCCTGCGCCTCGGCCGCCTGGTGCGAATAGGCACGCGACAGGGCCGACGATGCTTCGAGCGCCGCCCCGTTGAGCAGCCGCCGTGTCGTGGGCGACCAGACCCCGGCGGTCCGGTGCGAGAGCACGATGGCCCCGATGATGCTGCCGCCCGACGCGAGCGGGGCGGCCAGCGTGTTCGCCAGCCCGTAGACCTCGCCGGCGCGTGCGGCGATCCTCTCGGCGATCAGCTGCGGCGGACCGGGGGCGCGCTGCTCGAGCGGGGCCTGGTCGGGCGGGCGGACGACCGCCGTCGCCGCCGAGAGGCGCGTTGTGAGGTCCTCGAAGCGGCCGCGCACGCTCCCGACCGATACCGGGTCGGCGATCTCCGCGACGATCGGGATGGCGACCGGTCCGCGGACGGCCGTCACCGGGGAGCCGGCGACCGGATCCTCGAGGTCGCCGATCGGCAGGCGGGTGTGCGAGTCGGGGACGCCGGGCCGGGCGCTGACGAGCGTCGCTTCGAGGACCCGTGCGTCAGGCCGTCGCCGGGCGATGACGATGTGGTCGGCCCCGGTGGCGCCCGCCAGCTCGCTGACGATCGCCCCGAGGATGGCATCGGGCGAGACCGAGCGCGACAGGCTGGACAGGATCCGTGCGAACGACTCGGCCTCCTCGCGCCGGCCGACTTCGAGCGTGGCCACCGCCTGGCGGTGCCGGATGGCGGCGAAACCGACGACGACGACCAGGGCGAGGACGGCATAGTCGATGGGACGCGCCCGCTCGATCCCGAGCCGGATGAGGGCGATCAGCCCGAGGATGAAGAAGGAGACGGCGAAGACCCACCAGGCCCGGCGCGTCCGACGTTCCGGGGTTTCGGCGGCGCGCATCGGCCAGCCTTGGGGATCGCTCACGTCAGGGATAGAGCATGGCGGTCGGGGCCGGGTGCGTCCAGCCGACGACCCAGTACCGATGGGGTCCGACGGACCAGTACTTTGGTACTACCCGCCGGGTCCCGAGCGCGGATGACTCAGGCCGCCGTGTCCCCTGCCCGAGCGACGTCGTGGCCGCCCTCACGCTTGACCCGATAGAGTGCCGCATCCGCGGCGGCGATCAGCTCTGTCGCCGTGCGGCCGTCGGCCGGGAAGGTCGCCACACCGATCGATGCGCCGATCGGGACCGGGCCGCGCTGCTCGCCGACGTAGGCGTGATCGCGGAAGGCGTCGAGGATCCGGTCGGCGGCGCTGCGCGCCTCGTCGGCTTCGGTCTCGGGCAGGATGATCGCGAACTCGTCACCGCCGTAACGCGCCGGGATGTCCGAGGCGCGCAAGGTCGAGCGGATGAGCTCGGCCGTCCAGGTCAGCACCCGGTCGCCGAACAGGTGACCGAACGTGTCGTTGACCAGCTTGAAGTCGTCGAGGTCGAGCATCAGGACGCTCATCGAATGCCGCGCCCGCTGCGTCCGGACGATCTCCTCGCCGAGCCGTTCGTGCAGGAACCGGTGGTTGTAGAATCCGGTCAACGGGTCGCGATCGGCGAGATTGCGAGCGTCCTCGTAGAGACGCGCGTTCTCGAGCGCCATCGCCGCTTCGTTGGCCATCGTCCGGGCCAGGCTGAGTCGCTCCTCGTTCCAGCGCACGGGAGCGATCGAGACCAGCTCGACCAACCCGATCGACTGGCCCTTGGCGACGAGGGGCAGCATCGCGAGGGTCTTCTGGCCGTCCAGGTTCATCAACCGGACCTCGGCCGCATCCGCCCCCGGGTCGTCCGCCTCGATGATGACCGTCTGTTGCGTCT
This sequence comes from Candidatus Limnocylindrales bacterium, assembly GCA_038319665.1. GTDB lineage: Bacteria > Chloroflexota > Limnocylindria > Limnocylindrales > CSP1-4 > SPCO01. Next base: position 2,144 of record JBBQDL010000018.1, read on the forward strand.
CGAGGACGCGCAGCGTCTCCGGGTAGGTCGACACCTCGAAGAACGGCTCGATCTCGCAGAGCCGGTGGGTCGGGTAGTAGCCGAGCGATTCGACCCGCCCGGCCGGCCGGTCCCAGTAGCTGATGACGCATTCGTCGACACCCATCGCCCGGACGAGATGGCCGGCCATCAGCTCGGCGACCTGGTGCGGGTCGAGGCTGCCCGACAGCTCGGCGCTCATGTCGAGCAGCCGCCGCAGCTCGCCGGCGAGGTCCTGCGTACGGGTCAGGAGGCGGGCGGAGCCGACCGCCGTCGCCGCCCGGTCGGCGAGGATGGTCAGGAGCCGCAGGTCGTCGGAGCCGAAGCCGTCGAGGCCGAGGATCGACAGGGTGATGACGCCGATCGTCAGACCGTCGTAGCGCATCGGGACGACCAGCATCGATTCGTCGACATCGTCGGTGCCGACGATGGTGGCGCCGCGCGGATCGCGGTTCGCGTCGTTGATCAGGATCGGTTCGCCGTGCTGGGCGACCCAACCAGTGAAGCCCTCGCCGAGCCGGCACCCGAGGAGGCTCATGTCGACCTTGTCGTAGGCGCCGATGCGGCCCTCGAACGCGATGGGGACGACGCGATCCGGGGGTTCGATCAGGTACACGCGGGCGTTGTGATAGTCGATGATCCCGCCCGTCTCCTCGACGACCGTCCGACCGACCTCTTCGACCGTCGTGGCCCGGCTCATCCGGAGCGACGCCGTCTGGAGGACCTCGAGCTGGGCCGCCCGCGCGACGGTCTGCTCGAAGAGTTCGGCATTGGCGAGTGCGATGGCGGCATGCGTGGCGAGGGTCGTCATGAACGCGACATCGGCGCTCGTCCAGGAACGCCGCTCGCGGGTCATGGACGCGAGCGTGCCGATCACGCGACCGCCCTGGATGAGCCGTGCCGCGAGATGACCAGCGATCGCGATGATCCCGTCGTAGCGCTCGACGCCGTGGTACGGGTCCTCACGCGCATCGGGGAAGGCCATGACGTGACCGGTCCGCAGGACCTCGCCGACCCAGCCCTCCTTATCCCCGAAGACCGGCAGGCGCTGGCCGATCTCGTCGCTCAGACCAGCCCAGGCGACCACCTCGAGGCGGTCATCACGGAGCATCCGGATGGTGGTGGCATCGGCATCCAGGGCGCCATTGGTCTCCTCGACGATCATCCGGAAAAGCTCCGCACGGTCGTGGGAAGCGGCCAGCCGTCCCGCGATGTCGAGCACGTTGTCCAGGCGCTCGGCGAGCTCCGCTTCGAGACCGGGGACGAGTGGCGGGATCGGGGGGAGCGGCGCCAGCATCCGGTCGACGCGATCGTTCCCGACGATCCGCCGGAGGATCGAGCCGCCGCCCGCGACCGCCGATCCGTGAATCATCCGGGCGGCTACCTGCGGACCCGTCCGAACGGGCAGGATCTCCGCGTGTGTGGGGCGCGCGCGCACGGGCCGATCGTCCCACGGCCGTTCCCGGCCGGGGGGCCGCCATCGGTCCGGGATGGGGGCGGACTATCGTGCCGATCACGTTGACCGCCCAGTCGGCCCCGGACTACACTCCGGCGGCGTCGCGGCCCCCCGAGGCCCGGCGGTCCCAACCCGCGATCCGAGGTCGCACCCCTCGTGGACGACGGTCCCAGTCCCACCGGCGGCGGTCACGCCGTCGACATCAGGATCCCGGTCCGTCCCGCCTCTTGACGGCTGATCGCGGCCCATCGTGGTCGCGTCACCCGCGGCGGGATGTCCCGCTCGTGAGGTGGCGAACATGCTCTACCTGAGCCCGGCCATCGGCCGCCCCCTACTTGATCACTCGCCGGTCGTCGCTGCGTCGGCCGCCACCGGCGAGTTCGCCACGCCGACGCGACCGGGCGCGATCCGGTCTGAGTTCGGCGGAGGTCCGGAGTGCTCTACCTGAGTCAAGCGATCGGCCGCCCGGTTCGAGATCGGAACGACGAGCAGATCGGCAAGGTCTCCGACCTCATCGTCGCCATCGAGGACCAATACCCGCCCGTTACGGGCTTGGTGGTCAAGACCGATCGTCGCTCGATCTTCGTGCCATGGGGCGCCGTCCGCTCGCTCGATGCGACGGGCGCCCAGCTCGCCACGGCCCGGATCGACATCGAGAAATTCCAGCAGCGACCCAACGAGATCCTCCTGCGTGCCGACCTCATGGACAAGCAGATCGTCGACATCGACGGGCGCAAGGTGGTTCGCGTCAACGACCTCCGTCTGGACGAGGTTGACGATCGACTGCGCCTCGTGGCCGTCGACGTCGGTGCCGCCGGCCTCGTCCGCCGGCTTGGTCTGGAGCGGGGCTTTCGCGTCCTTGCCCGGAATCTCCATGTCGACCTTCCCGAGCGCTACATCGACTGGGAGGACGTCGACCCCGTCGAGAGCTCGATCGCGTCGATCAAGCTCCGCGTCCCGCACCAGGGGCTAGCCGAGCTCCACCCGGCGGACCTCGCGGCGATCCTCGACCGCCTGGCACCGCGCGACCGGGCGGGGGTCCTTGCTTCGCTCGATGACGAGGCCGTCGCCGACGCGATGGAGGAGATGGAGCCGGATACCCAGGTGGAGGTACTCGAGGATCTGGCCCCGGAGCGAGCTGCCGACATCCTCGAGGAGATGAGCCCGGACGACGCGGCGGACCTCGTCGCCGACCTCGACCAGAACACGCGCGACGACATCCTCCGGTACATGGAGCCGTCGGAGGCGGAGGAGGTCCAGGAGCTGCTGGCCTATCCGGAGGACACGGCCGGCGGGATCATGACCACGGCCTATATCGCCGTCGGCGCGGAGGAGACCGCCGGCGGTGCGATCGAACTCCTTCGGGAGTGGGAGCCCGACGCCGAGACTATCTACTACGTCTATGTGACCGACGACGACGATCGACTCGTCGGTGTCCTCTCGCTGCGCGACCTGATCGTCGCCCAACCGGGCACGCTCATTGCCGACGTGATGATTCGCGAGCCGGTCGCGGTCGGCGCACTCGCCGGAGAGGACCAGGTCGCTGAGGTCGTCGCCCACTACAACCTGCTCGCCGTGCCCGTGGTCGACGATGACGGGCGGCTGGTCGGCATCGTCACGATCGACGACGCCATCGACACGGTCATCCCGGCCGCCTGGAAGAAGCGGCTGCCGCGCGTCTTCGGCCGCCGCTAGCAGGATGGCAACGCCCGGTTCCCCGAAGGATCCCAGCGCCCCTGTCGCCCGACCTGCTCTGTCACGTGAGGCGGCGGTCGGAGCCATCCGTCGAGTTCGCCGCCAGCCGCGGGTCCTGGCACCGCTTCGCCGGGTGCCCGCGTGGCGCGTCCGTATGGTCGCGGTCCTGGGTGTCCTCGGGCCAGGACTGGTGAGCGGATTCGCCGACAACGATGCGGGCGGGATCACGACCTATTCGCTTGCCGGGGCGCGCTTCGGGTATTCGCTGCTCTGGGTGATCCTCGCCAGTCAGGTCGTGCTCTTCTTCACGCAGGAGGTCGGCGCGCGCCTCGGGCTGGCCACCGGCAAAGGCCTCATGGGCCTCATTCGCGAGCGATGGGGCGTGCGATGGGCCGCCTTTGCCGCGGCGATGATGCTGCTCGCAAACCTCGGCTCGATCGTCGCTGAGTTCGCCGGGATCGGTTCCGCCCTGAGCCTCTTCGGGATCCCACCGCAGGTCAGCGCGGCCGTGGCCGCGGTCGTCGTAGTGAGCTTGATCGCGCTCGGCAGTTACAGCCGGATCCAATACCTCTTCGTCGCGATCGGGCTGTGTGTTTCGGTTGCGTATGTGGTCTCGGCCAACATCGCCCATCCCGCGTGGGATGTCGCGTTCCACAGCCTGATCGTCCCGCAACTCCAATCATCCCCGGCGTACTGGCTGATGGTGGTCGGCACGGTCGGGACCACGATCACGCCGTGGGGCCAGGCATTCATCCAGTCATATGTCGCCGACAAGGGTCTTCGCTCCGAAGACCTGCCGGCCAGCCGCCTCGACGTCTTCGCCGGGGCGCTCCTGACGAATGTCATCGCTGCCTTCATCTTGATCGCCGTGGCGGCAACCTTGTGGACCAGTGGCCAACGTGACATTTCGAGCGCGGCAGATGCCGCACGAGCGCTCCAGCCACTCGCGGGGCCGGCGGCCAGCGTTCTGTTCGCGGTCGGACTGCTCGGTGCGTCGTTCCTCGGTCTCGGGGTCGTGCCGCTGTCCAGCGCCTACACGGCGTGCGAGGCCTTCGGGTGGGAGACCGGCGTCAACTGGAACTGGCGCGAGGCGCCGGCGTTCTACGGGCTGCTCGCCTTCTTCATCGGATTCGCGGCGCTGTTCGTGATGATTCCGGGCCTGCCGCTGATCCAGGTCATGTTTTCGGCGCAGGTGCTGAACGCCGTTCTCCTGCCATTCATCCTCGTCTTCGTCATGCTCCTGGCGGCCGACCGAAAGATGCTCGGGCCGCTGGCCAGCGGACGGATCCTGCTCACCGTTGGCTGGCTGTCGACGGCCCTGCTCGTCCTCCTGTCCCTCATCCTCGTAGCTACCAGCGTTGCGGGCCCATAGCGGCGGGTTGAACGCCGGCTAATGCGCCTGCGCCTCGTGCTCGTGCGGCTCCTCGGCCGGGACGGGCCATTCGAGACCGTCGGTCCCGGCCCCGTAGTCGATCGGATAGCCACGCTCGGCCCAGTTGGTGACGCCGCCGGTGACCACGGAGACGTGCTCGAAACCGGCCGCGCGCAACATCGACGCGGCGACGCTCGAGCGATAGCCGCTGGCGCAGATGGTCGCGATCGGGCGGTCCCGGGGGAGGCGATCCAGCGTCTCGCGTAGGTCGCCCGCGCCGATGTGGAGCGAGCCCGGGACGTGCCCGGCCTCGTACTCAGACGGCTGGCGGACGTCGATGACGAACGGCGCTCCCACGCCACCCGCCCTGAGGTCCGCCGCGAGCGCATCGAGCGGGAGCGACTCCCCCGCCTCGACCGGTCGCCCGCCAAGCCGCCATGCCTCGTACCCGCCCTCCACGTACCCGACGATGGTCTCGAAGCCGATGCGCAGGGCCTGCCGGGCGAGATCGTCGAGGTCGGCCGGCGAGTCGACGATCAGCACGACCGGCCGGTCGGCGTCGACCACCCAGCCCAGCCAGGTCCCGAACGACGAACCGGCGGGGATCGAGATCGAACCCGGCGGATGGGCGCGCAGGTGCGCCTCGGGCGCCCGGGCATCGACAACCAGGACGTCCCCGCCGAGCGCCGCGTCGAGCGCCTCCCCTTTGAGCGGCCGGATCTGGGGGACGATCCCGCCGAGGAGCCGCGGCCCGGCCTGGTTGATGGGCCGCATCCGGGCGAAATAGCGCGGGAACGCCGGTTGGCCGGCCAGGAGGGCTCGCGCGAAGGCATCGACCTCCATCGGCGCAAGGAGAGGGTCGTGACGACGCTCGTAGCCGATCGTGGACCACGACGTCGACGCGATCCCGGTCGAACACAGCGACCCCGCACCGTGGGTCGGATAGACCATCACCGAATCCTCGTGGCGCAGCAGGACGTCGTGGAGCGAGTGGAACATCGCCGCGGAGAGCGACTCCGCCTGTTCCTCCCCCAGCAGGTCCGTCCGGCCGACCGACCCGACCAGGAGTGAGCCGCCGGTCAGCAGCAGGAACGGCTCGTCAGCCCGTGTGCTGTCAGCGACCGCGTAGCTGACGTGCTCTGGGGTGTGGCCGGGCGTGTCGAGCGTCCGGAAGCGGATCGAACCGAGGTCGAAGGCGTCGCCGTCGCGCGCCGCTCGATGCTCGTGGGCGAGGCCGGCTCGCGCGCCGATGACGTGGGTCGCGCCGGTCAACACGGCAAGGTCGCGACCGCCCGACACGTAGTCGTTGTGGAGGTGTGTCTCGACCACGTGCGTGATCCGGACGCGAGCATCTGCCGCCGCCGCCAGGTAGATGTCGACGTCCCGGCGCGGATCGACGACGGCGGCGACCCCCTCCGCCTCGTCGACCAGGAGGGTCGAGAGGTGGCCAAGCCCCTCGATCCGATACTGCGTGACACGCACCGGCGCAGCCTACACCGCGCGCTCGGCAGGAACGGCGATCCCGGCCGGGATGGCGGCGGGTGGCACGGGGATCCCCAGCCGAACGCGGACCATCGCCGGCGTCGCGGGCTCGCGGCCCATCGTGCGAGCGATGCGGGCGAGGCGCTCGACGAGACGCGGGTTGGTCGCGAGCTCGGTCCGCTCATCGTCCCACCACAGGTTGTCCTCGAGGCCGACCCGGACATGGCCGCCCATCGCGATGGCCAGCCGGTTCATGGCGAACTGGTAGCGGCCGATGCCGGTCGCCGCCCAGGTCGCGCCGGGCGGCAGGCGCTCCACGGCGAGGGCGAGGTTGAACGGCGTGGCCTGCAGCGTCCCGAGCGAGCCGAGCAGGAGGTTGACGTAGACCGGGTCCGCGAGCAGGCCCTTCGTGCGCAGGTACGCGGCGTAGTCGAGCATCCCGAGGTCGAACACCTCCCATTCCGGGACGATCCCGAGCTGGCGCATCCGGGTCGCCAGCTCGGCGATCGTGGCCGGCGGGTTGACCGACGCCTGCCTCGGGAAGTTCATCGAACCGAGGGTCAGGCTCGCCATCTCCGGTCGGACGTCGCCATCGAGCTCGAGGACGGCCGCCCGTCCGGCAAGGTCTGGATCGAGGCGCCCGCTCGTCGTGGCGCACACGACGATCTCGGGCACCGCGGCGCGGACCGCCCGGATGAGGTCCGCGAAGAGAGCCGACTCCTGGCTCGGAACGCCGTCCGCGTCGCGCGGGTGGAGGTGGACGATCGCCGCGCCCAGATCGGCGCAGCGCCGGACGTCGGCCGCGACGGCAGCGGCTGTCAGGGGTACGTGGGGCGAGTCGAGGCGTGTCGGGACCATCCCGGTCGGCGCCAGGTTGATGATGAGCTCGTCGGTCATCGCGCCACCATCGGCCGAGCCGGCACCCCGATGACGGTCGTCCCCGAGGCGACATCGGCCACCGCGACCGCGCCCGCGCCGATGGTCGCGCCGTCCCCGATGGCCAGGCCGTCGCGTACGATGGCACCGAGACCGACGTGGACCCCAGCGCCGATGGCGACCTTGCCGGCGATGTTCGCCCCGGGTCCGACAAACCCGAACGCGCCGATCGAACTGTGGTGACCGATCAGCGCCCCCCGGTTCACGATGGTCCCCTGCCCGACGCGAGTCCGGGCGCCGATCACCACGAGCGGGAAGACGACGCAGCCCGCTTCGACGATCGCGCTCCCCGCGATGACCGCGCTGGGATGGATGAACGTCGCCAACGACCGGCCCTCGCCGATCAGCCGCTCGACGATCCCCCGCCGAGCGACGGCACCGATCGCGGGCAGGATCGGGAGGCCGGGTTCGAAGCTCGCCTGCTCGTCGACCCACAGGATCGGCGGGTCGGCGGTCGGGTCGGCCCGGTCGCGGTCCAGCCCCTCGATCCATGCGACGACCGGGACGCCGGCGCCCGTGCACAGGTCGGTGATCTCCTCCGCGAACGCGGCGGCCCCGACCAGGATGACGCCGCCGGCGTCGTTCACGACGGCGCCACCCTGCCGTCGAAGGCGCCAGGCCGGTACGGAACGCGGAACGGGATGGGCGGCGCAGCGATCGAGAGCAGGTGACGCTTCCCCCGGGACCGCGTGGATGATCGCGACCGGATGATGCCGAGGATAGCGCGCGGGATGGGCCCGGTTCACGATCCCAGCCGGATGGCCAGGACCCGTTCGAGCGAGGCACGCATCGTCAACTCGTCGCGCAGGAGTGCCTGGCCCGCGTCGACCAGCCTCGCGCGCCGGACCTCATCGGCCGCCAGGTCGGTGGCGACGTCGAGTAGGCGGCTTGCCGGCGCCTCGAGGTAGTGGGTCCCTGGGATGAACGGCCCCGGATCCGTCATCGGTTCCGTAACGAGGGCGGGCCCCGCGGCCAGCGAGAGGAGCAGCCGCAGTCCGGCGAAGTTGCCCGGGACCCGGTGGATGTCGACGAGGACGCGCGCCCGCCGCAGGAGCGCCGCGCGCTCGCTGCCCCAGACGCCTTCGGCCGTCGTGAGTCCGCCGCCGGAACCGCTCCGCCGGAGGTCGTCCACCTGGCGCGCCCGGCGCGTGTGGGTCGCGCGCGTACCCAGCATGATCAGGCCGATGTCGCGCGGGCCGTCGGTGGCCGGTGTCAGCGGTCCGGCATGGAGCTCGTGGTAGCCGAACGGAACGACGGCGGCGTCGAACCCGTGCCCGGCGAGGACGGCACGCCGATCGCGACTGGTGACGACGAGTCGCGCGCCGTTCGCGGCCGCCATCGCCAGTTCGTCGAGGTTCGCGATCAGGAGACGATTCGTCGCCATCGCCACCCGCTGGCGGTCGAGTCGCGCCGGCAGCGGAACGCGTCGGAGGACCGAGCCGACCGGCCGCGCCAAGCGAAGCATCGGCGAGGGGCTCCCACCAGGCGCCCGGGAGCGCCGCTCCGGAGGTCCGGTCGATAGGGGCGGCAGCGGCTCCCCGGTCCACACGATCCTCCTAGGGGCGACTCGTCCGCGCTCGTCCAGGAGGCTCCGATACCGGCCGGGACGGCCGATCAGCAAAAGGTCGTCGACGGTCCCCATCTGCGCCGCGGTCAGGACATCGCATGTCTCGATCCCAAGGTCACCCGCCGCCGCGTGGACCGCGTCGATGAGGTCGGCGAAGAGCGGATCCGGGTCGATGGCGAGCCCGAGCCGGGCCCCCGCCGGCCGGCCGGTCTTCCTCACACGATGGCCCGCACGGCCGGGAGGCGACGGATGATCTCGACCAGGCCCCACGAGATGATGAAGGCCGCCCCGACCGTTGCACCGACCGCGATCGGGGCGATGGTGGCCGTGCCGTCCAGACCGAGGCTCGACAGGCCGGTGAGCACCATCGGGTGGATGAGATAGATGCCGAACGAGGCCGTCGCGGCGCTCGCGACGAGCGTCCGGGATCGGGTCGACAGCAGAGCGAACAGGCTCGGGCCAAGCCAGGCCAGCAGGGCGAAGACGGCCAGGCTGACCGGGACGGTGGTGATCGATGGGTACTCGTAGAGATAGCGTCCGCGACCCAGGCCGAACCCGAGCGGCCCGACCATGAGCGCAGTCCCGAGCGCGGTGAAGACGATCCCGCCGATCGCGATGGCGATGGCGATCCGGATGCGCGTCGGCGTCGGGGACTGGTCGCGCAGGAGGGCACCGGCGAGGAAGAACCCGACGAACGGCAGCCAACGGGTGACGGCGTTCGGACCCCCGATGCCCGCGAACGAGAGGATGAGCTGATCGGTCATCGCCAGGCCGAAGGCGATCCCGGTCGCGACCGCCAGTCGACGGCGGTCGAGTCGTTCGACCACGAGTCGCAGGGCCGGCGCCGCGACGTAGAGGCCCGCGATCACGAACAGGAAATAGAGATGGAAGTACGGCCTACCCAGGAGGATGCTTCGGATCGCCTCCTCGAGCGTCCGCGGGACGCCATTGACGAGATACCCGAAGACCAGGTACGCGACGGTCCAAACGACGATCGCCGGACCCAGTCGGACGAACCGACGGCGGTAGAACGAACGCGTATCGGCCGTTCGTGGCGAGGTCAGCAGGAGGGCCCCGCTGATCATGATGAAGACTGGGACGCACCAGCGCGCGGCCGATTCGATCAGGTTCCCGACCCACCAGCTGCTCGGGTGCGTTGTGCGCAGAACCAGAGGCGAAGCCGCGTGGACCGCGATGACGGCCAGGATGGCCGCGACCCGACCGACCTCGATCCAGCCGAGGCGAAAGCCCTCAGGCGGCGATGACGGCCCCGTCGTCGCGCCGGAAGGCGGCGTCAGGGTCGGTGGCGACATCGCGGTGGGTGGCGCGATGGTCACCTTCCGGAGCCACCGGCGACCGCGACCCCGGGATGCAGGTGGACCATGGACCGATGCTACCCGGTCGGGAAGGCGGCCGGACGATCGGATCGGCCGGCCGGGTCGAGGTGCGGCGGCCGGTGGGTCGAGCGCTGTAAGGTGGCGCCGTGGAACGTGATTCGGGGCGGCGACCCGCCGCCTCCGACCGCACCATGCCGGCCCTCGCGGGGCTCCTCGGGCTGACCGCGGTCGGGGCTTTCCTTCGGATCCTGGGGATCGGGTTCGGTCGCCCCTTCGCCTACCACCCCGACGAGAACATCATCGTGGGCGCGGCGATGGACATGGTCCGCAACCGCGACTGGGATCCCCACAACTTCTTCTATTCGTCGCTGTCATTCGACATCCAGGCGGTCGTGACCGGGATCGCCCGATTTGCCGGCGCTGGGCCGCTCGAACGAGGCCAGGGCTGGCTATTCGGCTCCGAAGCGCTTCCCGAGCAGTTCCGCTACTTCGTTGCGGGGCGAGCGGTCGTCGCGGCGATGGGCGTGCTGACGATCCCGGTCACCTTCGCGATCGCGCTTCGGTGGGGCGGCCGGGTGGCAGGCCTGATCGCCGCGGCCATCGTCGCGCTCGCCCCCTTGCACATCACGAACTCGCGGTATGTCACGACGGACGTGCCGGTGACGCTGTTCTGTGCCCTGACGCTCCTTGCGGCGGTCGAGGCGCAGCGACGCGGTGGCGACCGCTGGTGGGTCCTCTCGGGCGTGCTGGCGGGACTCGCCATCTCGACCAAGTGGAACGGGGCGGTCGTCCTGATCGTGCCGCTGGTGGCGTATCTCTCGACGGCGGCGTCGGTCGGCGAACTGGGTGCGCTCGTGCGCCGCCGAACGCCGTACCTGATCGTCTTGGCTGCGGCCATCGCGCTCCTGGCGACGACCCCCGCGCTGCTCTTCGATACCACCGCGGTCAGCGACTACCTGGCGCTCCAGGCGCAGCTCTATGCGCGCGGCCGCGGCAACGAGCGATCGCCGGGCATCCTGTTCAACGCACGCGCGCTGTTCGACGGGATGGGTCCAGTTGCGGCCGGCCTCGGGGTGGTCGGGAGTCTTGCGATCCTGGTGGGGCGGCATCGCCGGGAGATCGCGGTGCCTGGCTTCATCGCCGCGTACTTCATCACGATCTCGATCCCGGCGACCCATTACGAACGAAACCTGCTGCCCATCGTCCCGTATCTCGCGGTCGCCGCCGGGCTGCTCATCGTCCGCCTGATCCCGCTCGTCGATCGCGCCGCTCGGGGCCGGTCGGCATCCTGGCAACTCTCGAATGCTCGCGTCGCCGCGCTGGTCGCGATCGTCGTCCTCGTCGTCGGGCTCGGGCCCGGCGTCGTCTCGGCCTACGGGGAGGGCCGGCGCCTCGAACGGCCTGACACACGCACCCTGGCCCTCGACTGGATCCTCGCCAACGTGCCGCGCAACTCGGTCGTCGCGCGGGAGCGCTACACGCCACAGATCACGTCGGCGCGCTATCGCATCCGGAACCACGACTTCCTGTGGGAACGGGGTTGGCTGTGGTACCAGCAGCAGGGCGTCCGGTACCTGGTCACGAGCAGCACCGTCTTTGGCCAGTTCGTCGGCAACCCGAACGACGCCGTGCACGACCTGTTCTATACCCAGTTGTTCGAACTGCCCCAGGTCTTCCGTGTCGACCCTGGCCCCGACACCGCCGGGCCGACCATCCGGATCCTCACGCTGCCAGCAGTGCTGCCGTTCCCGGCATGAGTGTGGAGCGGGAGTAAGGTCGCGCGGATGAACCATGCCCAGGCCCGAGGCGTCGCCTTTCCCACTCGTGCGGCGATGGCGACCGGCCTTGCCCTCGTCGGGATCCTCGCCGGCGCGGCCCTGGTCCGTCTGGTCGGCATCGATTTCGGGCGGCCCTTCGGCTACCACCCGGACGAGTGGATCGTCTTCAAACCCGCGTTCACGATGGTCCACGACCGGGACTGGGATCCGCACCTCTTCTGGTACTCGTCCCTGCTCATCGACCTGCAGGCGGTGCTGACCGCCACCATCCGGCTCTTCGGTGGGCCCCCGATCGACACCAACCAGGGCTTCCTGTTCGACAGCGAGTTGCTACCGGTCCAATTCCGTTACCTGCTGGCCGGTCGCGAGATGGTGCTCGGCCTCGGGCTGGCCACCATCGCCGTCGTCTTCGCCATTGGTCGCGAACTGCGCGGCCCGCTGACTGGTCTCGTCGCGGCAGCCCTCCTCGCCGCGATGCCGCTCCACATCTCGGATTCGCGCTACCTGACCACGGACGTCCCGGTCGCCCTCTTCTGCGCGCTGACCCTCTGGTTCACGCTCAAGGCCTATAAGGGCCGGCGCGAGCGCTGGTGGCTCATGGCGGGCGCGGCAGCCGGTCTCGCGGCATCGACGAAGTGGAACGGTGCGATCGTGCTCGGCGTCCCGCTGCTGGCGTACCTGCTGACCGCGGAGCGACCGAGCGATCTGCTCGCGCTGTTCCGGCGTCGGACGCCGTACGTGATCACCCTGGCGGCGGTCGTCGCGCTGGTGATCACGACGCCGGCGATCCTGTTCGATGCGACGACCGTGCTCGACTTCTTCAACCGGCAGGCCGCGATCTACAGCCAGCCGAAGCGGTCCGCCACCGCCGACAGCCTCCGGCTCAACCTGCGCGGCCTGGTCAACGGGATGGGTCCTGTCACGGCCGCCCTGGCAGGCCTCGGCCTCGCTCGCCTGACCGTCCCGTCGCAGCGCCGGGTCGAGCTGACGATCCCGGCGTTCGTGCTGGTGACGTTCGTCGTGGTCTCCGTCCCGCCTCGCCAATGGGACCGGAACATGATCCCGATCCTGCCCTACCTGGCCGTCGCGACCGCGTGTCTGCTGGCCGACATCCCCGCCTTCGCCCGGAGGGTCGCCGAAGGGAGGTCGGGCCCGTCAGCCGACACCGTGCGACGGATGGCGGTCGCCGCGGCGGTCTTGGCGATCGTCGCCTGCCTGGTGCCGGGTGCCGCCGCCGGGCTCGCCTCGGGCAAGCGCGCGATGGTCACCGACACACGAACGATCGTCCGCGACTGGCTTCTCGCCAACGTCGGGCGCCGGACGGCCATCGCCCGTGAGCGCGACACGCCAGTCCTCCTGCCTGACGAATTCCGGTTCCGGGGGCGGTACTACCTCTCCACCCGTCCGCTGGCGTGGTACCGCTCGGCCGGCACGCAGATCTTCGTGACCAGTAGCAGCGCCTACGCGCAGTTCGTCGACAATCCCTCGACGCCCCAGCCGGATGCCTTCTATCGCGCCGTGTTCAAGCTCCCCGAGCTCTTCCGCGTCGACCCCGGACCGAATCGACCCGGCCCGACCATCCAGATCTTCGAACTCGCGCCGTTCACGAGGGTGGGCGTCGGTTCCTGAGGAAGAGTGCTGACGGCGACCAAGCCCCGAAGAGTGCCGCGACATCGGCCCGACCGGGGACCAGCGCCCTGGCGGTGAACCCGCCGGCCCGGCGGTCGATGGCGATGGCCAGGACCGCCTGGATGGTGTACGAGACCAGCGACGCCGTGGCGGCTCCACTCGGCCCGAAGGCCGGGATCAGGGCGAGATTCAGGGCGACGTTGAGGAGCATCACCGTGACCGAGATGGCGGCCATGCGCTCGAGCAGGTTGCGACGCATCAGGTCGGCCATCGCGATCCGACCGCACGAGAGCGCAACGATCCCGGGCAGGAGGATGAGCAATGGCGTGACCGCGGCGGCGAACGCCGCGCCGTAGATCAGCGGAACGAGGACGGGCGCGAGGATCGCCGCCAGCAGCGCCAGGAGGCCACCGGCCAGCAATGTCTCGCGGATCAATCGAGCCGTGACCCCGCCGCGCTCGACCTCGGGGTGGCCGTGACCAAGGGCGAGTACCGTCGCCCCGCTGGCCGTCGCCAGGACCAGGATCGGTTCGACGGTCTGGTACGCGACGACGTAGACGCCGAGGCTGGCGGCCGGCGCCAGGATGCCAAGCAGCAGGACGTCCGCGCGCTGATGGAGCATCGCGGCGAATTCGCCCGGGTACGACCGTAGACCCACCCGGACCGAACGCCGGGCGAGTCCCGGACGCGGCCAGCCGAAGGCCACCACCGAGAGCCCCGGGCGCACGACAGCTGCCGCGAGGGCGAGGACGTAGGGCGCCAAGGCGAAGATCCAGAGCGCGGCCACGAGGCCTCCGCCGGTCACCGGCAGAAGGAGATACCCGATCGCGGCGACGGTGTACGGCCCGAAGCTGAGGACCGCCCCGGCGATCGACCGCCTGCGGGCGAAGGCCAGTTGGACCTGATGCGTGTTCGCCGTGAACCCGGCGACGCCGATCGCGATGAGCACGGGCCAGATGCCGATGCTCGCCAGTGGTGTCGGGAGGAACCCGAACGCGGCCTCAAGCAGCAGCGTGACCGCCGCGGCGAGCAGCCCGCTGACGGCGGCGAACCAGAGCGCGTTCGCTGCGAGCTCGGGAGGCGGGACATCGTGTCGAGCGGCCAGGATGTAGCCGCCGGTCGGGGCGCTGAGTCCGAGGATCCCCGCGGCCAGGATCGTGAGCGCGACGTAGAAGGCGTGCGCTCCACGACCGTCCGGACCGAGCGTCCGCGACAGGATGATCGACCCGACGAAGATGAGGACGAGGCTGGCCAGACGGGCGACGATGATGCGCCTCGTCGAGGCGCTGGCAGAGTCGCCGATCGAGCCATCGAGCGGGTCGCCGCCGGCGGGTGCGTCCGCTTCAGCTGAGCCTCGTGGGTCGCCGGCCGACATCGAGCCTGAGGGTAGCAGAGCGAGGGCTTGCGGTAGGCTACGCGCCGAGATGGCGTCCACCCCCCGGATCACGGTCGTCACGCCCTCGTACCAGCAGGGGCGCTGGCTCGAGCGCTCGATCCTGTCGGTCCTCGAACAGGACTACCCGGACCTCGAATACATCGTGCTCGACGGCGGTTCGACGGACGGGAGTCTCGGGGTCATCGAACGGCATGGCGAGCGCCTCGCGCGCTGGTCGAGCGCTCCCGATGGTGGCCAGGCGGCCGCGATCGAAGCCGGCTGGCGGTCGTCGACCGGCGAGATCCTGGCCTGGTTGAACTCCGACGATTTCTACCTGCCGGGAACGCTCGACCTGGTGGGCCGCTGGTTCGGTGACCACCCCGACCGGGGGTTCGTCTATGGCCGCTGCCAGCTGGTCGACCCGGATGGAGCGCCGCTCGGCGTCACCGGCGGCCAGTACAGCCGGGCCGGGCTCCTCTTTTCGCATCAGATGATCCCGCAAGCCGCGGCCTTCCTGCGCCGCGATCTGGTCGAGCGCGCCGGCTTCCTCGATCCCGGGCTCCGGTACTCGATGGATTACGACCTCTTCCTCCGGGCTTCTGCCCTGGATCGTCCGGTCTTCCTGCCGAGGATCCTCGCCGAGGCGACCATCCATCCGGCCGCCAAGACCACGGCCGAAGCGGGACCGGCGATGGACGAGACGCGGGCGCTTCGCCGACGGCATGCGCGCGGCGCCGAACGGATCGTGGTCGGGCTCCAGCCCGTCAGCTCGGTCGCCTACCACCGGCTTCCCTCACCGGCCCGACGCCTCGTCGACCGATTTCGACAGGTCCGCGTCCGGCGCCCCTGAGCGTCAGGACCGTTCTCGGTCAGGCCTGCCTGCGACCAGCACGGGGCGGCCAGAGGGCCGCATTGTAAAAGAGCCCGTTCACCTGCATGAGACGGCCCGTCTTCGGGTCGGAGAACTCCGGCTCCAGCTCGGTCAGGAGGAATCCCCGCGCCTCGAGCCAGTCGACGACCTCGCCCATCAGCGGAGCCCCGACGTACATCGGGACAAGCGACATCTCGAGATGCAGACCCACGAAACGATCCAGCGCCTGCCCTGCGCCATCGAGGATGTCTAGCTCCGCCCCCTGGGCATCGAGCTTGAGCATCGGACGACTCGCCCCGCCGATCAGCTCGTCGGCAAGGCCGTCGAGACGCCGCACCTCCGTCTCGATGGTCGCAACCGCCCGAGCGTCGGGCTCCGCGCGCTCGTGCTGACCCGTGGCCTCGAAGAGCGAACTGCTGTACGAATTCGCGGTGACGAAGAGTCGGCCCGGTCCGTCTACCTTGCCCAGGGCCAACCGGAGGGTCCGCCACCGTGGATCCGCCCTCGCCGTTCGCTCGAGCTGGTCGGCCGCCGCCGGCTGCGGCTCGATCGAGACGATCTGGCCGCGGTACTCCAGCGAACGGAGCTCACGGGCGTACTGGCCCGCGTTCGCCCCGACATCGATGACAAGGTCGACATCCCACGCCCGGACATGTCCGATCCGGCGGCCGAGGGTCGTCGTCGTACCGGGATGACGGACGAGGTCGACCCCGAAGCGACGCAGCAGTCTATGGAGCGGCACGAAGCGGGCTGTCACTCCATCACCGCGACGTGATCCAGTCGGGACCGACCCGGTTCACGCCACGGCCCGGTGTCGTCATCGTGTCGAACTCCGATCGGTCGCCGCGCGCGGGCCTCCCGGCCCGCTGGTACGCTCTCCCGCGATGATGAGTCTGCCGCATCGCTCGGTCACCGTCGTGGGCGCCGGATACGTGGGGCTGGTGACCGCCGTCGGTCTCGCCCGCCTCGGCCATGACGTCCAGCTCGTCGAGACCGGGCCCGCCAGGCTCCAGGCACTGCGCGGCGGACACATCCCCATCCACGAGGCAGGGCTGCAGGACGCCTTTGACGCGGCGGTCGCCGATGGATGCCTGAGCGTCACCGAGACGATGCCCCCGGACCCGGGCATCACGCTCGTCTGCGTCGGGACGCCGATCGGTGACGACGGCACGAGCGACCTCCGCCAGCTCGACGCCGCGATGAGCGCACTGCGCGGCCGGCTCGGGCCGGACGACATCCTGGTGATCCGCAGCACGCTCCCGGTCGGGGGCACGCGCCCGACGGTCGAAGCGGCCGGCCTCTCGACCGCGCGGGTCTTCTCGAACCCGGAGTTCCTCCGCCAGGGTACGGCGGTCGAGGACTTCGCCCACCCGAGCCGGATCGTCGTCGGGCGCTTTCCGGACGCCGATCCGATGGCCCTTGAGGCCGTCCTCGCGCTGTACGAGTCGATCGACGCACCCCGCCTCGTGGTCGACGTCGAGGCGGCCGAGATCATCAAGAACGGCGCGAATGCCTTCCTCGCCCTCAAGCTCTCCTTCACGAACGAGATCGCGTCACTGTGTGAGGAGGCGGGCGCCGACGTCGATGAGGTGCTCGCCGGGATTGGCGCCGACCCGCGGATCGGGCGCACCTACATGCACCCGAGCTTCGGTTTCGGCGGGAGCTGCCTGCCCAAGGAATTGATCACGCTGGCCGTGGCCGGGCGCGCGTTCGGCCTGCCGATGCACGTCACGACCGCAGCATCCGAGGCGAACCTCGCGGCGCAGGACCGGTTCGCCGAGCGTGTCGGGGCGGCCGTCGGCGGGCCAAGGGGCCGGACGATCGGCCTACTCGGCCTGGCCTTCAAGGCGGGTACCGACGACATCCGCGACTCGCCGGCCATCCGTCTGGCCGAACGACTGCTCGACGCCGGCGCGACGGTCCGTGCCTACGACCCGGCGGCGGGGGCCAACGCTGCCGTTCGTCTGCCGGCGCTCGACGTCGTGGACGACCCAAGCCTGGCCGTCGATGGCGCGGACGCGATCGTCATCGCCACCGAATGGCCCGAGTTCCGGGGCCTGCCCTGGGCGGCGTGGGTCGACCGGCCGGCCCGGCGGCTGCTCATCGACGGGCGCCGGCTGCTCGATGCCGACGCGCTACGTGCCGCCGGCTACACCGTCATCCAGCTCGGCGACGGCCGGCCTCAGCCCATCCCATCGACCCCGGCCCTCGCCAGGAGCGACCGGTAGGCGGCCAGGAGCCGCTCCGCGGAGCGCTCCCACCGCAGGTCGAGCTCGTCGACCCGTTTGGCTGCCGCGTCCGACAGCATCGCAAGCCGCGCCCGGTCGTCCGCGAGCGACTCCAGCTCGGTGGCAAGGGCATCCGCGGTCGGCTCGCTGACGATGACCCCGGCCTCGCCGACGATCCCGGCGGTCTCGCGCAGGTCGAAGGCGACGACCGGTCGCCCGATGGCCAGGTACTCCACGACCTTGGTCATCGTCGAGACGTCGTTGAACGGCGTCGGAGGATCGGGCGAGACGCAGACGTGCGTGGCGGCGAGGATCGGCACGAAGACCTCGGGTCCCTGGTAGCCGTGGAACCGGACCCGGCCGTCGAGCCCGAGCTCGGCCGCGTGGCGCTCGAGGGCAGCTCGCGCCTCGCCGTCGCCGATGAGATCCACCTCGACGGGCAGTCCGGGCCGCGCCTCGCCGAGTCGGGCGACGGCGTCGAGCAGGATCTCGACCCCGTCCTGCGAGCCCATGACCCCGAGGTAACCGATCCGCAGGCTGCCGTCAGCCGGCGGATCGGACCCCGCCGCGAGGGCGCGGAAACGGTCGCCCGGTGGCGCGTTGCGAACGACCACGATCCGGTCCTGCGGGACGCCGCCACGATCGCGAGCGAGCCGCGCGTACGAGTCGTTCGGGACGACGACCAAAGCCGCGGCCCGGTACGACGCCCGTTCGAGCGCTCGGGTCAGCCCGACGAGGAGGCTGCCCGACCGGCGCTCGCCCCACTTCGTGACGGCCAGTTCCGGGTTGGCGTCGTGCTGGTCGAAGACGTAGCGCGCGCCCCACAGGCGGGCCAGGCGACCCAGCAGGAAGAAGAGATCCGGCGGGTTGCAGCCGTGCACGACGTCGATCCGGCCGCGGGTGCGAAGGGCCAGGAGCCAGGCCGCCGTGAAGAGCATCGACGGCATGTACTCGACGGCGTAGCCGGCGATGCCGGTCGCGGCCCGCTGTGGATAACGCAGGATCCGGATGCCGTCACGCCGTTCGACCAGGGACCGCATCTCGCCGGCGCCACGTGGCGAGATGATCGTCACGCGGTACCCGGCGCCGGTCAGGGCCAGGGCCTCCTGCCAGACGCGTCGGTCGAGTGGGACCGGCAGGTTCTCGTCGAGGATGACGACATGCGGGCGGCCTGAGCGCGTGCGCATCCTGGTCGTCTCCAATCTGTATCCCAGCCCCGCGCACCCGGCCTTCGGCACCTTCGTGGCGGCTCGGGTCGAAGCGCTGCGAGCCCTCGGCGCGGAGGTTCGCGTCGTCGCGATCCGCGATCCGGCGGTCCACCGCCGAGTCGCCGCGAAGTATGCCAGCCTCGCATGGGCGGCCGGTCGGACGGGGCTCGCCAGCCGGGCCCGCGGCCGGCGGTTCGATGTCGTCGAGGCCCACATCGCCTACCCGACCGGGCTGATCGCCCGGGCCGTCGCGGCCTTCGCCGGGGCGCCGCTCGTCCTGTTCGCGCACGGCGCGGACGTGCTCGATCTGCCGGCCAGGTCCGGCCTTCACGCCCGGCTGGCCCGCTCGACGTATCGCTCGGCGGCCCTGATCGTGGCCAACAGCCGGTTCCTGGCCGCGGAGATCGCCCTCCGCTACCCAGCCGTCGCGGATCGCGTGCGGGTGCTGACGCCGGGGATCGAGCTCGAGCGATTCAGCGCGATCCGGCCGTCCTCCCGTGGCGGCGTCCTCTACGTCGGCCGGCTCGTCCCGGACAAGGGGGTCGACGTCCTGATCCGTGCGATGGCCGTCCTTCGTGAACGCGGCGGTGGCGGCCGTCTGACGATCCTGGGCGATGGCGCGCAGGGCCCGCACCTCGCCTCGCTGGCGAAGGATCTCGGCGTCGACATCGACCTGCGCCGCGGCGTCGGTCGTGACGAGGTCGCCGCGGCGATGGCCTGTGCGGCGGTCGTCGCAGTGCCATCGGTCTATCGCGAGCCGCTCGGCCTCGTCGCGCTCGAGGGGATGGCGGCGGGCGCCATCGTGGTCGCGTCGGCGACCGGCGGGCTGGTCGAGACGGTCGACGACGGCGTGAGCGGACTGACGGTGCCGCCGGGCGACGTCTCGGCCCTCGCGGGCGCCCTTGAGCGGGCCCTCCGCCTCTCGACCGATCCGGTCGAGGGTCCCGCGATGCGCGCCGCCGCGCGGGCGATGGTCGAGACCCATGATGTGCGCCTGGCCGCCGCGGCATCGCTCGCCTGGTATGGCAGGCTACGCCGGTGACCGCAGCCGATCTCACGCCCATCGAACTCATCGGCCTGACGGTACTGATCGCCCTGGTCGGCGCCGTCGCGGGTTGGTGGCTGGCTCGGCGGGCGGCCTGGGCGCCCGCCGCCGGACTCGCATTGCTCGTCGCGACGCCACTGGTGCCCCATGTCCCGGTCCTCGGCGGGCTGAGCCTCGACGACATCCTGCCCCTGCTCGGGATCGTCTTCCTGGCGTTCGCCGTCGATCTTCGCCGCCTCCGCTCGGTCCGGCTCCCGTGGCTCCTGGTCAGCGGGTTGGCCATCCTCGTCGCCGCGGGGATTGTGAGCAGCATCGCCGATGCGGTGTCGCCGGGACAGGCGGTCACGATGCTGTTGCGGGCGCCCGGCCGCTACACCTACCTCGCCGTGATCGCGCTCCTGGTCTGCCTCGCCGAGCCGGTCGAACGCCGGAAGATCTTCGTGGCCCGCGCGATGGCGCTGCTCGGGACCGCCGAGGCGGTCTTTGGCCTCGCGGCATTCTTCCTGCCGCTCGGCGGCATCGGGCTCGAGCCGACGCGCAAATTCTCGGTCCTCTACTTCGAGGTCCCCGGCCGCATCGCGGGGACGCTCGGGATCTCCCCGAACTTCCTCGGCGCGATCTTCATCCTCACGATCGTCCTGAGCGCCGGCCTGGCGACCGACGCAAGCGCGCGACGCGAGCGGATCCTGTGGTGGGCCGCCGTCCTGGTCCAGGTCTTCGCGCTGGTCCTGACCTTCACCCGGGCGTCGGTCGGGTTGGCGATCGTCGTCCTGGCGGTCCTGCTGCTGATCCGCGGCCGGGTCCGCTACATGGTCCCGGTCCTCGCCATCGTCGCCCTCGGCTTCCTCATCACGCCCAGCCGGACGCTCGCGCCCGGCACACCCGGCGCCGGCGGGACGTCGGCACCGGTCGCCGTCGAGCGGCTGACGAGCGACATCCCCGATCGGCTGGCCCTCTGGACATCGGCGACCCTGATGATGATCGACCACCCGCTGACCGGTGTCGGGCCAGGCCAGACGCTCGTCGTGGCCGCCGCGAACCCCGACCGCTACATGCGCACCGAGTTCGGGGCGGCGGTCAACAGCGCCCACAACACGATCCTTCTGGCGGGTGCCGAGAGCGGTGTGGCCGCGGCGATCGGGTCCCTGATCGTCAACCTCGCGATCGCGATCGCCGCCTTGCGGGTCCTGCTGCAGCTGCGACGCCGAAGGATCTCGGCGGTCGAGACGGCGGGTGCGCTGGCGGTACTGGGCTACCTCGCCCAGGGGATGGTCAACAACCTGTTCAACGTGGCTGCCGCCGGGGTCGTCTTCGCGGTCGTGGCCGGCGCGTACGTGATCCGGCTCGAGACAGCTTCTTCAGCGCAGCCCGTCGCTGACGATCCGGGTCAGCGCCAGCGGGCCCCGATCGGGCCGCCGCCCGAGCTCAGCCGATAGGCTGGCGACCGCGAGTCGATGGTCAGGTAGAACGCGGCCACCGGGTCGACTGACAGGAAGCCCGGGTCCAAGTCCTTGACACCTGTCCCGAAAGCCGTTCCCGCCGAGTTCGTGGTCCCCAGCCCGGCGCCCCAATAGGTCGTGTAGCTGACCGAGATCTTCGCCCCGCTGGCGGTGTAGAAATGGTAGCCGGCCGACCCTCGGATGACCGAGTTCCTGACCGTGATCGAGCCCGACTTCATGTAGAACGTGCTGTGCGACTGCGTCTTGACCGAGCCCGTGTTGTAGAAGGTCTCGTGGTCGAACAGCTTGCCGGCGGTGTATGACTCCGACGTGACGCCCTTCGTGTTGCCGATGTAGGTGTCGCGATAGAACGTCACGGCGCCCTTGCCCTGGGTCGTGTTGTACTTGCCGTCCCAGAGGACGACCGCGACGTCGTTCCCGGAGAAGGTGTTGTACTTGATGGTGTTGCCCGTCAGCATGCCGCCGCTCGAGCTGACCTGGTAGAGCATGAGGCCGCGGCGGTTGCGCTCGATCAGGTTGCCGTCGATGGTGTTGTGGTTGGCGCCCTGCTCGATGTCGATGCCCTGGACGTAGCCGCCGTAACCGCCCTGGTTGAGCGGAACGTCCTTGCCACCGCGGAAGATCGAGCGGATGACCGTGTTGTACTGCGTCCCCGACCCGGTGAGCTTGATGCCCTGGCCCATGTTCTCGGTGCCGACGACGCTATCGACGAAATTGTGGTCAGCACCGTTGTCGAGCTTGATCAGCTGGATCGTATTGCGTGACCCGGTGAGGTTGCGGAAGGTGTTATACGAGCTCGCGGTGTAGAAGCCCATCGTGTAGTTGTAGCTGGCGTCGACGTCCTGGACCAGGTCGTGGCTGGCGCTCCCGGTGAAGCCGACGCCCATCGTGGTATGACGGATCCGGAAGCCCGTGATCTGCACGTAGTTCGAACCGGACGAGACGAGCAGCCCGGTATAGGTCGGGATCTCGATCGTGTGGTCATTGGGATCGAGGCTGGCGCCTGACGTCGAACCCCAGCCACCCAGCCGCACGTAGAGGTGCAGGCCGTCCCAGTACTGCGACCCGGGCGTGGCCTGGAGGCCCGCCGGGGTCGAGGTCGCGGGCCTGACCAGCGGCTGCGAGACGTCGGCGAAGATGCGCTCCTGGTGGTAGCCGGTGACCGAGGCCTCATAGCCCGGGATCGCGCTCGTCCAGGAGGTCACCCAGACGTTCGGGTAGCTCGCTGCATTTGGTCGGACCCAGCGCCCGTCGCCGGGTCGGCTGACGACCTTCGCGCCGGAGATGATCGGGCGGACATAGCCGGATGTCCCGTAGCCATAGGCCCGGATGACCACAGGCGAGGTCGCTGTTCCGTTCATGTACCACTGCGACGCCGACATCGTCTCGTAGTAGACGTAATCGTCGTAGCCCACGACGTCGAGGGTCCCGCCGTAGCGCAGCGCCCAGACGCCGGCCTTGATCGTCTTGAACGCGGAACCCAGGCTGGTGCCCGGATTCGCATCGCTGCCGTGCTTGCCGTCGACGTAATAGCTCGGGCCGGCGGCACTCGCGGACATGGCCGCCGGACCGAGCGCTGCGATGACGAGGAGGAGGACGGCGATGACCGGGGTGACCCGGCGGAGCGGCCTGAGGGATGGCATCGAAGTCAACGTAGGAGGCGCCCTCCTGGGCGACCAGCCTACCGGCGTACCCTCGCCCGGAGGCGAAGGGCCTATGCATCGACGCACCGGCCGCGCGTATGATGGGCGTCCGGGTGGGCGAACTGACGGGGACGACCGCTTGATCCGACGACACAGCATGGCCCTTCGACTCGGGCTGCTCGTGGCGGATGCGCTCAGCGCGTTCGCCCTGTTCGTCATCATCTCGATGGTCCGTTTCGGGTCCGGCTGGGCATCGACCTGGCGGGCGGCGGGCTTCGATCCGTTCGCGATCGCGGGCGCCTACACGGCCGTCTGGGTCGGTGCGCTCTGGCTTCACGACCTCTACCGGCTGCGCTCGCGCTGGTCGATCCGGAGCGACGTGCGCGACGTCCTGCGGGCCGATCTGCTGCTGGCGGTCGCTACCTTCTCCGCCCTCTTCCTGTTCAAGCTGCCGACCGTCAGCCGGCTCTTCCTGATCGCCCTGTTCGCGGTCCAGGTGGTCGTCACCCTCGCCTCGAGGATCTCCATCCGGCTCGTCCTCGGCGAGTTGCGCGATCGGGGCCACAACCGTCGGTACATGCTCGTGATCGGGACGGAGATGGAGGCCCGGCGGTTCGCCGACCGGGTCGAACGCCACCGCGAACTCGGGCTGTGGGTGATCGGCCACCTCCGGCTGACAGCGGCCGCACCCGACATGACGGGTCCCCGGACCATCCTCGGGACCGTCGACGAGATCGAGGCGATCCTTCACCGCCGCGTGGTCGACGAGGTGGCGATCTGCCTGGCGCCCGAACATGTCGCGTTCGTCGAACCGATCACTCGCCTGTGCGAGGAGGAAGGCAAGATCGTCCGGATCCCCGTCGGGGAGCTCGGCCTCACCCTGCCGGGCGGACGCATCGAGGAGTTCGACGGGATCCCCGTGCTCTCACTCGTGTATGGCCCTGACCGGGTCCTCGCCCTCGCCGGCAAGCGACTGCTCGATGTCGGGCTCGGGGCGGTCGCGCTGGTCCTGCTCACACCGGTGATGGCCCTGGTGGCAGTGGCCGTCCGCGTCATCGACGGTGGTCCCGTCCTCTTCCGGCAGACGCGTGTCGGTCTCCACGGGCGCGCATTCGAGGTCGCCAAGTTCCGAACCATGGCCCTGGATGCCGAAGGCCGCCTCGAGGAGCTCCAGACGCGCAACGAGATCCGCGGGCCGGCATTCAAGGTCACCGACGACCCCCGCCTGACCCGGACGGGACGAGTCCTGCGCGCGAGCAGCCTCGACGAGCTGCCCCAGATCTGGAACGTCCTGCGCGGTGAGATGAGCCTCGTCGGACCGCGGCCGCCACTTCCTAGGGAGGTCGAGGGTTATGACATGTGGCACCGTCGACGCCTGTCGATGAAGCCCGGGATCACCGGCTTGTGGCAGGTCGAGGGCCGCCGGGAACCGGATTTCGACCGGTGGGTCGAACTCGATCTCGCGTATATCGACCGCTGGTCGATCTGGCTCGACTTCAAGATCATGGCCCGGACCATCCCGGCCATGTTCCAGGGACGCTGACCCGGACGGTTCGCCCTAGGGTGATGCCGCGGGCGACGGCTGCGGGTACGTGCTCTCGCTGCCGAAGACCTTGATCGAAAGGGCGGCCAACCGGTCCATGTGGAGCCGCAGGGTGTACGTGCCGCCGGTCTGGCTGTTGGGCGGGTGGTACGAGTACGACGGCCCGAGCACGACCTGGGTCACCTTCGCGCCGCCGATCCCGTCGAGCAGGCCCAGCATCTCGCTGACCCGCTCGGACGGGAAGTTGGTCCGCAGCGTGTCGCCCGCGACGCCGAGGAGTTGCGGGATCTTCGGCAGCATGGCCGGCGAGGTCATCTTCTTCGCGAGTGCGAGGAGGACCTCCTGCTGGCGGCGAGCCCGGTTGAAGTCGTTGTCGCCGGGCGTGTACCGCGATCGAACGTACGCCAGGGCATCCTCGCCATCCAGGGTGTGGGTCCCGACCGTGAGCGTGAAGCCGCGTCGACCGTCGAGCCAGTCGTACCGCGGATCGTTGATCAGGCGTTTGTTGTTGATCGTCACCCCGCCGGCGGCATCGATCAGCCGCCGGAAGCCGGCGAGGTCGACCGCGGCGTAGTAGTGGATCGGGGCTCCGACGAGGAAGCTCAATTCCTTCGCGAGCTCGACCAGCGGCTTGTCGGGGAATTCATTCGGGTGGTTGTTCACGTAGGTCTGGAACGAGTTGATCTTGCCGGTGTAGGTCCGCCCGTCGATCAACGGGAAGTTCGAGATGTCGCGCGGGAAGCTGATGAGCGCGACGTCGTGGCTGACCGGGTCGATGCTCGCCACGAGGAGCGTGTCGTTCAGCGCGTGGGAGCGGGTCTCGGCCGAGTCCACGCCGGTCAACAGGATGTTGATGCGTGAGGCCTGCGTGGGCGGCGTCGCGAAGGGCGCGACCACGTACTCGTCGTTGGGATCGGGGGTCTGACCGGGACCCGGAGACGCTGTGACGATCGCCGCGCCGGCGTCCGGACCCGGCTCGGCGACGAAGATCCGTGACCCGGCATCGTAGAAGGCCCAGGCGACGTAGCCGACCCACAGGTGTGTCGCCGCGATCGCAAGCGTCACGATGCCCACGACGACCAGCGACCGTCCCCGACGCCATGAGCCGCGGGGCCGGATCGCCATCGCCGAATCCATGACCGCGAGCACCCGCCAGACGCCGAGCAGCAGGACGAGGATGCAGATCGTGAGAGCGGAGGATGGTGAGATGAGCAGCGCGGCCAGCTGGCTGATGCCGCCGATCGCCTGGAGCCCGACGACCAGGACGACGCCGATGACCGGCAGCGCGAAGAGCAGCGCCGCTCGCTGCCGGTGCGTGTACCAGTGTCCGAGCCCCGGCCACAGGAAGGACAGGAAGGCCGCGATCGACGGGGAGCGCCGGTCAGGGGCCGGCCCGAGCGTTGTTGCTGGGTTCAAAGCGGGCGCAGTCTAGCACGGTGCCCGCCGCCTGCTGTCGGTCGCCGGAGGCGGCTCAGGTCCCGTCGCTGATCCTCGTATCGAGCGGGACGATCTGGAAGAAGGTCCGGCCCGCGACCAGCGGGATCTCCGCGCCGTTCGAGTCCAGGAGGTGGGTCGGCGCAAGCTCGTCGGCCTTGGACCACGTCCCTTCGATCCGCCGGCCCTCGCGATAGACGAGCGCGCGCCCGGTCCCGATGTCGCCGATCACCGGTCGCGCGTGCCCGGGTTCGATATGCGAATCGGTGTGGAACGACATGAACAGGACCACGACATTCCGGGTCGTGACTGCCTTGCCATCGGCCGGGTCGACCTGGGTCCTGCCGTCGACGGATCGTCGATACAGGTCGCTCGCCCGGTCGAACCGATAGTCGATCCGGCCGGTGCGGTACGGGACGACGAGATGCTGTGCCGACGGCAGCGACGCCCCTGGTGTCGGCGCGATGAACGGACGGCGCCAGGTCGCTGGATCGATCAAGACGGGTCCGCCGAGCTTCAGCTCCATCGCGCGGAGCGCCTTCGTCGACGTGTACCCGTTGTGCGGCGCGGTCCGGCCCGAGATTCGGTGATAGGCGTGGCCGCCCGGCCCGAGGGCCTCGATGTTCGTGAAGCGCCGATGGTCGTACGCCGCAAGGTAGGCGCGGCTGCGTCGATCGCCGCCGTAGTGACCGATCCCGGCGCCGATCTCGCTGGCCCACTGCACGAAGTAGATGCGGGCGCTTCGAACGGGGCCGATCTGCGCCGCATCCCCTTCCTGGAAGACCATCATGTAGCGGGTCTCGCCGCCGTCGGCCGGGGCCTGATAGACGATGGAAGCCCCGTTGAAGCCCGACTGCGGGCGCGCCACCTGGTTGTCATCGATGAGGACGGCGATCGGGAGCCGGTGAGCGAGGGCCGGGTCGGTCTTGACGCCAGTCAGGTCGGCGATCGTCGGATCGACGGGGGCGGTGGGCGCGGAGGATGGCGTAGCCGAGGGCGACGCAGACATGGAGGTGATCGGCGTCGCAACCGGCGACTGGTTGGCCGTGACCACGGACGCAGGCGATCCGGTCGGCGGCGGTGTCGAGCCGCATGCGGAAAGCGTCAGGGCCGCAAGCCAGATCGAGCAGATCCCTCGCGCCAGTATCCGTCGCGCCATGCGGCCCTCCATCCGAGACTCGTCGCCGTCAGTCGGCCACAGGCTGGGACCTCGATGGAGCGCCCGGTATCACCCGAACGTCACCCATCCCTACAGGACGACACCGGGCGACCCGGCGGCGACCCAAGCCGGGGTCGTTACATCATCACGAGCCCGCCGTCGACCGCGAGGACCTGACCCGTGATGAACGCGGCTTCGTCGCTGGCGAGGAAGGCGACGGCGTCCGCGATCTCCGTGGTCTCACCGAACCGTCCGAGGGGCGTGCGCGAGGTGATCTCGGCCTTGAGGGCGTCGGGGAGGTCCTGCGTCAGTTCGGTCAGGACGAAACCGGGCGCGACGGCATTGACCGTGATGGATCGGCTGGCGAGTTCGCGGGCGGTAGCCTTGGTGAGGCCGATGAGCCCGGCCTTCGCGGACGAATAGTTTGCCTGGCCCATCTGTCCGGCCTGGCCCGAGACCGACGTGATGTTGATGATCCGGCCGCTGCGCGCCTTGAGCATCGGCCGGGTCACGGCCTTGATCATGAAGAAGGCCCCGTACAGGTTCGTCTCGAGGACCTCGCGCCAGGCCTCCACCGACATCCGCATGATCAGGTCGTCGCGGGTCACCCCCGCGTTGTTGACGAGGATGTCGATCTTGCCGAACGCCTCGAGGACCGCCTTGACCACCATGTCGGGGACCTCGGCCTGCGACGCGTCGCCCTGGATGGCGAGCGCCCGGCGGCCGAGACCTTCGACGACCGCGACCGTCTCCGCCGCGGCCGCGGCGTTGCCCTTGTAGGTGAACGCGACGTCGGCGCCCTGGGTGGCAAGGCGGGTGACGATCGCCCGGCCGATCCCGCGCGATCCGCCCGTGACCAGGGCAGTCTTGCCAGACAGCTCGATCATGCCCGGACCTCCTGGGGCGCGGCGCCCTGCTCGCCCGGGACGACGTCGTCGAGGGGGACGTCGACCGACCCGGGACGGCGCATCAATTCGGCCAGCGCTTCGGGGATCGGGTCGACCGAGTCCCAGTCGACGGGCAGCCGGACCTTGATGTCGTCGGGATCGACCGCGGCATCGCCCGCGATCCCGCGCGCCGGGTCGGCGGTCCACTCGATGGTCACGGCACCCGAGGTGAAGCCCGCCCCGAACGCAACGATCACGATCCGGTCGCCCACCTTGACCCTGCCCTCGTTGACCGCCTCGGCCAGGGCGATCGGAACGGACGCAGCCGACGTGTTGCCGTACTTGTCGAGGTTCACGAACATCCGCTCCATCGGCAGGTCGAGCCCTTTGGCGACGGCCTCGATGATCCGGATGTTGGCCTGGTGCGGGATGAAGAGGTCGATGTCTGACGGTTGCAGGCCGGCCCGCTCGATCGACGTCAGCGCCGTCGTCGCGAGCGTCCTCGTCGCGAACCGGTAGGTCTCCTTGCCCTCCATCCGGACGTAGTGCTCGCCGCGAGCGACCGTCTCGGCCGACGGCGGGCTCTTCGCCCCACCGGCTGGGAGCCAGATCATGTACGCGCCCTGTGGCTCGGTCGTCATCTCGATGCCGAGTCCCCCACCGGACTGGTCGGAGGCGGACAGCACGACCGCACCGGCGCCGTCGCCGAACAGGATGCAGGTGTTCCGGTCGGTGTAGTCGAGGAAGCGCGTCAGAAGCTCCGCCCCGATGACCAGCACGTGCTTGGCCATCCCGCTGGTGATGTACGCGTGCGCGGTCGCATACGCGTAGACGAAGCCTGAACAGGCGGCCGCCACGTCCATCGCCGCCGCCCGGGTATTGCCGATGGCCTCCTTGACCAGGGCGGCCGTGGAGGGCATCCAGTAGTCGGGGGTGAGGGTGGCGAGCAGGATCAGGTCGATCTCGTCGGGGTCGATCCCCGCAGTCCGGATCGCACGCATGGAGGCGACGGCGGCCATCGAGGCGGTCGTCTCATGCGCCGCCGCGACCCGCCGCTCGCGGATGCCCGTGCGCGAGACGATCCACTCGTCGGACGTGTCGACCATCCGCTCGAGGTCGTGGTTGGTGAGGACCTTGCTCGGAGCGTACCGACCCCATCCGGTCACGTGTGCGTAGCGGGCGGTCGTGGTCACAGGGGATCCACCTCGATCAGCGGCTGCTTCGCCTTGACCAACGCGCCGCTTTCCGCGACGACCCGGACGACCCGGCCGGCCAGGTCCGACTTGATCTCGTTGAACAACTTCATCGCCTCGATCAGGCCGATGACCTGACCGACCGCGACCTCGCCACCGACCTGGACGTACGGGGCCGTCCCCGGCGCTGGAGACGCGTAGAAGAGCCCCGTCAGCGGCGCCTTGATCGACGGCCGGGCGGTCGGGGCCGGCTCCCGACCCGCGGTCGACGGCCCGCCCGCGACGGGCGGTTCGGCCGTTCCGGCGGGAAGGTTGGCCGCCGCTCCTCCGGCGCGGGCCGGCACGACCTGCGCGACGGCCACCGGCTTGCGCAGGGTGAGCCCCGTCCCCCCGGATTCGATCTCCAGCTCGTCGAGGTCCGAGCGCTCGAGGAGCTGGGCGAGGTGGTCGATCAGGGCGAGCAGGGCGACGTCACCACCGTCGCGCGGCTCGGGTGGGCGGGCGGCCACCGCGTCGTCGGTCATCGGCCGGGACCGGCGAGGATCAGCGCCGTGTTCTGGCCACCGAAGCCGAACGAGTTGCTGAGGACCGTGCCGATCTCGTGGTTCGCCGCGACGTTCGGGGTCAGGTCCATCCCGGCCGCGTCGGGATCCGGGTCGCCGAGGTTGATCGTCGGTGGGACGCAGCCGTCGCGGATCGTCAGGATCGACACGATGGCCTCGATCGCGCCGGCGGCGCCGAGGGTATGGCCGATCATCGACTTGTTGGCCGTCACCGAGATCCGTTCGACCCCGTCGCCGAAGATCGTGCGGATGGCCTGGAGCTCGGCGCGGTCACCCTCCGGTGTCGACGTCGCATGGGCGTTGACGTGATCGATGTCGTCCGGCGTCAGGCCGGCCTTCACGAGCGCGCGCCGCGCCGCCTTGACCGCCCCGATCCCGCCCGGTGCCGGGAGCGTCACGTGCGATGCATCCGCCGTCGCGCCGTAGCCGAGGAGCTCGGCCAGGATCGTCGCGCCGCGGCCCTGCGCGTGCTCGAGCTCCTCGAGGACCACGACGCCCGACCCCTCGCCGATGACGAAGCCGTCGCGCCCGGTGTCGAACGGACGCGAGGCCGCCGGCGGATCGTCGTTCCGGGTCGAAAGCGCCCGCATGGCGGCGAAGCCACCGACCATCGGCTCGTAGATGCCCGCCTCGGCACCGCCGGCGACCATGATGTCGGCATCGCCGCGGCGGATGATCTCGCTCGACTCGCCCAGGGCGTGGCCCCCGGTGGCACAGGCCGACACGGTGGTGAAGTTCGGCCCGGTCATCCCGAACTGGATGGCGATCTGCCCCGAGCCGATATTCGGGATCCCCATCGGGATGAGGAACGGGCTGATCCGGTCCGGACCGCGCAGGGCGTTGGTGGCGAAGCCATCGATCAGCGTGCCGACGCCGCCGAGACCGGTCCCCAGGATGACCCCGGTCCGGTCGGCGAGATCGCCCTCGAACCGCTCAGGCAACCCGGCCTGGTCAAGCGCCTCTCGGGCTGCGACGAGGCCGAACTGGATGTAGCGGTCCGTCCGGCGCAGCTCCTTGCGATCGAGGACGCCACTCGCATCGAAGTCGTGCACCTCGGCCGCGACGCGCGACGTCAGTCGTGAAGGATTGAACGCCTGGATCGTTCGGACGCCCGACCGGCCGGCCACGAGGCCTGCCCACGTCGTTGCGACATCGTTCCCGAGCGCCGTGACCATGCCCATACCGGTCACCACCACCCGACGCTGTTCGGTCATCGGACGAGTTTTCCCGTCCGGACGGTCGCGGCCCGGTACACATCGCCGGGCAGGCCACGCGCCGAGATGGCGTTCGAGACGGCGAGCGCGTCGAACTCGGTCCGCTGGATCTCCGAGACGAGGTTGCCGTCGTCGATGTCGACGCGTGCCCAGGAGGCGGTCGGCTCGCCATCGAAGACGTAGCCCGCCGAACCGGCGTTGATGATCGCCTTCCAGCCGAGGTCGCGAACCTCCGGATAGTGGGTGTGGCCGCAGGCGATGAGGCGAGCGTCCGTGCCGCTGGCCCGCTCGATCACGACGTTCGCGTCGAGCTCTCGATCGAACCCGTCCGTCTGCGAGCCGGGCGAGGCGTGACAGACGAGGATCATCGTCCCGTCCTCGGCGCGCAGCCGCCGTTCGGCGGGCAGGCGACGGAGCCAGGCCAATCGCTCGTCACCGAGCTCGTCATGGGCCCATTCGGTCGCGGCCCGGAACGTGTCGGGGACGCCGCCATCGCGGGTCCACGGGAAGGCGGCGGCGTAGTCGAAGTCGGCCACCGCGACGTCGGTATTGCCGGAGATGACCGCGGCACCCGCCGCCTCCATCTCGCGCACGAGGTCCACGGCGCCGGCCGGATCCGGCCCGTTGAGGACCAGGTCGCCGGCGACGGCGACCAGGTCGGGCTTCTCGCTGCGCATCGCCTTCCGGACCGCGTCGAGCGCGACAGCGTTGCCATGGATGTCCGACAGCACGATCAGCCGGGTCATCGCACTGGCTCACGGGTCGCCGGGATCATCGCAGCACACCTTCAGCCGGGATGACGAACGAGAGCGTGGCCTGGCAGGCGACCTCCCCGTCCACGGTGGCGACGCCGCGGCCGCGCCCGAACCGACCGCCGAGCTTCTCCATCGTGACCTCGAGCCGGAGCGTGTCGCCCGGGCTGACGACCCGCTTGAAACGGCAATCGTCGACGCCCGCGAACAGCCCGATCCGGTCGCCGAACCCCGGCTGCTTCGCCACGAAGACCGCCATCGTCTGGGCCAGCGCCTCGACCTGGATGACGCCGGGCATCACCGGCAGGCCCGGGAAATGGCCCTGGAAATACCACTCGCTCGCGGTCACGCCCTTGATCCCGACGATCCGCCTGGCCGCCGCGTCGTACTCGATGATGCGGTCGACGAGCAGGAACGGCCAGCGATGCGGGATGAGTCCTTCGATCTCGCGAGTGGTATGGATCGTGTCGGTCATGGGCGCCTCCTGGTCGCGTCGGCGTCAGCGTGGTGCCTCGCGAGCCGCTCGTGTGGCGCGGTCTGTGCAGCCCTGCACGAGGAGGACCCGATCACGTTCGCGCCGTGGCGGCGAGGAAGGCCGCGCTCCCCACGCGGTCGAGCATGTTCGTCGTCATCCGACCCTCGAGGAAGGCCTCGTTCGAGAGCAACGCCTTGTGGATGGCCACGTTCGTGACCAAGCCGTCGACGACGAGTTCGTCCAGGGCGACCCGGCCACGAGCGATGGCGGTCGCCCGGTCGGGCCCCCACACGACGAGCTTGCCGAGCAGCGAATCGTAGTAGGGCGGCACCTCGTAGCCGCTGTACAGGTGCGAATCCATCCGGACGCCCGGGCCGGCCGGGGCGTGGTAGCGCTCCACGAGGCCGGCACCGGGACGGAATTCGTGCTCGGGATCCTCGGCGTTGATCCGGAATTCGATGGCGTGACCGCGCATCGAGACGTCGGCCTGCGAGAACCCGAGCGGTTCGCCCGCCGCGATCCGGATCTGAATCGCGACCATGTCGAGGCCGGTCAGCATCTCGGTCACCGGGTGCTCGACCTGGATCCGGCTGTTGATCTCGATAAAGAAGAACGCCCCGTCCGCGTCGACCAGGAATTCGAGCGTCCCGACGTTCTCGTAGCCGGCCGCCATGGCGGCACGGACCGCGCGCTCGGCGAGGTCGACGCGGGCGGCGTCGGAGAGGGCCGGGGTCGGGGCCTCCTCGAGGATCTTCTGATGGCGGCGCTGGACCGAGCAGTCGCGCTCGAACATGTGGACGCCATGGCCGTATCGGTCGATGGCGACCTGGATCTCGACGTGGCGGTTCTCGTCGAGCCACTTCTCGAGGTAGAGCGAGTCGTCGCCGAAGGCGGCCTTGGCCTCCGAGCGGCAGACACGCAGCACCGATTCGAGCTCGCGCCCGGTCCGGACCATGCGCATCCCCTTGCCGCCGCCACCTGCCGAGGGCTTGATGAGGACCGGGTAGCCGATCCGCTCGGCTTCCCCCAGGGCGTGCATCTCGTCGCGCAGCATGCCGTCGGATCCAGGGATCGTCGGGAGCCCGTGGGCGGCCAGCAGCTGGCGCGTGCCGGCCTTGCTGGCGAACCGCTCGAGGACGCCGGCGGGTGGCCCTATGAAGACCAGGTCATGAGCGGCCACGACTTCAGCGAAGCCTTCGTCCTCGGACAGGAAGCCGTAGCCCGGATGGATCGCGTCGCAGCCGGTCACCAGGGCGGCCGAGATCACCGCGGGCGCGGACAGGTATGAGCGGCGCGCCTCGGATGGGCCGATGCAGATCGCCTCATCGGCCAGCTGGACCGGGAGCGAATCGCGGTCCGCCTCGCTATAGGCAACGACCGCCTCGGCACCGAGCGTCCGGCAGGCGCGCAGGATCCGCAGGGCGATCTCGCCGCGATTGGCGATGAGGATCTTGCGGAACACGGCTCACGCCTCCGGGGTGGCGGCGGAGGCGAACTCCAGGAGGATCAGTTCCTGGCCATATTCGACGGCGTCGCCTGCCTCGACCAGGCTCGCGCCGACGACGCCATCCGCCGGAGCGACGACCTCCTGCGGGACCCCGAGCATGTCGACCGACCCGAGCCGGTCGCCGGCCCGAACCTTCGTCCCGGCGCGGGCGTCCGGACGCGGCTGGAAGACCCCGACCGCGGGCGAGGTGGCCACGATCCGGCCGCTGTCGCGACCATCGCGGCCGGCGTGCCCGTCGCGATCCGCGCCATCACGTGCGTCTCGACCGGGTCCGACCGCGGTCAGGCCGGCCGGCAGGTGCGGGCCGCCCGGGCCCGCGCCGGAGCGAGCCACCCGCTCGCGCTCGCCCGGCCGGCGGTCGCGCACCGGGGCGGCCGCGCTGCCATCGCCCGGGCGACGCAACCGAACCCGCCAGCCGCCTTCGCGGACCTCGAGCTCTCCGAGGCCGGTCGACCCGAGCTTCGCGATCAGGGCGGGGAGGAGCTCTGCGCTTAGGCGGTCGATGGCGGCATGGTCGGCCGCACGCTCGGCTTCCGATCGCTCGCGTTCCGCGCCGTCGGCCTCGGGCTCTCCCGGTTTGACCGGTTCAGGCAACCTCTAGACCTCCTCACGAGCCGGCGGCTCGTCGCGCGACCACGAAGGAACGGCGGCACCGACCGCGCGCCGACCCGGGTCGAGTAGATCGCGCAGGCGGTCCCCGAGCCCGCGGCCTGCCGGCTGCGACAGCCCTGGTGTCTCGGCCTCAGTGTAGGACCCCAGGGCCCGATAGCGACGGTAGCGCGTGTCGAGCAGCTGGTCGATGGTCAACGCCTCGAGCGCTGCGAGCCGGTCGCGGATGATCGGCTTGAGGCGCCGGGCGGTCTCGGCCGGATCGGCATGGGCGCCCTCACCGGGCTCCGGGACGACGAGGTCGATGACGCCGAGCACCTCCTGGTCGGCGGCGGTCATCCGCATCGCCAGGGCGGCCGCCGGCGCTTCGTCGGCCGTCCGCCACAGGATGGCGGCACAACCCTCGGGGGAGATGACCGAGTAGACCGCGTTCTCGAGCGCGATGACCACATCCCCGACCGCGATCGCGAGTGCCCCGCCTGAACCGCCCTCGCCGGTGATGACCGTCACGATCGGTGTCCGCAACCGGCTCATCAGGCCGATCGAACGGGCGATCGCCTCGGCGATACCGCGCTCCTCGGATTCGGGACCCGGGTGGGCGCCCGGCACGTCTACAAAGGTGATGACCGGCAGCCCGAACCGCTCGGCGAGCTCCATGATCCGCATCGCCTTGCGGTAGCCCTCCGGGTGGGGCATCCCGAAATTGCGCCGGATGTTCTCGTCAGTGTCGGCACCCTTCTGCTGACCCACGACTGCCACCCGGCGACCGTCGAGTCGGGCCAGGCCAGCGACCATCGCCGCGTCGTCGCCGAAGAGCCGGTCGCCGTGGAGCTCGACGAATCCATCGGTCATGGCGTTGACGAACTCGAGCGTCCGCGGTCGGCGCAGGTTGCGAGCGAGCTGGACGCGTCCCCACACGGCGTCGCGTGGCTCGCCCTTCCCGCCGACCTCCGCCAGCGCGGCCGGCGCCTCGTCGGGGCTCACGCGCTCGCCGACCCGCTCCGCGAGCGAGCTCAAGAACGAGAAGGGACGGAAGCCGGGCGTGGCGACGTCGAGGTCGGGTGCTGCCACGTCGGCGGCCGGATCGCGAACGGGCAGGAGGCGGAGCAGCGCGATCAGCTCGTCGCGAAGCTCGGGCCGGGCCACGACCCGGTCGATGAAGCCGTGCTCGAACAGGAATTCCGAGCGTTGGAAGCCAGGTGGCAGTTCCTGGGCGATCGTGCCGGCCGAGACACGCGACCCGGCGAACCCGATGAGCGCATCCGGTTCGGCAAGGTTGATATCGCCGACGACCGCGAATGACGCAAAGACGCCCCCGGTGGTCGGATCGGACATGACCGACAGGTACGGGACGCCGCCGGCCCTGAGGCGCTCCAGGGCAGCCAGTGTCTTGGCCAGCTGCATGAGAGCGAGGGTGCCCTCCTGCATCCGCGCTCCGCCCGATGCGCTGACGATGATGAGCGGAGTGCGTGCCTCGAGGGCGTATTCGGCGGCACGGGTCACCTTCTCGCCGACGACCGCGCCCATCGATCCGCCCATGAACCCGAAGTCCATGACGCAGACGGCCAGCCGGGTCCCACCCATGGCGGCGGTCCCCCAGACCGCTGCATCGCGCATCCCGGTCGCCGTCTGGGCCGCCTCGAGCCGGGCCGGATACGGCTTCTGATCGACGAAGCCGAGGCGATCGACCGACTGGAGCCCGGCGTCTCGTTCGGCCCACGTGCCCGGGTCGAGGAGCTGCCCGAGGCGGGCGGTGGCGGAGAGCCGGAAATGGTGGCCGCACGTCGGGCAGACTCGGAGCGCCTTGTCGAGCTGCTTGTTGAACAGCATCGTTTCGCATGACGGGCACTGCGTCCAGAGGTCAGCCGGATAGACGTCCCGGCGGGCGCGGAACGACGGCAGCTTGATCGGCATCAGATGGGCCTCGTCCGGGCGACCGCTCGGGCGGCGCGGACCATCGGGCTCGCCGGTTGCCGGTTGCGGCGCCATGCGACATATGCCGCGCCAGCCAGCGACAGTGCGGCGGAGGTGAGGGCGCCACCGATGACGAGCGGCCGCCGCCCGAAGACCGGCGCAGGCTGAGCCGGGTCGCCGACCGGAAGCGGGAAGATCGGCCGTTGCGGGTCGCCCGTCGTGGCCGCGGACCCGATCCGATTCGCGACGTCACCCAGCCGGGCGGCAAGCGCCTCCTCGAACCGGAACGATGGGTGGAATCGCGGCAGGTCGCGAGCCAGCCGGTCGGCGGTCCGTCGGATCGCGTCGGACGGTTCGGACGGCGCCGGCGCGTGGTCGGCGCCGCGGGCGTGCGCCGCGAGGAGCCCCTCGAGGTATCGGTCGGTGATGAGGGCGTCGACCTCGCGGCCCTCCCGACCGGCGAACGGGCCGGTCACCGCGACGAGTCGTCGAGATCCCGGGCGACACTCCGAAGGGCACGGTGGATGAGCACCCGGACGGCACCTTCCGAACGGCCGAGCACGCCCGCGATCTCCTCGGTCGTCATCTCGTCCACGAATCGCAGGATCAGCGCGCGACGTCGATCGTCGGGCTGGCGGCCAACCGCCAGCCACGCAGCCGCCGCCTCGTCGCGCAGTGCTGCGTCGCCTTCGATGTCGATCGGCGCGGCGACAACACCCGCCGTCTCGAGCGGCGCCTCGGGCCGGCGGCGCTGCCGGCGACGACGCTCCGCAACGGCATTGCGGGCGATCTGGAAGAGCCAGATGCGGAACGTCGAGGCACCCTCGCCGTCGGCGGGACGCGCGCGCTCCTCGAACCGGCCGAGGTTGGTCAGGGCGGCGAGGAACGTCCGCTCGGTGACGTCCTCCGCCTCGTGGTGGTCGCGCAGTTCGTAGAACGCGTAGCTATACACTTGGGCCAGGTACTTCCGATAGAGGGCCTCGAACCGGGCCGGGTCCGCCTGGGCCGCCTCGACGAGCCGACGGTCACGGTCGAGATGGGCAAGGCGCGGACCCCCCTCCTCCGGACGGTCCACTCTCCATAATGCCGGTCGGGCCATCGCGTTACACCCGTGCCGGGATCAGTTCGGCGAGACGGACGTGGATGACCTCGCCGACGAGGACATGTCGCTCGCCGGACGCCGTGCCTGGATCGGCGACGATGAGCGCCCCGCTGTCGGGGTCGACCCCTCGCGCCGTGGCGGTCTCGACGCCGGCCGGCGTCTCGAGACGGACCGTGCGACCGGTCGTGACCTGCCGGCCGGCCCAGCCGGCCGCATCGAAGCGGCCGGCGCGGAGCGCGTCGATCCCGGGCTCGAGGCGCTCGAGGAAGGCGGCCAGCAACGCCTCCGTGTCGATCGAGCGACCCCCGCCGCCGGCCTCGCGCAGCGAGGTCATCGTGGCGGCGAGCTCCGGTGGGAAATCGGCCGGGGCCCAGTCGGCGTTGACGCCGAGGCCGATGACCGCGCGCGGGTCGGGGCTCCCGAGACCGTCGGTCTCGCCGAGGACACCGGCCACCTTCCGGAGGTCGGTCGACGAGCCGGACGGTGCGGCGGTCGAGATGACCAGGTCGTTCGGCCACTTGAGGCCGACGGACCCGGCGGCCAGCCTGGCCGCCGCCTCGGCGCCCTCCGCCATCGCCAGCGACGCGACCGCCGCGAGCCGCCAGACGTGGTCGGGTGCCAGCCACCCCGGCCGGAAGCCGAGCGAGAGCAGGAGCGCGGTGCCCTTCGGCGCGATCCATGCGCGGCCGGCGCGACCACGGCCCGCGCTCTGTTCGGCGGCGACGGCGAGACAGACCTCCTGCACCCCATCGGCCAGCCAGCCGCGCACGACATCGTTCGTCGAATCGACGCGGTCGAAGCGCTCCGTCCGGGCGAGGAACCCGGTCATCGGCGATGCACCGGTCAGCCGGCCGCCGCGGCGCCCGCGTCGATGGCGTCGACGCTTTCGGGTCGTTCGAGCTCGAAGGCGTCGTGCAGCGCGCGCAGCGCCGTCTCGAGATCGGCCTCCGCGATCATGCACGTGATCCGGACCTCCGAGGTCGAGATCATCTCGATGTTCACGCCGGCATCGGCCAGCGTCCCGAACATCCGCGCCGCGTAGCCCGGCGCGTTGTGGAGGCCGGCGCCGACGATCGAGACCTTGGCCACTGAGGCGTCGGTCGTCAGCTCGCGCGCGCCCAGCTCGCGGACGAGGGGATCGAGCGTCTTCTTGGCGGCGGCCAGCTCGGCCCGCGGGACCGTGAACGAGAGGTCGGTCTCGCCGCCGTGGCCGACGTTCTGGACGATCATGTCGACGTTGATCCCCGCGTCCGCGAGTGGCGAGAAGATCGATCGCGCGACACCCGGCCGATCGGGCACGGCGACGACCGTGACCTTGGCGACGTTTCGGTCGTGGGCAAGCCCGCGGACCTTGTTGCGCTGCTCCACGAGCGGATCCTCCTTGATCAGCGTGCCGGGCGCGTCCTCGAACGAGCTCAGCACCTCGATGACGACGCCGTTGACCCAGCCGAGCTCGACGGCGCGGACCTGCATCACCTGCGCCCCCTGGTGGGCGAGCTCGAGCATCTCCTCGTAGCCGATGACCGGGAGCTGGCGGGCCCTGGCCACGAGGCGCGGGTCGGCCGTGTAGATGCCCTTGACGTCGGTGAAGATCTGGCAGCGGGCGGCGCCGAGACTGGCGGCCAGTGCGACCGCAGTGGTGTCGCTCCCCCCACGGCCGAGGGTCGTGATCTCGTCATCGTCGGCGGCATGGGCGCTCTGGCCCTGGAAGCCCGCGACGATGACCACCTTGCCGGCGGCCAGCTCGGCATGGACCCGGCGCGGTTCGATCCCGGCGATCCGGGCGCGACCGTAGCGACCGTCGGTCGTGATGCCGGCCTGCGGCCCACTCAGGCTGATGGCGCCCACACCCAGGCCGTGCAGCGCCATCGAAAGCAGGGTCGCGCTCTGGTGCTCGCCGGTCGCCAGCAGCACGTCGAGCTCGCGGGGATCCGGCTCGTCGGTGATGGCCGCCGCAAGGCCCAGCAGCTCGTCGGTCGTGTCGCCCATCGCCGAGACGACCACGACGAGATCGTGGCCGGCGGCGCGCTCGCGGGCGATCCGGCGCGCGACGCGCTTGATCCGGTCCGCATCGGCGACGGATGAGCCACCATACTTCTGGACGACGAGGGGGGCGGGCATCGTCGGGGCATTCTACCCGCTGGGTCGCGCGCTCCCGATGCCCGACGCCTCGTGGGACATCGTTCGGTCACGCAACGCCCGGAGGACCAGCCCCGCATGTGCTTCGATCTCGACAGCCGCCCGCCCATCGCACCGATCGCCGGGGGCGCGCTCGATTCAGCGCCGCTCATGCTGACGGCCGCCGATCGCAACCGGTTCGCAGCGTTCCGGGCGCGCGCCGCCGAGCCGACTGGCGCCGGGGTCGTCATCCTCCCCGACGTGCGAGGACTCAATCCCTTCTACGAGGAGCTAGCTCTGCGGTTCGCGGAACACGGGATCGACGCCCTGGCGATCGACTGGTTCGGGCGGACGGCCGGGCCCGAGCCGCGCGGCGACGACTTCGAGCACATGCCCCACGTCGAGCGGACGACCTGGCCCGGCATCTCCGCCGACATCGTCGCTGCCGTCGAGGAGCTGCGGGCGCGCGACGGGGACCGGGCCGCCCCGAAGGCCGTCTTCACGATCGGCTTCTGCATGGGTGGCCGGATGTCGTTCCTCGCCGCGACGCTCGGGTTGGACCTCGCGGGCGTCATCGGCCTGTACGGGACGCTCGTCGGTCCATGGCGCAACGACGCGCCCGAGCCGGTCGAGGCCGCGTCACGGGTCGGGTCGCCGGTCCTGGGCCTCTTCGGCGGCGCCGACCCGGTGATCAAGCCCGAGCACATCGCGGCGTTCGACGCGGCGCTCTCGGCGGCCGGCGTCGACCATCGCGTGGTCAGCTATCCGGGCGCGCCACACAGCTTCTTCGATCGAAAGGCGGCCGAGTTCGCCGACGCGAGCGCGGCGGCGTGGGACGAGGTGCTGACGTTCGTGCGCGAGCGGACGAGCGCGGCCTCGTAGGAGGGGCCCTGGGCCCGCCGGCGCGGACCCGTTAGCCGCGGGCGACCACCCGTGCCCCGGCATTCCGCGGTTCGACGACCAGCACACGGCCGGCGAGGTCCATGTCGGCGGCCGCGGCAAAGAAGGCGGCCTCGATCCGGGTGATGCCCGCCATCGACTCGGCGAAGGCCAGGATCGTGGAACCCGCCCCCGACAGGCAGGCCCCGAGGGCACCGGCCTCCCGTGCCGCCGCGACCATCCGCGGCAGCTGCGGGTAGACGACCGCTCGGTACGGTTCGTGCAATCGGTCCACGGTCAGTCGCGCCAGCAGGTCGTACCGTCCCGTGGCCAGGCCGGCGACGCCGACAGCCACCGCCCCGAGGTTGGCCACGGCGTCGACCATCGGGACCATCGTCGGGAGCGCCGCGCGCATCGCGTCGGTCGGCAGCCGCAGGTCCGGGATGAACAGGACGGCGCGGAGGTCCCGCGGCGAATCGAAGCGGATGGCCTCGACCCCCTCGTCGCTGGTCGTCGACACGACGAAGCCGCCGAGCAGGGAGGCGGCGGCGTTGTCCGGGTGTCCCTCGATCTCGCATGCGATCCGCAGCATCTCGGTGGTGGCGAGCGCCTCGCCCGCCAGCGCGTTCCCGGCCAGGACGCCGCCGACCGTCGCGGCCGCCGACGACCCGAGCCCGCGTGCCAGCGGGATCTTGTTATGCATCGTGATCTGCCATCCGACGCCCTCGTGCAGCTCGCCCCGCGCCGCGCGCAAGGTGGCCTCCAGGCCGCGGATGAACCGGTTCTCGCGGTCGCCGGGGAGTTCGTCCCGGCCCTCGCCGTCGACGATCAGCTCGATCGCGCCGCGGCTCCAGACGCGGACCTCGACCTCGATCCGGTTGACGATCGCCAGCGCGACCCCGAGACAGTCGTAGCCCGCTCCGAGGTTGGCGGACGAACCGGGTACCTCGACCGTGACGCTGCTCCCATCGAGCTCCGCGAGCCAGTGGCCACTCATCGGCGCACCTACCAGCCGAGCACGACGGCGACCGAGCCGAGGGTCGGTGCGGCCTCGAGGAAGGGCCGGACCTGGCGCTCCGCCGTCGTCGGGTCCTTCAGGCCGTGCCCGGTCAGGACACACACGACGATCGCCTCGGGATCGAGCTCGCCGGCCTCGACCGCCTTGGTCACGCCGGCCACGCCCGCCGCCGAGGCGGGCTCGCAGAAGATGCCCTCGAAGCGGGCCAGCGCTCGATAGGCGGCCAGGATCTCCTCGTCGGTCACCGCGGTGATCCGGCCACCCGAGGCGTCACGGGCATCGATGGCCTTGCCCCACGAGGCGGGGTCGCCGATCCGGATCGCGGTCGCGACCGTCTCCGGGTGTTCGATCCGATGACCGACGACCAGCGGTGCGGCGCCGGCCGCCTGGAAGCCCCACATCCGCGGCGTCGAATCGATCAGCCCCACGTCGGCGTAGTCGCGGAAGCCGGCCCAGTAGGCACTGATGTTGCCGGCGTTGCCGACCGGGATGGCGAGCACGTCGGGAGCCCGGCCGAGGTCGTCGCAGATCTCGAACGCTGCGGTCTTCTGGCCTTCCAGGCGGTACGGATTGACCGAGTTGACCAGGGTCACGGGGTGGTCGTCCTGTTCGGCGAGCGCCCGGACGATCCCGAGCGCCTGGTCGAAATTGCCATCGATGGCGACGACCCGGGCGCCCGCGACGAGCGCCTGGAGCAGCTTGCCGACCGCGATCTGGCCCTTCGGCAGGACGACGATGACCTCCATCCCAGCCGCCGCACCATACGCCGCCGCCGACGCCGAGGTGTTCCCGGTCGACGCGCACACGATGGCGCGGGCGCCGGCCTCGGCCGCCTTGGCGACGGCCACCACCATCCCGCGGTCCTTGAACGAGCCGGTCGGGTTCTGGCCCTCGACCTTGAGATACAGGTTGTGCAGGCCGAGCGCGTCGCCCAGCCGATGCGCGTGAACGAGCGGCGTGAAGCCCTCGCCGAGCGTGAGCGGCGGCGTCGCATCGGTGATCGGCAGGAACCGGCCGTAGCGCTCGACAAGGCGCGGGCGGGCGGCCACCGAGCGCATCCTCGGCTCAGTCATCGATCGGGTAGCGCAGGCCGCTCGAGGCCACCAGGACCTCGGCGTCCGGCCGCCTGGCGCCGCCACCGGCTGGCGCGATCGCGGGGCGACGCGGACCCCACGTCGACCCCTCCCCGCGCGCGATGGCCAGCAGGTCGCCGAGGACCGCCGAGGAGGTCGCTGCCCCGCCGGCGCCCGGGCCGTCAAACCCGATGCGTCCGACGGGCGTGGCGTCGACCTCGATGCGGTTGCGGACCCCGGCAGTTCGGCCCAGCGCCGAATCGAGCGGGAGCGCGGTGGGGAGGACGGCGGCCGCGACCCCTCCGGCATCGTCGAGCGAGGCCGTGCCGAGCAGCCGGATGATCCGACCGGCATACCTGGCATCTGCCTGGTCGGCAAGGCTGACGGTGGTGATCCCTGGGCCGGCCGGCCCGTCGGCGCCATCGGGCCGGGTCGGGATGGTCGCCGGGTCGAGCCAGCGATCGAAGGCGAGCCGGGCGAGGATCACCAGCTTGTTCGCCGCGTCGAGCCCCTCCACGTCGCCCGACGGGTCGGCCTCGGCATAGCCGAGCCGCTGCGCCTCGGCGAGCGCCTCGGCATACTCGAGCGGCTGCGCCTCGTCGGTCATGGCGCTCAGGATGAAGTTCGTCGTCCCGTTGACGATCCCGCGGACGCGAGTGACCCGGTTCGCGGCGAGATCGCCCGCGAGCGAGCCGAGGACCGGGATCCCGCCCCCGACCGCCGCCTCGAAGCGGAGCGTCGCCCCGGTCCGCCGCGCGATCGCCTCGAGCTCCGGTCCGTGATTCGCGATGACGTGCTTGTTGGCGGTGATGACGTGCTTGCCCATCGAGAGCGCCGCCGCGATCAGCGTGTGCGCGGGCTCATCGCCGCCCAGCAGCTCGACGATGACATCGATCTCCTCGTCGGCGACCTGGTGGGCGGGCGCATCGGAGAGCATCGCCGCAGGCAGACCCGCCCGCGCCGCGCGATCCACGTCGCGCACGGCGATGGCGGTCAGTTCGAGCGTGGCGCCAAAGGCCGGTCGCAGGTCGTCGGGCCGGTCGAGCAGGGCACGGACCACCTCGCGCCCGACGGTCCCCGCCCCGAGGACGGCGACGCGCAGCCGGGCGCTGCTCATGATCCGGGCCGGTCGGGTGGCGACATCCGCAGCATGGTAGCGGACCCATCCGAGCGA
Organism: Candidatus Limnocylindrales bacterium; assembly: GCA_038319665.1. Taxonomy (GTDB): domain Bacteria; phylum Chloroflexota; class Limnocylindria; order Limnocylindrales; family CSP1-4; genus SPCO01. Next base: position 45,858 of record JBBQDL010000018.1, read on the forward strand.
CCGTGGGGTGAGTGCCGTCGGCTACACTCGCGAGCCATGACGACCGAGCTGGCGCCCGCCGCCGAACCCTTCCGGGCGCCTGCCGCCCGGCCACGGATATTCTCGGGGATCCAGCCGTCCGGGGTCGTCCATCTGGGTAACGACCTGGGGGCGATCCGGAACTACGTCCGCCTCCAGTCCGAGTACGAGGCGATCTACTGCATCGTCGATTTCCACGCCCTGACCAGCACGCACGACGGCGCCGTCCTGCGCCAGCGCACGATCGAGATGGCGGCATCGCTGCTAGCGCTGGGCCTCGACCCGGACCGTTGCACCCTCTTCGTCCAGAGCGACCGCCCGGAGGTCACCCAGCTCGCGTGGCTGCTCGCGACGGTCACCCCCGTCAGCTGGCTGGAGCGGACGCCGACCTACAAGGAGAAAAAGGCGCAACAGCCCGATGACGTGAACCACGGGTTGCTGACCTACCCCGTCCTGCAGGCCGCGGACATCGTCATCTACAAGGCCTCGCTCGTCCCCGTCGGCAAGGACCAGGCCGCGCACCTCGAGCTCTCGCGCGAGATCGTCCGCGCCTTCAACCACCGGTACGGGGACACCTTCCCGGAGCCGCAGGCGGTCTTCACGGACGCCCCGACCGTGCTCGGCACCGACGGCGTGCGGAAGATGAGCAAGTCGCTCGGGAACACCATCGACATCCTCGGATCCGAGGCGGTCATCCGCAAGCAGGTCATGTCGATGGTGACCGACACCAAGCGGATCCTGCGCACCGACCCTGGACGACCCGAGGTCTGCAACGTCTGTCAGCTCCAGCGCTTCTTCGGTGACGACTACGAGTCGCTCTGGGAAGGCGAGCGGACAGCCCGTACTGGCTGCGTCGACATGAAGAAGGTGCTCGCCGACCGGATCGTCGCCCGGTACGCTGGCGCCCGTGAGCGCTACACCGAGTTGATGGCCGAGCCGGCGCGGCTCGACGAGATCCTGGCGGCCGGCGCGGAGCGGATCCGTCCGCTGGCCGAGGCGACCATGGCCGAAGTCCGGGAGAAGATGGGCCTGCGCTGATGCGATGCTGACCAGCGGTTTGGGACCGCGCGATCGACGGTTGGTGAGCGCCCTGCTCATCCTGGCGGTGATCGCCCTCTTCATGTACATCGTCCAGCAACTGACGGGGCTGTTCTTCTACTTCGGCGACATCCTGCTGACGTTCTTCCTGGCCTGGTTGCTTGCGTTCATCATCAGCCCGATCGTCAGCCGGATCGTCAATTTCATCCCGCGCATGCCGCGGGCCGCCGCGACGGTCCTCGTCTACACCGTCGTCGTGCTCGTCCTGGTGATCCTCCTCGTCGTGGCCGCAGGTGCCCTGGCCTCCTCGATCGTCACGTTCGCCGCGTCCATCCCGGACATCAAGGCGAAGCTGCCGACGATGCTGGCGCCGTGGCAGCAATGGCTCACCTCGATCGGCCTCGGGCAGGTCGACCTGGTCGGCCAGGCCGAGGCCGCCCTGGGCAATCTCGACCAGATCGCTGGGGGACTCGTCCAGCCCCTCCAGCAGATCGCCGTGGCGAGCCTGAGCGTGGTCGGGACGATGCTCATCGTCTTCTTCCTGTCGATCTACATGGTCCTCGATCGCGACGCCGTGATGACCTTCCTGTTCCGGATCGTCCCGCCGGCCTATTCCGAGGAGGCGCGGCTGCTCGAGGTCTCGGTCTCGCGCTCGTTCGGTGGCTTCCTGCGCGGCCAGGCGCTGATGGGCGCGATCTACTTCCTCGTGGCGCTGGCCACCAACCTGCTCCTCGGCCTGCCGCTGGCACCGCTGACGTCGGTGGCGTCGGGGATCCTCCAGATGATCCCCTTCTTCGGGCCGTTCCTGTCGTGGGCGCCGCCGGTGGTCGTGGCCATCGTCCTCAAGCCCGACGCGGTGCTCCCCGCCGTCATCCTGATGGCCGCCGGCTGGATCGTCGTCATGAACGTCCTCCAGCCACGGATCATGCAGGGCGCGGTCGGCATCCACCCGATCGTCGTCCTGGGCTCGGTCCTCATCAGCGGCCGGATCGCGGGCATCCCGGGCGCCATCTTCGGGATCCCGATCGCGGCCGTCGTGTCGGCCTTCCTGCTCGAGTTCCTGCAGCGGACCTCGGCCGATCGCTCGGTCGCGGGGCGCGCGGCGCGCCGTCTCGAGGAACGTGACGGGCGACCGGTCCGGATCCCACGCGAACCGACGCCCGGCAGCGCGGCGGACATCGCTGAACCGGACCCGACCGGGCGACCGCCCCAGGACGACGAGCCGGCGTGAGCGACGCGGAGGGGGCGCCGCTGGACCGACGGCCCGATCGAACGGCCGATCAGCCGGACATGACCCGGGAGCGCGCCCGAACCGAGCGGCGCGACGTCGACAAGGAGCGCGGCGAGCCACTCGCCGGGGGCGCCGCCCGCGGTGGTCCGCGAGCACTGCGTGTCAACGCCCGGCCGCTCGGCGAATGGACGACCCGTGCCCGGATCCTGGTCACCAACGACGACGGCGTTGAATCGCGCGGCCTCCTGGCGCTCAAGCAGGCGCTCGAAGGGATGGGCGAGGTGACCGTCGTCGCACCCGACACGAACCAGAGCGCGGTCGGCCACCAGAAGACGCTGATGCGACCACTACGCGTCCGCGAACGGACACTCGGCGACGGCTCGCTCGCCTACTCGGTCGATGGCTCGCCGACCGACGCTGTGAGCCTCGCGTTCCTCGGCTTCTTCGGGCACGGCTTCGACCTCGTCGCGGCCGGCATCAACTACGGCGCAAACCTCGGCGACGACATCACCTACTCGGGGACGGTCAGTGCCGCGATGGAGGCGGTCATCAACAACTGCCCGGCCTTCGCCATCTCGCAGGAGTACTACGAACACCCCGATTTCACGCTCGCCGGCCGAGCCGCGACCATCGTCGCCCGGAACATCCTCGAGCACGGCCTCTCGCCGGGCGAGCTCATCAACGTGAACGTGCCGGCCGTAGAGCCGGACGCGTTCGAAGGCTTCGAGGTCACCCGGCTCGGCAAGCGCGTCTACCAGGATCATCTGATCGAGCGCCAGGACCCGCGGGGCATCCCCTACTTCTGGATCGGCGGCCCGCCGCCGTCAGGCCTGGCGGTCGAGGGCACGGATTTCCACGCCGTCGTCAATCGCCGGATCGCGATCACACCGATCCATCTCGACCTGACGGGACGGCGTCTGCTGAAGCGCCTGCGGACCTGGGACTGGACGCTGCCGGACGAGCCGGCCACGCCTCAGGGCGCCAGTCCCAGCCCGCCCGGGACCGAAGAGCGGACGCTCGAAACCGACGTCGAGCAGTCGATCGAGGAGGAAGGCGGGCGCGAGCGCCGCTGACGACCTAATGGTCAACGACCGCGCCGGCGCAGGTCGGAAGCGATCTCGCGTGCCGCGTTCTGACCGTACTGGCCGGTGAAGCCGCCGCCGGGATGGGCGCCGGCACCCGCCAGGTAGAGCCCGTCCAGACCGAGCCGATACCGGGCGTGGCCGAGCAGGGGCCGCCAAAGGAAGAACTGGTCGAGCCCGTGTTCACCGTGCATCGGGTGGCCGCCGGTCAGCCCGTAGTCGCGTTCGAGGTCGAGCGGCGTCAGCACCTGGCGCGCGGTCACCAGGCTCGCCAGCCCGGGGGCATGGCCGTCGAGCGTTCGGACGACAACGTCGCCGAACCCCTCGCGGGCCTCGTCCCAGTTCCCATCCCGCAGCGCATACGGGGTCGCCTGGGCGATCACGCTCATGACGTGCGTCCCGGGCGCGGCCGCCTCGACCAGCGAAGGGTCGGCGAGCGATGGGATCGTGGCCTCCAGGATCGGGGCCTCGGACGGCCGGCCGTACTTGGCCGCGTCGTGCGCCCGCTCCATGGCGTCGATGCCCGGGGCGATGACGATCCGGCCGCGCAGGAGGTGGTCGTCATCGCCGGCGGCCGTGAACCGGGGCAGGCCCGAGAGGACGAGGTTGACCTTGGCGACCGTCCCCGGCGTCCGGATGTTGCCGGCTCGCCAGAGGAGGCCCGGACCGACGGCGACCGGGTCCGCGAGGCGGGTCAGGACCTGCTTCGGGTCGATGCCGGCCACCACGGCCCGTGCTGTCAGCTCCTCGCCGCCGGCCAGCGCCACGCCGGTCACCCGGCCATCGCGCGAGGTGATGGCGACGACCTCGGCGCTCGTTCGGATCTCGACGCCGGCTTCGCGCGCCGCCGCCCCGAGGGCGGCGACGAGGGCGCCCGGACCACCCCGGGCGAAAACGGTCTGGCCGGCGGCCCCACCATCGTTGCCGGCCGAGTCGGCGAGCAGGACCGCGGTCGTCCCGGCTGACCACGGACCCATCGCGGTGTACTGGACGCCGCGCCAGGCGACGGCCGCCCGGAGCGCGTCCGTCTCGAACCATTCCGCCACGAAGTCGGCGACCGCCATCGGCAGGACGCGGGTGATCGTCCGCGCGTCGTGACGACCCAGGCCGCGGAAGGTCCGTCCCAGCTGGAGCCCCGTGAGGGCATCGCCAAGGCCCGGCGACGCGATATCGGGCGGCGTCCG